>SVFH01000006.1 GCA_015056945.1 Lachnospiraceae bacterium | reverse complement strand
TATGTTGCGGAATAACGCTATGTGCAGGGTGTTGGGTATTAAGTAGTAACGGACAAGTTAGTGCCGGATATGCAGTAATCCCCATGATATTTACTTTTGTATTTTCTGTTGCATTAATCATTAATGCGAAGGATTTTGTTGTTGGTCTGCAAAGAAATAGTAGGGATTAAATATATTGAAATTCGATTCAATTGAGAAAGGAAACTTTCAGTTAGCAGTTTGTTGAAGAGAAAATTCTTTGAATAAAAAGTACCCGTCCATTGGACGGGTATTCTTTTTGAAGAACCTTAACTTAATGACATTGTGTGCAGCACAGCGCCTTTTATTTGTCGTATTCATTAGGAATGTAGGGATTATAGTAGTTGTCGTATCCGAATTCAGGCTCTTTGCGACATGCAAGGAAGAGATAAATCCAGTAGACAAACGGAAATATAATTCCGATACCGGCAACCCAGCTCGCAGATTCATTATAGTTATACAGCTTTAACAAATCTTTGTATTCGCTGTAGTGAATCATTTTCTTTCCGACCTTATAGGCGAGAGACAATAATCTTCCGAATAACGGAATATATCCTAAAATTAAGGTGGCTATACTTTCCAGCATATCCAGAGCAAAGTAAATCCAAAATACCGTTTGACGGTTATACGTTTTTATCCAGCCCAAATAGGAATATTCGACAAACGGAAGAATGAGGGAGACATAAGTCTTTCCGTAAGGTACAAACACAAGCCATGGTTTCGAGTAACCGGAATTATAGGCCATAATATAAATCGGTATACGCGGCAGAATGTATTCAATAATACTCCAGATAAGAGAACAAACGAATACAACAACGTGTGCACATATTAAGATGAACAACAACGGAAACCTTTCATGTGCCTGGATTGCTGCCCAGTCCCCTTCCCAAAAGATGAAATTAAAGAATCCCGAATATAGCAAAATATAGTCCAATATAAATAATAAGCTCATGAAGTATAGTCCTCGTTTTCAATCGGTGCATTGTAAATGTTACCAAACCCATAGTAGGGTTCCTTATTCATAAGAACAAATGTCATCACAATGGTTAACAGAGGAATAAAGAGACTAAGGATGGATAATAATATTGCATTTTCGCCCACATCATATAAACGGTAAATGTCATAATAACATTTCCACCCGACAATACAGATTGCAATGGAAAAAAGTGAAGATACCGATGAAATAAGGGATGTAAGAATAGGGCCCAAGAACGGTATAAAAACAATGACGATTGAAACTATGGAAATCAAAATCGGTGCATTTGTGACCAAAGTCATATAAAGGGCTGCCTTGTGACGGTCTTTGATTTTAACCAAATTAAAAAGATTGAATTCTTCCTGCGGAAGGAAAAAAAGTAAATAGGTCTGTAAAAACGGAATAAATGCAAAAATCGGATGTCTGAATCCGGCATTTTTGGCCATTCGGTAAATCGGAAATCCTGAAATGGCAAAGAGTACAACGGAAAATGTAATAATGAAAAATATAATTCCTAAAAAGAAGAGGAGCGGAATTAACATAGATGTCCCTACACCAAACAAAGATACAAGATTAATGATTAAGTTTTCCAAGTCTGCTTGATTCATAGTTGTCAAAATAACCTCCTTATAAATTTATATATTTGGGAACCCGCCATAGAAAATGCTCTGAGATTGATGAGTTCTCGGCGCGCGAGTCCACTTGAAGCGTCTTTGCGCTGAGTGATTTTTGGAAATAAAAAAATGCGCGATCAGGGGCTCGAACCCTGGACACCCTGATTAAGAGTCAGGTGCTCTACCAGCTGAGCTAATCGCGCATGATACCAATATTTCTTACGTGCAAAATCGATTATAGTACAGAACGCAAAACAATGCAAGCATTTTTTTAAAAAAAAGAAAAAATTTTTTTGAGTACAAATTTTTGTTGCAATATGCCATTTCTTTCTATATAATCAGAAAAATATATAAAAATGCTTTTGTCGTTTTGTGCGAAAGCAGGTTATCAATTCATTTTCCGCAGGATTCAATAAGAGGAAAAGAAAACAGGAAGGAGGGTGTGAGAAAATGAGCGAAAAGAAATTACCGGGCAAATTGTTTTCAGTTCTTGAAAACGAAGGAATTACGCCTGAGACGATTCTGGCTTACAGTCCTATTGATTTATCGTTTGCATGTGAATATGTTTACGGTTATGTATTTTTGACGGAAAACTATCTCGGGGTTGCAACAAGCGCGCCGATTTCCTCCCATATTATATATATGAAGGGAACGCAAAAAAAGGATGATGTAAGTTATGAAGAAGAAACTGAGTATACATACAGACTTTATGACGTGGCAAAAGTAGAGAAACTTCATCGCGAGCATATGGTCGCAACCAACCTGATTTGTATGGAGTATGAGGGCCGGCCGGTCAGAGTGGCAGCACATTCGAATCTGTATCTTGCCGATATGGAAGCTTTTTTGAAAAAGTATAAGCAGTTTATTAAGGGAGAACAGATTACCGAAGAGGAAGAGGCAGAAGAACAGGAAGAGCTTTATTGTCCTGTTTGCGGTACAAAGTATCCGGATGAGGAGCGTAAGATTTGTCCGAAGTGTATGAATAAAAGAAGCATTTTCATGCGCACCTTCCGTTACTTTTTACGATATAAATGGATGATTATCGTGCTCGCGTTCTGTTATGTGGCATCTGCGCTTGTAAGTCTTGCGTGGCCGTATTTGAGCGGTACGGTACTTTACGACTGGGTACTTGCCAAAAACGACACCTATCTTGCGCCGTTCGGATTACAGGGTCAGTACGTGACAGCGCTTTTTGTGCTGGTTGCGTGCATGTTGGCGGCTAAGGTGACGCAGCATACCATCAGTATTATTCAAGGATCTGTAATGGCAAGGATTGTTGCAACGTCCATCCGCGATATGAAGCAGGATATTTTTGCTTCCATGGGTGAGTTATCACTTCGCTTTTTTACCAGCAAGCAGACCGGAAATCTGATGACCAGAGTACTTGGGGATGCGGAACGTGTGACGGGATTTTTCTTAGACGGCTTCCCGTATATTTTTGTTCACTCTTTTACCATTTTGGCATCTTTTATTGTTATGTTCCGGTTGAACTGGCAGATGGCTTCGGTAGCCTGCGTGCTGCTGCCGCTTCTGGTTGTAATCAGCGTGAAGCTTAAACCTCGTATCTGGAGCTTGTTCGGCAGACGTCATCGTGCGGAGCGTGCAGTCAATACCAAGGTAAACGATAATCTGACGGGCTCGCGCGTGGTGAAGTCTTTCGGCCAGCAGGGCGGTGAAATTGAGCGTTTTGAAGGACCGAATGATTATTTGCGTGATGCAGAAGTCAGAATTGAAAAGTATAATAACCGTTTTACAATTCTTTATAATCTGGTGCAGGAAATTTCGGCAATCTGGGTATGGCTGCTGGGTGTTTTTATGATGATGCAGAGCCATCGTATAGAGGTTGGTATTTTGATTACATTTGTCGGATATGTGGCACAGCTAAACGGACCGATGAACTTCTTTTCCAGGGTGTTCCGTCTCTGGTCAGACAGTATCAACGCGGCGCAGCGTATGTTTGAGATTATGGATTCCATTCCTGAAATTAAGGAGGTGCCGAATCCGATTGCGCTTACTGCGCCCAAGGGAGAGATTAAGTTATCCCATGTTTCGTTTGGTTATGATAAAAACAGAAGAATCCTGAAAGATATCGATTTCGAGGTGAGACCCGGAGAAGTGCTTGGTATCGTAGGGCGTTCCGGAGCCGGTAAAACAACGTTAGTCAGCCTGATTTCCAGACTTTATGATGTGGATGAGGGTAAAATTGAAATTGACGGAATTGATGTGAAAGAGCTGGCTTTTCGGGATTTGAGAAGAAATGTTGCGATGGTTTCACAGGATACTTATATTTTCATGGGAACCGTGGCGGATAATATTGCATACGGTAATCCCGGGGCAACGAGGGAAGAAATTATGCAGGCAGCAATGCTTGCCAGCGCACATGAATTTATTTCTCGCATGCCGGATGGATATGATACCGTAATCGGTGCGGCAGGGAAGGACTTATCCGGTGGTGAAAAGCAGCGTCTTTCCATTGCGAGAGCCGTGCTTGCGAATCCGAAGATTTTGATTCTGGATGAAGCGACTGCAAGTGTGGATACCGAGACGGAAAAAGCAATTCAGAAAGCGCTTGATTACCTTGTGCAGGGAAGAACGACGCTTTCCATTGCACACAGAATTTCCACCTTAAAAAATGCGGATCGTCTGATTGTTATTGATTCGGGACGTGTGGTGGAATCCGGTACACATACAGAGCTGATGGAAATGAACGGTGTGTACGCAAAGCTTGTGGAATTGCAGACTAAGTCACTTTCTTTGGAAGAAGTGGATGATTGAAACAGGATGGTAGCGTCAGAACCTGTCCCTTCAGGGACGGGGGAAAGTGAGGAATAAATGGAACAGAAAAGAAATTTTGAAATAGAGTCCATGAATGAAGAAGTGGAACAGATGACGTCTCTTCGTCAGATTACTGCAGAAAATGCCGTTTTTACAAAGACGGACGGCGGTTTTATCAGTCTTGATTTCGACAGCGGGCACTGGGATAGGGTGAATGTAATCAGATTGTTTCCTTTTACAGATCCCGATAAATATATATCAGTGCGTACGGCAGAGGAAAGAAGCCGTGAAATCGGTGTCATTATGGATATTCGAAGCCTTTCGAAAGAGACGGCTGAAATGCTTGAGGCGCAACTTACGCTTCATTATTTTACTCCGGTGATTCAGAAGGTGATAGATATCAAGGATGAATACGGATATGCATATTTTCATGTTTTGACAGACCGTGGGGAGTGCCGCTTTATTATTAATATGGGTGGAAATGCGGTTGTACGATTAACGGACAGCAGGCTTTTAATTTCCGATATCGATGAGAACCGGTTTGAAATCCCGGATGTCTTTGCATTATCCGTAAAAGAGCAGCGTAAGTTGGATTTGTTCCTATAAAGTAAAGGTCGGGTGATTAAAGTGATATTGAAATACGATCTGCCCCGAGAAGTGACGGAAGCGTTGGCGCTGACCGGGGAGGAAAAATTATATTATGCCGTTCCGTATGATATAGACGGAAAAGGAAACTGGAACAAGGATGGTTATGTTCTGGTTACGACCACGAGGATTGTAGTGTATTCCAAAGCAGAAGTCAAAAGTATTCCGATTGCTGACTGTGATGCAGCCAAGACCGAAGCGTGCATCGGCGGAGGAATCCTGATTCTGAGTCGTGCGGGGGCAGAAGAGTGTCTGGTGCATTATTCTGCCAAACATATGTCGCGATATGCTTATATCGCGCGTGGAATTAACATTTTGATTTCGGGACGCTTTGAAGAAGTAGAGAGTAATGAATATGAGAAGATATGTCCGAAGTGCCATAAGGCAATTCCCGGTACCAAGGAGTGCCCGCATTGTTCTAAGACGGGTGGGTTCCTGCGCAGCTTTTTAAGATTGCTGGCACCCTATAAGGCGAGGGTTTTCGGGATTTCCCTTCTGATGATCGGGGCTGCGGTGGTAACGCTTTTAAATCCCGCCGTGCAGCGTTATTTGATTGATGATGTTTTAAGAACGTCATCGGGAGATATTAAAACAGCATATCTTTGCCTTGGTGCGATGTTTTTCTTAAGTGTGTCCATCGTAGTAATCAATATTTTAAAAAGCTATTATTGTACGGTGCTTGGTGCACAGATTGCCAAGGACCTGCGCGGAAAGCTGTTTGAAAAGATTCAGATGCTGTCGCTTATTTTTATCAACGACAGACGTCCCGGTGAATTGATGAACAGAATTATTTCGGATACGGGTAAAATCAGGGAATTTATGCAGACAACGTTCTGTAATCTTTTCACCGTGCTATTCATTTTTATCTGGGATATGATTTTTATGCTCTGCATTAATGTAAAGCTGGCGCTTTGTGCTTTTATCTTTATTCCGGTTGCGGTGTGGCTTACGGGCGCATTCCGCAATAATATTCACAGACGTTTTCATCTGCAGTATAAGAAAAACGACGATGTCAGCAGTAATCTGCAGGATGTGATTTCCGGTATGCGTGTGGTAAAAACCTACGGCAAAGAGAAGGAAGAAAGTGAAAAGTTCAACCGACTTGCGCAGGAATATTGTAAAGTACAGAGTAAAAATGAAATTTTCTGGGCGGTGTTTTTCCCGCTGTTGAACTTTATCATGGGACTGGGTGTGTTCTTCGTTATTACGGTGGGTGGCTTTGATATTCTCGGCGAGAAGTTAGAGCCCGGTGAACTGTTTCAGTTCATTACATATACACAGTTGCTTTACCAGTATATTTCCTGGATGAGTTATATGCCGAGAGATATCATGAATCTTGTATCAAGTATGGAGCGAATCAATGACGTGCTTGACCAGGAGATTTATGTAGAAGAGGGCGTTGTGGCAGCGAAGGGCGGTTCGCAGGATGATAAAATCTGCCACGACATCAAGGGAGATATTTCTTTCCGTCATGCAACCTTTGGCTACAAGTCGTATCAGCCCGTCCTCTGGGACATTAATCTGGACGTAAAAGAAGGCGAGATGATAGGTATTGTCGGTGCTTCCGGTGCCGGAAAGTCCACGATGATTAACCTTTTAATGCGTCTTTACCAAATTGACGACGGTAAGCTTCTGATTGACGGACATGAGATAGACTCTTTGCGTTCCGATTATTATCATTCTCAGCTTGGTGTTGTATTGCAGGAAACCTTTTTGTTCTCCGGAACCATTTTGAACAACATCCGTTTTTCAAGGCCGGATGCCACAATGGAAGAGGTTATTATGGCGGCAAAGCTTGCCAATGCGCATGAATTTATTTGTAAAACGCCTGATGGCTACAATACCTATGTAGGGGAAAAAGGACATACGCTTTCCGGTGGTGAACGGCAACGAATTGCAATCGCAAGAGCGATATTAAACCAGCCGCGTCTCCTGATTCTGGATGAGGCAACGGCAAGTCTCGATACCGAAAGTGAATACATGATTCAAAAGGCGCTGGAGCGTCTGACAAAGGGCAGAACCACATTTGCAATTGCGCATCGTCTGTCCACGTTAAAAAATGCCGACCGTTTGCTGGTCATTGATAATCATCGCATTGCGGAAATCGGTTCGCATGAGGAACTGATTGCGAAAAAGGGCATGTACTACCGTTTGATCAAAGCACAGCTTGAGATGCAGAACGGCTAGGGGCTGTGAGCAAGGAATGCGGAACTATTCGCGGGGGATTGGAAGCAGGAAGGAATTGGTGTAGAATAGGGGAAGGATATAAAGGAACCTGTACAGAAGGAAAGAAGAAGTATGGCTGAGCGTGCGAGAAACGGAAGCATAGCTCCCAAGGGTTTATTTGTGGGGTTATGCACAAAGGATATAGTATACTATACGGATGAGATTCCTAAGAAGAATCATAAAATCAAAACAGATGATTTTGCAACATATATAGGAGGCCCTGCTGCCAATGCGGCAATTACCTATGCGGCATTAGGCGGCGATGCGACGCTTGCGACCTGTCTTGGTATGGGACCTGAGAGTGAAGCGATTAGAAAAGAGCTGGATACTTACGGCGTCAAGGTGTTAAATTTTGCTGCGTATGAGACAACACCGAATACGGCATGCATCCTGGTATCAAAAGACGGAAGCCGCAGTATCATAAGCGGACAGCATCCTTTTACACCAAATCGCAGCTTTGCGACGGATGTATATGATTTCATTTTATTTGACTGCAATCAACAGGAGATTTCACAAGATATTCTTGCACATAGCACCGAACAGACAATTGTTCTGGATGCGGGCAGTGTAAAGCCCGGAATCGAAGCCTTTTTGCAAAAGGCAGATATTGTAATTGCGTCCGAGGATTTCAGAGATGAAGCAGGAAATGATATTTTTGTGATGTCGTGTAAGGCGGTCCATAAGGCAATGACCAGAGGAGAAAAAACTATTTTATATAACGGAACGGAAATTCCTGTGGACAAAGTTGTTGCAGTGGATACGCTCGGTGCAGGAGATATATTTCATGGTGCCTTTTGTTACGGATATTTTCACATGGGGAAAGAAGCAGAAGAAGCTTTGCGTTATGCCGCATCTGTGGCCGGCGAGAGTGTGAAATATCGCGGACCGCGTGCCTGGATGGCAAAGCAAGTGTCCTGTAATCAGAAAGAGTGCCGTAATGGGTAACTATTGAGAACGTATATCCTGTAATCGCAGTTCAAGATTGATAAAAGGGAAAACATGTGATAATATTTGCATTACCTACCAAATAATTTTTGGCGGGTAATGCTTTTTTAGAAAAGGAAATGTAAAACGATGGCCTATTTGGGAAACCCGGGAAATACGATAGAGGTATTACAGAAGTATAATTTCAACTTTCAGAAGAAGTTCGGTCAGAACTTCCTGATTGATGACCATATTTTAGAAAAAATTGTGGACAGTGCGGAGCTGACCAAAGACGACTGCGTACTGGAAATCGGCCCCGGAATCGGAACGATGACACAGTATCTTGCAGAGCGCGCGGGCAGTGTTATTGCGGTCGAAATAGATAAGGCACTGATTCCGATTCTGAAGGATACGTTGTCGGATTATGATAATGTTACGATTCTGAATGAAGATATCCTGAAGGTGGATATCGCTGCGCTTGTAGAAGAAAAAAACGGCGGTAGACCGGTTAAAGTGGTTGCCAATCTGCCGTATTACATTACAACACCGATTGTCATGGGGCTTTTTGAGAGCCATGTGCCGCTCGATTCCATCACGATTATGGTGCAAAAGGAAGTGGCAGAGCGTATGCAGGTGGGACCGGGAACGAAGGATTACGGTGCATTGTCCCTTGCGGTTGCCTTTTATTCCAAGGCAGAGGTGGTGACGATTGTGTCTCCGAACTGCTTTATCCCGAAGCCTAACGTGGCAAGTGCGGTAATCCGGTTGAAAGTGCATGGGGAGCCGCCGGTAACGGTCAAGGACGAGGCATTTTTATTCCAGGTAATCCATGCGTCCTTCCGTCAGAGACGTAAAACCCTGATGAACGGATTATCCAACGCACCGGAGCTTCGCGTAAGCAAGCAGGCAGTGTCGGAAGCATTGCAGGAGATGGGCGTATCCGAAAGTATCCGCGGCGAGACTTTTACGTTGGAGGATTTCGGACGCCTGAGCGATATTTTGCTTGAAAAGCGCGAGAAATAGGCTCTGACGTGTAAATATTCTGATACGGGAGAGTGAACAGAGATGATTTTTGATACACATGCACATTATGATGATGAAGATTTTGACGCAGATCGCGAGGAACTGCTTGGCAGCTTAAAGGAAGCCGGTATCGGCAAGGTATTAAACTGTGCGGCGGATATGGAAAGCTGTGCAACGACCATCGCACTGACAAGGAAATATCCGTTTGTTTATGGTGCAGTCGGCGTTCATCCGAATGAAGTCGGAGAACTTGATGAGGAAGCGTTTCAATTGCTTTCTTCCTATTGTGATGAGGATAAAATCGTCGCTGTGGGAGAAATCGGATTAGATTATTATTGGGATTCTACGGAGAAGGAAGTGCAGAAGGAATGGTTTGCAAGGCAGCTGGTTCTTGCAGATATGAAAAATCTTCCCGTTATCATCCATTCAAGAGAAGCGGCAGCAGATACGTTGGAAGTGCTCCGTGCGGAATTAAGACGCCGGGAAGAGCTGCATGGTGGTGAACAGAAATTTGAGGGCGTCATGCATTGTTTTTCATATTCGCCGGAGATTGCAAGAGCAGTCGTAGGCATGGGCTTTTATATCGGTGTCGGCGGTGTTATTACATTTAAAAATGCGAGAAAGCTTGTGGAAGTAGTAGAGGAAATTGACCTCGAAAACATCGTTCTGGAAACAGACTGTCCTTACCTTGCACCGGTCCCTTACCGTGCGAAACGTAACGATTCGCGCTATCTTCCTTACGTTGTCGAAAAGATAGCTGAAATCAAGGGAATCACACCGGAAGAGGTAATCAAGGTAACCACACAAAATGCAATGCGTATGTATCGGATGAAAGAAGGGGTGTAAACTTTCGCCGGTGACGCTTATACGGATATCAGAAGTATCTATGGAGAAAAATTTACCTTCGGGTTCCACTTTATATTTTCAAAAAGTATCTGACAGGAAGAAAAATTCCTATAGATACTTTTTTTATGTTTTCCTAAGATAGTTTTATTGAAAAGTGGACCTCACAAGGCAATTTATTTCTATAGATACTTTCGGTAAAGAAAACAAGCCGGGAAGTATCTATAGTAAGTTTTTTTTCGAACAAATGATATAGCCCAAAGCTAAGGATTTAATTCCGGATAATACAAGAGTGCATAATCAAATTAAGGAATGCTTCAAGTCATAATTTTGGCAGCACGGGCATAGAATATAGAAGTGATATGCAAGAAGGAGACGAAGGATTATGGAAGGCTTAAATCAGACCGCGAAAGCTCCGCACACACATAAGGTATCGCTTTTAGGACGTAAAACCTGTGCGTTAAACGGTGTTGTGGATGTGCTGGCATTTGACGTGAATGAGATTATTCTGGAAACGGAACAGGGAATGTTAATGATTAAGGGAAGCGAGCTTCACGTGACGCGCCTTTCGTTAGAAAAGGGTGAAGTGGACGTGGAGGGCCGCATTGACAGCCTTGCTTATTCCGATTTACCAAGCAGTACGGGGCGAAAAGAATCTATTTTTGGCCGGTTGTTTTCATGAAACTATCACCGCAGATTCTTGCCGAACTGGAGGTTTTTGTCTACGCGGTCAGCTTCGGTGCTTTGTCAGCCTTTCTGTATGACGGCATATTGATTTTACGTCGCGTATTTGCACATACGATGTTTTGGTGTATGACGGAAGACTTCTTTTATTGGATTATGGTTATTCCGTGCAGCCTGATTGCGATGTTTCACTGGTGTCAGGGCGTTGTCACCTGGTATTTTCTATTGGGTGTCTTTCTCGGCGTTATCCTTTACAAAGGTGGCATCAGCGTGGTTTACATAGATAAAACCGCTAAAATACTACAATATATTGTGGTTTACATAAAAAGAGTAGTACATATTGTAGAAAAACCGGTTATTGCCGTGGGAAATCGCGTAAAATCGGTATTTTCCAAAGCGGAAGCTTTTATAAAAAAGTTTACCATAATACCAAAAATGTGGTTGACGGTTTGCATAAAATGGTTTAAAATCACATTATGTAAACACAAGGATGTGGACTCGCAAGGATTAAGCGAGAAGAAGTTGGGGGATAATACAGATGGCTGGTAATAAAAGAAGGCCTGCGTGGAGACGTAAAACAGAAAACCGCCTGACCACATTTATTGTAATCAGTGTTTTGGCACTGTTACTGGTTGTGGTTGGAATCGGAAGTATCCGTTTGCAGAATCAGCGAAACGAATATCTTGAGAAGGAAGCCTATTATGAGGCATTGATTGCGGAAGAAGAGAAACGCGCAGAAGAGCTTGTAGAATTTGATAAATATACAAAGACAAATAAATACATGGAAGAAGTAGCGAAGCAAAAACTCGGTCTTGTAAAAGATGGTGAGATTGTTTTTATAGCAGAGAAATAACGCGAGGCAGTATTTTAGATGCCTCGCGTTTTTTGTCGTTAAAAACCCGGTGGTTTACATGCTTTCTTCGACAAATATTTCCGCTTGTCCGTATTAAAATGAGGACAAAACAGGAAAGGAACGATGAAATGTGAAAACAGGAACAAATACGACTCTTTTACCCGCCTATGGGAGAAGGCGCATGCTGGCGCTTTCAGAGGCTTACAGTGAATTGGCACGCTCATACAGGAAAATGTCAGAGTGCGCGTTGGGGGAGAGAGGCAGTGAAGAGGAATGTATGAACCGCCGGGAGAGGTTTTACCGGAGTAGGAGTATCAATCATCATTTGCTGATGGCAGAGAATTTACAGGATATGGCAGAATCCATGCGGCTTCTGGCTAATGAGAATATTACCTATCATACGCCGTCACGAAAAAAAACCGTGATGATTAAAAACGGACTGAAAAAGCACGGCATCTTTTTGCATGATATGTATCTGATGGAACGCGGAGGAATTCTTCAGCTTGTGCTGACCATGCATGCCGGTCGGGATGCGGACTTCACGACGGAAGATATTGCGGAAGTTTTGAGCGGATTTTTTCATCGTTCTTTTATTTCTGCAAAAGAGAATCTGTTTTTTGTCAGTTATGAACCGGAGGTATATGTCTTTGAAATGCAGCCGCCCTACCTGTTAAAAACAGGAATTGCAACAGCGGTGAAGGAGTCTGAGCGCATTTCCGGTGACAACACCTTCTTTTATGAAATATCGGGTTGCGAGCAGCTATGCGCTATTTCAGACGGCGCCGGCTCCGGTGAAGAGGCATATGCAGACAGTGAGCGGGTACTGGAATGGCTTGAAAAATACGTGGATTCCGGTTTTGACATAGAACGTGCGGCAGAGCTTGTGAACGGATATTATATTTCTCTGGCCAAGGAGCAGAATATGCCGACATTAGACGCCTGTCGTGTGGATTTGGAGAGTGCGACGGCAGTGTTTGTCAAATATGGTGCACCGGCAAGCTATATACGGCGCGGAAGCAGTGTGGAAAAAGTACCGGGAGGCGGGTATCCGCTTGGGTTTTGTCTGCAGAAAGAGCAGGCAGAGACGGTGGAATATGACCTGTTTGAATCAGATAGTATCGTAATGATTTCTGACGGAGTGCTGGAATGTTTTGAAAAGGAAGAGGAGTTTCTTTCAGCATTGCAAGGTGTTTCGGTAAGAGAACCGAAGGAGGCCGCGAGCCATCTGATGCAATGTGCCCTGCATGCCGGCAAAGGGCGTGTAAGGGATGATATTACCATTCTCTTTGCCACGCTTTTGCCGAATTTGGCTTGAATTCCGTGCATAAATCCGATATATTTATGGCATGGTAGAACAGGTAAAAGCTTATGTGGAACAACAGAATATAGTATTAACAGGAAAAAAGCTTGTGCTGGCGGTTTCCGGCGGTGCAGATTCGGTTTGTCTGTTTGATATTTTTTGCCGGCTTCAAATTGAGATGAATTTGAAGCTGGTTTGTGTGCATGTAAATCACGGACTTCGCGAAACGGCAGGCAGGGACGAGGAATTTGTGAGGAACATGGCAGAAGAAAAAGGAATTCCCTTTTATGTGCTTCACGCAGATGTGAAAAAAGCGGCAGCGGAGAGGAAATGTTCCGAAGAGGAAGCCGGCCGGATGATCCGGTATGAATTTTTCCGTCAGATAGCAACGCAGGAAGGGGCTATGTATATTTTAACCGCACATCACAGAGACGATTGTGCTGAAACGGTACTGTTTCATCTTTTCAGAGGTTCTTCCCTGCGGGGACTGGGCGGAATCCGGCCTGTGAAGGGGCAGTGTCTGCGTCCGCTCCTTTGTGTTTCGCGTGCTGAAATTGAGGCATATCTGGAAATGTGGGGACTTTCTTTTGTCACGGATGAGACGAATGCATTGGAGACTTACACCAGAAACAGAATCCGGCACAGGATTTTACCGGAGGCGGAACAGATTGTGTCAAATGCATCGGAGCACATCGTGCAGACTGCGACAGAGCTTCAGGAAATAGAAGATTATTTACGGGAAGAAACCAATCGTGCTTATCAGACTTATGTGGAGGAAGCAGAGAAAGGTGTTCTTCTTCGAAATGCCCTTTATGAGGAGCTTTCGCCGCTTCTTTGTAAAAGGGTGATATATGAAGCGATTACATTTTGCAGCGGCAGTGCAAAGGACGTAGGACGTATTCATGTGAGAGATGTGGTTGCGTTGTTTCAAAAACCCTGCGGCAAATCGGTACAGCTTCCTTATGAAGTGAATGCTGTCAGACATGCGGAGGGTGTGGTGCTTAACAGGGAGAGCGATTCGCAGGATAAGGAAAAGGAAGAAGACTTGGCGATTCCGGCACAACCCGATACCGTTTGCACGTTAGGCGACGGGATTACAATGTGTAGTGAAACCGTCCGGAATGCCGATTTGGAAAATATTCCGCAAAAAAGATATACGAAATGGTTTGATTATGATACAATAAATTGTTATCCGATTTTTCGCAAGAGGAGAGAAGGAGACTATCTTGTCATTGATGCAAAGGGAAGAAAGAAATCCTTGAAACGTTATTTTATAGATGAGAAAATACCGGCATCGGTTCGAGATGATATCTGGCTTCTGGCTGACGGGAACCATGTGATGTGGGTGCTGGGATATCGAATCAGCGAAGCCTGTAAGGTGACAAAAGAAACCAAAAGAATCGTACAATGGCATATGGCTGAAATAGAGAAGTAAATTAAAGGAGGTACTTAAGGGATGAGTGAAAGAATTGAAGTGGTTTTTTCAGAAGAAACGGTAAAAGAACGAATCCGTGAAATGGGTAAACAAATCAGCGCAGCATATGAAGGGAAAGAGCTTCATTTGATTTGTGTATTGCGCGGCGGAAGTTTTTTTATGTGTGAACTTGCGAAATATATTACGGTTCCGGTATCTATTGATTTCATGTCTGTTTCCAGCTACGGAGCAGGAACGGAATCCAGCGGAAATATTAAGATTAATAAAGATCTGGATGATCCGATTGCAGGGAAACACGTGCTTGTTGTAGAGGACATTATTGATTCGGGAAGAACCTTGAGCCATTTGATGGAACTGTTAGAATCGAGAAGACCGGAAAGTCTTGCGCTTTGCACACTTTTGGACAAACCGGAAAGAAGAGTGATTGAGGTGGATGTAGATTACATCGGCTTCGAAATTCCGGACCTTTTTGTAGTAGGGTACGGACTGGATTATGCGCAGAAGTATCGTAATCTTCCGTATATCGGAAAAGTATGTTTTGACAATATTTCATAAAGTAATTGAGTAACAGAAAGTGGGGAAAAACTCGTGGAAAAAAATGAAAAAAGACGAGGGAATGGCGCGATTTTTCTTTTGATTGCCATTCTTATTATGGTTGCCGTCTGGGTAAGCAGCCTGACCTGGGGTCAGAATGTAATCAGTCGCGGCACCCTGGAAAAAGAACTGAAAGCCGGTAACGTGGTAGGCGTTATTATTGAGCAGAAGCAGTCATCAGAAGGCGGAAGTCTTCTGGTATCCTATAAGAACGGAGATCAGGCATTGTTGCATGTGACCGATGCATATGAAACGGAGATGTGGTTGCGTGAGCAGGGACTTGACCCGTTAATCGGTGAAGTACCGCAACCGAACTGGTTTCTGACATATATGTTACCACCGCTTATTATTCTTGCGATTTGTGCTTTCTTCTTTGTTATGTTCGTGAATGCACAGAATGCGGCAGCAGGCGGCGGAAGCAAGATGATGGACTTTGGTAAAAGCCGAGCACGCAAAATCAACGATACCAATAAGGGATTGAAGGATGTTGCGGGCTTACAGGAAGAAAAAGAAGACCTTGAGGAGATTGTAGAATTTCTGAAAGATCCGGAGCGTTTCACTTCGGTTGGTGCAAGAATTCCGAAAGGTGTTCTCTTAGAAGGACCTCCGGGAACAGGTAAAACCTTACTTGCCAAGGCTGTAGCAGGCGAAGCGGGTGTGCCGTTCTTTAGTATTTCCGGTTCCGATTTCGTGGAAATGTTTGTTGGTGTCGGGGCATCCCGTGTACGTGATTTGTTTGAAGAAGCAAACAGATGTAAGCCTTGTATCGTTTTTATCGACGAGATTGATGCGGTGGCACGCCGCAGAGGTACCGGTATGGGTGGCGGACATGATGAAAGAGAGCAGACCTTGAATCAGCTGCTTGTAGAAATGGATGGGTTTGCGGAAAACAGCGGAATTATCGTATTGGCAGCAACGAACCGTGTGGATATTCTGGATCCGGCGATTTTACGTCCCGGACGTTTTGACCGTCAGATTCATGTGGGCAGACCGGACGTAAAAGGCCGTGAGGATATTCTCTATGTACATGCGGCCAAGAAACCGCTCGGTGATGATGTAGATTTAAAGAGAGTGGCACAGACCACAGCCGGTTTTACCGGAGCAGATTTGGAGAACCTTTTAAACGAAGCGGCAATCCTTGCAGCAAAGGAAAAGAGATCTTATATTATTCAGGAAGATATCACAAAGTCTTTTGTTAAAGTTGGTATCGGAACGGAAAAGAAGAGCAAGATTGTTTCCGATAAAGAAAAGAAGATTACGGCTTATCATGAAACCGGTCATGCTATTTTATTCCATGTGTTACCGGATATGGATCCGGTTTATACCGTCTCCATTATTCCGACAGGAGGTTCGGCAGCCGGCTATACCATGCCGCTTCCTGAGAATGATGAAATGTTCCACACCAAAGGAAAGATGAAACAGAATATCATGGTTTCCCTTGGCGGACGTATTGCAGAAGAATTGATTTTTGATGATATTACAACCGGTGCTTCCAGCGATATCCGTAAGGCAACCGCTGTGGCAAGAGAAATGGTAACCCGTTACGGAATGAGTGAAAACTTAGGAACCATTAACTATGAAGCAGACGGCGATGAAGTATTTATCGGCCGCGACCTTGCACATACGCGTCCGTACAGTGAGCGTATTGCAGGAGATATTGATGCTGAGGTGAAAGCAATCATTGACGATTGCTATGCGAAGGCAAAAGAAATCATCGGCGAGCATATGGATTTCCTTCATGCATGCTCAGAGCTTCTGATTGAAAAAGAACGCATCACACGTGAAGAGTTTGAAGCCCTCTTTGATAAGGTGCAAAATGGCTCAAAAGAAGGTTCGGAAGATTTTATCGTGTAATTCGACAACAGGTATTTGTGCAAAATAAACAATAAACAACCAAAGGTTTTGTAAACTTTGTGAATTTTATGGCTTGTTTCTATAGGGGGAGGGTGCTATACTTCTAGATGTAACCCCCCCAATACATTATAGTTTTTTGCTATACCCCATAAGAAGAAATACCTTCTCTAAAAAGGACAGTTCATTCGACTGTCTTTTTTACGTTTTATGGGGGTAAATTGAACGGGCGTGGCCCGCAAAACGGTTTTACTCCGCTTTTCTGCTTGCAGCAGTGCTTTTCTAAATGTTTCCGGAAACTTATATATAGACGGACGTAAACGGTCCGAACGCAGCATCCGTGCTGCGGCGGACCTTCCGACAACATCGTGTTGTCGGATTACTGTAGTATGAATGGAAACATTAAGAAAAGGGGAACTGCTGCGGCACAAAGAAAATCGGAGTAAAACCGTTTTGCGGGCCACGCCCGTTTATTTACGGTTGTTAGGAGCGTCAGTCTCGGTGCACAGGGGCTTAAAGAAACCCTTCTTCTATTCCCGTCTTATCGCAAAAAAACCTTGATAAGCCCCAACAGATATAATAAAATATAGATTGTAGTGAGGTGCGATAAAATGGATATTAATCGTTGTTTTGAAGTAGAGAAAGCATTTCAATATATTACAACAATGCGACCGTTTTTGAACAAGAAGGCGTTGTTTGCAGATACAACGGAAGAATATGTGATTCCGATGCAGCCAAAGATCGGAGAAGACATCAGAATCCGTTTCCGTACGGCCAAAAATAATGTGGATATGGTATGTCTGCATTATTCTGATAAGGTGATTCCGATGAAGAAGGTGGAGGCAGATCACTTGTTTGACTTTTACGAGTGCGTGGTGGAGAACGTTACGGAGCCGCTCTCGTATTATTATGAAATCAAGGCCGGAAAGGTCCACTGTTTTTACAACCGCAAGGGAATTACCAGAGAGGTGCAGGAATATTGCAATTTTCGTGTGATTCCGGGGTTCGAGACACCGGATTGGGCCAAAGGTGCTGTTATGTACCAGATTTACGTAGACCGCTTCTGTAACGGTGATCCGTCTAATGATGTGGAAACACGAGAATATTTTTATTTGAATGATTATTCCGTGAAGGTGGAAGACTGGTATAAATATCCGGCACAGATGGGAGTACGGGAGTTTTACGGAGGTGATTTACAAGGTGTCCTTGATAAAATGGACTATCTTGAGGATTTGGGCATTGAGGTTATTTACTTCAACCCTCTGTTTGTTTCCCCTTCCAATCATAAATATGATATACAGGATTATGATAATATTGATCCGCATATTGGCCGGATTGTTGAAGATAATGATGAAATTTTGCAGGGCGATTGCAGGGAAAACCGCTATGCGGGCAAGTACATCAAACGTGTTGCGAGTAAGGCAAATCTGGATGCAAGTAATGCTCTTTTTGCTAAAGTTGTGGAAGAAGCACATAGAAGGGGCATCCGTGTCATTTTAGACGGTGTGTTTAATCATTGCGGTTCCTTCAATAAGTGGCTGGATAAAGAACGTATTTACGAGAATCAGGAAGGCTACGAAAAGGGAGCTTATGTGCAGGCAGACAGTAAGTATCGTTCGTTTTTCCGTTTCCATAGAGACCAGTGGCCTTATAACGGCTCCTATGACGGCTGGTGGGGACATGATACGTTGCCGAAGCTTAATTATGAAGAGTCTGAGCAGTTATATGAGTATATTTTAGGAATCGGAAAGAAATGGGTATCTCCGCCCTACAATGCCGACGGGTGGCGTTTGGATGTGGCGGCAGACCTCGGACATTCGCCGGAGTTTAACCATTGTTTCTGGAAGGATTTCCGCAAAGCGGTTAAAGAAGCGAATCCGCAGGCAATTATTCTTGCGGAACATTACGGACCGGCTAAGGATTGGTTAAACGGCGAGGAATGGGATACCGTAATGAATTACGATGCTTTTATGGAGCCGGTTACATGGTTTTTGACCGGAATGCAGAAGCACAGCGATGACTACAGAGAAGATTTGTACGGTAATGCAGATTCGTTCTGGGGTGCGATGGCGCATCATGAAATGAATTTCACGACACCGTCTTTGCAGGTGGCGATGAATGAGCTTAGTAATCATGATCATTCGCGCTTTTTAACAAGAACAAACCATAAAGTCGGCCGTATGCATACACTCGGAAGCAATGTGGCTGAAGAAGGTGTTAATAAGGCAGTGCTTCGAGAGGCTGTGACAATTCAGATGACCTGGCCGGGCGCGCCGACCATCTATTACGGCGATGAAGCAGGGTTGTGCGGTTTTACGGATCCGGACAACAGACGAACCTATCCCTGGGGTAGGGAAGACCATGCTTTGATTGATTTTCATAAGGAAATCATTAAGATTCATAAACAAAATAAAGTATTAAAGACCGGTTCCCTCCTGCGTCTCGGTTCTGATTATCAGTTCCTTGCGTATGCCCGTTTTGACAGAACGGACCGTATGGTTGTGGTAATCAATAACAGAACGGGAGAAATCACGAAAGAACTCAGTGTCTGGGAAGCCGGCATTGAGGACGGTATGTGTCTGGAGAGAGTTTTTCTCTCTTATGAGGACGGTTTTACAACACAACCGCACAGCTATGAAGTCAAAGGCGGTATGGCAAGGATTCAGCTCTCATCCCATTCGGCGCTTATTTTAAAAGCCGTCCGGAAAAAAGAGTCTGAGCAGGAACTGTCGTAAAGTATAAGAAAGCGAGTGAAACGATGATAACGAAAGCGGTAATTCAAACATGTCTGGATAATTTGAAAGAATTGACAAAGGTTGATTTTTGCGTGATTGATGTGGAAGGGATGCTGATGGCAGGTACGCTTCCGGGCCGGTTGACGGAAGAATCCGTTCTGGGAGATTTTTTGCATTCGTCGGCAGACAGCCAGATGATAGGTGATGATTATCTGTTCAAAATCCGCGATGATAAAGAGGTCACTCATATTCTGACCTCTCGCGGCGGTCAGGCAGATGGATATATTTTCGGTAAAATTGCCGTATCACAGATTCAGCAGTTGATAGAGGCCTACAAAGAACAGTATGACCATACGAATTTCATGCAGAATCTTTTAATGGATAATCTTTTACTGGTAGATATTTATAACCGCGCCAAAAAGCTTGGCATTCCTGCGGAAGCAAAGCGTATTGTATTTTTGGTTGAAATTCCGAATCAGAGCGAGAGAGAAACGCAGGAAGCGCTCAAATCTGCTTTCGCAAGTAAAATGGATGACTATGTGACGGCAGTGGATGAAAAGAGTGTTATTCTCGTGCATACCTTAGAAGGCGATGAGACTTATGAAGACATGGAAAACCTTGCCAATATGCTCATCGACATTATGAATACGGAACTCTATTTGAATGTCCGTGTTTCTTACGGGACGATTGTCGGAGAACTGAAGGATCTTTCGAAATCCTATAAAGAGGCTAAGATGGGACTCGAAGTCGGCAGAATCTTTTATCAGCAGCGCAATATTATCGCGTATGATACGCTGGGAATCGGGCGTCTCATTTATCAGCTTCCGGTAAATCTCTGCAGAATGTTTATTCAGGAAATTTTTGGTGATGATATTCCGGAAGATCTGGATGAAGAGACACTTATGACTGTTAATAAATTCTTCGAAAACAACTTAAATGTTTCCGAAACTTCAAGACAGATTTATGTGCACAGAAATACACTGGTTTACCGCATTGAAAAACTCCGTGCGGCTACAGGTCTTGATATCCGTGTATTTGATGATGCGCTTACGCTTAAAATTGCACTGATGGTTACGAATTATATTAAATATCTTGACAAACAGGGGTATGACTACGATTAAACAGGAGGAAAAAGCCATGAAAATGATATCCTGGAATGTAAACGGTCTGCGTGCATGCCGTGAGAAAGGATTTCTTGACTTTTTTAAAGAAGCAGATGCGGACTTTTTCTGCGTGCAGGAGACGAAATTGCAGGAAGGTCAGATAGAACTTGAATTGGAAGGTTACGAACAGTATTGGAATTACGCGGATAAAAAAGGATATTCCGGTACTGCCATTTTTACCAAACATAAACCTTTAAGCGTGCAGCTTGGGATTGGTGTGGATGAACATGATCATGAAGGTCGTGTGATTACGCTGGAATACGAAGACTTTTATCTGATTACGGTGTATGTGCCCAATTCCCAGGATGGTTTGGCGCGTTTGGAGTATCGTATGCGTTTCGAGGATGATTTCCTGAAATATATTAAGAAGCTTGAGGAACAAAAGCCCGTTATTTACTGCGGCGATTTAAATGTGGCGCATAAAGAAATTGACTTAAAAAATCCGAAGACAAACCGCAAGAACCCCGGATTTACCGATGAAGAGCGCGGAAAGTTTTCAACGGTTTTGGCAAACGGCTTTATTGATACCTTCCGACATTTCTATCCGGATATGGAGCAGATTTATTCCTGGTGGTCTTACAGATTCCAGGCGCGCAGCAAGAATGTTGGATGGCGTATTGACTATTTTGTCGTGTCAGAGGCGCTTAAAGAACGTCTGTCGGACGCTAAAATTCATACACAGATAATGGGTTCGGATCACTGTCCGGTGGAACTCATTCTGAAGGAGGCAGAATAAATGGGTATTTTTGATTTTTTTAAAAAGAAGAAGGAAGATGATGTTGAAGCGGTAACGAAACCGGAGGAGGCAACACTGCCCGCCGGTATGAAATCAATAGAAGAGCAGATGAAAGAGAAGACCATGGCGATGGCAGCGCCCGAAGAGGAAGAAGTTGCAGGTCCTGTTTTATTGGGAGTGCTCGAAGCGGAGGTTCCAAAGGATTGTGACTTCCTTGTTGTAATTGCCAGCTTACGCGGCACGGTTGCCAAAGGCGATGTGCTTTCTTTTTCACATTCCGGAACTTCATCAGAAGTACTTGGAGAAGCAAAGGTTCTTGCAGTCGGAATTGAATCCGGCTATGTGGAAAAGGCTTCAAATACCAAGGTTGTTCTCCATATTGAAGACGGAAAAGAACTTGGTATCCGCCCCGGATATGTGCTTCATAGTGCTGATGCAACACCTTCGGATATCCACAACGGCTATATTACTGCGCTTGGAGAAACGTTTGTTTCCGCGAAAGACCTGGTTCTTTCAGAGGAAGACAAGGAAGCGCTTACACTTACGGACTGTGCAGAGATTTTTCGTTTGTATACATGGTTTCACGGCAAGGATATGCAGACCGGACCGGATACGACAAAGGCAGAATTGATGGAGAAACTCCGGAATTTCAGCAGCCTGATGGCAGAGAAACTGGTGGCAGAGGAGGTTTTATATTGTCCTTACAGTAAAAGAACGGGCAAGCCGTATCTGTTTTCCAGAGTTGCAAGACAGGGAGAAAAGGATATTGTTTGTTCTCCGCCGAATATTCTTGTGTTTACCTCTGCGTATCATAAAACCATGGCGCCGCATTTCGATGATGACAGATTTGAGGTAAAAGAGATTCTTAATGATGAAAATAAAAAGGCGTTAGCAAAGTTTTTCCGTGAATGTATTTGTCTAAACGGTGCAGCGGGCGTGTGTATTTTATCAGAGCAGACGGGAATTCCCGCCAATATGCTCGTAACGGAAGAAATGTTGAAGGAGTGTGCGAATTACGAGACACTTTCCAATCCGGAATTGATGCGTTACATTCAGCTGATGGAACAAATCGGCAGACCGCAGACGTCAGATGAAGAGACCATTTACAAGCTGTACTATGCATATCTTTCCAAAGCTGTTATGCATGCGCGACTTTTGGTTCCCGTGAAAGCATCGAAACCGCTTGCAAAGATTGTGAAAGAAGGTAAAATGCCGGTTCCGAAGGATACCAAGGTTGCTTTTTATACCATGAAAGGAAAGGCAGACAAAGCAGCAGCATGTCTGTATACGGATTATGAGAGCATGAAAGAGGCAAATGTAAGCGGATGCGAATATATGGTGAAGTCTGTTGCGTCCCTAATCGGAGAGCTTGATTGCGTATTGAACCTGACAAAAGAAGGTAAATCCGGTTGTTAT
The DNA here is from genome assembly GCA_015056945.1 of Lachnospiraceae bacterium. GTDB lineage: Bacteria > Bacillota > Clostridia > Lachnospirales > Lachnospiraceae > UBA3766. The sequence continues at coordinate 107,788 of SVFH01000006.1, read as the reverse complement.
ATAAATACAGCAATGTTTGAGGATATGAAAAAGTATGAATAAAGCGTTACCTAAAATTGATAAAATCGGCGATTTCTGGGTGCGCCCCGGAGACTATTTAAGGAACGGGGCCACGGTAGTGAAAGAAGGAGTGAATTTCACGATTCACTCTGTTCATGCTGTGGGAATGGAGCTTTTATTGTTCCATCGTACTGAGATTGAACCGTATGCCGTGATTCCTTTTCCGCCCACTTATAAAGTGGGCGATACCTATTCTATGATTGTTTTTGACCTGGATATCGGCGAATTTGAATACGCTTATCGCGTTGTGGAGAAGGCGCCGGATGGTACCTTGCGCAAAACACCGCCGCTTCTTGATATGTATGCCCATGCGGTGGCAGGACAGAGTATCTGGGGAAAGCATGCCGATGAAGGGGTCTTTTACAAAGCGCGTGTGGTACAGGATGATTTTGACTGGGGAGCTTTTCGTGAGCCAAGGCATGCGTTTAAAGACCTGATTATATACGAGATGCATGTGCGCGGGTTTACGATGGATCCGTCTTCGGGAAGCGTACGTCCGGGTACATTTGCCGGAATTCTGGATAAGCTTGATTATTTAAAGGACCTTGGTGTAAATGCCGTGGAGCTGATGCCGGTTTTTGAGTTTGATGAGTTGGAAGCGGAGCGTTATGTGGATGGCAAACGTTTGCTGAATTACTGGGGATACAATACGGTCAGTTTTTTTGCCCCGAATACAAGTTATACTTCCGTCAAAGAATACAACCGAGAAGGAAATGAGTTAAAAAATGTCATTAAAACCTTAAATGAAAACGGCATTGAGGTATTTCTGGACGTTGTATTTAATCATACCGCGGAAGGAGATGACAGAGGGCCGACATTTTCTTTTAAGGGTTATGACAAAGAGATTTACTATATGGATACACCGGAAGGATATTATTATAATTTCAGCGGATGCGGTAATACAATGAACTGTAATCATCCTATGGTGCGTCAGATGATTCTTGATTGTCTGCGTCACTGGGTTGTGGAGTATCGTGTGGACGGTTTTCGTTTTGACCTTGCTTCTATTCTCGGTCGTGATGAGAACGGTGCACCGATGAGCGCACCGCCTCTTTTAGAGCTGCTTGCGCATGATCCGATTTTATCCAAAGTGAAACTGATTGCGGAAGCATGGGATGCCGGCGGTTTGTATCAGGTAGGCTCTTTCCCTGCATTTCAAAGATGGGCGGAGTGGAACGGACGCTACCGCGATGATATGAGAAGATTTCTGAAATCTGATGAAGGAATGGCAGAATGTGCCGTGCGCAGAATAATCGGCTCACCGGATCTCTATGATGTATCGACCAGAGGAGATGCAACGGTAAATTTCATTACCTGTCATGACGGTTTTACTTTGTATGATTTATATGCTTATAACGATAAGCACAATGAGGCAAATGGTTGGAACGGAACGGACGGTTGCAATGATAACCACAGCTGGAACTGTGGGGAAGAAGGCGAAAGCACGAATCCGCAAGTGTGCGCTTTGAGAGAGCAGATGAGAAAAAATGCTTTTACCGCGCTGATGACAAGCCGCGGAGCAGCGATGTTTCTTGCCGGTGATGAATTTGGAAATACGCAGTTTGGAAATAACAATGCTTACTGTCAGGATAATGAGATTTCCTGGCTTGACTGGTCGTTGTTAAAAAAGAATAAAGCCTTTTTTACGTATGTAAAGGAACTGATTGCATTCCGAAAGGCACATCCGATTGTGCGCGGAAAGACGAAGGCAGCGCATTGCGGATTGCCGGATATCAGTATTCATAATGAACATCCGTGGAATGAAACAATTCATTATGATACACGGGTTATCGGGCTGATGTATGCCGGAAGAAATGCCGACGATACAGAGGATGATCTGGTTTTTGTTGCAATGAATATGTTCTGGGAAACGCGTGAGCAGTATCTTCCCATCCCGCCGGACGGCAAATGGTGGAAACAGTTTTGTGCCACTTCCGATGAAGCCCGGTTTATGAAAGAAGAAGGAAAATTAATACTGCCTGCGCGCAGTATAATGGTTTTATATGCGCAATAAGAGCATATAAAAAGGTATCAGGTGGGTAAAGTATGAAGTTGAATACGAAATTGGTCATCATTTTTATAACAATTATGATTTTGCCGATTGCACTTGCCGTGGTGGTTTACTGGGCGATGGGGCTTGGATTGCTTTGGAATGTGCGAAAAGCAAGTACGGACGGGGAAGCAAAGTTTTCTTTTTCCGATCCGTCAAGTGCTTATAACAAAGCGATTGATGAATACTATGATTTGATTGTCCGCAGTGTGGAAGAAGACGCAGAGGAAATTGAATCCATCGATCATCTTAAAGGTCTGGATAAAAATTTACAGGAAGTTTCCGCATATCTTGTGGTATGCAAGGGAGATTCTGTTTACTATATTTCGGATAAAATGAAAGAAGAGCCTGTACTTTCCCATTTGCCGGTTGGAGAATGGAAAGCAAACAATGCAGGGTACGATTATTATTTCAATGAATATGAACGACTGGTAAAACAGATTGATTTTACCTTTAGTGACGGAAACGAAGGGCATGTTTTCATTATTACCCGTATCAATATGATGATTTCCGATACGTTGATTACATCCATGTTTGTTGTGGTTATTGGTGTTCTTGTTGTGGTTTCCATCCTTTTAACCTGGTGGCTGCGTAAAGGTATTTTTAAACAGTTAAACCAGATGAAGGAAACCATTGACCACATTGAGGAAGAGCGTCTGGAGACGCAGAGTATGAATAGAGAGTTGATCAGTAACATCACGCACGATTTGAAGACGCCGATTACATCAATCAAGGGTTATGTGGAAGGAATCATGGATGGTGTGGCGGATTCACCGGAGAAGATGGAGCGTTATATCCGTACTATTTATACCAAAACTACGGATATGGACCGCATGATTAACGAGCTCACCATGTATTCTAAGATTGAAACTAAGAGCATACCGTATCAGTTTACGCATATTTCCGTGCGCGAGTATTTTAACGACTGTGCGGAGGAAGTAAGCTTCGACGTGGAAGCTAAGGGCATTGCCTTCCGTTATGAATGTGCGGTCAGTGATAACTGTACAATTTGTGCGGATGCCGAACAAATGAAGCGTGTGATTGACAATATTATTTCCAACAGCATTAAGTATGCGGAACAGGAAGATGCACAAATCAGTCTGAAGGTTTATCAGAAAGAAAAAATGGTCTATATCGAACTGGAAGATAACGGCAAAGGGATACCCGAGGCGGAATTGGAAAAGGTTTTTGAACGTTTTTACCGTACGGATGCGTCCAGAAACTCTTCCAAAGGCGGAAGCGGAATCGGGCTTTCCATCGCCAAACGTATTGTGGAAGACCATGGAGGTAAAATCTATGCGACCGGTGATGTAGGAATCGGCGTTTGTATACATATAGAATTACAGCGTTATATATCTGAAGAGGAGCTTGCGGAAGAAGCGAAAGGTCTGCATAAGATTGAAACGATTATTAAAACAACAGCCAAAGGAATGGAAACCAGAATTCCGGGCTTAAAGAAAAATACAGAAAAAAAGAGCGACTCCGAGAAGGATACGGATGAGAAGGAAAAGACTTCTTCCGAGAAAGAAGGTCTATTCAAGTGGTTAAATAAGGGAGGAAAAAGGGATGAGTAAGGTTCTGATTATAGAGGATGAACTTGCGATTGCCGAATTGGAAAAGGATTATCTTGAGGCAAGCGGATATCAGGTTGAAGTCTGTTATGACGGAGAAATCGGTGCCAATACAGCTTTGGTGGGCGAGTACGACCTTGTCATTCTGGATTTAATGTTGCCGGGAATCGATGGGTTTGAAGCCTGCCGACGGATTCGCGAAAAAAAGGAAATTCCGATTATCATGGTAAGTGCCAAAAAAGAAGATTTAGATAAAATCTACGGCCTTGGCATGGGGGCAGATGATTATATGACCAAGCCTTTTAGCCCGAGTGAACTTGTAGCCCGTGTCAGAGCACATCTTTCCCGTTACGAAAGATTGATGGGACAGGGCAAAGAAGAGAACGAAATCATTGAAATCAGGAACCTTCGAATTGATAAGACTGCCCGCAGGGTATTTGTGGACGGAAGCGAGAAAATTCTTACAACCAAAGAGTTTGATCTTTTGACTTTTCTTGCGCAGCATCCGAACCGCGTTTTCTCTAAAGAAGAGTTGTTTCGAGAAATCTGGGACATGGAGTCGGTTGGAGATATTGCAACAGTTACCGTGCATATTAAAAAAATCCGCGAGAAGATAGAAGGAGATAACCAGAAGCCGCAATACATTGAGACAATCTGGGGTGTAGGATACAGATTTAAGGTGTAAGCATGTTCCACCCCAGATTGTCTTTGGATGCGCATACGCGCGCAGAATCGACAAGCGATTCTGTCACTGGGGTGTAGGATATCGGTTTAAGGTGTAAGCGTGTTCCACCCCAGATTGTCTTCGGATGCGCATACGCGCGCAGAATCGACAAGCGATTCTGTCACTGGGGTGTAGGATACAGGTTTAAGGTGTAGCCGCCGGTGAAAGAAAAGAATTATTTCCAAAAATAAATAGTGGATTGAAACAATACAGTTATGATATAATCATGAAAACGAAAGAGAGGAATTAATTATGTGGACAAGAGCGGAACTGAAATCTTATGCGAAGGCAAAACTGGAATATAATTATTGGCCGATTGTAGGTGTTACTTTTTTGGTAGGACTGATAGTCGGGATTACAAATATAGAGATTCCGGTAGATCAATTAGTTAAACTAGGATATATTTCCGATGTGGATGCATTGTTTTTTTTATTCGTTAACTTTGCAATTTCATTGGTTGGGATTATCCTTGGTATATTTTTGTTTGGGCCACTTCAGGTGGGACTTGCCAGATACTATATCAATCAGGAAACAAGGACTTCATCTTTTAAGGATTTATTCTATCCGTTTACGCATAATTATTGGAATGTAGTAGGTGTATTGTTTTTACAATCCCTTTACACAATCTTGTGGACCTTGCTGTTTATTGTTCCGGGTATTGTGAAATCGTATGAGTATATGATGATTCCGTATCTGCTGGCTGAGAAGCCGGATTTGAAGGCGAGAGATGCATTTGCGGCAACAAGAAGAATGATGGATAATAATAAGTGGGATGCATTTATATTGAGATTGTCCTTCATCGGATGGTTCCTGTTGGCGATACTTACATTATGTTTATTATTCCCGTTTTTCGTAGAACCATATTGCGCATTGACACATTCCGAATTATACCTTGCGTTAAAGACTCGTGTGGATTATTTGTTTGATGGCATGGATTCGGAGGAACAGGTCGTTCAAGCGGAGGAAAGTGTACAATATACATACTGGAGTCCGTATGATGAAAATCAATAAAATTTAGAAATGACATGGAGGTTTATTGGGCATGAAAGTACAGATTACTGATACTGTTAAGTATGTGGGAGTGGATGATACAACATTGGATTTGTTTGAAAGCCAATATGTGATTCCGGAAGGAGTTTCCTACAATTCCTATGTGATTTTGGATGAAAAAATCGCTGTAATGGATACCGTGGACAAGCGCGGTATGCAGGAATGGGAAGAAAATTTAAAAGCGGTACTGGCTGAGCGTAAGCCGGACTACCTTGTAATACAGCATTTGGAACCGGATCACGCAGGAAGCATTGCACGTTTCGTTGAACTGTATCCGGAGGTGACACTTGTCGGAAATGCCAAGACATTTGCAATGTTACCGCAGTTTTTTGATTTTGATTTGGAAGGAAGAACCCTTACGGTAAAAGAAGGCGATGTGCTTTCTCTCGGTTCACACGAGCTTACGTTTGTAATGGCGCCGATGGTACACTGGCCCGAGGTAATGGTTACCTATGACAAAACAGATAAAATTCTGTTTGCGGCAGACGGCTTCGGTAAATTCGGTGCACTTTCCTTAACGGCAGACAAGGATTGGGCTTGTGAAGCAAGAAGATATTATTTTAACATTGTTGGTAAATACGGCGCACCGGTGCAGACTCTGTTGAAGAAAGCCGCAGGTCTTGATATCGCTTACATCTGCCCGTTACACGGACCTGTTTTATCAGAGAATCTTGGTTACTATATTGACTTGTATAACACCTGGAGCAGCTATCAGCCCGAGAATGAAGGTGTGCTTGTGGCATATGCTTCCATTCATGGTAATACTGCGAAGGTGGCAGAATATATCGGCGAGCAGTTAAAAGCGAAAGGGGTAGCCAAAGTTGTGGTAAGCGACCTTGCAAGAGAAGATATGGCAGAAGTCATTGAGGATGCATTCCGTTATGACCGCATGATTCTCTGCGCAGCAAGCTACGACGGCGGAGTATTCCCTTGCATGCAGGACTTTTTACATCATTTACAGAGTAAAACATACCAGAACCGCAAGGTTGCCTTGGTTGAGAACGGTTCCTGGGCGCCGAGCGCAGGTAAGACGATGCGTGGAATTCTTGATACCATGAAGAATTTGGAAATTGTTGAGCCTATGGTAACCATCCGTTCCGTTATGAAGGAAGCGGACAAGGCAGCATTGGAAGCACTCGTGGATAAAATGGTATAAAAGAATAACGATAGGAGGGTTACGGTATGGAGGTATTGCGTATTTTGATTAAGCCGACAGGAAGCAATGAGTTGAATTCCGGTAAGGGATTTTTCAACATGGTTCTCTTTGAAGGAGAGTGCGATTGCGAGAACTTCAAGGGTAAGGTGTTACCCGGCGGCGTTGATACACAACATTATTATGCCGAAGGTATGGGAAGAATCTCCGCCCGCTATATGATGGAAGGTATGGACAAAGAAGGCAAACCCTGTAAAATCTTCATTCAGAACGAGGGAGAGCACGACCACGGATTCCTTCCGACAACTCCGAAGGTATATACAGACAGCGAAGCGCTTCGCTGGTTAGAGGATGCAGATTTGATTGGCCATCTTATTTTTGAAGAAAGCGGACTAATCATCAGCATCTGCACCAAAGACGAATAGAAGGAATGAAAAAGGGCTGCCGCACTAGTGCGACAGCCCTTTAATCATCATATATGAAAAATCTTTTAGTATTCAATATACCAGTCTTTGAAGTGAACACGCGGTGCGTCTGCTTCATCAGTGGTAACGGCGTAAGGTCCGAACGTACATCCTACGAAGCCTCCTGCAAGTTCGGAAGAGAGGAACTTGGTGTCAATGCCTTCTGCAACGATTTCTTCGTTTACACAAAGAGCTGCATTTCTGATGTCACCTTCAATGGAGAGCACGATGGGTTCTCCGGAAGCGCCGTCCCAAATCTTGCCGAGGTTGAGTTCGCCGAGCTTGGTTACAACTGTAGGATCGGGGCTGTTTACGGGTTTCTCATATTTAAGTGCTTCTACAACCTGGTTGCCGTCTACGTTGGAAACCATGAGTGTGATGTAGTTATCATCGCCGTGCATGTAGAGCAAACCGCCCTTGGTTGCAGCAGAATCGAACGGATTCACCTTAATCTCAAGGTGGTACTGATAGCTCTGCTGACGAATACCGATGTAAGAACAATTCTTATCTCTGTCACTCGGTGTTGCAACGGAAGGCTGTAAGGAAACTTCTGTTTCGGATTCTGTCTGATACATGCCTTCTGTCGGGTGACGCAATGTCATCAGTCTCGGGTCAAGCTTCTCGCCGAAACGAACGTTAATCTCTTTCTCGAAGGATTTCACACCGGGAAGGCTATTCACTTCCGGAAGGTGAATGGGCTGTTCTAACTGTACCTGTCCGATACCGGGATTAACAACTGGCCAGCCGTCTTCCCAGATTACTTCAGCGATAAAAGTCTCACGGCCAAGTTCTGTGATGCCGTCAATCGGTCTGGTACCGAGCATAATCAGATACCATTTACCATCTTCTGTATCGACCAAATCACCGTGTCCGATGTTCTGAATGACGCTCTTTTTACCAAGATGACGATGTGTTAAAAGCGGGTTGCATTTGAAGTTTTCGTAAGGTCCGAAAAGATTCTTGCTGCGGGCAACGGATACACTGTGTTCAAAACAGGTTCCCATCTCCGCACAGGTAATGTAATAGTAATCACCGATGTGATAGATATGCGGTCCTTCTACCCAGACACATTCTTTCATGGAACCGGAGTAAAGGGAAGTGGTCTCGCCAATCAGTTCACCGGTTTCAAGGTTTAATTCCTGAATCCACACTTCGCAGTCACCGAAGAATTTCGCATCCGGCTTCTGGCGCTGTCCGACATAGTAGCACTTATCTCCCTCAAAGAAAAGGGAAGGGTCAATGCCGCCGTCCTGTCCTTCAGGTGCTTTCAACCAAACGGGATCTGACCAGGGACCTGCGGGGTCTGTTGCAGTAACAAAGAAGTTGCCGCCGTTATCGATATTTGTTGTAATCATGTAAAAGGTTCCGTTGTTGTAACGGATGGTCGGCGCGAAAATACCGCGGGATACTTCTGCCATTTCAAGCGGCAACTGGCTCGGACGCTCGAGAACGTTACCAATCTGTACCCAGTTCACAAGATCCTGACTGTGAAATACGGGAACGCCCGGTACATACGAGAAAGTTGAGTTTACCAGATAGAAATCTTTCCCTACACGGCAAACGGAAGGGTCGGGGTAAAAACCACGTAAAATAGGATTGTTTGCAATCATGTGATGTCCTCCTTTATTATACTTGTATTTTATTCTTTTCTTAAGTTTAGAATTGTTTTGATTTTAACAGAAAATTAACAAACACGCAATAAAGAATTCTGACTTTTTTAACAAAAAAGCCTTAAAACTAACAGAAACGCTATTTTCTAAAAATTACAAATCTGATATAATGACAAAAGCGGGTTTTTATCAAAAATAACAGTTAATTATCAATGGGAATCAAATCAGTCACGAAGGGTGATTGTGAAAATATATTTAGCCGGAGGGAAAAAAGCATGTCAACAAAGGGAAGACAATTATCAGACAAAGTAATGGGAAATGTAGGTAAGGTAATTATCGGGAAGGAGAAGGTAGTATGTAATGTGCTGACCGCGATTGTGGCGGGCGGGCATATTTTGCTTGAGGACGTGCCCGGAACGGGTAAAACCAAGCTTGCAAAGGCACTTGCCAAATCAATGGATGTTTCATTTGCAAGAATTCAGTTTACGCCGGACTTGTTGCCGACCGATATTACCGGTTTGAATGTATACGACCGTGAGAGTAACGGATTTGTGTTGCGAAAAGGTCCTGTTTTTACCAATATTTTATTGGCCGATGAAATCAACCGTGCGACTCCCAGAACCCAGTCCGGTCTTCTGGAGTGTATGGAAGAAAAACAGGTTTCCATTGACGGGACAACATACAGTCTGGAGGAGCCGTTTTTTGTAATTGCGACGCAGAATCCGATTGAGACAACAGGTACTTTCGTTTTGCCGGAAGCACAGTTGGATCGCTTTTTAATGAGACTTAGCATGGGGCTTCCCGGCAAGGAAGAGGAAGTGTCTATTTTAGCCTGCTATGATAAGGCAGACCCTTTGGAGGAATTGCAGGCTGTTGTAACACCGCAGGAAATTGCCGAGGTACGCAAAGAGGCTGAGGCGGTGTATGTGAGTCGTTCCATTTTTGAATACATTGTTGAGATAGCGGCCAAAACAAGAACGGATGAAGGTGTTATTTCCGGCGTCAGTCCGCGCGGAAGTCTGGCACTTCTTCGTAGCGCGAAGGCATATGCGACCTTACAGGGCAGGGATTATGTCGTGCCTGATGATGTGAAAGAACTTGCAGTGCCCGTGCTTGCGCACAGAATTGTGCACGGATATACACAGGCCGTGCAGAGCGAACGTTACATAGAAGAAGTGATTAAAGGAATCGCAGTACCGACAGAGGACTTTCAAAAATGATTAAAATACTGATTGTTGCGCTTATTGCGCTGGTCTTTTTCCGCCTGTTGCGTGCCTTTTTTATGCGTAACTGGTCAAAGGATTTGGAGGTGGATGTGACCTTTTTGCAACCGGAGCTGGTGGAGGGAGAAACCGGACGGCTTACAGAGGTTATTACCAATCGTAAAAGAATGTCGCTTCCGATGATTAAGGTGGCATTTCAGACAGCGCGAGAGCTTATTTTTGAAAAAAAGAACGGTTCGACAACAACGGACCAGTTCTATCATAATGATATTTTCGGCATGAGCGGCGGCGAACGCGTAACACGTACGCTTTCTTTTGTGCCGTCACATTTCGGGTATTATCGCATTAACGGTTTGGAAGTAATCGGATATGATCTTTTCTTTACGCAGAAGGAGTTGCAGTCTTTTGATGTGGACCGGACGTTATATGTTTATCCAAAGCCCTTTCATACGGAAAAGTTTGCCTTTTATCTGCGTCAGCTAAACGGTGAAATCATCACGTCCAAAATGGCGTCGGAGGATCCGTTTGAGTTCCGCGGTATTCGCGAATATCAGCCGTATGATGACATGAGAAGCATCAACTGGAAAGCAACGGCTAAAACCGGGGATTTGAAAGTAACACAGAAAAATCCGACTTCTTCGAAGGAGATGCGTATTATTTTAAACCTTGAGGACGAAGGAATCCGAAAAAAAGAAGACCAGATTTCGGATTGCGTCAGGGTTGCAGCAGGTCTTGCCCAGCATTTGATTAAGATGGGAATGAAAACGGCGCTTTATACAAACGCGACAGACGTAATAAGCAGGAAAACGGCCACGGTAGAAGCAAATATAGGAACCGGACATATGCGTGAAATCTGCAGACAGCTTGCGCGGTTGAATTTGAAAGAGAAGGCTCAGCCGGCAAAAGATTGTTTCGGCGCGCTTATGTGCGAAACCACAGAAAATATGACATGCTTTATTTCCTGTAATGCCTATCCGGAGTTCACACAGCTATTGAAACAGTACAAGAATGCCGGCAACGAATTCATATGGTACTATCTGATCAAACATGGTGATCTGGTGGAGATTGACGATGTATTGATGCCGCATGTTAAAATTTTAAAGATTTAGTATATTAGAAACGGAGGATATCGGATGAAAGATGTAGTCCTTTCAAAGATAAGGCCATTCCTTGTCATACAATTGAATCATTGGATGCTCGCGCCGATTGTACAGTTTCTGATTATCATATGGAGCAAGATGATAGAGGCAGATGCAATCTATTCGTTTCCGTATCTGTTCTGGCTTGCGGAAAGCTGTATTCCTTTTTATTTCAGATGGGTGCGCGGAAAATTTAAAAAAGTGGTTCCGTCGGTGTTTATGCATCTGGCAAGCTTGCTGCTGATACCGGTGTTAATATTTTTGGCGCCGAATTACTGGGGATTTCACATTATTGCGGTAATCGGATATTCCGTTTACTCGATTTCGCGCAGATTTAACAGTGAAAAAATAGAAGACGGAATGTGTTCTGCATTCGGTGGGATTTTCATTTTTTTCGTAACGTCATTTTTCTTTTTGACACTTAAGATGAAGGCAGAAATGGAAGAAATGGTACTATTAATGATGCCGCTTCTTGGCTTGTATTTCATTTGCTATTTTCTTGTCAACGTGAATACCTGCCTGCAGCTGAGTAAGGAGACGGTAGAGCGGATCCCGCATCATCAGATTGTCAAAACCGGTATTTTTACGGTAGGTACGTTTTCTCTCATTGTAGTTGGAATTATTTTTCTCATGACGCGTTTTGAGGAAGTTTCTGTCATATCTTCGTTTTTACAAGGTTTGCTTCGATGGTTTTTTACTATTTTCTTTTTCGTTGTTAACAATCTGGATAAAATCTTCGGGGAGCAGGAAGAACTGGCGCGAATACCGCAACCTGAGCTGGTACCGGGGAAGGATACCACGTTGCTGACGGAGATTTTCAATCATCTGATCACGGTTTTGTTCATTATTCTCGTTGCGTACCTGTTGTTTGCGCTTTGCAGGGAGATTATCCGCTTCATACTCCGCAAAAGGAAACAGGTCGTTGTGGAGGACTTGGGCAATGCACAGGATGTGCATGAGAAGATTGCTTTAAAAGGCTACCGCGAAACGATTCGCGAGTTTTTCCAATCTTTTACGCCGGAAGAAAAAATCAGACGGTATTTCAAAAAGAGTGCAACGGAACACGTCAAGGAGATTACGGGAACAACCTCTGTTGAGTATCTGAAATACTACACGGCAAGAGACTGTGCAGGCAAAATGAAAAATGAGCAGATTGCTTATTTATATGAAAAATCACGTTATTCCACACAAGAATGCACGGTGGAAGATGCACGTGAAATGAAACGTCTTTGTAAAAAAGGCGATAAAAAACAGGAGGAGTAAAAATGTTAAAAAGAATTGTTGCATTCGCGCTCGTGTTGATGCTTATTTGTACGGGTCTGACACTATCCCCCGTGCAGGTCAAAGCAGCGGGCAATGAAAAAACTTTTACCTTTGCGGAATTGACGAAGGTAACGGAATGGGGTGTGAAATCGCAGGTGGGTGCAGATGGTGCCCTTACGGTTTCTTTTGAGGGACAGTATCAGTCCCAGTTCTACAATATCCCTTCGGAAATCGGAGCAACGTCCATTACAAGCGTGAAGTTTGATGTGGCATCCGGTAATGAAGCGGACCTGGCTTTTAAGCTGCATACACAGGAAGATTTTGATTCCGAGAATAAGGGAGGAACACCGGTTTCTTACGGAAGCGCAAGTGTTACCGCAACCGCAGGACTGGAAGTGAAATATTTCTCAATTATGTCTTTAAATGCCGGAACTACGGAAGCTACGATTAACAGTGTAACCTTTTATTACGGAGAAGGCGGAGGTGCCGGTGCTTTGACATCAACGGCATCCGGAGAAAATCTCCTTGTAAACGGGGATTTTGCAGATGCTGATGTAACTGCGTGGGAACCGAATAAGGGTGAAGCGGTAATCAGCACACAGACAGCAGAAGAACCGATTGTCGGTGATGTGGTTACTTACGGAGCCATTACGGGAAGAACTTCCCCGTACGACTGTTTTTCCCAGGATGTAACCGATAAGGTAGAGAATGGTAAAACTTATAACTACGAGTTCTTTGTAAAGCTCTCCGAGGCTTATGAGGGCGCACCCGCGGACCAGCGTCAGGTGGATTTCGCGCCGTATGTAACAGTGGATGGTTCCACCACATATCTTGGTTCCTATTCCGCAGAGCTTTCAGGGATGTCAAGCCAACAGCTTACTCCCGGAGAATGGACCAGATTTGCAGGTACGTTTAAGGTATACGGAAGCGGCACTTTAGAGCAGGTTGTAATCCGTATTATTGAGCAGGGAACCAATTACGGTGAGGGTGATTGTGTACTCGGTGATTACTATGTGACAGCCGTTTCCTTAAGCGAAGCCGTGATGGAAAAGAAGGAAATCGAAACAGATGTCCCGAACTTAAAAGATGCTTTTACAGAAGATTTTGGCGAAGATATGATTGCGGGTGTTTCCGTTGTTGCGTCTGAAATGTCAGACGAGCTTCTTATGCAGCTTGTAACCAAGCACTTTAATGCAATTACCATCGGTAATGAATTGAAGCCGGACGCATTGTTTAATTACAGCAATGCGAAGTGTCCCGGAACAACTACGGCAGAATTAAATGGTGAGACCATTACGGTTCCCGTATTGGATTACAGCCGTGCTGAGAAGATTCTGGATACCATTCTTGCATGGAATGAGGCAAATCCGGATGATCAGATTAAGGTAAGAGGACATGTTCTTGTATGGCATTCCCAGACTCCGGAATGGTTTTTCCATGAGGATTATGACAAGAGCAAGCCTTATGTATCAAAGGAAGAGATGAATAAGCGTCTTGAGTGGTTTATCAAGACTGTTTTGGAGCATTTTACAGCAGAAGACAGTAAATACTACAATATGTTCTATGGCTGGGATGTTGTAAATGAAGCAGTCAGCGACAGTACAGGAACTTACAGAAGTGATACAGAAGGCGGAAGCGATAACTTAACCGATGATACACACGGTTCCAAGTCCAGCTGGTGGAAAGTGTACGGAAGCAATGAGTTTATCATTAACGCATTCCGTTTTGCAAACAAATATGCGCCGGCAGAGGTAGAACTTTACTACAATGATTACAATGAGTGCACACCTTCCAAGGTTGGCCCCATTATAGAGCTTTTGAAAGCAGTTAAAGAAGCAGAAGGAACAAGAATTGACGGTATGGGTATGCAGGGTCACTATGGTATTGATTCCCCGACCATTAACCAGTTCATTGATGCTGCCAAGGCTTACAGTGAGGTTGTTGACAGCGTTGCACTTACTGAGCTTGACATCAAGGCAAGCAGCCGTTTCGACGGAACGAGTGCAACGCTTGCGGATGAATATACACGTCAGGCATATGTGTACAAAGCACTTTATGATAATATGCTCGCTCTTAGAGGAGAAGGTGTAAACTTTACCGGTATGACCATTTGGGGTGTAATCGATGGTAATTCATGGTTACAGACCTCTAACAGTGTTGGTGGTGCTTCAGACGGAACACAGTCACAGTGCCCGTTGCTTTTTGATGATGATTACAAGGTAAAACCCGCATTCTGGGCAATGGTAGACCCCGATAAGCTCGAGCCGTCTATCAGAAGCATTACTGTATTAGAGAATGACGGTGCTGATTTTGAAGCAGGCTACAGCTATTCTTTTGCAGGAAATGATGCGGAAGTAACTTTTATCCCGAGCTGGAACAGCAAAGAGTTCACAGTTGTTGTTGATGTGAAGGATGCAACGGAAGATGATACGGATGCCGTAAGTGTTTATCTGGATGAAGCAAACAGCAGAAGTGAAGGAATCACACCGCTTGTGACAACCGTAAGCCGTAAGGATGCGGAAAAAACAGACAGCGGATATAAGGCAGTTGTCAAAGTTCCCTGCAGTGCAGATTTATTAAAGGTTTCCGCTACGTTTGCAATGGACGTTGTTGTGACCAATGCGGATGAAAAGATTGCATTCAATGATACGAAGTTAACCAATGACACAAGCAGCAAGTATTATGCGGATGCACTTGTGAAACCCTATATTTCCATTCCGAAAGGAACTGTTGTCATCGATGGTGAAGCAGAAGACGGATGGAAGGATGCGGTGGAAGTACCTCTTTCCATCGTGGTGCAGAATGTGGCGGTTACCTCTAACATGAAGCTTCTTTGGGACGATACAAATCTTTATGTGTATGCGGATGTGAAAGATGCTGTTTTGAATAAAGACAATGAAGAAGTACATCAGCAGGATTCCATTGAAGTGTTTATCGATGAGTTAAACGGTAAAGAAGAAAGCTATGGTGCCGCACACAAGCAGTATCGTATCAACTACGAAAATGCACATTCCTTCAATGGTGAGAAATGTTTGGAAGAGAACATGAAGTCTGCGGTGAAGTTAACGGATGACGGCTATGCGATTGAAGCTTCTTTTGCTTGGACTGAGTTAAAACCTGAAATCGGCAAACAGATTGGTTTGGAACTTCAGGTTAACGATGCAGACGCTACAGCCGCAAGAACAGGTACGTTAAGCTGGTTTGATGAATCCGGTTCCGGCTGGAGCAATCCGAGTGTATTCGGTACTGCCAAGCTGGTGGATAAATTAACTGCACCCGCAGAAGAGAAAAAAGACTCTTCAAAGGGCATCGGTACTACGGTAGCTGTCGTGGCAGCACTTCTTTGCTCCGGCTGTGCACTTGTTATCGTAAACAGCCGGAAAAATAAAAAAGATAAAAAAGAAGAAAAGTAATTTCATTTTTTTCGTTATGAAATAAAAGAAATAAGTCCATACTAGTTCCAATGAATGAATCGGAGGAATGGTATGGACTTTCTTTTATCTGTGTGGAATAAAAATGCAGTGCGCTTAATCGTGGTTAGCGTTGCTGTAATCTTAGGGTTAAAATATATCATCCCGTTTCTGGGTCCGTTTCTTCCTGCATTTCTGGCAGTGGTTCTGTTGCATCCTTTTTTGGAAGTGCTTCACAGAAAAACAAAGCTTTCGAAAGGGATTCTGGCGGGTGTTCTGCTGGCGCTTTTTACCCTGCTTCCGTTGTGGCTTCTATCCGGAGTGACAGTGGCGCTGGCGGATTCGTTTGTGAATTCGCTGGAAGTATACAAAGCGTATGCAGAGGAACTTGGCGGTATTCTGCAATCCTCTCTTGCTTCGTTGGAGGTTCACCTCGGTATACCGGACGGAGTGCTCTCCCAGGGGCTGGAGCGTGAACTGGCAGGACTTTGGCAACAGGTTCGACTTGTATTCGGGCGTGAGGTGATGGGGATTTCCTACCGCTATCTGGAGAAAGGCGTGGATGTTATTTTTTACCTTATGTTTCTGACGGTCGGGTTTATTTTACTGGTAAAAGATTATGAGAACATCTGTGAGGTACTTGCCGGGAATAAGTATACACAATGTGCCGTGCGCATCTTCAAGCGTCTGATGGGTATGTTATGGGTCTATCTGAAAGCGCAGGGCATTGTGCTCTTTTGCATTTCGGCAGTCAGTATCGCCGGCTTATGGGTGCTTGGCATCCGCAATCCGTGGTTCTTTGGGCTGCTCGCAGGCATTCTTGACGTGCTCCCTTTCATAGGAGCCGGCATGGTTTTGGTACCGCTTGGAATTCTCTCAGCCATATTTGGTAATTTCTGGGCATTACCCGGCAGTATTGTGTTGTTCGTGATTGTAACATTTATTCGAAATCTGATCGAGCCCAAACTGATGGGAGCGAAGCTTGATGTTTATCCGGTGCTTTTATTGTTCTCTGTATTTGCGGGACTTGCGTTCTACCAAATCGGAGGAATTGTGTTAGGGCCGGTGGCACTTTTCCTGATTAAGGAAATTTATGGGGAGGTAAAAAAGAAGTAGGTATCCGGTGAGAGAAAATTGACAAAAAAATTGGAATTATGTATGATGTTTATGCAACTATGGATTTAAGAGAGTTGTAAGAAAAATGTGTGAAGGAGAATATCTTTTTACGGTTCATAACTACAGCGGAACCCCGGATATGACAGTATCGGATGCGACCGTGAAGGTATATTTCGGAAACCAGCAGAAACCGTATAAGACATATTATATTCCGAAAGAGAAAACAGGATACAGATATTGGAAGGTATTCAAATACAATACGAAAACACGACAAATAACCCCGATAAACGAGATGAGTAATGTCAACGGATACTAGGAGGTCATATGCAGAAGAGAAACAGTTTATTATACATAAGTTTTATATTCGTTACATTAACAATGCTGGTTGCATTTGCTGTAAGTGCGATTCCGAAAAGTGAATATGATGTATTTGTTGGAAAGGTGACAAGGAACTTAAGAAAATGTATGGGGGCAAGAGAAGCAAGTGTAAATGAGTATGAAAGATTGAAAGAAAGATCGGCGTTTTGGTATGTTAGCTTTTTTAGTGAATGCAGAAATAATGATTTGTATGTAGATGTAAGGGAAGAAGATCTTCGGTTTGCAGAGTACTCGCTTAATAGTATTGTGGATTCTGCTGTTACACCGAAAATGAACTACAAAGGGGATTGGAAAGAAAAAATTTTGAATTCTCCTATTGAACTGGAAAACATGTTTTTGCATTATAATGATTTGTGTTATGATGCATGCGAGAAGTGTTATAACTTTTTGCAGATATACAGATTTAAAGAGGAATCAAAAGCAAAAGACTACTTTGATTATTTGCAGGAGGATTATGAGAGGCTATATAAAGACAATCGTTGGCAAATCAGAAAAGGGGTTTTTGTGATGGATGTATCGGATTATCGTATTGGGATTAATTCCGGTGAAAAATATTTGTATTATGTGTATGATACTGGCGAGGTGAATGATTATATTTCGGAGATATATTGCTATTTATATCAAGATATGGTTGTAACAATATATTTTGGAGGAAGTAAAAACGACAAACTTTATCATCAATACGAAGAATTCATGAAACAAATGCAATTCGAAGGTATCGATGACATCGTGTTAGAACCGGTAGAGATTGTAGATTGATTGATAACTGAATAGTAAAATAAATGGGGTATGCATATCATAATCTGCGTACCCTATTTTTACATTGGAATCTTATTGCAGGTTCGTTTCTTTTCTTTTATAATAAAAGGCGTATTGATTTTTAAGCGTTTTTATGGGAGATTGTCCCCATATAGTGTCATAAGATAAAGGAGATTTGAGCATGAGCAGTGAAATCAGGGATATTAACCTTGCCGAGAGCGGCGAGCGTAAAATTGAGTGGGTAAAGAGAAATTGTGATTTGTTACGTACCCTGGAAGAGGAGTTTGCCGTGAGCAAACCGTTTGCGGGTAAAAAGGTAGCGCTTTCCGTACATCTGGAGGCAAAGACCGCATATCTTTGTAAGGTGCTGGCAGCAGGCGGTGCCGAGATGTACGTAACCGGTTCCAATCCGTTGTCCACGCAGGACGATGTTGCGGCAGCTCTGGTAGCGGCAGGACTCGAGGTACACGCATGGTACGATGCAACGGAGGAAGAATACAACAACCACATCCGCAAGGTGCTTGAGGTTGGACCGAACATCATCATTGATGACGGTGGTGACCTTGTACATATGATGCATACAGAGTTCCGTGATTTGATTCCTAACGTCATCGGCGGCTGTGAAGAGACAACCACAGGTATTATCCGTTTAGAGGCAATGGCTGCGGCAGGTGAGCTTGAATTCCCGATGGTTAAAGTAAATAATGCCGACTGTAAGCATCTTTTTGACAACCGTTACGGAACCGGCCAGTCCGTATGGGATGGCATCAACCGTACCACGAACCTGATTGTTGCGGGTAAAACAGTGGTTGTTGCAGGCTACGGCTGGTGCGGAAAGGGTACCGCAATGCGCGCCAAAGGTCTTGGTGCAAAGGTAATCGTAACCGAAATCGATCCGATTAAGGCAATTGAGGCCATCATGGACGGCTTTGAGGTAATGCCGATGAATGAGGCTGCCAAAGTGGGTGACTTCTTTGTAACCGTTACGGGATGCAACAAAGTTATCGATGAAGAAGATTTTGCTGTAATGAAGGATGGTGCAATTCTTTGTAATGCAGGACATTTTGATTGTGAAATCGATATGGCAAGATTAAGAGAGATTGCTGTTGAGAAGCGCGAAATGCGTAAAAACATCATGGGATATAAGCTTCCTACCGGCCAGTGGATTTTCATTCTTGCCGAAGGACGTCTTGTGAACCTTGCGGCAGGGGATGGACATCCCGCAGAAATCATGGATATGAGTTTTGCCATTCAGGCTTTGTCTGCGAAATACCTTGCAGAGCATGCTGCTGAACTTACCGAGAAATTAATTGACGTACCCGTTGAGGTAGACCGTGATGTGGCTAACAGAAAGCTTGCCTTCCTTGGCAGAAAGATTGACGTGCTGACAGAAGAGCAGTATAAGTATTTGCATTCCTAAGAATTGTTTGACAAGTCAACTTTTGCTGTGCTAGTATTAGTGTGCTTTGCGAAGGATACAGTGCGAATGGCTTTGCAGGGCAGTAATCATTTATACAGAGATATATTTTATGGAGGAGAAAGATGAAAAAGTTATTATCAGTAGCAATGATGTTAGTGCTTACAGCATCCATGCTTGTAGGTTGCGGTAATTCCGGTACAGATTGGGATTACATCAAAGGAAAGAAGACACTCGTAATCGGTATTACATATTATGAGCCGATGAACTATCACGATCCTGACACAGGAGAGTTAACCGGATTTGATACAGAATTCGCACAGGCTGTATGTAAAGAGCTTGGTGTTGAACCTGTTTTCCAGGAAATCGAATGGGACCAGAAGGAAATGGAATTAAAGTCTAAGACCATCGACTGCATCTGGAACGGCCTTACCGTAACAGAAGAGAGAAAGGCTAATATGGCATTCTCTAAATCTTACGTAGAGAACAAGCAGGTTGTTGTAATTAAGAAGGATAACGCAGACAAATTCACAAACATTGATTCCTTAACAGGCATCAAGATGTGTGCAGAAGGCGGTTCTGCAGGTGAAGATGCAATCGCAGCAGATCCTGTTTTAAGCCAGAACGAGTACATCGATGTATCCGCGCAGCGTGATGCACTTCTCGAAGTTAAGTCCGGTACTTGTGAAGCTTGCGTACTTGACTACGTACTTGCGAAAGCAGTAATCAACGACACAACAGATTACAGCGATCTTATGATTATCGATGGTATCGAGCTTGCCAAAGAAGAATATGCAATCGGTATCCGTCTTGAAGATGCGGAAACCGTAGCAAAAATTAACGAAGCAATTGATAAGCTTCTTGCAGACGGAACTTTGAAGGCACTTGGCGAGAAGTATGGTGTAAACGTAATTGAATAATAGTAAGAAGATGGGCGTTGATTAACATTTCAAGAAAGAGCGGCTGCGGTAAATCCATTCGGATTTACCGCAGCCGTTTGTGTTGTTGGAAGATTTATTTGTATTTTGTGTAAGGAATATCATTTGTATTTAAGAACATATCAAAGTTTGCCAAACTTTGTGGTTGTACGATGTATCCTTTTGTAAGAAAGGTATTGATGGAAGCATTTTGGCGACGTACAATTTTAACTTTTTTATTGTCCAAATAAACTTTTTTATTTCTGACTTCAAACACAAATTCTTTGCGATAAGGCAGTTTTTTCTTTTTCTTTTCCTTTAACTTCTTATAAAGCAAAAGAACGATGAAATACGGAACAATTGACAATAGGACAGCCACAAAAACAGGACCTATAATGCCGGCATCCAATGTATCCTGGACAACAAGATAGAATGTAAAAATTGAGGCGATAAGCCAAAGGGGTAAATAGAGTAAAAAAAGCAAAGCGGCGGTATCATTATATTCCGCAACCGTAAGCGTTGTGGAGTATATTCCCTCAGAACAACCGCCCATCTTAAATTTCGTTTTTTCCCGGAAGTCCCCTTTGGAATAGCGAAGCAGCGTTTCTTTGTGTTTCTTATGAATCACCTTTTGCGCAATCACACCGGATTCATGCATGTCATAGAAATATTGCGCCATTTTTCTGAAATTCTTTTGTTCCCAGTTAATATAAACAACTTTTTTTGCTTTAAAAAGGATATTGATGCGATATTCTACTGTCTTTCCTTTGGAATTGGAATGTACGATTTTTTGACAATAGATACTTTTTAAATCATCACAGGTCGCTTTATATTTTTTACGAAAACCGGTACGGACAAGGAAGGTTTGGCCGTCCACTTTGATATAGTTTAAGCTCGTGTCAAGTTCCTGAAAAAAATAGGAAGTGAAAAGGAGAAACAAGCTGGCTAGCACGGCAAAGATAAAAATGTCGGAAAAAACTGATGATTCGGAATTAAAGAGTATAGATATCATACCATAGACAAAGAGTGATATATACGACAGTAAAATCAGAAAATACAAAAGTTTCCAAACCGATGTGCGCACACAGAATTTTGGTTCGTTCATCAGGAACTCCTTTTATCAATAATCAAAATAATCTACAGGTTACCATTACAGTTTAGTGTATGCGCTCAGAGATTTCAAGAATAAACAGTGGGCAGAAAGACTTTGTTGTCTGGAGAGTATTCTTGATTTAATATAAAAAATCCAATGCCAAAAAGAATAAGTGAAAGTAAGGCTATACATTTGGTAACAGGAACTTCTTGCAGGGGAGGCCTCTATTTCTATTTACATTTTGTGTAAGGAATATCGTTTAAAAGAATGCTTATCCGCGGAAATTTCCATTTGAATAGCGAAACAGCGCTTCTTTGTGTTGTGTGGAAATCACTTCTTGCGCAATCTCGCCGGCTTTGTACATCGCATAGAGATGTTGAGCCAACTTTCTGAAATTCTTTTGATTCCAGTCGATTTGAACAAGTTTCCTGTTTTCAAAAAGAATATCGATGCAATAATCTCCTGAACTCCCGCTGCGACGTGCGACTTTATGGCAAGATATACTTATTAAATCATCACAGGTCGCTATGTATTTTCCGCGAAAACCGGTACTGACAAGGAAGGTTTGCCCGTCCACCTTGATATACCTTAAACTTTCGTCAATCAGCATTAAAAAATAGAAAAAAACAATGAGGAACCAGATGATTCCAAAGGCAAAGAAAATAATGCGGACAGTGCCGGTCAATTCAGGTCCAAAGAGTAATTGAAAAAGGGCATGGGGCAATAATAACAATAGAAACAAGAAAATCAGATAAAGCAAAAATTGCCAAACCGCTATGCGCACACAGAATTTTTGTTCGTTCATCAGGAACTCCTTTTATCAATAATCAAATAATCTACAGGTTACCATTACAGTTTACTGTATGCGCTCAGAGATTTCAAGAATAAACAGTGGGAAGAAAGAATTCCTTTTACTTGCACCCCGCACGGATTGCGTATATAATGAAAAAGGTTAGAAACATAAGAAAAATGGGGTGCATATCATGAATTTTTTACAGGTAACAATCAATTTGGCCGAAGGGTTTTATACGACGCTGTTGCTATTTGCAATTACGCTTGTCGGTTCACTCCCCTTGGGCCTTTTGATTGCGTTTGGATCCATGTCTAAGATTAAGCCGATTCGTGCAGTGGTGCGCGGACTGGTTTGGATTATCAGAGGAACACCGCTGATGCTCCAGGTTATTTTGGTTTTTTATGGGCCGGGGTTGATTTTTGGGTTGTACGGTCTTGACCGTTTTCCGGCGGTAGTGATTGCTTTCATCATCAATTATGCAGCATATTTTTCTGAGATATATCGTGGCGGAATCGAGAGCATTCCCAAGGGGCAGTATGAGGCCGGACAGGTGCTTGGTATGACCAAAACACAGATTTTCTTCAAGGTTGTTTTGTTCCAGGTGATTAAACGTATCATTCCTCCGATGGGAAATGAAATCATCACGCTTGTGAAGGATACTTCCCTTGCCCGTGTTATTGCGGTAAATGAGTTATTAAACTCCGCGCAGGACATTGTCGGCGAGCATGCCATCATCTGGCCTATTTTCTACACCGGCGCATTTTACCTTCTTTTCACAGGTCTTCTTACCATTTTATTCGGTAAGCTTGAGAAGAAGTTCAATTACTATGCAGGTTAGGAGGGCAGACGGATGAAGGTACTTGAGGTTAAAGATATTCGTAAAAAATTTGATAAAGAAGAAGTGTTGAAAGGAATCAGCTTTGAGTTAAACCGTGGCGAAGTGCTTGCCATTATCGGTTCTTCCGGCGGAGGTAAAACAACGCTTCTGCGTTGTCTGACACAGCTTGTAACGCCGGATTCCGGTAAAATTGTTGTGAACGATGACGTGATTTTTGACGGGGAATCAGAGCATAGGATGTCAGACCGCGAATTGCGTGAGAAGCGTCTGCATTTCGGACTGGTGTTCCAGCAGTTTAATCTGTTTCCGCAGTATAATGTGTTAAATAATCTTTTACTGGCGGCAAAGCTTTTGGAAGATGAACGTTTAAAGAAGGCCAAAGCAGATAAAAAGATGCGCAAAGAGGCAATGGAGCATATCGAAGCGAAAGCAGAGGAAATCTTAAAGCGTGTCGGTATGTACGAGAAGCGTTTCGCTTACCCGTGCGAGCTTTCCGGAGGTCAGCAGCAGCGTGTTGCAATTGCGAGAGCCCTGATTCTCAATCCGGACATTCTTTGCTTTGATGAACCGACCAGTGCGCTTGACCCTGAGCTTACGGGAGAAGTGCTTAAGGTAATCAGTGGCTTGAAGACTTCCGACAGCACCATGATTGTGGTAACGCATGAGATGGAATTTGCCCGTCGCGTCGCAGATAAGGTAATCTTCATTGCTGATGGTGTCATTGAAGAGATGGGCACACCGGAAGAGGTTTTTGAGCATCCAAAGAGTGAGAAGATGAAATCCTTCTTCAGCAAATCCGTGGAAGTAATCGCGGGAGGCAAAAAGGAAGAATAAGGGCACGAATCGGATGTGTCCGTTCTTTCATTTCAATGAACGGAGAAACCGGAATGATAATTGATTTGATTGGCATCAATGCCAAATACATACACTCGAATCCGGCGGTTTATTCCTTGCGCGCCTGCGCCGGGGAATATAAGGAGTCCGTCCGGATTCGGGAGTTTACGATTAACCAGAGAATGGAAGAAATAAGACAGGAAATCTATTTAGGCCGGCCGGATGTGCTGGCATTTTCCTGTTATATCTGGAATATTTCCCTAATCAAAGAGTTGATTGCGGATTTGGGTAAAATCCTTCCGGCAACCGATATTTACTTGGGCGGTCCGGAAGTAAGTTACTGTGCGGAAGCGGTGCTTTCGAAGAATCCGGCGGTAAAGGGGATTCTGATTGGAGAAGGCGAGGTTTCTTTTGCAAAGCTTTTATCCTGCTACGCAAACAGGGAGAACGAGGACTTGGAGCAGGCTTTGCGGAGTGTCCCCGGGCTTGCGACGAGGGATTTTGTGAATGAAGCGGGAGCGTTGCCTGATCTGGCATCGATTCCTTTCTGGTATAAGCAGGAAGGCTGCGCCGGAGTGCCGGCTGAGTTTGAAAATCGCATTTTATATTATGAGTCATCGCGGGGCTGTCCTTTTTCCTGTAGCTATTGCCTATCCTCCATTGATAAAAGGGTGCGTTTCAGGCCCATGGAGATGGTCAAAGAGGAACTGGATTTCTTCCTTTCAAACAAGGTAAAACAGGTCAAATTCATTGACCGTACCTTCAACGCCAATCCTACGCGTGCGCTTGAAATATGGAGTTATCTGAAGGAACATGATAACGGCGTGACGAATTTTCATTTCGAGATTGCGGCGGACATCATCACCGAAGAGGAGCTTAACTGTCTTGCCGATATGCGTTCCGGCCAGGTGCAGCTTGAAATCGGCGTACAGACCACTAACCCTGAGACGCTTTGCGAAATCCGAAGAACCACTGATATGGAGAAACTTTGTAAAAATGTGGCGAAGCTTCGGGAATTTAACAATATGCATCTGCACCTTGATTTAATCGCCGGACTGCCGTATGAGGATATGGCTTCTTTTATTCGCTCTTTTAATGAAGTATATGCGATGGGCGGCAATGATTTGCAGCTCGGATTTTTGAAGGTATTGCACGGCTCATACATGGAAGAGATGCGTGATGTTTACGGCATCATCTGTGAAGAGAAGGAGCCTTACGAGGTATTATCTACCAATTGGATTTCGTATGAGGATGTGATACGATTGAAGAAGGTGGAAGAGATGCTTTCCCTTTATGCAAACAGCGGTCAGTTTGCGAACACGGTTGCGGCATTGGAGAAGTATTTTTCTACGCCGTTTGAGATGTTTGAAGCGTTGGCATGCTTTTATGAAAAGAAGGGGTATTTTGTGCAGACGCCTGCGAGAAGTCGTCGCTATGAGGTACTGTTGGAATTTGTGGATGAGGTGGTGCCTGAGCAAAAGCAGCACTTCGAAGATTTACTTACGCTGGATTATTACCTGCGCGAGAACCCGAAGAGCCGTCCCTCTTTTGCCAAAGGTCCGCTTCTTTTGCAGAAGCGCTCAGCCTTGACGCATACGGAATATTTTGCAACATTTCCGAATCAAAAAGGCACTTTGGGGCAATATCTAATATTTGATTATACAAAAAGGAATCCTGTCACCGGCAATGCATTGGTGACGGAAACGGATGAAATAAATGGTTTTTAGCAGTTTGGAGTTTATTTTTGTATTTTTGCCGGTTTTCTTAAGCTTGTATTACCTGATGCCGGCAAAGTGTAAAAACTGGATTCTGTTGTTTGGAAGTCTTGCCTTTTATGCGGCAGGGTCCCTGCAGTGTCCCTGGTACAGCCTGCTCCTGGTTGCGTGTGTGCTGGTGGATTTCATGGGAGGAGTTCTGATGGAACGCTTCCCCAAGGCGGCAAAGCCTGTCTTCTTTCTCTGTGTAATTTTTCACATTTTCTGGTTGTTCAGCTTTAAATATGCAGGACTGTTCCCATATAACCGCTCCTGGATTCTGCCTGCGGGCATCAGCTTTTATACCTTTCAGGGGATTTCCTACCTTGCGGATGTCCTGAGTAAAAAATACAAAGCGGAATACTCACTTCTTAAATTTGCAACTTATATCTGTATGTTTCCGCAGCTGATTGCCGGACCGATTGTGACTTATGATGCGGTGTCGAAGGACCTGGAGCAAAGGAAGCATACGGTTACGCTTTTTTGGAAGGGAATGGAATCTTTCGTATTCGGTATCGGGCTTAAGGTGCTCTTGGCAAACCCGTGCGGTACGATGTGGGAGCGCATCTGCGCTATCGGTTTTGACAGTCTTTCCACCCCGCTTGCGTGGCTTGGTATTATCGCATTTACGTTTCAGATTTATTTCGATTTCTTCGGTTATTCCCTGATGGCATACGGACTTGGCAGAATGCTCGGCTTTAAGCTGCCGCGAAATTTTGAACATCCCTATACGGCAACAAGCATGACGGAATTCTGGCGCAAATGGCACATTACGTTAGGTGCCTGGTTTAGGGAATATGTCTATATTCCGCTCGGCGGAAATAAAAAAGGCTTTTTGCGTATGATTTTCAACCTGCTTGTAGTGTGGATTTTTACCGGAATCTGGCACGGCAGCACCATAAATTTCCTTTTATGGGGATTGGTTTTATTTAGTTTGATTGTCTTGGAAAAGTTGTTTTGGCGTAAAGTCACGGAACGCGTCAAATGGCTGGGGCATCTGTATATGTGGCTTATGATACCGCTTAGCTGGGTCTTTTTCGCGATAACGGATTTGGAACAGATCGGGATTTTTTTCTCGAAGCTCTTTGCGTTTGACGGATTCAATGCAATTGCGCAGGCAACTGATTATTACAAATATCTGTGGGATTACTGGTACATTCTGGCAGCGGGGCTTTTCTTTTCTTTCCGCTTCCCGTATCAGTGGCTGAAGAAATGGCCCGTGCCGCTCAAAGCCATTGGTCTGACGCTGGTGCTGGCGGGTTCGGCATATTGCATGTACCGTGGGATGAATAATCCTTTTTTATATTTCAGATTTTAAGGAAGCATTATATATGAAAAATATTGTATCAAACATTTGCGTAACGTTACTGCTTGCGGTGTTTGTATGCGGTGTGTTCTATCTTTCCGATAAGGATTTATCCTTTTCTTCACCGGGGCAGTTTGATGAAAATACGCTAAAATCGCCCGAATTGCCGGAATTGCCGACAGAAATGATACTGCATGAACTTTCGGAAGAAGACACCGAAGAGCCGGTTACGGATAAAAAAACGCAAAGCGGGGATGCGTCGGATGAAATTAGCGAAGCTGAACCTGAAAAGGCGTTGGAAGATTTTCTGGCAGAGACAGAAGTTTCTTTTGAGAATACACTTTTTATCGGAGATTCCAGAGCGGAAGGTATTGCGGAATATGCCGGCATTGAGGGAGCAACCTTTTATACGGCATCGGGAATGAGTGTGTACACCGTACACAAACAGCGGCGCATTAACAGCTTAAACCGCCGCACGAATCTTGCGGAAATTCTGGCCGAGAGACAGTACGAACGGATTTATGTGATTCTTGGAATTAATGAGCTTGGCTATAATTATGATATCACGATGGAGCGTTTCACAGAGCTCGTGGAAGAGCTTGAAACAACACAGCCGGCGGCACAGATTATTTTAAATGCCAATCTTCATGTGACGGCGAAGAAGGCAGCAAAGGATGTAAATTACAATAACGTAAGCATTGACAGAATGAATGAGGGGCTTGCGCAGATTGCGAAAGAGCGCGGACATGTTTATATGGATGTCAATCCTGTTTTTGACGATGAATCGGGTGCGCTCGGAGAAGCGTATACGCTTGACGATACCCACGTGCTGGCGAAGTATTATCCGATGTGGAAGGAATTTCTGACGGAGGAAACGCGCCGTATTCTGGCAGAAGAAGCATATGAGAAGTACATGGAGGAAAATTCATGAAACAAAAGGAAAGAATTCAGGAGATTCTGAATATACTGGATAGTGAGTATGGGACAGAGTATGTCTGTTACTTAAATCATCAATCCCCCTGGGAGCTTCTGGTTGCAACGATTCTCAGCGCCCAGTGTACGGATGCGCGAGTCAACATTGTGACAAAGGATCTTTTTGTGAAATATCCGACGGTGGAGGCATTTGCGAAGGCAGAGCTTGCCGAGCTTGAGAAGGACATTCATTCCACCGGCTTTTACCATAATAAGGCAGTGAATTTAATCGGCTGTGCGAACGCCGTACTGGAGCGTCACGGCGGCGAGGTGCCCTCTGATTTGGAAAGCCTTATTGCCCTGCCCGGCGTTGGTCGTAAAACAGCGAATGTCATTCGCGGAAATATCTATCACGAGCCGAGCATCGTAGTCGATACGCATGTCAAAAGAATCACGCGTAAGTTAGGTCTTACCAAGGAAGAAGACCCTGTGAAAATTGAGTTCGACCTCATGAAAAAACTGCCCAGGGATCACTGGATACTTTATAATATCCACATCATCCGGCTGGGCAGAAGTATATGCAAGGCGCCTAATCCAAAATGTCAAGAATGCTTTCTGGCTCATTTGTGTCCTCAGGGCGCAAGTCATGTAAAAGACGTAAAATAGGACCTTTGGTCAATCCGGGAAGAAGTGACGCTGTGTTAATCAGGTAATCAAGACCGGATGCGTTGTTTTGGCTGACATAAAGGTCGGCGAGCATGCGGTAAGTGCTGATTAAGTCACTCTGGACGGATACGGCGTATTCCAAAACGGTTTCCGCCTTGTCAGAATCCCCTTCGGTGTAAAAGAATTCGCCGACGGTATTGAGGTGTTTAACCAGTGCCGTGAAATTTAAGTCATAACCGGTAAGGGTTTCCAGATTCGCAGCTCCATAGCGGAGTTTCAAATCCGTATTTGTGATAAAAGAAAGGTTCACAATCTTTCTTTCTGTCGAATTCTTCAGAAAATTAACAGATTCCTGTAGCGAATCGGGAAATTCTGCGTCTAAAAGGTGAAGAATTTCCGGCGGAAGGACGATATAGTCTAAGTTATCCAGAGACTGTTTGCGGGCAGAATCGGCAAGTGCCTCTTTCTGCCAGAACGCTTCGGTGCTCTTTTTATTTTTTTTATTATGTTTGCGGATTTCGTAAGCGAGCCAGATGCAAAAGACGATCAGACTTGCAAAAAAGGCGAAATTCATATATAATTATCCTTTCAGTATGCACATTTGCATAGGAGGTATGAGATTATGATGAACATGCACAGTAAACGTTCCAAAAAAATATTTGCAACAGTACTGGTTATTTTCCTTGTACTGGCTATGGTTGTACCTATTTTTCTTTCGGCAATCTAGGAACGTATTTTCAGTATAGAACGAAACCTGATATTTTTCAATGTTAATGAGGAAGTAAAGATGAAAAAAATTGTTCACTTGTTGGGGGTTTTGCTACTTGTTTCTATCGTTTTAGTGGGGAATGAAGCGACAACAGAGGCAAAAGAGAAGAATACAATTTTAGACGGTGTTTTCCTGGGAACCATTGACCTTTCCGGACTGACGGAGGACGAAGCCAGAGCGCTCGGAGAGGAATATGTGGAGTCTCTTTCTCAGTGTGTGGTTCTTTTACAGGGAGAAGAGGGCAAAAGTGTTGAAGTAAGCGCAGCGGATTTTGGCGTCAAATGGGAAAATCCCCAGGTGATTGAGGAAGCTGTAGGCCTTGGTTCTTCAGGTAATATTGTTGCCCGTTACAAACAGCGTAAAGATATAGAAACAGACGGTCATGTTCTCGATTTCAACATCAGCGTGGACAGCGAGCTGGTGAAACAGATTGTCGAAGAGCAGTGTATGGATTTCGGAGTGAAAGCCGTTAATCCGACTTTAGAGAGAGTAAACGGTGAATTCGTTTTAAAAGGCGGAAAGACCGGCCTTATGGTAGATAAAGATGCGACGGCAGAGGCAATCAAAGCGGCAATTCTTGCTTCTGATGCGCAGATGCCGATTGAAGTAAGCATGGTAACAACTGTGGAAGATCCTTCTGATAAAGAAGTTGAACTTGCCAAAGTCAAAGATTTAATTGGTACGTATACTACCAGCTTTAAGTCTTCTAACGCAGACAGAAGCGGTAATGTGCGCAACGGAGCTTCCCTGATTGACGGAACTGTTTTGTTCCCCGGCGAAGAGTTTTCGACCTACGATAACGTAAAGCCGTTTACTACTGCAAACGGCTATTTCATGGCTGGTTCTTATTTGAACGGTATGGTAGTAGACAGCATGGGTGGCGGTATCTGCCAAGTTTCCACAACTCTCTACAATGCAGTGTTACGTGCCGAGCTTGAGATTACCGAACGTCACAACCATTCCATGGTTGTTGCGTATGTGAAGGTATCCGAAGATGCCGCGATTGCAGAGTCTTCAGGTAAGGATTTCCGTTTCGTGAATAATTATGACTTCCCTATTTATATCGAGGGAATTACCACAGAGGATAAGAAAGTTACTTTTAATATCTATGGTGTGGAAACCAGACCGGCGAACCGTACGGTTGAATTCCAGAATGAAATTGTCCAGACCATTAACCCGGATTACGAACGAATTATTCCGGATGCAGGCCAGGGTGTCGGCTATGTTAAGGTGCAGTCTGCCCATGTCGGCTATAAGGCGAAACTTTGGAAAATTGTCAAAGAAGACGGTGTAGAAGTGTCCAGAGAACAGATTAATTCCAGTTCTTATGCCATGTCGCCCAGAACTGCGGTTGTCGGAGTGAATACAGCGAATCCGCAGCGTCATGCAGAAATCATGGCGGCAATCGGTACGGCGAATATTGACCATGTAAGAGGAGTGGCTGCGGCACTTTTGGCACAGGAACGGGCTGAAGCAGCCGGTGCACCGCAGTAAGTTGAATCATAAAGCCGAGTAGGGATGGAAGAAACAGAATGAAAATAGGTAAAGTGTCGGAGTCTGTTTTGAAACGCTCCATTTTAAAAGAGATAAAGAATACCAAGGAAGAAATATTAATCGGCGCAGGCGTAGGGGAAGACTGCGCCGTTTTGACGTTAAAAGAGGACGAGGTTTTTGTTGTAAGTACAGACCCGGTGACCGGTGCAACGAAGGACATCGGTATGCTTGCGGTAAATGTCGCGGTGAATGATTTGGCGGCATCGGGGGCAGAGCCGGTAGGATTACTGATTTGCGCCCTTTTACCGGAAGAAATTACGGAAGAAGACATTAAGGCCATGATGCGCCAGGTGAACGAAACCTGCGAGAAGCTGCATGTGGCAGTCATAGGAGGTCATACCGAGGTAACAACTGCCGTGAACAGACCTGTTCTTACCGTAACCGGTATCGGTAAAACACAAAAAGGAGCCGTGTGTCTGACACGAGCGGCAAAGCCCGGTCAGGACCTTGTGGTGACCAAGTGGGTAGGTCTTGAGGGAACGGGCATTATTGCGAAGGAAAAGGAAGCTGAACTTGCCGCACGATATCCGCTTTCCCTGATTCGGGAAGCACAACAGTTTGACAGTTTTTTATCTGTTTTGCGGGAGTCTGAAATTGCAGTGAAAAACGGCGTTTCCGCAATGCATGATGTAACAGAAGGCGGGATTTTTGGTGCTCTTTGGGAACTTGCGGCCGGTTCAAAGGTCGGATTGGAAGTAGATTTGAAAAAGATTCCGATTCGTCAGGAAACGGTGGAAATCTGTAATTTTTATGAGATTAATCCGTATGAACTGATTTCTTCCGGAAGTATGTTGATGGCGACTGATAACGGACACGATCTGGTGCGAGAGCTTGCAAAAGAAGGGATTGCGGCAACTGTAATCGGCAAAACCACGGCCGGAAACGACAGAGTCGTAAGAAATGACGGAGAGGTGCGCTATTTAGAGCCGCCCAAAACCGATGAATTGTATAAAGTAATGAAGTTTTAGACATTGGAGGATCGAAGAATGAGAGAACGTATTCTTAGAATTATCGAGAAGAACAGCCGTATTGATTTGCAGGAGCTGGCTGTTATGCTTGGCGAAGAAGAAATAGAGGTTGTGAATGAAATTGCCGCCCTGGAAACAGAGGGAATTATTTGTGGATATCATACCTTGATTGACTGGGAAAAGACATCCATCGAAAAGGTGAGCGCTTTGATTGAAGTGCGGGTTACTCCGCAGAGAGGACAGGGTTTTGACAGCATTGCAGAGCGTATCTATAACTATCCGGAGGTAAATTCCGTATATTTGATTTCAGGCGCATACGATTTGTTGGTAACTCTGGAAGGGAAGTCTTTGAAGGAAGTTTCGAATTTTGTTTCCGATAAGTTGTCTACTTTAGATACCGTTCTTAGTACGGCAACGCATTTTATTCTGAAAAAGTATAAGGATCACGGAACGATTCTTACCCAGAAAAATACTGACGAAAGGCTGAAACTGACACCATGAGAAACCCGTTAAATCAAAAAATCACAGAAGTAAAGCCTTCCGGAATCCGTAAGTTTTTTGATATCGTAAGCGAGATGCCGGATGCGATTTCCCTGGGTGTGGGTGAGCCGGATTTTGATACACCGTGGCATATCAGGGATGAGGGTATTTATTCTTTGGAAAAGGGTAAAACCTTCTACACTTCAAACGCAGGTCTGATGGACTTGCGTCGGGAGATTTCTAACTATATACAGAGAAAACAGAATATTACATACGATGCAGCCAAGGAAATTCTGGTAACCGTCGGCGGTTCGGAAGCAATTGATGTAGCGTTGCGTTGTATGCTTGACGCAGGTGATGAGGTTATCATTCCGCAGCCCTGCTATGTTTCCTACGAACCGTGTACCACAATGGCGGACGGAGTTCCCGTATATATTCCGCTGAAAAATGAGAATGAATTCCGTTTGACAGCGCAGGAATTAGAGGATGCAATTACAGAAAAAACAAAAGTAGTTATTCTTGCGTTCCCGAACAATCCTACGGGAGCAATCATGGAAAAAGAGGATCTTGAACAGATTGCCCGGGTAATTATTAAGCATGATTTATTTGTTCTTTCAGATGAGATTTATTCGGAATTAAGCTACCAGAAACCTCATGTTTCCATTGCGACACTTCCCGGCATGCGGGAGAGAACCATTATGATTAACGGCTTTTCCAAGGCGTATGCCATGACAGGATGGCGTTTGGGATATGCCTGCGGTCCCGAGGTGATTTTAAAACAGATGATTAAGCTGCATCAGTTTGCTATCATGTGTGCACCGACGACCAGCCAGTACGCAGCCGTGGAAGCACTTCGAAATGGTGATGAGGATGTGGCGGAAATGAGGGAATCCTATAACGAAAGACGCCGCTATCTTATGCATGTGTTCAAACAGATGGAATTGTCGTGTTTTGAGCCGTACGGAGCATTCTATGTATTTCCGTGTATCAAAGAGTTTGGCATGACCAGTGAGGAATTTGCAATGCGTTTCCTTGAGGAAGAGAAGGTTGCCGTTGTGCCGGGGACGGCATTTGGCGATTGTGGGGAAGGATTTCTTCGTATTTCCTATGCATATTCCATTGAGGACTTAAAAGTGGCAATCGGCCGCATGGAGCGTTTTATCAAGCGTCTTCGCGCAGAGAAATAAAGAAGAGGAACAGCATGAATATCATTTTACATCAGCCGGAAATACCGGCAAATACAGGCAACATAGGAAGAACCTGTGTAGCAACCAACACGGTGTTACATCTGATTGAACCGCTTGGTTTCCGTCTGAATGAAAAGGAAATCAAACGTGCGGGAATGGATTACTGGGAACATCTGGATGTGCGCCGTTATATAAATTTTGAAGAATTTCTTGAGAAAAATCCGGGTGCAAAAATCTACATGGCGACCACCAAAGCCCACAAGAGCTATACGGAGGTCGCATTCGGTCCGGATGACTATATTATGTTCGGAAAGGAAAGCGCCGGAATTCCGGAGGAAATCCTGGTAGATTATGAGGAAACCTGTATCCGCATTCCGATGCTGCCCCAAATCCGTTCCTTAAATCTCTCCAATTCCGTCAGCATTGTTTTATATGAAGCTTTGCGTCAGAATGATTTTGCCGGTATGCAGATGGAAGGTGAGCTTCATCATCTGCAGTGGAAAGAGTCGTAAAAGAGAACGGCAGAGATTTGATTTTGGGGGATTTTTATGAAAAAACAGGCGAACAGCCGCTGGATGCTTCTGGACAATGCCGCCAAGATGTATCCGGCTTCAAAAAGAAGAAATTGGATTAATATATTCCGTGTATCAGTTTCTTTTACCGAGGAAATTGACCGGGATATTTTAACAGAGGCGATTGCACAGACAATTCCGAGATTTCCCTCTATTGCCGCGCGGTTACGACGCGGTATGTTTTGGTATTATCTGGAGGAACTCAGGACGCCGCCTCCCATCCTGGAAGAAGGACCGTATCCGTTCGCGGGAATCAGCTATGCGGAAATGAAAGCCTGTTGTTTTCGCGTGGTTGTATATAATAACCGATGTGCGCTGGAATTCTTTCACGTTGTAACGGACGGTAACGGTGCAATGATTTTTTTAAAAACCATTGCGGCGCAATATATACGATTAAAATACGGTGTCAAAATCCCTTCCGGTGACGGAATTCTTGATATTGACGAACCGGTAAAAGAATCCGAGACAGAAGACAGTTTTGTCCGCTTCAAAGGGAAAGTTACCAATAAAGTAAAAGGTCCGAATTCGTTCCATGTATCAGGAACAAAGGAGACGGATGGTTATGCAACGGTAATCAGAGGCAGGGTTTTTGTAGAGGAAGTACTTGCGGCAGCGAAGAAATACAATGTCAGTCTTACGGTATTTCTTGCGGCGGTTATGATTGAGTCCCTTATGGAAATCCAGAATGAGAAACAACCGATTCAGACCTTTCGTAAGCCGGTCAACGTACTGATTCCGGTAAATCTGCGTAAGTATTTTGACAGCGAGACACTCAGAAATTTTGTTTTATATGTAATTCCCGGAATCAATCCTGCCTGGGGAAGTTATACTTTTGAGGAAATTGTTTCCCAGGTATATCATCAAATGGGCGCGGAGATTACCGGAAAGCATTTCAATACCCGTTTTGCGGGAAATGTTCATGCGGAAGAAAATCCGGTGGTAAAAGTGATTCCGCTTTTTATTAAGAATATTATTCTGCGTATTATCTGGGACAAAAACGGTGAGAAAAAATCCTGTCTTTCCATTTCCAACCTTGGGAATATTAAGCTCCCGGAGGAGATGAAGCCTTATGTGGAAGGATTTGATTTCATTTTGGGGAACCGTGCAACGACACCCAACAACTGCGGTGTGATATCCTATGACGGTAAAATGTACATTACTTTCATCAGAAGTATCAGAGAGCCCGTGCTGGAGTATAAATTCTTTTCCAAACTACGTAAAATGGGAATTTCCGTAAAGATTGACAGCAATACAAGGAATGAAGGCTTTACAACCGTTATCGGGACTGAATAAAAGGAGCAAAAAATGGCTTACTGTGTAAAATGTGGCGTGGAACTTTCCGACGGCGAAAAGAAGTGCCCTTTATGTAATACGCCGGTGATTTTGCCGGAAGAAATGAAAAAAGAGAAGCGTGTGGCAGAGGTGATTCCGATTTTTCCGATGGCTCATCCGGGAAATATGCCGCAGGCAAATAAAAAGTCAATATTGGAATTAGTCAGCCTGATTTTCTTTTTGCCGATTCCCGTGTTGCTTCTTTGCGACATCAATATTGCGGATGGCATCAGCTGGTCCGGGTATGCGGTTGGGGGAATCTTTCTTTTGTATGTTTATTTGATTTTTCCTTTTATCCCTAAAAAAGGAAATGCCGTTGTCAGTATTCTGGCAGACTGGGTATGTACATTGGCATATGTTTTCTATATAGAAAAAATGACAGACGGAGCGTGGTTTATTCCTTTTGCGGCGCCGCTTATTTCCTGTTTTGCCTTTCTTGCCATGGTGATTGCGTTATTTCGCAAATATACCAAGATTTCAAATCTTGCGCTTACGGGAATGTCTTTGGTCTTTATAGGATTATTCTGTCTGGTTACGGAGTTTTTGATTAATTCGGCATTTTCAATTCACGAAACACTGTACTGGGCTTTTTATCCCGCATTGTCATTGGCGATGTGCGCAATTGTGCTTTTTTATATCGACAGAAATGCGGCTTTAAAAGAAAAAATCAAACGTAAACTTATTATTTGACAATCGCGTAAAAAATGAGTATACTCATAATTACCGTGCAGCCGGGGCGTTAGCGGTGCCCTGTACCCACATCGCTTTAGTGGGGGTGATGTTGAACAGAGGTCTTTGGCCGTTATAGCCGCCCTGGGCAAGTGACGTTGAAGCTTGGGTCTTACGCGACGAAAATCTACGAACCGTGTCAGGTTGGGAACAAAGCAGCACTAAGTAGAACCTTTCGGGTGCCGTAAGGCAACCTGAGCCTAGTTAACTGTCCGGGTAACGTGTAGCGGTGCCAACCGACGGGATACGCACGGTTTTATTGTTTCGGATTCCGGTGTACCAAAGTCATGAAACCACATGTGTTTGCACAAATGCGGTTTCATGACTTTGGTACACGCCACAATAGGAGTATATCGCGGAGCGTAAAGCGCGAAGCAATCCGTGGAGACTGAGTTAGAGAGGAATGCAATGCAGGAAAATTACGTAGGGGAAGTAATGTATTATACTTTTCCGGAATTTGAACAGCATAAGGAGATCGTACATGCTTTTTCTTCCAGAGAAGGCGGTGTCAGCAACGGTTTTTTTGCCAGGATGAATATGGGCGTGCGCACAGAAGATGCACGCGAGAATATATTGGAAAATTATGAGATTTTCTGCGAAACAATCGGTGTGGATGTTAGAAATGTGGTGATTGCACCGCTTTCACACGAGGCGAATATAAGAAACGTAACCATGCAGGATGCCGGAAGCGGTCTTTTGCGTGATTATTGCTGTGAAAATACGGATGGGTTTCTGACGAACGAGCCGGAGGTTGTGTTAACGGCAACCTTTGCGGATTGTGTGCCTCTCTTTTACTATGATCCGAAGCAAAAGGTTGTGGGAATTGCCCATTCGGGCTGGCGCGGAACGGTCAAAGAAATTGCCGCCGTGATGGTGCAGCGAATGTGTGATGACTACGGCAGCAGACCGGAGGATATTCTGGTAGGGATCGGACCTTCCATCGGAATGTGTTGTTTCGAAGTGGATGAGGATGTATTTTATGAATTTGCAGACCTGACGTATTTAGAAGACGGATGGTATTTTGAAAAAGAAGACGGTAAGTTTGAAATTGACTTGTGGCGGGTGATTTGGGCTACCTTGACCAATGCAGGAGTGCCGGGCGAAAACATCAGCGTTTCCGGAATTTGCACCTGCTGTAACCGCTCGAAGCTTTTTTCACATCGTGCAACGAAAGGCCGACGCGGAACAATGGCGGGGATGATTATGCTTCGCCCGTAAAGAATGAAGAAGAAACAGAAATTGATAAATTTGACGAAGATGGAGGTATTTGGAGATGAACAAAGGAAAGTATTATATTACAACGGCAATTGCCTATACATCCGGCAAACCGCATATCGGTAACAGCTATGAAATCGTACTTGCAGACAGCATTGCGCGTTTCAAAAGAAAAGATGGTTATGATGTATTTTTCCAGACCGGAACTGACGAGCATGGCCAGAAAATTGAGTTAAAAGCCAAAGAAGCCGGTGTTACACCGAAGGAATTTGTGGATGACGTGGCAGGAACCATCAAGTCTCTTTGGGATTTGATGGATACTTCTTATGATAAGTTTATCCGTACAACGGATGATTACCATGAAAAGCAGATTCAGAAAATTTTCAAGAAATTATACGACCAGGGCGATATTTATAAGGGCGCTTACGAAGGCCTTTACTGTACTCCCTGTGAGTCTTTCTGGACAGAGTCCCAGTTAAAAGACGGTAAATGTCCGGACTGCGGCCGTGAAGTGAAACCTGCAAAAGAAGAAGCATATTTCTTTAAAATGAGCAAGTATGCGGACAGACTGATTGAGCATATCAATACACACCCTGAATTTATTCAGCCGGTATCCCGTAAGAATGAAATGATGAACAATTTCCTTTTACCGGGATTACAGGATTTGTGCGTATCCAGAACCTCTTTTACATGGGGTATTCCCGTTGATTTTGACAACAAACACGTAGTTTACGTGTGGTTGGATGCGCTTTCAAACTATATTACAGGTATCGGATATGATGCAGACGGTAACCATGGCGAAGGCTATGCGAAGAACTGGCCGGCTGACTTGCACTTAATCGGTAAGGATATTATCCGTTTCCATACCATTTACTGGCCGATTTTCCTGATGGCACTCGGAGAGGAGCTTCCGAAACAGGTATTCGGACATCCCTGGCTGTTACAGGGCGATGGTAAAATGAGTAAGTCCAAGGGCAATGTTATCTATGCAGATGACCTTGTGGAGTTCTTTGGTGTGGACGCTGTTCGTTACTTCGTATTGCATGAGATGCCGTTTGAAAATGACGGTGTGATTTCATGGGAACTTCTTGTGGAACGAATCAATTCCGACCTTGCTAACACCCTTGGTAATCTTGTAAACAGAACTATTTCCATGAGTAATAAGTATTTTGACGGTGTTGTTTGTAACAAAGGCGTGGAAGAAGACGTGGATGCAGACTTAAAGGCAGTTGCAACCGCTGCGCTTGATAAGGTACTGGGTAAAATGGAAACTCTTCATGTTGCAGATGCGCTGACAGAGATTTTTGCACTCTTTAAACGTTGCAATAAATATATTGATGAAACAGAGCCCTGGGTACTTGCCAAGGATGAAGCAAAGAAAGACCGTCTTGCGACTGTTTTATACAACTTAACAGAAGGTATTATCATCGGTGCGTCTCTTTTGGAAAGCTTCCTTCCCCGCACTGCTGAGAATATTGCAAAGCAGATGAACACCTCTTTGCGTGCTTTTGATGATTTGAGAACATTCGGTTTGTATCCTGACAATAACAAAGTGACAGAGAAACCTGAAATTTTATTTGCACGTCTGGATGCGAAGGAAGTAGTAGAAAAGGCAGAAGCTATGTTTGCAGCGCGTGCTGCGCAGAATGCGGCTCCCGAAGCCAAAGAAGATGAACAATCTGTGATTGATATTGAAAAGAAACCTGAAATTTTATATGATGATTTTGCAAAGTTGCAATTCCAGGTAGGAGAAATTATTGCCTGTGAAGAGGTAAAGAAGTCCAAAAAGCTGCTTTGCTCACAGGTGCGTATCGGAAGCGAAGTGAAGCAAATTGTTTCCGGTATTAAGAGTCATTATACGGCAGAAGAAATGGTAGGCAAAAAGGTTATGGTTCTTGTGAACTTAAAACCCGCCACTTTAGCAGGTATTGTATCGGAAGGCATGCTCCTTTGTGCTGAAGATGCAGATGGCAATATTGCGTTGATGACCCCCGAGAAAGAAATGCCTGCAGGAGCGGAAATCTGCTAACCTTCTGTCAATAGGAGGAAAAATTATGAAAAAAATTGTTTGTTTAGGGCTGATTGCGTTGTTGCTTTCGGCACAGTCATTTACGGTTTTTGCGGCAGAAGAAGAGATTCTTGCGACGGAACGTCCGATTGAAGAGGCAGAAACCTCAGAAGCTTCTGAAGCAGAAACTTCCGAAGCAGAATCGACGGAGGAGACCGCAGAGGAAGAATCTTCCGTAGAGAAAAAAGAAGAAAGCGAAGATGTTTCCGGAGATGAGACCGGAACAACAGGTGCAGTAGAGATTGATCCAAGACCGTATCTTGCGCTCGGTGCTGATTTGACACCGGAGCAGCTTGCAACCGTACTTGATGCGATGGGAATTCTTGGTGAAGATTTATCCAATTACAATGTGGTACACATCACGAACCAGATGGAGCATGAATATCTGGACGGATATATAGAAAGCTCTGTAATTGGAACCCGTTCTTTATCAAGTGTTATGGTAAAGCAGAAACCGGCGGGAAGCGGTTTGATGGTTACCACGAAGAATATCACGTATTGTACAATCAATATGTACAGAAACGCGCTGATCACCTCCGGGGTACAGGATGCTGAGATTATTATTGTCGGACCGTCTCCGATTTCCGGAACGGCAGCATTAATCGGTGCAATGAAAGCATATGAGAACATGGCAGGAGAAACATTATCCGAAGAAGCACAGGATACTGCTATGGAAGAATTGGTTGTACTCGGTCGCTTGAGAGAAAGCTTTGGCGAAGCCACTGAAGTGGAAGAATTCATGGAATATGTGAAAGCGGAAATTGTGGCAGCCGGCATTGATGATCCGGAGAAAATCCGTGAAATTGTCGAGAAAGCGGCAGAAGAGTATGATATAACTTTAACAGAGGAACAGCTTGAAATGATTGTTTCCCTGATGGAAAAAATCGGCAAGCTTGATATTGATCCGAAGAAACTTTTAGAACAGGCCGGCGACTTATATGAGAAATACGGCGAAACAATTTTAAAAGATGCGAAAGCGAAACTGGATGAAGTGCTTACAGATGAGGTAAAAGCTTCTATCTGGACTGCAATCGGCAACTTTTTTAAAGGGTTGTGGGATACAATCCTTGGATGGTTTACGAAATGAGAACAGCATTAAACTTTGAGGTCCGCAGGGCCAAAGAGAGCGAATGGGAGGACGCCATGGCATTAGCCTGGCGTACTTTCATGCGTTTTGAGGCCTGTGATTACACACAGGAAGGAATTGAGAATTTTTCAAATTTCATATCGGACAACGGTCTGCACAGAATGTTTATGATTGGAGAATATCATTTATGGGTAGCTGTCGCTGACGATAAAATAATAGGCATGATTTCTTTGCGCAGCAAATGTCATGTCTCTCTTTTATTTGTGGATGCGGCATATCATAAGCAGGGAGTAGCAACGGCACTGATGGAGACACTGTGGGAGTATATGCGTGAAAAAGATGAGTATGTCTGTACGGTAAATGCTTCTCCCTATGCGGTCGGTTTCTATCATCGCATAGGTTTTAAAGACCGTGCAGAAGAGCAGGAGGATGACGGAATCCGCTATACTCCGATGAAAAAATTGATATGGTGAAAGCCGTCCGAAAGAAGATTGACATGTTGCACAACGAAATATAAATCCTTTATGCAACCTGCCAAACAATTCACACTTTTGACATGATTCTTGGCAATAGTTACAATGATTTGAAGAAAAATTGTGGAATCTTGGTATAGCCAAAAAAGTCAGTATTTTGTATACTCATTAAAGACGTGGTCGTATAGACCAATTAAAAATTTAGGAGGCAATTAAAAATGGCAGGATTATCCTTAAAAAACATTTGCAAAGTATATCCGAACGGATTCGAAGCAGTTAAAGATTTCAACCTTGAAATCTCTGATCAGGAATTTATCATCTTCGTAGGACCTTCAGGATGTGGTAAAACAACTACCCTTCGTATGATCGCTGGTCTTGAAGATATCAGCTCAGGTGAATTAAGAATCGGTGACAGACTTGTTAACGATGTAGAGCCTAAGGACAGAGATATCGCGATGGTATTCCAGAACTACGCTTTGTATCCTCATATGACAGTATATGATAACATGGCTTTCGGTCTTAAATTAAGAAAAGTTCCGAAAGATGAAATCGATAAGATGGTTAAAGAAGCAGCTAAGATTCTTGACTTAACTCCGTTGCTTGATCGTAAGCCGAAGGCTCTCTCCGGTGGTCAGAGACAGCGTGTTGCTATGGGTCGTGCTATCGTTCGTAATCCTAAGGTATTCCTTATGGACGAGCCTCTTTCCAACTTGGATGCTAAATTGCGTGTACAGATGCGTATCGAGATCGCTAAGTTACACCAGAGATTAGGTACCACCATCATCTACGTAACACATGACCAGACCGAGGCTATGACACTTGGTACCAGAATCGTTGTTATGAAAGACGGTGTTATCCAGCAGGTTGATACTCCTCAGAACCTTTATGACAAGCCTCAGAACTTGTTCGTAGCTGGTTTCATGGGATCTCCTCAGATGAACTTCCTTGATGCAATTGTTGAAGTACAGGGCGAGACAGCTTACCTTAAGGTTGCTGGTCACTCCATCCCTCTTCCTCCTGCTAAATCTAAGAAGTTAATCGAAGGTGGATATGACGGAAGAAGCGTAACATTCGGTATCCGTCCTGAAGACGTATATGATAACGAAATGTACGTAGAAAGCTCACCTATGAGCGTATTCGAATCTACTATCAACGTATACGAATTACTTGGTGCAGAAGTTTACTTATACTTCAACCTTGATATGTATCCTATGACAGCTAGAGTTGATTCCAGAACAACTGCTAGACCTGGCGATACAATTAAGTTTGCATTAGACGTTGAGAAGATTCACGTATTCAACAAAGAAACAGAGCAGATTATTACAAACTAATCATAAAACGAAAAGCGGTCCGCATTTGCGGACCGCTTTTTTACGTTCGGCGCATCTGCTTC
Organism: Lachnospiraceae bacterium; assembly: GCA_015056945.1. Taxonomy (GTDB): domain Bacteria; phylum Bacillota; class Clostridia; order Lachnospirales; family Lachnospiraceae; genus UBA3766. The sequence continues at coordinate 65,461 of SVFH01000006.1, read as the reverse complement.
TATATTTCCTCAAGAACACGCTCGCGCTCGGTTGAATACGTAGCGGTACTAAATTCGCATAGATGCTCATTAAGTACCGACGTATTCACAACGGTTCTTTCCGGAAATATGGAGAAGCAACCGCGCCTCGGATATGAAGCAGCATATCAAGAAGCGGAGCAGGGAAATAGGATTTTTTTGATCAAATTTCAAAAATCACCCAAAAGTTTATAAATAGTTTATATTCAACTGTTATAATAAAATCTACAAACATAAAAATGAAAACAATGAAAGCGACCCGGCTTTCTTAACGTAGATAAAAAATAAAAAGGAGAATTTGAAGGAACATGAAAAAATCAAAAAGAATCATATCCCTGTTGCTGATGACAATGCTGGTGGCAGGTGCAGTTATGATGAATGGCTGTAAATTACAGCCACCACCACCTCGTATTGATAATGCCCAGGCCGCGCTGGAAGCTAAGTATGGCGAGAAGTTCAATGTAAGAATTGACGAATCTTATTCAAGTGTATTCTATGCGACGTGTTCACCGGTGAATAATCCGGAAGTGCTGTTCGAAGCGAGGTTTTCGGATAGTACAGGAACAACTAACATTGATCAGGATGATTACTACGAACGCTACACGGCATCCTTAATCAATGAGATATTGGAGAAGGATTTGCAGAAGTTCTTTCCGGGGGCGTATTTTAGGACGGATGCTCATATTGTAAATGAAATGAACGGACGATTCACAGATATTAGGAATCGAACATTGGAAGAGATGTTGGAAAATAAGCCAGAGGGACAAACCGGTAGTATGGATTTGGATATTTATGTGGATAGGTCTATTGGAACAACCCAACAGTATGAAGAGGAGTATCGATATTTTACAGAAACTGTAGCAAAGTACACGCAGGAGAATAAAATGCTTCCTGTTTCACTGTCTATAATCATGGTGGATACCACAGATATGGGCTATATAGAAGAATATTTTAAGGAAAATGCATCAAGAGGAAACGATTTTTTTGATAAATTAAAGTTTGGACCTGATAAGCCTTTTTTAAATGCGCCAGAAGATACAAATCCGGGAGAAACACCTCGAATGTCTGCAGTTTTTCTTAGTAGAGGAAATGTAATTGGAAATGAGGAAGAATACATAAGAAGAAGGGAGATATGGGAAGATGCCAAATAAATATACAGACCAGCAGATGATATGGGCAGCACAGATATCATATTTTCTACCCGTTCGGCGCGGCCTTCCTCCCTGTCGCTCCGGCCACTTCTATATTTCCTCAAGAACACGTTCGCGCTCGGTGAATACGTAGCGGTACTAAATTCGCAAGAATGCTCATTAAGTACCGACGCATTCAAAACGGTTCTTTCCGGAAATTTGAGATTTTATGCGCTTTTGTACATGATATAGAGAAGTGCAATGATATATGCAATAGCATAGAAGACGAAAAAGGCGAAAAACATTTTAAACATACCCAATACAGGGTTAGATGTAAGATCGTTCATTTTGTAAAGCTTGCCGTATTTTTTGTAGTGAGCAACATCATCCTTATTGTTTTTCTCGTTTTGCTCCGTTTTAATCTTGTTTAGTTCCTGATATTGTTCATAATGACATTTTTCAACCTTGTCTTCTTCTTCGCGAATGAGTAATTCCAGGTTGTTCTGATAGGAAGCACCGCAATTAGGACATCCGCATTCGTCACTGCTTAATCCGCGAAGCTTATTATTACAGTATTCACAGCTAAATTCATAATCCCAGGCAGGAGTATAGGTTGGAGGGGTTCCTAACTCGAAATTGAAGAAGGAGGGTGCTGCAAATCTATCGGAAAGTAAACGTGATAGTTTTAGTCGTTTTTTGATTCGAACCATTTCCTGTTCGATGATTTCCTCTTGTTTTTTTAAGTATTCCAAATAATTTTGCTGCATTGTTTTTTTCGCCGAAACATATTTCGGGTTGTCGGTATAGGTGGCGCCACAGTGCGGGCATTTGGAATCATTCGAGGTGACAATTTGTTTACAGGATTCACAATGAAACTGAAACGTTTGTTGAAAGTGATTTTTGTGATAAGAGAGATAGTGTATGGGTTTGGCACCTTTCATGATTAATGCTGCCGGAATGAAAACGATTGGTACTGCAACAAAAATAAATGAAAAAATCAGTATAAGAAAACAAAAGGGGGATATTTCCCAAGCAGCGGATAAATATTCTAATTTAAAATGATCAAACATAGAAGCTTCTCCTTTCATACGTCCTGATAATTAAATTTTATGCGAAGAAATGAAGGAAGTCCAATGGAGGGATAGATTGGAAAAGGTGCCATATTTCGCAGAAAAAGCAATTGACAAATATACCACGCCATGTTATTTTATATGAAACTCTTTGCACTGCAAAAATACAGTACAAACTGAGCAGACCGTGACAGCGTGTCATGGAGTCGGGTCACTTAAAGTGACAGTGGAAGTATTTCCCCACGGGACAGTAGTTGCTAACATACTGGTATCGTGGGTTTTTTATTGCATAGGAAATTCCTATGCAATAAAAAAGCTCCGCTAAGGATGCACACTCGCGCGTAAGGAAGATGTTGCTGTCGCAACCGCGCCAGACGCGAGAGTCCGCCGCGGACTCTTTGTTCTATCTTATGGGAAATTTTTAAGTAATAGCTTCCTTTGTAAAAGGGCTAATACCCCGGGAATTACCTATCTCGCAGATTCAGCAGAAATCCCAACATACAGTGAGTGCCATAGAGAGATAATATTATCTATCGGAGGAAACGAAATATGAGAAAAGAAACGGACAATTTTACCCAAGTGGCAAACCGCGTTGCATGGGTGACAATTATCATGAACGTAGTGCTTGCACTGGGAAAGCTACTGTCGGGAATTCTGGCGCATTCGTCAGCGATGATTAGTGATGCAGTGCATTCTGCATCGGATATTTTCAGCACTTTTGTAGTGATGATTGGGATTAAAATGGCGGGTAAAAGCAAAGATAAGGAGCATCCGTACGGGCATGAGAGACTGGAATGTGTAGCGGCAGTTGTATTATCGGTTGTGCTTCTCATCACAGGTCTTGGAATCGGAGCCGGAGCTCTTAAGACAATTTTATCCGGAAATTATGAGGAACTTGTCATTCCGGGTATTCCTGCTCTGATTGCCGCAATTGTTTCTATTGTCATTAAAGAGGCAATGTACTGGTACACGCGTCTTCATGCCAAAAGAATTGATTCTGCAGCGCTTATGGCAGATGCATGGCATCATCGTTCGGATGCTTTTTCCTCGATTGGTGCATTGATTGGTATTCTCGGTGCGCGAATGGGATTTCCAATCATGGACTCGGTTGCGAGCCTTGTGATTTTTATTTTTATTGCCAAAGCGGCATTTGATATTTTCAAGGACGCAATGGATAAAATGGTGGACCACGCCTGCGATGAAGAGACGCAGGAGGCGATTCGCAAGTGTATTCTGCAGAATAAAGAGGTGCAAGGTATTGATTTGCTTCGGACACGTGTATTCGGAAATAGAATCTACGTGGATTTAGAGATTCAGGTAGACGGAACATATTCCCTGCGGAAGGCACACGGGATTGCCGAGGAAGTGCATGATGCCATTGAAAACAATTTCGATAAGGTAAAGCACATCATGGTGCATGTGAATCCGGCGGAGTAAGGTGCGAAGGAGTTAGTAGAGAACGAAACAGTGAAAACAGTTATTTTACTCAAAAAGTCAAGTCGAAAAAAGAAACGTTTGATATAGTAGTATCAGAAGTACTTCAGATTCATGACATAGAGTCAAAATGCTCCGATTCAGACGCGTTGGACGGAGCAATGGAAAACGGGAGAGTATTGTGGATAAGTTAGAGATTTTGGCGGGTGCAATTTCATATATTGAAGAGAATCTGCAGCTGGATATCCGGACTGAGGATGTGGCGAAGGCTTGTTATTGTTCCAAATCGACGCTTGAGAAAATGTTTCGCTGTATCAATAACATCAGTGTGCGGGATTATCTAATCAGACGCAGGATGATGTTTGCTGCGAAGATGATTAAGGCACAGCCGGAACGGAGCGTTCTGGATGTTGCGCTGGATTGCGGGTATGGGACGAATGAGTCTTTCAGCAGGGCTTTTAAAAGCATTTGGAATTGTAATCCTTCAGAATTTCGTGAGAGCGTGCATGTTGCGGAGCTCTATCCCAAGCGCTGTATTCCGGAACAGAATGGAGGTACAATGATGGGTAAAAATGTAGATATTAGTGAATTATACGAAGTTTTTAAGGAAAGAAAAGAGTGTTATTTCGTTTGCGCAGACATCAAATCGCTGGTTCCGATTAACGAGATTTCCCATAAGGCAGGGGATTTGGCACTGCTTGAGGCGCTTAGCCGTTTAGAGAATGCCGCCGGTGAGGAAGATATCGTTTTTCGAATCGGCGGAGATGAATTTGTCATTCTGACGAATCGGAAAGAAATAGAATATGCTTCCGGACTTGCAGAACAAATCCGTAGCAAAAACGGACAGACTTTTATCTTTGAAGATAAGCAGATTCCGTTGCATCTGCACGTGGCCGTTGTGAAATTCGAAGGAGACATGATCCGTTATAAAGATCTGTTTCAGCAGTTGCACCATACCATTGACGGATGCAAAGAGGGTTAAAATGTATATCGCCAATGACTGAATACCAAATCTTACTCACAGAACGATAAGGAAGATATCACAGACATTGGCGATTATTTTATGCCTTGATTTTTTTGCTGCATAAAATGAACAATAAAGAACTGACAGCCATCAATATCGGATAATACATATATGGTATGATTTCAAACGGTGAAATTGAGGCAATTGATGCAGCTGTCAGTAACTGTGCGCCATAGGGAATCAGTCCCTGACCGACAGAACTGAAAATATCAAGTAAGGAAGCAGAGCGTCTTGGGTCAACGCCGTATTCTTCGCTGATTTCTTTGGCAATCGGTCCGGCAATCACAATGGCAACCGTATTGTTTGCGGTGCAGGCATCTACGATGAGAGAAAGGCCGGCAATGCCGATTTGCGCACCACGTGTTCCTTTAATTCCGTATTTGATGAGATTGAGGATAAAGCGGATACCGCCGTATTCTTTTACCAGAGCTACGATGCAGGCAACAATGATGGAGATGACGGTGATGTCATACATACCGATGACACCGCCGATGCTTCTGCCGGCAACTTCTCCGCCACCGATTGCGACAAAAATGTCAGTGAGCGGAAATGCGCCTGTTGCAACACCTACAATCAGGGAGAAGACGGTTCCGCCGATTAACACGATGAAAACATTCAAGCCGGCAAGAGCTCCTACTAAAACCAGTAAATAAGGAAGTACCTGCCATAGATTGTATTGTAAGGAACCGCTAACTTCATAATTGGCATTTTTACTGAGAAAGTAGAAAATAACCAGTGTAATCAAAGCAGCCGGAAGCACGAGAAAGAAATTCATTTTAAATTTGTCTTTCATCTGACATCCTTGTGTTTTAACTGCTGCGATGGTGGTATCCGATATCATGGAAAGATTGTCGCCGAACATCGCACCGCACACAACGGATCCGATGCAAAGCGGCATGGAAAAGCCTGTTTTATGGCTGATTTCCACCGCAATCGGAGCAAGCGCAGCGATTGTGCCGACGGAGGTTCCCGTGGAGAGGGAAATGAAACAGCCGATTACAAAAAGTCCCGGAATTGCGAACTGTGGGGGAATTGCGGATAAGCCCAGATTTACTGTGCTTTCAACACCACCTGAAGCAGTAACTGCACCGGAAAAAGCTCCCGCGCAAAGGAAAATTAAGCACATTGTGACGATATTCTCTTCACCGACACCTTTGGTGATGACTTTGAATTTGTCTGCAAAAGAAAGTTTTCTGTTTTGCACAAAAGCGACCAGCAGAGCAATCAGAAAAGCTACGATTGCCGGTGTTTTATAAAAGTCACCGGTTATGATTCCCATTCCGAGAAAAAGAATCAGGAAAATAAAGATAGGAAGCAGGGCGATGAAACGCCCTTTTTGTATGGATTGAGCTTCTTTGGACATACGGACACCTCTTTTTTATTTCATGAAATCACCTATGTGCGGGCACAGGTGATTTGTACTTTGGACACTTGAATCCATTATAATATATCCGTTGTTTTTTATCCATACGCTGTTTGGAATTACGGTGATAAAAAAGTTCCGGGGAAGTATCTCGCTAGTATGAAAGCGGGAGAAAATTCCCCGGAAGAATTAAGGAAGATTGTCAATAAAGGTTTTCGCCTCTTCGGCGATTGCTTTCGGAAGTGAGAAAGCGAAATATGGGTTGCCGGGAATTTCTTTGACTTCCTGAATCTCCGGATTGGTAATCAGGGAATCATGGAGCGCTCGCCAGTCGGATTCGGGATAGTGGTATCCTTCAACGCTTTTGGAACCAAGGAGTGAGAGCACCGGTAATTCGGCAGGATATCTGATGCCTGCCAAGCGCTGATGGTTATCATAGCTGTGCGCAAGTGCGTTCAAATTCGTTTCGTTTCCGACATGAATATGATAAAGCTCCTCAAGAAGAGGCATAGTATTTTCTGATTGAGAATATTTGAACTGATGTTCCGTGATAAACCAGGTTGCTCTGTTAAGACCTGTAAAACGCGCATATTCGTTTAAAAGATGAAAGGCTGTTTCCTCGCGTTTTAAACGGATACGGTAGGCATCGGGTGTCAGATTAAGTGCGTCAGTAATGTCGTCTGCACGCGCCGCTACGATTGTGTCCAAAGCGATGATGGCCTCTACTTCTTTCGGATATTCGGTTGCGTATAAAAGCGCATATAGTCCGGAAATCTCATTCGGCATCAGAATGTAAGGCCCTTTCTCCCCTAATGAAGCTAAGGCTGTTCTTATTTCATAGACATAACGGTCAGCCGTACGTTCAGTTGCTGCCGGGTCACTAAAGCCACAGCCAAAGTAGTCAAGGACAACCACACGGTTAGTTTCTGCAAGGAGATTTGCAAGCGGACGCATGCCAATGGTTGAGAAATAGTCAAAAGATCCTCCAAGCAATACAATGGTGTGTTCGCCCTCACCGAGCACGTATGCTGCCATTTTTTGTCCGTCCACATCTGCAAATCGTATATTTTCTTCCCGGAAGGCATCCATTTCATCGCTCCACTCTTTAGAAAACTGCTGACTTTCGTTACGGATACTGATTGTCGCAAATAGGAGAAAACCAAGAAGGATGAAAAGAATAACAATAAAATCGGTTTTCAGCAATTTCAGGATAAGTGGTTTCTTTGATACTTTGTTTACAATGAATTTGTTCAATAGGAATAATCCGTAGGAAACGGCGGTACTAAGCCCCAATATAACAAGTATGTAAAGGGGGAGACTGTCTATGGTCGCAAATCCTGACTGCTCGAATGATGTAACAAAAACGCGAAGAAAAACACTGTGAACCAGGTATAATTCCGCAGTAATTGCACCGAAGAAAGCAAGTATTTTATTGCCGAATTGTATTTTCATTCCCAATAAAATCAAAGAAAAAACAAACAAAGTTGCCGCCGCTGTTTCTGAAAGGAGTGTCATCCACTTCATCGGAAAATAGGAGAGCTGTATTCCGAAAATACCAAGAAACATACTGAGGTGTTCTGCACATAAAAAGAACAAAAGGAAAAGAACCGGCGTGATAATCATTGCTTTACAATAATGCTTCTGCATTACCGGAACAAGACGCTTTTCGTATGCGGCAAACAAAAGGCCAATCGGAAATAAAAGAATGGAATTGTACCACCAGTTTCCATACATCCACCAGTCGCAAAACAGGATATAAGCCACAGTTGCAAGGATGACAAATATGATGGCAGGTAACCTGTGCTTTGAGAATATGCGAAAGCCGATAAGGAACGCTGCATACAGAAACAAAAGCGAATAAATGAACCATGAATATTCATTCACCAAGACTGCACCGCCCATATGAAACGGTGTTGGAATGATGAAACTTGATACTTCAGGGAAATTGCGGGGAAAAAAAGTTACCAGAAAAATCAAAACAGCATCCGTGATAAATAAAAGCAGGAGCGGATGCAAAGCGCGACGGATGAAGAACCCTTTCAGATAGTTTTCTTTTGTCTGATAGCTTTTCATCAATCCGTAACCGGAGCAAAAGAAAAAGAGTGCAACACAAAGATATCCGATTGGAACGAACGGTTCCAGACCATGGATGATATTCCCGGAAGGCAACCAAGGCGCGCAGGTATTCTGTCCGATATGATGAAATACAACGCCGATGGCAGCAAAGCCTTGTAAAGCCTTTGTTTGTGAAATAGACAGAAAGCCTTCATGAAATGCTCCCTTGGGGGCTTTTTTTATGCCATAAAAAAGAACAAATACTAATATGGGATAATAGAAATAAACAAGTAGATTCATATGTCTCTGCCTTTCACCTAGATATCTTTTATCAGATTTTTCGGGTAAAAATTGATACGTATATTGTAGAGGGTTTGATTTTTACGGTATATCAAAAAACATAGAATCTTTGCATAATATTTAGATTTTACGGTTTGACAAAAAAAGACTACGCCTTTTTAATAAAGCGTAGTCATAAGCGGGAATGTCTGCCATTCTTCTTTTTCATTTATAACAAAAATCTTAAAGCTGTATTCTTTCACCTCGATTGCATACTGTTCTTTGCCGGTCGGACGATAAACAGGCTCGGGGCAGCGGATGGAATCGTAGTTTACAGACAAAGCCTTTTGCAAAGATTCCGGAAGTTGCGCAAACGTTTCATCGGTCAGGATGATACGTGTGCCGATGTAGGGTTCAAGCTCCGGAGGGCACTTGCTATAGCCGGTATCTTTATCAAGATACAGATAAAGTGCACATTCTCCCATATCATTTGATGCTACTACCTCAAAGTCTTTCGTTTTGGAATTTATCATACCCTTAAAAAACGTACCCGTGCCAAAGAAAAAGAGAAAAATGATGATAGCGGACAAAATGATATTGGCAATCGATACAATAATACCGGTCATTGCCTCTTTTTTACCGAGCAAATCATATTTCCTGACATTGCGCAAGCCAATGATGCCAAATACAATAGAAACAAATGCAAGGGGCGCCATGCCGGCTAAGGAGACCAAACCTAGAATGAAAGAGGCAAGGGCGGCTTTGGATTTATCAGTACGTGGCAAAATGTTTTCAGTATTAACAGAGTTCATTTAAACGTTCCTTTCAGTACAAATATTCATGAGGATATTCCGCGATTCGTATTCCCCGGTAATATTATAAAGGGATGAGCGGAAATAATCAAATGTATTTAGGTATTATTTTGGAGATGGTCAGATATGCGGAAGCAATTGATTTGAAGGGGAATTGATAGGATAAATATCTTGCACATGCTTTGTTCCGGTGTTAAAATGAGCACAAAGCATATTTTCTTTTTGTAGAAGCAATTAAGCCTATACAAATCACGGCATTCTCGCCTTTTATCCTTAGTTCAAAGGAATTCTTGAAAATCCATGCTTTAATTCTCAATTACAACATAAGCAGGGATTTATGAATTCTTGCGGAATAAGGAGGTATGTGTATGAAATGCACAGAGTGTTTTGGTTGTGCGCAGAATGAAAGCGCGTCACGAAAAATGGGAGATGCGGGGTTAGTCCCGGCAGTAGAGAGAAACTATAAAGATACGGTTTTTCGCATGCTGTTTAAAGAGAAGAAGGCGTTATTAAGTTTGTACAATGCGGTAAATAAAACCAATTTCACCAATGAGGATGATTTGGAAATTACCACATTGGAAAAAGCAGTTTATATGGGAATGAAGAACGACGTTTCCTGCATGTTTGCTTTTGAGTTAAATCTCTATGAACATCAGTCAACGGTAAATCCCAATATACCGCTACGCGATCTGCTTTATGTGGCACAACAATTGCAAAAACTGGTTTCGGAGAAGAACTTGTACGGAAGTAAAAGAGTGCAGATTCCGACGCCGCGTTTTGCTGTATTTTATAATGGAAATACAAAGTTGCCGGAACGAATGGAGTATCGGTTGTCGGAACTGTTTCAAAAACAAACGGATAAGCCTGAATTGGAGTTAATTGTTACTGTGTATAATATTAATCCGGGAATGAATGAAGAGTTGCTGGGGGCTTGTCAATTGCTAAAAGAATATATGTTGTTTACTACGAAGATTCGAGAAAATCGTAAGAAAATGGACTTGCGTTTGGCGGTAGATAAAGCTGTTGAAGATTGTATCAAAGAAGGAATTCTTGCGGAATTTTTGAGAGAGCAACGTGCGGAGGTAATAGCCATGAGTATTTTTGAATATGATCAGGAAAAGCATATGCGGCTTGAGAAAGAGGAAAGCTATGAAGAAGGGCGTGCGGAAGGGCGCACCGAAGGACGCACCGAAGGACGTGCAGAAGGGCGTGCTGTGTCTATTATTCTACTATTGAATCAAAAAGGGATATTGTCGAAGGAAACAGAAGATAAGATAAAAGAAGAAACGGATGAAAGCAAATTGGAGAAGTGGTTGTTGTTGGCAGCAGGTTCAGATAGTATATCTGAATTTGAAGCGGCCATGTGATGGCAAGTAACCATAAGTATATTTGTGTGTACAGAGGAAGCGGGGAGAAAGCAATTATGGTGAATAAGCGAATTATGAACTCGGTGCAGTTGTTATAACCGGCAGCAGGTTGTACCGAGGTTAATTGTAGTAAAATATGTTGTCGGGAACTGCACCGTTTAAAATATTTCCGCGGGAACGCGGCGTGATACTGAATGAATTGATATTTTAAAAGGAGTAGTGAGATAAAATGAATGAATTTTTGAAAAATGTAAACAGAATAGAGTTTGTAGTAACCATGGCGTGCACAGGCAAATGCAAGCATTGTTCCGAAGGGGAGCATGGGGCTTTCGGAGAACATATTGATAAGGATGCAGCGGCAAAAGCGGTTCGCGAGATTTGCGGATTCTATAAGATTCAGTCGCTGATGACGTTTGGCGGAGAGCCGCTTCTTTATCCAGAGACGGTTGCGTGCATTCATGAAACGGCACGTGAGATGGGGATTGAGCAGAGAGACTTGATTACAAACGGGTATTTTAGCAAGGATGAAGGAAGAATCCGTGAGGTTGCAAATCTTCTTGCAAAGAGCGGTGTGACAAGGATTCTTTTATCTGTGGATGCGTTCCATCAGGAAACCATTCCGCTTGCGTCGGTGAAGTATTTTGCAACGTGTGTGAAAGAAGCAGGAATCAGGATTGAGTTAAGTCCGGCGTGGCTTGTGAGCCGCGAGGATGAGAATCCGTACAATGTGAAGACGCGGGAATGTCTGGCGGAATTTGAGGAATTAGGGATACCCGTCGGCACAGGAAATGTCATTTTCCCAAGCGGGAATGCGTTGAAATATCTTGGGGAATATTTTGATGATGACAATACTGTCGTAAATCCTTACGAGGATGATCCGAAGGATGTCCGTTCCATCAGCTTTGATCCGAATGGTGATGTGCTTGGCGGCAATGTGTACCGTGACAGTATGGCGGAAATAATTCGCGCCTATAAAGGCTAAAAACTTTATTTCTATGTGATTTAAGGATATAATGGAGACGGGAAGCTTTCGGGCTTTCCGTTTTCTGATTTGCGGCTATGCCCCGGAGAGGAGGTTGTTTCTTTCTATTTCCGGAAAGAACCGTTTTGAATGCGTCGGTACTTAATGAGCATTCTTGCGAATTTAGTACCGCTACGTATTCACCGAGCGCGAGCGTGTTCTTGAGGAAATAGAAAGAAGCGAGTGCCTCGCCGGGATAATGGGGAGGGATAACAAGATGAAGATAGCGGTTTTGTCTGACATACATGGAAATTATGTGGCGTTAAAAGCCTGTCTTGATGTGGCTTTGGCGCAGGGAATAGAGACCTTTGTTTTTTTGGGTGATTATGTGGCAGAATTTCCGTATCCGCAGCGTACAATGGAGATTCTGTATGAGATGCGGAATAAGTATACCTGCTATTTTATCCGCGGAAACAAAGAGGATTACTGGATTACCCGTAAGTATGATAAAGATTGCATTTGGCGGGACGGGAATCACACGGTCGGCGCAATGCATTATACCTATGAGCATCAGACAGAGAAGGATATCAGCTTTTATCAAAGCTTGAAACATTGCGAGACGATACAAATTCCCGGAGCCTCGGATTTGGTGATCTGTCACGGCTCGCCGGAGTCTAATACGCAGAAACTTCTTGCGGATAAGCCGGATGCTTTGGCGTATCTGGAGGCAAGTGCGCATCCGTATATTATTTACGGTCATGTCCATCGACAGGGAATGATTGAGCGCAACGGCACAAAGGCAATTAACCCGGGTGCAGTGGGCGTTCCGGCCGGTTCGGGCGGTAAAACGCAGTTTATGATTCTGCATCAGGAGGATAAAGAATGGCGAGAGGAATTTTATAGTCTGGACTATGACAGGGAACGTGTCTTAAAAGAAATTGATGAATCCGGTTTGATGGAAATAGCGCCGTATTGGACGCGGGTAACAAAGAAGCTGATTATGGATGGAAGCGTCACGCACGGCAGGGTTTTGATGAAGGCGATGGAACTTTGCGAGGCAGCAACCGGCAGCAGTCTATGGTACGATATTCCGGATGTATTCTGGGAAGAAGCGTTGCGTTTTTTTGATATAGAATAATTTTTGGAAATTTTTTGTAACGAAATTCGTTTCGGCGACTCTTATTGATATAAGAAACACAAAAGTGTAACCAAAAAGGAGTTTACGATGGAACTTAACTGTAGGGTAATTGAAGATCTGTTGCCACTTTATTACGATGGGCATTGCAGAAACGGAAGCAGGGTACTGGTCAAAGCGCATTTGGAAAAATGTGAAGCGTGCCAAAATCTGTATAAAGAACTTGTTTCTTCTGATATTGTGGAGCAGGTTGTTTTTGATGAGGAAAAAGAAGTAAAAAAACAGGATATTTTGCGCGGAAAATTTAAAGTGTTCCGTCTGGTGGCATATTTGCTCTTTGGAGGCATAACGGTGGCGTTGCTGATTCCGACGGTTCATCTTGCCGTGCGGTTATTGGATACTATCCTTTCGGACTTATTATAATTTGCGTAAGAGGTGTCAGAGTGAACGATTTCGAAGAAATTTTTGCGCAAAATTACGATATTGTCTATGGCTATATCATGAAGCGCTGTGCAGACCCGCACCTGGCGGAGGAGATTACGCAGCAGGCTTTTTTTAATGCTTTTTTACAGATTGGCCGTTTCCGCGGTGATTGTAAAATCGGTGTGTGGATTTGTCAGATAGCCAAAAACGAATTATGCGCATATTACAGAAAAAACAGAAATAAGGTTACTTTTCCGGAGGAGCTTCTCTGTGATGACGAAGAGATGTTTACAAAGTTGGAAAATGAGGAAATGAAGCAATTGATTCTTTCCAAAATTCATTGTCTGCAAGAGCCGTACAGAGAAGTATTCTATTTACGCATTCTTGGTGATTTATCGTTTCGGGAAATCGGTAAAATCATGGAAAAGAATGAAAGTTGGGCGCGAGTGACATATTATCGCGCGAGAATGCAGATTAAGGAGGAGCTCTCATGAAAGAGAAAGAAGAGATTTGTGAAGTGGTAGCGGATTTGCTTCCTCTTTATGTTGAGGAAGCTGTGGCGCCGGAAACGGCGGAGATGATTGAGGAACATATCAAAGGCTGCAACATCTGCCGCAACTGCTTGGAAGAGATTAAAAGGAACGGTGAAATCAGCCCGGAATCCGATAAAAAGCTCGCCGGTAAAAGGGCAGGCAGGGAAATCCGTCATATTTTTGCGGAAGCATTATCAAAAGTCAGTGATATCGCCCGTTTTGTGCCGTTGTTTATTTATTTCGTGGCATTGGCAGCGTGGATTTTGATGGAATTTCAAGGGATAAAGTACCCGCATATCAGATTTGATAATTGGCAGTCTATTCTATGCCTGTTCGCATATGAGATTATTATCCCTTGCGGTTTTCTGATTTTTTGTTTCTGGAAGAGCAAAAAAATATGGAAAAAGATAGCATCGCTGATTGTTACCGTGGTATGCTCCTGGTATCTGATTGTGATGTCGATTGCGGGAATGTTTATGGCAGGAACACTTCTTTGTAATTATACGGAGGATGTTGCCGATTACCGGAAAGTCGTTGCAGACACGGCTAGGGATGGGGAATATGCAATTCTTCCGGAGACGATTCCGGAGGGGGTTGTGGATGTTACATTTGAATATGAATCCCTGAATTCATGGGATATTTTATACAGGTATGAGTTAAAGCTGCGCTTTACCGACGAGGATGCTTTTGAAGCAGAATTGGAACGATTGCAGAATTCGCCGTACAGAAGAAATATGTATGAAGAAACCAAGGACGGCGAAATTCATTTTGCACGTATTTACGGAAGCGTAGAAGCTGTGTGCTACTTTGACAAGGACACCTTGGAGATGTATTATAGAGTGAGCGGAAGTAAGTAGTAAGTGAGGTCTTAAAAAATGACACAGGAAGAAAAGTTTATCAAAATGACAACGACACCGGTTCCCAAGCTCGTTGGGTCGCTTGCAATTCCGACCATTATCAGTATGCTGGTGACGTCTTTCTATAATATGGTGGATACCTACTTTGTAGGGCAGATTAATACGGAAGCGACGGCTGCAGTCGGTGTTGTATTCTCACTTATGGCGGTTATCCAGGCGTTCGGATTCCTGTTTGGCCATGGTTCCGGAACCTTCCTTGCAAGAAAGCTTGGAGAAAAGAAAGTTGACGAGGCAAAAGAGATTGCAAATGCAGGGTTTGCATATGCTGTGATTGCCGGTGTCAGTCTGATGGTGCTGAGTCTGATTTTTATGAATCCGCTTGCGAATATTCTCGGCGCAACCCCGACCAATATTACATATGTCAAAGATTATATGGGAATTATCCTTATCGGCGCCCCTTTTGTGATGTGCTCTTTTGTACTCAATAACCAGATGCGTTATCAGGGTAATGCGATGTATTCCATGTACGGCATTATGCTTGGAGCAGTGCTAAATATTGGCTTGGATCCGTTGTTTATTTTTGTATTTGACATGGGGATTAAAGGCGCGGCACTTGCGACTATTGTAGGACAGATTGCCAGTTTTATTTTGCTGCTGGTATGTACTCGCTTCGGTGGAAATCTACACATCACATTGCGGACTAATCCTTTTAAGTGGTCTGTTTTTAAAGAGATTGTGGCAGCAGGCTTGCCTTCGCTGTTTCGTCAGGGATTGGCGAGTCTTTCCGTGATGCTTCTGAACGTGTCCGTTCGCGAAATCGCGGGTGCTTCTGCAGATGCGGCTATCGCTGGTATGTCAATTGTGTCACGTGTGTCAATGTTCGCCAATTCCGCGTTAATCGGTTTCGGACAAGGCTTCCAGCCGGTTTGCAGCTTTAATTACGGAGCCAGACTTTATGACAGGGTGAAAGAAGCCTTCTATTTCTGTGTAAAAGTGGCGATTGGCTTTCTTGTCGTAATTTCCGTTGTCGGATTCGTTTTTGCACCACAGATTGTGTGGTTTTTCAGACAGGATGAACTGGTATGTGAAATCGGAGCCTTTGCACTTCGGGCTCAGACATTAACGTTTCCGCTCGGTTCATGGATTGTTATGTGCAATATGATGTTACAGTCCTGCGGTAAGTCTTTCATGGCTTCCGTCGTTGCTTCCTGCAGACAGGGTGCCTGCTTCTTACCTCTTCTTCTTGTCTTGCCGATATTTTTCGATCTTACGGGAATTCAGATTGCACAGCCGATTGCAGATGTATTGACACTTGGAATATCACTCCCGGCAGGGATTTATTTTATCAAAGAAATGAAGATGCTGAAAGAAAAAGAGGGACAGACAAATGATTAAAAATGTTGTTTTTGATATCGGAATGGTGCTGGTGGATTTCAACTGGCGCGGTGTAATGGCAAATCTCGGGTTTACGCAAGAGGAGACCGAGAAGGTCGGAGGCGTGATTCTCAGCGAGCTTTGGAACGAGCTTGACAGAGGTGTCATGGAAGAGGAAGAAGTAACGGCCCTGATGAAGAAGGAAATCCCCGGCTACGAAGAGAAGTTTGATTTGTTCTGGAAGTACCTTTATGAAACAATTGAAATTTTTCCTTATTCGGTTGAGTGGGTCAAAAGCATGAAAGAGAGAGGCATGAATACGTATCTTCTTTCAAATTTTCCGCAGGGCTTTTATCAGAATTCGGAGGAACATTACTTCGATTTCATGCCCTATATTGATGGTAAAATCATTTCCTCTCATGTAAAATGCATCAAACCGGATGCGGAAATCTATGAGAAACTTCTGCAGACTTATGATTTGAAAGCAGAGGAATGTGTCTTCTTCGATGACAGAGCCGACAATGTGGCCGGCGCGAAGGCTGTCGGCATGAATGCCATTCATTTCACAGACTTTGAAGAAGCGAAGGCACAGTTCGAGGCACTGGTGCAAAGCCGCCAGTAGAACCATACGAAATGACATTGGTGAATTGTCTAATATTTTCGTACATTTCTGCCGAAATATAATATACGACAGAAAGATACGAGGTGACAGATGGTACATTTATATACAAATTCCGGGTCAGAATCCAATCAGGTACATAGAGCAGCATCCACCGTGGAGCACGAGGCAAACCGTATCGTGAAAGCCACGGATGTTGCTATGAGTATCACGGGGGCAGGCTCGGATTTTTCCGTTTATGAAGGGCAAAAGGCAAATAAAGAACAGGTAATGGCTGTAGCCGGAACCATGAATGTACAGACTCAGTTGAATTATATGACGATAATGTCAAATACATTGTCCGAGGAAGATTATGCCGTACTTATGGAGGAAGGCTATGCTCCTCAGGATATGACACCGGAAGAAGCTGTTACCGTACTGGATGAAATTAAGGTAAAACTTGCCCAGAGCGGCGTTGTGATTGAAGGATATAACGATGATGTCAGCAAAGAAGTATTGATAGAAGTAACCGGCAGTGAGGGTGCGGCAAATGAATTAAACCGTGCTTTCCGCGAAGCGGATGTGCCCATGACACAAGAGAATTTGAAAGGTGCAAAAGAAGCCTTCCGGCAGGCAGCTGAACTGACAGAAATTTCTGACGGAATGTGCGATTATGTGCTTCGCAATGCGATAGAGCCGACTTTGGAGCATCTTTACAGAGTAAGATTCTGTGCGGCAGAAGTGTCAATTTCCCAAGGCGGCTTTTATTCCGAGGGAATCAGAGGTTATTTATCAAGGCAGGCAGAAGGCGTTTCTTTGGATTCACTGCGTCCGCGTCTTGAGGAAGTGATTCAGGAAGCCGGACTTTTGGTGGATGATACGACACTTTCACAGGCGAAATGGCTGGTGGAAAGCGGTATCTTTTTGAATGCAGACAATGTGCGCAAGCTTCATGACATGAAGGGAATTGCTTTTCCGATTAGCGCAGCAGGTCTCAGTAATGCAGTTGTGAATGCACTGACACGCGGGAAAGAAGCGACACAGTGTTATTTAAATGATACAGAACTTATGATGACGAAGTCTCTTCAGGTAGCGGTTTCTGCAAGAGTGACAGAGGAAACAAGAGTTATGCTGACGGCAGAGTCATCGTATCGGATGATGCGTCAGGGTGTGATTGCAGATGTGAATGCGATGTCAGAAATGGTAGATGCCCTGAAGCAGATTGAAAATGAGCGTTTGCAGGCATTGTTCGGAATAGAACCGAATGCGGAAAGAGAGGCGGCGCTGCAGGAGGCAGCACGCAAAGCAACACTTTGGAGCGCTACCAATGACAGACTTGTCACACTGGCACTGGCTCCGGCGGCTGTTGTAGGCAGATGTGTACAGGCGCATGCGGAGATTTCCCTTTCTTATGTATGTGAAACAGGCGAGATGCTTGCGGCGAAATATAAAGCGGCAGGCGAACAGTATGAATTGCTTGGAACACAGGTGCGGGCAGACTTAGGCGATAATATCCGAAAGGCATTTGCCGGAACGGATTCTATGTTAGAGAGTCTGGAATTGCCTTTGAATGAAGAGAATCGACGTGCAGTACGTATTCTCGGATATAACAGCATGGAAGTGACAGTTGAGAATATTGAAGCTGTGAAAGAGGAAGATTCCCTTTTGCAGCGTGTTATTAATAAAATGACACCGGCGACGACCTTGCGTCTGATCCGGGAGGGAATCAATCCGTTAGAATATACACCTGAAGCATTGGAAGCAGAGGTGGACCGGTTCTATGAGGAACCTTTGAAAGAAAGTGAAACTTACAGCAGATTTTTATTCCGTATGGAACAAAAGGGTGAAATCACTACGGCTGAGCGTGATGCTTACATCGGAATTTACAGACTTTTACATCAGATTCAAAGCGGTGATCATGCGGCACTCGGAAGTGTCATGAATCAGGGCGCGGAGCGTACTTTTAAGAATCTTTTAACTGCAGTCAGAACCGGTAAAAAAACAGGGCTTGATATCACAATTGACGAAAGTGTCGGAATGAGGCTGAAGGAAGCCGGATATGAATTTGACATTTCCGAACAGATTTTAAAAGGTTTTGAAGAAACAGTAGTTGCTGATAAAGAAGCAGAGAGAGAATTATACAAAGAGGAGCTCTCGGCATTGCGTCAGTCCCTTATTTTAGCAGATGAAGAAACCATGGAAAACATGCTTTCCTATCAGATGAAGCCTTCTGCAAGAGGAACGCAGGCGATGGCGACAATGATGTCACAGGCCAAAGCGGCTTCAGGTAAAAAAGGTTCCTGGGATCTTTTGCATGAAGAGATTGAGAAATATCGTTCTTGCGATGAAGAAAGAGCGGTAGAAATGGAGAAAGAACTCTTTTCCATGGCAGAATCGCTTAATGGAAAGGAAGAATTTGCCGATAAAATTAACAGGATGGAAGAGATGGCAGGTGAGATTCTTCAGAATCTTTCCCTGATAGAGGAAACTGACCGACTGGATGTACGGGCAATGGGACTTTTATACAAGCAGATTAGTGTCATGGGAAATATGGCGCGGGAAGAAGCCTATGAAGTTCCTGTTTCCATGAACGGAACGTTTGTGGGAATCCGCGTGAAGCTGGTGCATAAAGCGGAGGGAAGCGGAAGCGTTACAGCCTCCTTCCATACAGAAGAATACGGAACCGTGGTAGCCGGATTGCAGTTAAGCGGTGACGTATTAAACGGCTATGTTGCTTCAGATAATGAGCAGGGAAGAGCCAAACTGGAAACAGAGAAGAAATTTGAGAAGGCACTGGAAGAGCACGGAAGGCAAATCGGAGATTTGCGCTATCTTTACAGTGAAAGCCTGGATGCGTCCTTCTTTTATAAAAGACATGATAACAGTGTCACAGAGAATGTTGCAACAAAGGATTTATATGAGATTGCCAAATTGTTTGTGACAAGCCTGGCAGATTGAGAAAGGACGGTGGCGACATGAGAGTCAGCTATAACTTATCAGCACTTACTGCAAAGAGTGCATTAGACAGAACAGACAGTAATTTAACCAAATCTATGGAACGTTTGTCTTCCGGTTTGAAGTTAAATCACGCGAAAGATAATCCTGCGGGAATGGCGATTTCAAGAAGAATGAATTCACAGATTGGCGGGCTTTCCATTGCAGGCGATAATGCAATGGATGCAATCTCCATTGTGGAAACCGCAGACGGTGCAATGAGTGAGATTCATGATATGCTGCAGCGTATGACAGAGCTTGCGGTAAGTGCCGCAAATGGTGTGAAAACCGACCAGGACAGAGAATATCTGGATGCGGAAATCAAACAGCTTAAGGATGAAATTGTCCGCATTGCAAGAGATACGGAATTTAACGGCGAGGCTATTTTAGACGGCGGTTTTGACATGAAGGGGTACAGCAGTGACAATAACGTCAGTGTTATGTACTATTCCGATGAAACTCCTTGCAAAAACTATATGTTAAGTTCAGTAACAACCGGTGTTGATGATGAGGGAAATACAATTGTGACAGCTGCGACACTTTTACAGGACGGCAGTGACAAGGCGTTTCCGGATGATGCCAAAATCAGCAATATTGAGGGTGATGTCATTACCATCACTGCGTCAGGTGGTTTTGAAGTAAAGCTTTCTGCAAAGGGAAGTGCATCGGATGTTGACTTAAATCTGACCGGAATCGGTGCAATGCGTATGCAAATCGGCACGATGGAAGGACAGGTTCTGGAAATGAGAATTCCGACTATTTCTTTAAAACACATGGGACTGGAAAGATTAAGTATTGCTACCGCAGAGGAAGCCAGAAAGGCAATTGACAGCGTGAAAGAGGCATTGAATTACATTTCTTCCGCTCGTTCAAGACTCGGTGCATATCAGAACCGTCTGGAGTCGGCAACTGAGAGCCTTGATATCAGTCATGAAAATATGACTGCTGCATATTCAAGAATCCGTGATGTGGATATGGCAGAGGAAATGACACAGTATACGACACAGCAGGTGCTTGCGCAGGCCGGAACTTCCATGCTGGCACAGGCCAATGAAAGACCGCAGCAGGTGTTACAGCTTTTACAGTAGGGAGGGTAGCGCATGACGGATGAACGAAAACAGGAATTTACCCTTCGCATTACACAGGCAAATGCAACCGGATTGACGGTGATTTTATATGAAATGCTCCTCACTTATATCGATGAGGCGAAAGAGGCTTGCAGCGCCGGAAGACCGGATGAATTGAAAGCGGCCGTCCGTGCGGCAAGAAGATGTCTTGAAGAACTCATGAACTCCATAAATCCTGCGTATGAAATAGCAGGAAATCTGATGAGTCTTTATCTGTATGTAAATCGCGAATTGTTACAGTCACAGATTCGAAAGGATATAGAGAGGCTTCTACGCGCAGAAGCTGTTATCCGTCCTCTTTGTGAGGCCTATCGGACCATCAGTGCGCAGGATGATTCCGCGCCGCTTATGCAAAATACGCAGACTGTAGTAGCCGGAATGACATACGGACGTGACTGTTTAAACGAAAGTATGGAAGACCAGGGCGCTTCACGGGGTTACTTCGTATAGGGAGACCATGGGTGTAACCGGAACATTGATGGTTGTGGTAAAGGGCTGTTCTGCTCTGTGGGGAGCAATTCCTTCCTCCGGTATTTCGTGCAGGGTGTCTGCCTGTAATAATAGATATCGATACCGCTTCAGCGCGGAATTAATACGAAAAATATGACAATCAATCATATCAGGGTCCGTTGCATAATCGAAACCGCAATATGCGCTTTCGAGTGCAATCAGGGCCTTTTTCATTTCTTCTCTGATTCCGCGATCATTTACTGTTTCCGCTTCGGCGAAACGGTATTTGGTGTCACAATAGGCAATTTTCATTCATACTCCTCCTTGGAAATAAAAGGTTTATTGACAGTATGGACATTAAATGGAAAAGTATTCACAATCTGTCATAAATTCTCTGCTTGGACATAAAATAGCACAAAGAAGAAAATGATGTGACGGGAATGTCGGAAGGAGAAAAAGGAATGGATCGTTTGCTTAATATGGTTCTGCGCGGGTGCCTTGGAATGGTTGGTATATATCTGTGCAATATGATACTTGTGTCACAAGGTTGTGAGTATTTTGGTGCTATCAATATTGTGACATTTTTGCTTTGCTCGTTTGTCGGACTGCCCGGAATCGTGGTAGTTTTCTTTGTTACTTTCGTAAGAGCAACGACAGGAATTTGATATCAGAGTAGAATAGTCAAGATAAAATCTTAAAATCATTTAAATGTGGAAAATTCAGCTTATTCTTTGCGGAATGCTTGCAAAAGGAAAAAGCTTTCGCTATAATGCAAACACACTTAAGAAAGCGTTCTTGCTTTCATGGGCGGCATCAGGACCGCACCAATCATGCGAAGTTCTTTCGCGAATGATTTTCCAATACTTTATTTTTCAAATTACGGAATTCATCAAAGAAGGAGGGATGGATATAGTAGTTTTACTTGTCGTGCTCTTTATAGCGGCATTGACGGATTATCACTATGAAAAAGTGCCGAATCTGCTTATTTTATGCGGGATTCTGTCAGGAATAGTCTATCGTCTTTTGGCGGGAGCATTCGCGCCGGCGGAGATGCTGCTTGGGATTTTTGTGCCGGTTTTATTATTCTGGCCTTTGTTTCTTGTGCATGCCATGGGTGCGGGAGATATCAAGTTGATGTCTGTTATGGGGGTATTTTTAGGATGGAGAAATATGCTTTTCTGTGTGGCAGCTGCAATAATCCTTGCGGCCGTAGCAGGCTTGATAAAAGGACTGCGAAACGGAATTATGAAGGAAAGATTTACGTATCTGTTGCGGTATCTGAAGCAGGGTTTTTTATATTGCAGCGTAAGAGGGTCAGAGTTTCCGGAATATCAAACCGGAACAGAACCTTGTGCCGGTAAAGTGCATTTTGCAATTGCGCTTTTTGTGGGGAGTCTGATTGTGACGGGAGGTTTTTTATGAGAAAAAAAAGAATCGCCCTGTGCGATGCGAATGAGAAGTTTATTTTTCTTTTAGAAGAGTATTTCAGGGGAATTGAGTATCTGCCGTTTGTAGCGGATGTTTACACGGACTACGGGAGGTATCTTTCCTGCGATGAGAAGTATCATTATGAGGGGGCGCTGATTGCAGAGGAACTGCTCGAAGAAAGAGGCTCACCGGCAGGAAAAAAATATGTTGTTCTGACGGAGGAACGAAGCGGAGAAGATGAAAAAGTATATCGCTATCAATCTGCGGATGCTCTGCTTGAAGCGTTGTTGAAAGCTTTCTTTTCGGCTGAACAGCTTCGGGAGGCAGGGAGTATGCAGGGAAGGAAGTGCAGATATATCGGTTTTTATTCGCCGGTAAAAAGATGTCTTCAGACTTCTTTTTCGCTTGTGCTTGGACAACTTCTGGCGAAACGCGGGCGTGTGTTGTATCTGAATTTCGAAACCTGTTCCGGGTGGGAAGAGATTCTTGTGAATTCGGAGTTTTCACAGGAAAATATGGCAGATTTGCTTTATTACTTCAAGAATATACCGAAGGAATTTGAAACGTGCTTTAGGAATGCCAAAGCGAAGCTAAATGAGATGGATTATATCAAGCCTTCTCTTTCGTTTATCGATTTACAGCAGATGGAGGAAGGAGAGTGGGAAAGCTTTTTGGAATATGTCAGCAGATGCGGACCGTACGATTTCATTTTACTGGATTTCTCGGATTCCCTTCCGGACCTTTTAAGCATTTTGAAAAAATGTGACAGAATTTATTCCGTGTGCTCCGCAGAATCGATTAGTGTTATGAAGCGCAAGCAATATGAAATCCTTTTGAAGGAATTACATCAGGAGGGAATTTTGGCGAATACACGCTGGTGTACCATGCCGCAGTTTGGACAGTTGCCGGAGCATCCTTCGCAATTGGTCTATTCTGCACTTGCGGATTTTGTAAGGAATCTGATGCGTGAGGAAACGGAGGGATTTCTTGATGCAAGATAAGGAAATTCACGGAATCAAACAGCGGATCAGAAGTCTTGTCTGCAACAATATTGACCTTTCCCGTGAGATTTCTGACGAGGAGGTACGTCAGATGATCCAGGCTTTCATGAAGGAGGAATTGCAGGGAAATTATTATTCCATCCGTCAGAAAGAGGAAATTGCGGGATGGGTATTTGCATCTATCAGGAAACTGGATGTTTTACAGGATTTGGTAGAAGATGAGCAGATTTCGGAAATCATGATCAACGGACCGGAACAGATTTTTGTGGAAAAAAAGGGAAGCATTATCCAGCTTGATAAACGTTTTGATTCCAAAGAGCGACTGGAGGATGTGATACAACAGATTGTTTCCGGTGTCAACCGTACTGTAAACGAAAGCTCACCGATTGTAGATGCGAGACTGGAGAATGGGTCACGTGTCAATATTGTCTTGTCCCCGCCCGCAATCAACGGACCGATTGTAACCATACGCCGTTTTCCGGAATGTGCCATCACGATGGATAAATTAATCGAATTGGATAGTATTTCCCCTCAGGCAGCGACCTTTTTGGAGCATGCGGTAAAACGTGGTGCAAACATATTCATATCGGGAGGAACGGGAAGCGGTAAAACTACTTTTCTGAATGCACTGGCCCGTTTTATTCCGGGAGACGAGCGAATCATTACTATCGAAGATTCTGCCGAATTGCAAATCAGGGGTATTGCGAATTTGATCCGTTTAGAAACAAGAAACAGTATTGCCGAGGGGTGTAAGGAAATTACAATCAGGGATTTGATCAAAAGTGCACTTCGTATGCGGCCGGACCGTATTATAGTCGGGGAGGTGCGCGGAGATGAGGCGATTGATATGCTTCAGGCTTTTAATACGGGGCACGACGGAAGTCTGTCAACCGGCCATGCAAATTCGGCGCAGGACATGCTTTACCGTTTGGAAACAATGGTGCTTATGGGGTTAGATATTCCGCTTCCGGCAGTCAGGCGGCAGATTTCATCAGGAATTGACATTTTGGTGCATCTTGCACGCATGCAGGATAAAAGCCGCCGCGTGGTTGAGATATATGAGGTTATGGATTTGGAAGAAAACGAAATTGTGTTGCATCCGCTTTTTTTACGGAAAAGAAATGAGAGCGGAGAAGATAAGAATAAGGGGAGTGTTGCGCCGCTTATTAAAGTAGGTACGGTAAAAAAGATATATAAGCTTAAGGAGGAATGAGATGAATTATTCCGTATATCAACTGTCTGTTCGGGAGAGGGTTAAACTGATTATGGAATGGGGCTTGATTGCCGGTGTGATTGCGTTTTTCTTTTACCGGTCATGGATTGTCTTTCTGTTACTTGTTTTTCTGGCTCCGTTATATTTCAGATATCGCAAAAAGGATTTGATTAAGGCACGAAAATGGCGGATTACGTTGCAGTTTAAAGATGCCCTGATGATGGTATCCGCGAATTTGCGCGCGGGGAATTCCGTGGAGAATGCATTCCGCAGAAGCTGTACGGAATTAGAACACCTGTATGGGAAGGAATGTGAGATGGCGGAGGAATTTCGTGTCATCGGAAGAGGACTTGATAATAATCTGGTTCTTGAGAATATGCTTCTGGATTTGGCGGTGCGCACACAAGTGGAAGAAATTGCTGACTTTGCGGAGATTTTTGCAATTGCCAAAAGAACGGTGGGAAATTTACGCGAAATAATTTCAGATACAAGTGCGGCAATCGGAGAAAAAATTGAGATGCAAAGAGAGTTACGCGTTCTGATTGCTTCAAAGCAGCTGGAGCATAAGATTATGTGTCTGGTGCCTTTTCTGATTATAGGATATATCGGCTTTACGTCGAAAGGATATTTTGACTCTCTTTATCATAATGTATCCGGTTTTTTCATTATGACGGCATGCCTTGCCGTATATTTCGGTGCACTTTACTGGGGTAAAAAAATTACGGATATCAGTATGCTGGAGGGATAGACATGAAGAAAAATGTTAAGAATGCATTGCTTACTTTGGTGATAGGAGGAGGCGTTGCTCTTTTGCTGACAGTTTTTCCGAAAGGGGGAGCGGTGCAGGGAGACAGGATTTTACGTAACGAATACGGAAAAGGACCTTTGGAAATTGAAATGGAAGTATCGGGAGAACAGTTTCAAACGCAGATGACATATCACTTAGAGGAGAGAAGATATACCGCGCAAGAGATAGAAGAGATGCTGCCTTCCTTTATTGAAGAACTGGAAAGAAACGTAATCGGGGAGGAAAATGAGGACGGGAAGGTGAAAGGAGAACTGCATTTTGTACAACAGTTACAGGGATATCCTTTTACGGTTTCTTATGAAACAGACCGCCCTGATTTGATTGGGAAAGAAGGGGAAAGACTGGGTGAAAGTAAAGAAGGAACCGTGGTCGAAATAGCGGCATCAATTCTTTATGAGGAATTCCGGTATTTGCATATCTTTTATGTTGAGCTTTTGCCGGAAGAAAAGAATCTGAAAGAGTTATGGAAAAAGCGTCTGGAGGAATATCTGACATATCAGGAAGAGGCGCAACGGGAAGAGGCATACGTATATCTGCCGCAGGAATTGGAAGGAGAGAGGCTTCGCTGGAAGGTGAAAAAAAGTAGCAAAGCAGGCATTGTGCTTCTCTTAAGTATTGTAGTCAGTGCGGTAATGTTTTCATCGGAATACATACAAAAAAAAGAAGATAGTAAGAAACGTACGGAAGCACTACAGGATGCGTATCCTGCATTTGCATTGCGTTATTCCATGCTTGTTTCCGCGGGACTGACACTGCGCCAGGCTTTGCTGAAAATTGCGCAGGGGGCGGATGCGCAAAAACCCCTTTATCAGGAAATAATCAGGGGTGTTCATGAGCTGGAAGCAGGGATTTCGGAAGGAAATGTATATGAAAATATCGGAAGGCGTTGCAATACGCCGCAGATGCGCAAGTTCGGAACTTTGCTCGCATCAAATCTCCGAAAAGGCCAGGAAGGACTGAGCGCATTGTTGCGTGAGGAGGCTTCAATTGCCATGGCGCAACGGAGAGAAATTATTCGCAAGAAAGGGGAAACTGCCGGAACGAAATTGTTATTTCCGATGCTGCTGCTTTTATTAATTGTTTTTGTGGTAATTATGGTTCCTGCTTTTTCTTCTTTTACATTCTAATATTCAGTAGAAAGGAGGGGTATCCATGAATCAGTTGAAGAGATTTCTCAACGAGGAAGATGGTTTAAGTACAGTGGAAATTATTTTAATCCTTGTTGTCCTGGTAGGACTTGTCCTGATTTTTAAGGATGAAATGATTAGTATTGTAGAATCCATTTTTAAAACGATTACGGACAAAGTGAAGAAAGTTGATTAATGGTTGAATGGAAAAGGAGGAAAATTCATGTATAAAAAAGAGGGTAAGGTGGAAAACAGAATCCGTTTCAAAGGGCAGATTACCGTAACACTTGCTTTGGTGCTTATGGTAGTTGTTTCCCTCCTCCTTTCCATGGTGGAGGCAGCGCGCTCGGCAGCACTGGAAGTAAAGCTTGAGTGCGCGGCACAAACCGCGGTTTATTCCTTGTTTGCTCAATATCATAACGAGCTTGCCAATCGGTATGACCTGTTGTTTATAGACAGTTCATTCCAAAGCAATGCGCCATCCTTTGCAAAGCTGGAGGAGATACTTCAGGAATATATGGAGCAGAACTGTAAAGTACCCAAAGACCAATTCTTCCTGAATACAAGAGACTGGTACGGTATCGAAAAGACAATCTGCGCAGTAGAAGCTGTCAGACTCGCCTCCGATTCCTCTTCGCCGGCACTTTATCAGCAGGCGGTGTCATATATGAAAGATCTGGTTACGGCCGATTATTGTGAAGATATCAAAAGTTGGATAAAAGTTGTTGAAAAAGAGTCGATAGATCCGGAGGAATTAGTAAGACAGAATAAGAAATCCATAGAAAATGCGGAAGAAGGATATGAAGGAGATGAGAAATGGAGAATTACTACGCTGTATCCGGAATTCGATTTGCAGAAAATGTTTGGGGAAAAGGAACTTGTATGGTTTACGGGAGTCGGGAAAGCCTTATCACCCAAAAAAATCAATTTGCAAAACACTTACAGTTTCCGGCATAAAAATGAGGGAAGTAAGGAACTGAATCCGCCAAAACTGACAGACCCGTTGCAGGATATTTATTTTAATGAGTATATTCTTTTGAAACTCGGAAGTTATACGGAGGTGGAAAAAGACGGAGCGCTGGATTATCAAAGCGAATATGTCCTGCAAGGAAAAAGCAGTGATATGGAAAATCTGCTGCATATGTGTAAAGATTTATTTTTTCTTCGGGCAGCAGCCAATATGATTCCTCTTGCGAAAAGTGAGGAGGCCAAAATGATTGTAGAAACCATTTCTTCGTTTGCGGTGCTGATTGATTTGCCTCCGGATATGGTGAAGCCGCTTTTATATATTCTTTGGGCAGGTGTGGAAGGATTACTGGATACGCAGGATTTGCTGAATGGAGGAAGAGTTCCGTTAATCAAATCTTATCAGGATTTTTCCATTAGTCTCAAAGGGATTACAACGCCCGGTGAAGGTCTTTATATGCGGAAAGAGAAACATGCAATCACAGACGGACTTTGCTATGAAGATTATTTGAGAATTTTTCTGCTTGATGTCTCGCGGCAGACCAGGATTTCGCGTTGTATGGATATGATTGAAGCTAATATTCGTCTGACACAGGGAAATGAATATTTTCGGCTGGATGCATGTACCGATCTGATCATTGTGCAGATTTCCGTTGAAACCGGATTTGGGCATTTTTATTCAATAAGACGTAAATACAGCTATTTTTAATGAGAAGTTCACAGCATGGAGAAGAGTGCCTTTTTTCAAGGTGTCTGAATTCATTTCTAAACTCTCTCCCGGCAATTCTGCGTAAGGTGTATTTTCTAATCTCATTTGGAAAAGGGCATTCTTCCCCATGCTGTGAAACGGAGGAAAAATGAAAAAAACAAGACAAAAAAGCAAGTGGAAAAAGCGGGGAAGTATGACGATTGAGGCGGCGCTTGCCTTACCGGTTTTTCTTTTTGCCGTGATTAATATCATATCTGCTGTCGAACTGATTTGCCTCGATGTGCGACTGGAAGCCGGTTTAAGTGAAATAGGAAGGGAAATGGCAAACTATGCGTACGTTTTTGATGCGTTGCAACAAGTGAATGAATCCAATCAGGAAGAAATACCTGAGGAAGGACATGCTCTGATTGAGAAAGCACAATCCCTTCTTCTTGCACAGGGTTATGCCAGGACCGCTTTGGTTGAAAAGGTTGGAAGAGAATATTTGGATCATTCCATGGTCGTTGGAGGTGCAGAGGGAATTTGGCTCTGGCGTTCGTCGGTCCTTGAAGAAGGCGATGAGATAGATCTTATTTTATCATATCGCATAAAACCGCGGTTCGGCATGGGACTGACACACGGTATGCAATTTGTGAAAAGATGTTGTATCCATGCCTTTACGGGATACATTCCCACACCGGAAAACAGTGAAAACGAGGAATTGTATTATATTACAAAGGGAAGTCAGGTTTATCACGTAACGCCTTCCTGTACACATCTGAAATTAAGTATCAGTGCGGTTTTGTTTGAGGAATTGGAAAAGTGTCGCAATATGGATGGTTCGCGCTATAAAAAATGTGATTTCTGCATCGGAGAGGATATGGAATGTGAAGTGGTTTATATTGCGTTACAGGGAGACAAGTACCATTCTACCCTGGCTTGCAGCGGATTGAAGAGGACGGTTTATGTAATTAAAAGATCCCAATTAGGGGGAAGAAGGAAGTGTATGCGTTGTGGATAAAGGAATATGGAGAGAGATTTCAGCGTTGAAAGCAATTATTTGTGCTGCTTTTTTATTGCTGGAAGGCATCAGGGATTTGCGTCGGAGAGAGATTTCACCTGTCAGCTGCGCGATTCTTATTATTTGTGGTATTTTTCTGCAACTGTGCCGACATGAATTATCTTGGGGAAGTGTGTTAACAGGAGCAATGGTCGGAATCGTTCTGCTAGGTCTTTCGTGGCTCAGCAAAGAAAGTATCGGTTACGGAGACGGTCTTGTCATGACGTCAATCGGTGTTTTATTCGGCGGAGCGAAAACAATTCAATTGTTTTGTTATGCGCTCTTTATTTGTGGCCTTTTTTCAGCAGGAGTGTTTCTGCTGAAGAAAGCCGGAAGAAAGAGCAGGATTCCGTTTATACCTTTCTTGATTCCGGCTTACTGCGTCATGATGGTTACGGAGGTGATGGGAAGCAGATGAAAAGGAAAAAATATCTGAAAGGGAGTTATACCGTAGAAGCGGCATTGTTGTCGACAATTCTTTTATCGGTACTCGTTTTTTTGTTCTTTTGGTGTTTGATGATTTATAA
This sequence comes from Lachnospiraceae bacterium, assembly GCA_015056945.1. GTDB lineage: Bacteria > Bacillota > Clostridia > Lachnospirales > Lachnospiraceae > UBA3766. The sequence goes on along the minus strand of SVFH01000006.1, from coordinate 35,639 downwards.
CCGGACGATTTTACAGGTATATGCCATAAGAGGAGCAAAACAGGCTTTTTACTATGCGGGGATACAGAGTAGTGAAGTTGCATCGGCATGTAAAAGCATTGCTACAAGTGAAGCTGTCAGAAAGTGTGTTGCAACCGAAGAAATCGAAACAGAAGTGATTGTAGAGAAAAAGCAGGTTATAGTACGTATGCATACTGTTTCGGAAACAGTTTCTCTTATTCCGCCAGGTTTGGCGGATGATTCTGTGATGGATATGGAATTAAAGTGGGAAGAAAAAAGGGGAAGACCGGCGGAACTTTATCGGGAAACAAGAAAATATCTGCTATATCTGCAGTTAATACGGGAATATATGAAGGAGAATGAAGAATGAATGTACGCTATCGCCGGGAAGGAAATAAAAGTTATCTTATTATAGCGGCCTCGCAGGAGCAGGATTATCAAGTCAGGATGATTCGGGAAAACCATGTGGAAGGCCTTCTGGATATGGATATCCGCAGGTTAAATGGTGAAGAAGAGTTCTATTATGATATTACGGGGCGCCAGAGTCTTGCCAATCTGTTTGGTAAAAGGCAGATGTCCTATACGGATATCAGGGGAATATTGTTCTCCATATACAGTCTGATGGAGGAGACAAGACGCTACCTTGTGGAAATAAACAGGGTTATTTTTGATGCGGAGTATTGTTTTTATAATCCGGATACAGGGAGAGCAGAGTGGATTTTTTATGAAAAAAAGGAATGGGAAGAATGCGATTTTGTTGTTTTGGCAGAATTCATTCTGGAACATACGGACCATGATGATAAAAAGGGAGTGGATATCGGATATAAATTCTATAAATCGGTGCGGGAAGCTAATTTTTCGATAGAACAGATGATAGAATACATAGATGAAATGTACCCGGTTGTGAAAGAGGAACCGCCCAAAGAAGAACCACCGGTTCTTTTCCTGCCGGATCCGCCGGTATTTGAAAAGGAACATAGTTTGAATAAGGAAGGACATAACGGAATCTGGGAAAGTGCACTGGGGAAGTGTAAGGAGTTTGTCGGAGAGAAATTTCAATTTGGAAAAAAGAAAGAAAAGGAGCCTGCAATAAGGGAAGTGCCGGAAATGCCTCCTGTTTTCCGTTTGCCGGAAAATCCGTTGGAAAGCAATATGCAGACTGAATTGATTCAACTGCCGCAAAAGAAGACAATGAGACGTTTGCGGCGTGTGGGAAAGAATGAATACATTGATATTCCGGGGGCTCTTCCCTGCATTATAGGAAAAGACAGAATGAGTGCAGATATTGTAATAGATGCAGCAGCAGTCAGTCGTGTGCATGCCAGAATTTATGCACAGGGAGAAAACCTTTTGCTGCAGGATTTGAATAGCAAAAACGGGACGTTCAAGAATGGTATTCAGCTCGATGTACATGAGTCTGTCATTTTGCAGGAAGGTGATGAAATTTGCTTTGCAAATTTGCAATATATTTGTGAATAGAATTGAAATTTCATTCAAAAAAAAGTATAGTATAAACTATACGAGGTAAAAAAATGAGAGAGAAACTGACGTCTCTTTTGATACTGGAAGGATTCACGGCTGTTGATTCCAATATTCCCGAATTTAAAGTGTATATCAAAAGGGAGTTTTCGCATGTTAATATAATTTTTGCGTTGGATTTGACCCGAATCGGAACATGTACGGTTGAACAGTATGATACCCTGCAAAGTTCGTCTTTGGAATTGCTGAAGAAACAGGGAATACGCCATGAAATGCACTATCTGACAATTTGTCTTGCGGGGAATACCGAGAGAGCACTAGCATTATGCGCGCATGATAAAAGGGCATGGGTAATTGATGTGGAAGCGCGCCGGCTTTTGATTGAGGAAGGAAAGCTTGAAGATTTTTATGGCATGAAGCAGAAATTACAGGTCTTTCTTGAAAATCCGGATGCGGCAATGGAAGAGATTACACAGTTGGAGAATCTGATTCGCAAAGAAATTGAAAAAAAGGAAAAAAGCGCGAAACCACCGGTTTCGTACGTGACGCTTGTGATAATCGGAATCAACGTCATCGTATTTTTGCTTGATTTGTATTCGGGGAATTATCTGTGGGAACAGGGAGCCTTAAGTTTGCATGTATTGCAGAATGCTCAATGGTATCGTCTGCTGACAAGTGCTTTTTTGCATGCGGATATCTATCATCTTTTAAATAATATGTTGATTGTTTATGCAGTAGGCAGTGTATTGGAGAATGTGATAGGACGGGTTTCGTATGCCGTATTTTATATGTTGGCAATCGTGGCGAGCGGACTTAGTTTTATATGCTACAGTATGTTTTCGCAGGATTATGTTATGACAATCGGAGCCAGTGGAGCTGCATATGCGTTGCTGGGAGCAATGACTGTATTGCTTTTATCACAGCCGCTTCGCCAAATCCGCAATATGTTGCCCAGACTCTTGATTTTACTTGCGTGTGTGATAATCGGTATTACACAAGATTTACAAAATCCTATGGTTAATGCCGTTTCACATATCGGAGGAATTTGCTTTGGTGCAATTGTGATGCTTCTTTTTATTTTAGTGAAACGAATCAGGAAAGAAGGAAAAAGTCATGAAAATTAATATTTATTATGGGGGAAGAGGGTTAATCGGTGACCCGACATTATATGTGATTCAGAAAATGCAAGAGGTACTGCAGGAACTGAATATAACGGTAGAACGCTTCGATTTATACGAGCGTAAAAATACAATTACCACACTTCCGAACACCTTGAAAGATGCTGATGGTATTATTCTTGCCAGTACGGTAGAATGGTTTGGTATCGGCGGTGCAATGCAGCAGTTCCTTGATGCATGCTGGCTGTATGGCGACAAGGATAAAATTTCGCAGATATATATGTGCCCGATTGTAATGAGTACTACATACGGAGAACGAGACGGTAAGCTTACGCTTGCAACGGCATGGGAAATTCTCGGAGGACGCCCTTGCAGCGGTATTTGCGGATATATTCCTGAAATTTCTTTGCTGGAGTGTGGTTCGGAATATGACCGCATTATTGAAAAGAAGGCAGAGAATTTGTATAGAACCGTCAGTCAGAAAGTAGCAAGTTTCCCGACCAGTAATCAGGTAGTGAAGCAGAAGGTATCCTGTACGCAGAATGTTGATTTGACACCGCAGGAATCAGAACAGCTTTCGGTTTATGCAGCAGATGAAGAATATATGCAGCGACAGAAAGAAGATATCAAAGAACTGACCAGTTTCTTTAAGGATATGATGGAAAGCCGTTCGGCGGAAAGTACGGAAAACTTTATTTCGGATTTTGAAAGCGTATATACACCTCGTCCGGGTTTGCAGGGAATATACAGATTATTGATTAAGGAGTATAAAAAACCCCTGATTCTAAGAGTGAAGCAGCGCAAATGTGAATGTTTTTACGGAACCAGTGAATATGCGGATGTGGAAATCCAGTTGGAAGAAGAAATTCTGAAAAATATCGTAAACGGAAAATATTCCTTCCAGCGTGCTTTTATGGGAGGCGATATGACGATGAAGGGAGATTTCAACGTGATGCGGTCATTAGACCAGTTGTTCCCTTTTGGTGGCGAGGATGAGAAAACGGAGGATTGATGAAATGAAAATGGATGATTGTATTTTTTGTAAACTTGCAAACGGTGAGTTCCCGACGAACTCAATATATGAAGATGAGAGATTTAACGTGATTTTGGATCTGGCACCTGCAACACGCGGCCATGCGCTGATTTTACCGAAGGAGCATTTTGCAAATCTTTATGAAATTCCTGAAGATTGGGCAATGGATGCAATGAAACTTGCCAAGACGCTTGCAACGCATATGACAGATGTACTTGGATGCGACGGGTTTAATTTGGTGCAGAACAACGGAGAGTGTGCCGGTCAGACGGTATTTCACTTCCATTTGCATCTGATTCCGCGATATAAGGATGACGGGCAGCAGTTACTTTGGAATCCTTTAAGCCCATCGAAAGAAGAATTGCAAGAAATTCGTGAAATTTTAACAAAATAGTGATATAATAAATACTGATTCCGAATAGGAAAAAAGATACGGGGGAGGATCTGATTATGGCATCAGCGAATGAACAGAATGAAGTAGTAAAAGAAGTAGCAGAGCTTACATTGGAGCAGAAATTAAATGAAAAGAGAAAGGCATACCGTAACGGAGATTTGCTTTATAAATCAATCAGTATTGCGGTAATTGTGCTTTCCATGGCTTATGCAGTGGGATTATTTATGGGATTCCTTGCAGATTGGGATGTGGTAAGATATATTTTGGGAATTGTATTGTTGGTTGCGATGTTTTTCTCTATCTTTATTTTGCCGCGTATTCTTAAATTATCCAAGAAATATAAAGAATACTCACTCGAATACAAGACTATGTTCTTAAAGCCTGTGATTGAAAGTGAGCTTCCGAAAGCAGAGTATAAAGAAAGCGATAAGATTTCTACAAAGGAAGTAAGTGAATGTTCCTTGTTGAAGAAAGCAAATAAAGCAATTGCAAATGATTGCGTGAGCGGCAATTATGATGGTGTTGATTTCTTAAGATATGATATGGAACTTAGCTATGGCAAAAGTAAAGCCTCCTCTGACTGTGTATTGATTGTTTGCAATAACCGCACTGTATTGGATCATGAAATTCAGGTAATCAGCAGCAAATTTGCAGTTGGTAAAGCAGCATATGAGAAACCTGAATCCTTATTACCTTATATCTCAGGTGATGAAGCATTCGATAAAAAGTTCAAAATGTACGTAGAAAATCGCGAAGAAGCGGATACAGTATTGAATACGGATTTACAGAAGAAACTGAGTAAGTTCTCTGCAGGAGGTCCGTTTGCAGTGTTTTTCGATAAAAAGAAAGTTTATCTTGTGATTCGAAGAAAGAAAGACTCTTTGGAGGCGCCTGTGTATAAAGCGGCCAAGGAATCCGCTTGCCGTAAAGAAGCAGAGAAGGAAGTTGCAATCATTCAAAAGTGGATTGAGCTTTTAAACAAAGAAATCATGAAATAGGAAGTTACCGGTTTGTGCCTGCAAACAGGTTAAGTCAAAAGGAGAACATGTTATGTTCTCCTTTTTTGCACAAAAACAAATAGACAAATCACAAGAAACTGATATAATTTAGTTGGATAAAAAGGGTTAATTATGTCAAAGGAGGAAGGCGAGTATGAAGATTACATGTGAATACTGTGGCGGTTATTTGCAGGATACAGATGAATGCTGTCCACATTGTGCGGCTGTAAATAAAAATGTAATGCGTAGTGCTGACGGAATTCCAAAAACTATTGCGCAATTGAAAGCCTTTGCTGAAGAGAAGAATCTTCCGCTGAAGCAGATGCGCTTTTTTGTCGGAGAGAACGTGAAAGAGCCGAGAGCATTCGGTATTTATAAAGATGAATTTGAGAATTATGTGGTATATAAAAATAAGTCTGACGGTACCCGTATCGTAAGATATGAGGGTAAAGATGAAGCATATGCGGTAAATGAACTGTATCAGAAGATGCGCAGCGAAGTAATGGAGCAGAAAGCACATAAGGCTGTGGATTTCGTTCACGGAAAGAAGACAAGTACAAGTCAGACGAATCAGACTGAACGCGCCAATCAATGGAAGGAAGACTATCAGAACTATACGCAAAGAGAATATTCTTCTTCCGGTATGCAGGAAAGACGTCGCAGAAAGAATAAAGCCACTTTGGTTAAAACAATCATTTTTATCATTATGTTGATACTGCTTTTTTCCAGAATGCGCAATGGTATCGTCAATAGAATTTTGAGTTCTGTAGTAGGCGGTTATAGCGGCGGATATGAATCGGATTATGATGATTACGATTATGGTGATTACGACTATGGTGATTATGATTACGATGATTATGACGACTATGATTCTTGGGGTGATGACTGGGATGATGATGACTGGGATTTCGGCGGAGACAGCTGGGACAGCGGATATACGGACTGGGATACCGATTGGTAAAAACATATTGTACTTTCAGAATATAGGATTCGGATGTTAAAAGACCTTTTGATACTCAAATCGATATAGAGAAAAAAGAAGTGTTGCCTTTCAAAAGACAACACTTCTTTTTTCATAAACGCAATATTGTTTGCGTGTCATTTAATATTGATTAATCAGTAAAGTTATCAAAATAACCCTGAATAAGAATCATCGGTGTACCCTTATCACCGGAACCGCTTGTTAAGTCACACAAGGAACCGATTAAGTCAGTAAGCTGTCTGGGGGTTGTACCCTGAGAAGCCATGTTTCCGACAAGGTTACCGGATTTTTCTTTGATACTTTTGGAAATTGCTTCTTTTAATTCCGCACCACTTAAGTTCTTGAATTCATTGTCAGCAAGATATTTCAACTTTAATTCGTTCGGAGTACCTACCAATCCTGAAGTAAATGCGGGTGATACAACGGGATCTGCCAATTCCCAAATTTTACCCTGAGGATCCTTGAAAGCTCCGTCACCGTATACCATAACTTCAACATGTTTTCCGGTTTTGTTCAGGATTTCTTTCTGAATATCTTCAACAAGATCCTGGCATTCCTGAGGGAAAAGCTTAATGGTATCTTCAGTAGACTTGTTGGAACCAAGAAGTCCGTATTTGGAATTGAATCCGCTTCCGTTTACGGAACTTGTAAGGATATCATCCATACCGCAAACCACTGTAGCACCGGCTTCTTTCAGAAGACGTTTGGTTCTGGCACGTGTATGAATGTCACAGGTTAATACTTTATCAGTATAATTTACAATGGTCTTTGCCTGATTTGAGAAGATAATCTCAACGTCAGCACCGGCTTCTTTGATAATGCTAGCGTAGTAATCTACGTAATCCACACCGGTAAATTCATGTTTGTTCTCGCCAAATAATTCGCGATATTTATTAAGGGTAAGTACGTCACTGTAGGGATTGATACCTGCATCGTCAAGCTGGTCATATGTTAATAAGGCATTTCCTACTTCGTCGCTGGGGTAGCTTAACATTAAGATTACTTTCTTTGCGCCCATTGCAATACCTTTTAAGCAGATTGCAAAACGGTTACGTGACAAAATCGGGAAAATAACACCGATTGTTTCGCCGCCAAGCTTTGCTTTGACATCATCTGCAATATTCTGAACAGATGCGTAATTACCCTGCGCTCTTGCAACGATAGATTCTGTTAAAGCGATAACGTCTCTGTCACGTAAGGAAAATCCTTCGCTCTCAGCAGCTTCGAGGACGCTTGTAACAGCCATTTCTACCAGATTGTCGCCCTCACGGATGATCGGACAACGAATGCCTCTTGAAACAGTTCCGACTTTTCTTTCCATAATTTTCATCTCCATTCCGCCGTTATGGGAAACGGCAAGCTAAAAAAATACCAAACACATTATACATGGAAGTGTTTTTAGATGCAAGAAAAAATTTGTGAAATTTTCTTCAAATAGGAATAAAGTCAAATCGAGCACAAAAGAAAGGCTGTAAAATCATTGTTCTGTGTAAAAGAACTCGATTTATACAGCCTTTAAGAGCGGAGATGGAGGGATTCGAACCCTCGTGCCGGTTGCCCGACAAACGCATTTCGAGTGCGCCCCGTTATGACCGCTTCGATACATCTCCGAATGGAAAATGAAATAAACATTCTCCTAAGCATTATAATGATAAAACGATATTTCGTCAATCCAAGATTAGTTCCTTTTCGTATTTCCCCATGAAAATGATTGAAGAAAAGCATGATTTGTATTAAAATATAATAGGATTTGTTCGTATAAATATGAGAGGAAAAACACGAAAAACAGACAACAACGGAGGTGCACTATGAAGAGAATCGGAATGTTAACCAGTGGCGGAGACTGCCAGGCATTAAACGCAGCAATGCGCGGTGTGGTAAAAACAATGATGAACAGTGATGAGCAGGTGGAAATTTACGGATTTCTGGAAGGCTACAGAGGTCTGATTTACGGAAATTACCGTATGCTCAAAAGCAGTGATTTCTCAGGAATCCTGACAAAGGGCGGAACGATTCTCGGAAGTTCGAGAACTCCTTTTAAAACGATTACAGATCCGGATGAAAACGGACTGGATAAAGTAAAAGCAATGAAACAGAATTATTATAATCTGAATCTGGATTGCCTTGTGATTCTTGGCGGAAACGGAACTCATAAGACAGCAAACCTGCTTCGTAAAGAAGGGTTGAATGTGGTTACGCTTCCGAAGACCATAGACAATGACCTCTACGGAACCGATATGACGTTTGGTTTCCAGAGTGCCGTGGATATTGCAACAGCTTGTATTGATTGTATCCACACAACTGCTGCTTCCCACGGACGTGTTTTCATTGTAGAAGTAATGGGACATAAGGTAGGATGGCTTACCTTAAATGCAGGTATGGCTTCCGGTGCAGACATTATTTTAATTCCGGAAATTCCTTATGATATTAAGAAGGTTGCAGAGGCAATTGAAAACCGTAAAAAGAACGGTAGCCGTTTCACCATCCTTGCGGTTGCGGAAGGTGCGATTTCCAAAGAGGATGCTAAGCTTTCCAAGAAAGAATATCAGAAAAAACTCAAAGAGAGTAAATATCCGAGCATTTCCTATGAAGTTGCAGCGCAGATTCAGGAACTGACCGGAGAAGAGGTGCGCGTAACCGTGCCCGGACATACACAGCGCGGCGGCAGCCCCTGCCCGTATGACCGTGTTTTTGCATCCCGTCTCGGTTCCGAAGCGGCGAAACTTATATTGGACGGCGAGTATGGTTTTATGGTAGGATATAAGAATCGTGAAATCGTGAAGGTTCCGCTTGAAGAAGTAGCAGGAAAGTTAAAATATGTATCTCCGGATGCAAGTATAGTGAAAGAAGCCAAAATGTTAGGCATTAGTTTTGGTGATTAATAAAAAGATGCCTGTAATGATGGGTTAAGTCCCGTTGAAGGAAGGATACGGATATGTCATATATGGCGTTATATCGTAAGTTCCGTCCGGCTGTTTTTGAAGATGTAAAAGGCCAGGAAGGAATTGTTACGACTCTGAAAAATCAAATAAAATCCGGACGAATCGGGCATGCCTATCTGTTCTGCGGTACAAGAGGAACCGGTAAAACAACCATTGCCAAGATACTGGCAAAAGCAGTAAACTGTGAAAATCCGATAGACGGAAGCCCTTGCGGGGAATGTGAGATGTGCCGCAAAATCAGTGCGGGAACCAGCATGAATGTCATCGAAATCGATGCGGCTTCCAATAACGGTGTGGATAACATCCGTGAAATTGTGGAGGAGGTAACGTATTCTCCCACGGAAGGAAATTATAAGGTTTATATTATCGATGAGGTGCATATGCTCTCGACGGGTGCTTTTAATGCTTTGCTGAAAACGCTCGAGGAGCCGCCCTCATATGTTATTTTTATTTTGGCAACAACGGAATTCCATAAGATTCCGATTACGATTCTTTCCCGTTGCCAGCGCTATGATTTCAAGAGAATCAGTATGGATACCCTTGCAGCACGCATGAAGGATTTGACGGAGCAGGAGGGGGTTGACATTGAGGAAACGGCATTGCGTTATATTGCGAAAGCAGCAGACGGTTCTATGCGAGATGCCCTTTCTTTATTGGACCAGTGTATTGCCTTTCATTACAATGAGACACTGACGTACGAGAAAGTGTTAAGCGTGCTTGGTGCGGTGGATACAGGCGTTTTTGCAACGCTTCTGGAAGCTGTCATTGATAAAAACATTACCGGGGCAGTTTCTCTCTTGGACGAGATAGTAATGCAGGGGCGTGAACTGACACAGTTTGTTACCGATTTTACATGGTATCTTCGTAATTTAATGCTTGCCAAAACAACGGATTCTTCCGCGGATGCCCTTGAAGTTTCAAGGGAAGCATTTGAGCGCCTTCAGCAGGAGGCAGGGAAGTTAGAGCTGAATACAATTCTTCGGTATATCAGGGTATTTTCGGAATTGTCCGGAAACTTGCGTTATGCCGTTCAGAAGCGTATTATGATAGAGGTGGCCATCATTAAGCTTTGCAAACCTCAGATGGAAACCACGAACGATGCGGTATTAGACCGTATCCGTGAAATCGAAAGGCAACTTGAAGGCGGTGTTGTATATCAGGCACCTGTGGGTGTTTCACAGGGAGCAGTATCTTCCGGCGTACAGGTGAAACCCCGTCCGCAGTTGCCGAAAGCAATTCCGGAAGAGATTCAGCGTATTGTACAGAACTGGAATCCGATTCTTGATGCGGTAGGGCAGCCGTTGAAATCCTATCTGAATGGTGTGCGGTTAAGCCTTGGCGGCGAAAATGTACTTCTGATTGTGACAGAGGATTTCATTGCGGAAGAAACACTCAAGAATCCGGAAAATATTGAGATTCTGAAGCGTGAATTGGATGATTTCACAGGCAAAGACGTAAATATCCGTGTTGAAAAAGTAGAACAGGGCGATTATTTTGAAGATTCCTATGTGGATTTGTTTAAAACACTGGGTATGCCGGTCGAATATTCGGATATGGAGACCGAGTAGCATTGAGAACCGGTATTTGAAGGATGATTTCCCTTGCATAAATATTTTTATAATGAATAAGGAGGTAACCCCATGGCTAAACGTGGAGGATTCCCGGGCGGCGGAATGCCCGGAAATATGAACAATCTGATGAAACAGGCGCAGAGAATGCAGCGTCAGATGGAAGAAAATCAAAAAGCACTTGAAAGTACTGAGTTTGAAGCAAAAGCAGGTGGCGGTGCTGTAGCAGTAACCGTTACCGGTAAAAGAGAGATTACAAAAATCGAGCTTGCTCCCGAAGTAGTGGATCCTGATGATATTGAAATGTTACAGGACCTTATCATGGCAGCAACCAATGAAGCGCTTCGCAAGGTGGATGAAGCAAATGAAGCAGCTATGAACCAGATGACAGGCGGCATGAATCTTGGCGGATTTCCGTTCTAAAGAATGATTGAAATGAGGACGTCCCATAATGGAATTATATAGCGGATATATTGGGAAGTTAATTGAAGAGCTTGAACGTCTTCCCGGAATAGGGACAAAGTCTGCGCAACGTATGGCTTTTTACCTGATCAATCTACCGCCCGAGCGTGTGAAAAGGCTGGCGGATACGATTGTGGAAGCGAAAGAGAATGTGCGATATTGTAAAGAGTGTTACACCCTGACAGACCGGGAACTTTGTCCGGTTTGCAGTAATGCAGGAAGAGACCGCAGTACGATTATGGTGTTAGAGAATACCCGCGACCTTGCGGCATATGAAAAGACCGGCAAATATAACGGTGTTTACCATGTGCTTCACGGAGCGATTTCCCCGATGATCGGAATCGGTCCGCAGGATATTAAACTCAAAGAACTGATTCAACGTCTTGAGGGAGATGTCAAAGAGGTGATTATTGCGACGAATTCCAGCTTAGAAGGTGAAACAACGGCAATGTATATCAGTAAGCTGATTAAACCGACAGGCATTAAGGTAACCAGAATTGCAAGCGGCGTACCAGTTGGCGGTGATTTGGAATACATTGATGAAGTTACGCTTTTACGTGCATTAGAAGGTAGAATTGAATTGTAAAAGCTTGTAAATTGGAGGAGTAAAAAATGTCAGTGAAAACAGCATCCTTCGGAACAACGAAGGAAGGAAAAGAAGTAACAAAATACACAATTGAGAATAAGAACGGCGTGCGTGCGGATTTGATTGATTACGGTGCAATTCTTGTCAACTTATTTGTAAAAGGGGCAGACGGCACGGAACGAGATGTCGTTCTTGGGTATGATACGGTTGCCGGTTATGAAGCAGACACCAGTTTTTTGGGCGCAACGGTGGGTCCGATTGCAAATCGTACCAAGGATGCGGCATTTGAAATTAATGGAGTGAAATATCAGATGGATGTGAATGATAATGAGAATAATCTTCACAGTCATTTTGTAGAAGGCTTCCATAAGTTAATCTGGAATGCATCTTTTTATGAGAATTCCGTTACCTTTAAACTTGAGAAAAAGGACATGGCAATGGGGCACCCCGGAAATATGAAGGTGAAAGTAACTTACACTTTGACGGACGATAATGAATTGAAGATTCATTATGAAGCAACTACTGACCGCGATACCATTATCAATATGACAAATCATACCTATTTCAACTTAAACGGTCATGATTCCGGAACAATTCTTGACGAAGTGCTTTGCTTAAAAGCAGGAAAATATACACCGGTACTTCCCGGCGCAATTCCTATCGGTGAAATTGCGGCAGTACGCGCAACTCCGATGGATTTCACGGCGCCGAAGAAGGTTGGCGCTGAGATTGAAGCCGATTGTGAGCAGCTTTTACTTGTAAAAGGATATGATCATAACTGGGTAGTTGACCATTGGAATGAGGAATTACGTTTGATTGCAACTTTGCAGGATGAGAAATCAGGTATTGTGATGGAAACATATTCAGATTTACCCGGGGTACAGTTCTATGCAGGAAATTGCATTACGCCGGTAACGGGTAAAGGCGGTGCAAAGTACGCGCCCAGATGCGGTCTTTGCCTGGAGACACAGTATTTCCCGAATTCAGCAAATCAGGAAGGTTTCCCTCGTCCGTTGTTCGGTGCCAAGAAGCCGTATGATACAACTACCGTATATAAATTTAAACTTGTATAGGAATACCTAAGAGTAAGAAACATTCATTGATATGAAACAGGATGAAAAAAAGATGGCAAACAGTCTGACTCGTGATGAAAAGTACATGAAAGAAGCCATGAAAGAGGCACGAAAAGCGGAAGCACTGGGGGAGGTTCCCATCGGATGTGTGATTGTGTATGAGGATCAGATTATCGGGCGCGGATACAACCGCCGTAAGACGGATCATAATACGCTTTCGCATGCGGAACTCAATGCCATTGCCAAAGCCGGTAAAAAACTTGGTGACTGGCGGTTGGAAGAATGTACGCTGTACGTTACCCTTGAACCGTGTCAGATGTGTGCAGGTGCAATTGTGCAGGCAAGAATTCCGAAGGTGGTGCAGGCATGCCGGAATAAGAAGGCGGGGTGCGGCGGCACGATTCTGAATCTTTTACAGGTACCGGCTTTCAATCATCAGGTTGAAATTGTGGATGGTGTTCTTGAGGAGGAATGCAGCAGAATGCTGACTGATTTTTTCAGAGCGCTGCGTTGCAAGTTAAAGACAGAGAAAGAAGAACGAATATAAGTGAAATTAAGGGAGAACGTGGATTGCCGCGTTCTCCCTTTTTTTAATCTTCATTTTTGTCAGAAAGCGGAAGGGTAAAAATAAACTCACTTCCTTCTCCTTCTGTACTGATCACATTGATATTTTCGCCGTGTGCCCGGATGATTTCTCTGGTGATGGAAAGCCCGAGGCCGGTGCCTTTTTTATCTTTACCGCGGGAAAGATCTGTTTTATAGAAACGGTCCCAAATCTGGCGGATGCTTTCCTTCGGAATTCCGATACCCTGATCTTTGACACTGATCAGAATTTTGTTATGTTTTTCAATGGATTCGATTTTGATAACGGAATCTTTGTGGCTGAATTTAATGGCATTATCAAGCAGGTTGTAGAGAACTTGCTGGATTTTGGTGACATCAGCATTTGCGTAGAGTGTTTCGCCGGTCAGTAAAAGCTGTAATGATATTTTTTTCTGACGACATGCCCCCTCGAAAGTAGCTGCTGTTTTACGGATGATTTCATTGACATCGAAATCGGTTTTGTCCAGAATCATTCCGTCGGTATTCAGGTTATTCAAGGTCAAAAGGCTGTTTGTCAGCTTGATGAGACGATCCGATTCATTCTGCACAATGGTGAGATATTTTTCATGCATTTCCGGCGGTATGGTGCCGTCCAACATGGCTTCCGAGTATCCTTTGATGGAAGTGAGCGGGGAGCGGAAGTCGTGAGAAACATTTGCCACGAGCTTTTTCTGGTCATCCTCTCCGCGAGCCAGTTCGCTCGCCATGTAAGAAAGGGAAGCGGCAAGATAGCCGATTTCATCCGCGCTGTCAACCTGAAACTGGTAATGAAGATTTCCGGCGGCGTATTCCTCGGTTGCTTTGGTAATCTTTCGTAACGGCCGATAAACGAGGTTCGTAAAAAAGATTAAAATAATCAGCGACAAAAGGAACAAAATAACCAGCGTAATATAGGAAATATTCAAAATCTGATTGGTGAAATTGTCTAACTCCTGAATGGTTGTATGAATGACAACGTATCCCTGTACTTTGTAGTTAACAATGATAGGGGCAGAAACACTTAATACGTCTTCCTCAAAACTGTCAAAGAATGTTCCGATTGTGTAAAATGTATCGGAATTCCATACGGGATCGAAGTTTTCTACCGTTACCTGATTTTCCACATCGTAGGGAGTGGAGGAATCAAGAATGATGGAGCCGGACGGACTGATAATCCAAATGGTTGAAGTCAGATAAAGGTCCAGCATGTCGATTTCGTTTTTTACCGTGTCAAGAGAAGTATTACTGGTATAGAGATCAGTCGCATAAGTGTCTGCTACCAAGGTGGCAACTTTGTAAAGAGACTCTGCTTTGTTACGTCGCATCATATCTTCCGTCATAGAAGATGCAAAGGTTGCAACGACCACAAAACCAAAGAAACCAAAAATAAGATATGCCAGTAAAAACTTCAGATATAGCGTGTTTTTCATAGCAGGATGTCCTTCCTAATTAAGGGTTTCAAATTTGTATCCCACACCCCATACCGTGTCAATTCTCCAGCAGTCATGGTCTTTGATTTTTTCGCGCAAACGCTTGATGTGAACGTCCACGGTTCTGGTATCTCCGGCGTATTCATATCCCCAGATTTGGTCAAGGAGCTGTTCTCTGGTAAATACACGCTTGGGAGAAGAAGCGAGGAAATAAAGAAGTTCAAGTTCTTTGGGCGGCATATCAATGGAAGAGCCTTTGTAAATGACAGAGTAATTGTCGAGACTGATGGATAAGTCGGGATACTCAATGGTTTGCTTTGTTTTCTCTGCTTCCGCATTGTTGCTGCCAATCATTTTGTAACGACGCAGGACAGCTTTGGCGCGTGCTACAAGCTCTTTTGAATCAAACGGTTTTTCCATATAGTCATCGGCACCGAGCTCGAGACCGAGAACCTTGTCAAAAATTTCGCCCTTTGCAGAAAGCATGATAATAGGAATGGAGGATTTGGTACGAACTTCCCTGCAAACCTGATAGCCATCCATGCCGGGAAGCATAATATCAAGAAGGATTAAATTCGGTTGAAAGGTATCAAGCGCTGTTAGTGCGGATTCTCCATCATTAACAATCATGGTTTCAAAGCATTCCTTGGTAAGATAGAGGGAAATCAACTCTGCAATATTGTTATCATCGTCTACAATTAATATTTTCTGTTTTACCACCATTTCTAAATTCCTCCGTTTTACTTAAACTCTACGATTGTAACGCCTGCATCACCTTCACCGAATTCGCCGAGGCGAAAGGCTTTCACATAATTCAGGCGTTTTAAGTGCTTATGAACGGCAGCACGCAAGGCTCCGGTTCCTTTGCCGTGTACAACTCGTACGCTGGATAAATGGGAAAGATATGCATCGTCTAAGTATTTATCCAGAGAAGCAAGTGCCTCGTCTACGGTTTTTCCCAAAAGATTGATTTCGGGAGAAATTGTTGCGGATTTGGAAAAAGCACCGCCGTAATAGGTTTTTTGCGAACCCTTTTTGACAGGAGCATTCTCCATAATGAGTTCTAAATCCTTAATATTTGCTTTGGTCTGCATAATACCGCATTGGATTGTGAGGTTACCCTTGGCATCCGGCCTGGTATGAACCGTGCCTTTTAATCCCATGGATACAATGCGAACCGTATCGCCTATCATAATCTGTTCCGGTTTCAGGGTAGCATGGGAAGCCTCTTTTTTCTCTTTTTGGATGGCATTGCTCTTGTCTGTAATTTTGGTACGAAGTTTCTGACGCGTTTTTTCCATATCCTGTATGGTGCCGCCTTTTTGGTAAGAACGGATGGCCTCGTCAGCCGTATCTTTGGCATCCTGAAGAATTTCACGCGCCTCCTCATTTGCTTCTTTGAGGATGCGGTCTTTGGTTTCTTCAAGTTTCTTTTGTTTGGACGCAATTTCCGCCCCGCGCGCTTCGATTTCTTTTTTGTAGGCTTCAATTTCAAGACGTTCGTTTTCAATCATGATTCGCTTATGTTCCAAATCAGATAAAAGGTCTTCAAAGCTTTCATTGGCATCGGTCAGCTCCTCACGGGCATTGTCTATGATGGCATCTGAGAGACCGAGCTTTTTGGAGATTGCAAACGCGTTACTTTTTCCCGGAACACCGACTAAAATGCGGTATGTCGGAGAAAGCGTTTCTACGTTAAATTCACAGCTCGCATTTTCCACAAATGGGGTGGAAAGGGCAAAAACTTTCAATTCACTGTAATGTGTGGTCGCCATGGTACGTACACCGCGCTCATGCAGATTTTTAAGGATTGCGATGGCAAGAGCGGCACCTTCCGTAGGGTCCGTACCTGCGCATAACTCGTCGAAAAGACAAAGAGAGTCTGCATCTGCATTCTGTAAAATGGATACGATGTTAGTCATGTGGGCAGAGAATGTACTCAAACTCTGTTCAATACTTTGTTCATCCCCGATATCTGCAAAAATATCGCGAAATACACACAATTCACTGCGGTCTTTGGCCGGAATATGCAGTCCGGACTGTCCCATGGCACAAAGAAGACCTACTGTCTTTAAGGAAACGGTTTTACCGCCTGTATTCGGACCGGTAACGATTAAAAGGTCGAATGCTTCGCCGAGAGAAATATCAATGGGAACGACTTTCTTCGGATCAATCAGCGGATGTCTGGCTTTGTTCAATTTCAAGGTTTTTTCTGCATGATAAATTGGCTTGGAAGCATTTTGCGAAAGTGCAAGCCCTCCTTTGGCAAAAATGAAATCCAGAGAAGTCAGTGCATTCTGGTTTGCCAGAAGCGCGTCGGCATCTTCGGCCGCCATAGCACTCAGCTGCGCGAGAATACGTTCGATTTCTTCCGCTTCCTGTACGGAAAGTTCCTGGATTTTGTTATTTAAATCCACGATGGCAGCCGGCTCGATAAAAAAGGTAGAACCTGCTTTGGACTGGTCGTGGACCATACCGTGTACCATGCCCTTGTATTCTGATTTGACGGGAATACAATAGCGGTTGTTTCGCATGGTAATTACCGCATCCTGCAAATAGGTACGATAGGTGGAATTAACCATGGTATTGAGCTGCTGGTGTATTTTCTCGCCGGTAAGCATGATGCTGCGACGGATATGTTTCAATGCAGAGGAAGCATCATCCGCAATTTCTTCCTCCGAGATAATACAACGTCTGATTTCTCTGGAGAGAGAAGTTAACGGTACCAATACATCAAAAAAACCGGTAAGGGAATCGTCCGGTTCATCCTCGCGTTCCTTTTGTCCGTATTGCTTTACTTTGGCAGCACATTCGGCAAGGGCGGCGATACGAAGCAGCTCCGGCGCAGAAAGTGAAGCCTGCAGGTTTAGATTCTGAATGGTACGGTACAAATCATAGTTGCCCTGAAAAGTCACGCGACCTTTGCGTAAAAGCCGTGCAAGGGCATCTGAAGTCTGCTGTTGTGCCTCTTCAATTTGTGTAATATCGCAATCCGGCAACAGTTCTTCGCATTTCCTTTTTCCCAAAGGAGAAGAAGCATGCCCGGTTAAAAGTGCGATGATTTTATCATATTCAAGAATACGTAATGCTCGTTTATTCATCATTTACTCCAAAATAAAAAGTCTATTCTGCGGTCGGTTAAAAGACCTGCGAATGAAGCAGCGCACCAGGTGCATGCGCAACTTATTTTTATCATAACATAGTTTAAAAGAAAATGCTATTTTCTAAAAGTGTCTTTTTATGTTATACTTACTACAATATTGCGAGTATACTTCAAAAATCGGAGGAAAGAAATGAAGGAACAGCATGACAGCGATTATTCTTTTTTACAAGAGAAAATAAAAGAACGTCCGATAAACCGTAAAAAACTGATACGAACCAGTTTGAATACGGCAGTATTTGCAGTGGTATTCGGTCTGGTTGCATGTTTTGTATTTATTCTGTTGGAGCCTGTAATCGGCAGAATACTCAATCCGCCCAAGGAGGAACCAAAGCAACAGATTGTTCTGCCGGCAGAAGAGGATGAAATGTTGCCGGAAGACATGGTACAGGATGAAGAAGAGTTGAGTGAGGCGCAGACACCGTCTGAGACGGTAACTTCTGAAGCGCCTGAAGCAGTGGAGTTACATGTCGCAGATTATCAGAAGCTTTATGATAAAATGCGTGTGATTGCATATGAAGCAGCCCGCAGTCATGTAAAAGTGACGGCAGTGCGCGAAGGAACGGACTGGTTCCAGAACCGTTTGGAAAGCACAAACGAAACATCGGGAATGCTGGTGGCAGATAACGGTGTTGAGATTTTAATTCTTTGCAATCAGCCCACGGTTGCGGGCGCTTCCGAAATCGTTGTAACTTTTTGCAATGATTATAAGGCGAATGCTACACTGAAGAAATCGGACCGAAATACGGGTCTTGCAATTGTGGCAGTAAGGCTGGATGAAGTAAATGAAAAAACCAAGAACGAAATCAAATATGCCCGTCTGGGCAGCTCGGCGGCAACAAGCATCGTGGGAGATTTGGTAATTGCAATCGGAAGTCCGTTAGGATATACGGATTCTTTGTGTTACGGCATGATTACTTCAAACAGGAATCCCATCAGCATGGTTGATGCAAATTACACACTGATTACTACCGATATTTACGGAAGCCGTAATGCGAGCGGGATGTTAGTAAATACGCTCGGTCAGGTAATCGGTATCATTCGGCAGGATTACAATGCTGTTGAGATGCGTAATCAGATTTCCGCAATCGGTATTACCGAACTGAAGCGATTGATTGAAGATTTGTCAAATGAAAGAGAAACTCCGTTCCTCGGTCTGCATGTTACGGATGTGACGACAGAAGCGCAGAACAGTCTCGGTGTTCCGGATGGAGCTTTTATTACGGAAGTGGTGCTGATGTCTCCGGCGATGGAACACGGTCTGCGCAAAGGAGATGTTATAACGGCAATGAACGGAACTGCGATTTCGAGTGTGGTGGAATACAATGCAGAAATGCATAATTATGCCCCGCAAGAGGAGATTAGGGTGACCATTATGCGTCAGGACGTAAAGGGTTATCAGGAAATGGATATTAAAGTAACATTGGATTTATTTGAATAGAATTCCGGTTCTTAATCATAATCGGAGCAGAAAGGAAAGAGAGAAAAAAATGAGATATATTCAGGAATTAAGAGAAGGTTCGGCAGTAAAAGATGTGTACCTTTGCAAGCAGAAAAATGCAGCAACAACAAAGAACGGGAAAGAATATTATAATGTGATTCTGCAGGATAAAACAGGCTGTGTGGATGCTAAAGTCTGGGAGCCGAACAGCTTCGGCATTGCGGATTTCAATGCACATGACTATGTATTTATTAATGGCGATGTAACAAGCTTTAACGGCGCACTGCAGGTTAATATCAAGCAGGCGAGAGTTGCGGAAGAAGGGGATTATGATCCGAAGGATTACTTCCCTGTCAGCAGCAAAAACGTAGATGAGATGTTTGCGGAGTTACTGGGTATCATCGGCACCATTAAGAATCCTTCGTTAAAAGAACTTCTGGATGCTTTTTTTGTAAAAGACGAAGCTTTTGTCAAAGCGTTTAAGCAGTCTACGGCGGCAAAGACCGTGCATCACGGTTTTATCGGCGGACTTCTTGAACATACATTAAGTGTAACGAAGTTGTGCGATTACTACTGCAAAACATACCCTGTTTTGAAACGTGATTTGTTACTTACGGCGGCAATCTGTCACGACATCGGTAAGGTGCGTGAGATTTCACTTTTTCCCGAGAATGATTATACGGACGAAGGCAATCTGCTCGGTCATATTGTAATGGGAACCGAAATGGTGACGGACAAAATGCGTGAGATTCCGAATTTCCCCAAGACTCTCGGAAACGAGTTAAAACACTGTATTGTAGCGCATCACGGAAAGCTTGAATTCGGTTCACCCAAGACCCCGGCGCTTATGGAAGCGGTAGCACTTAATTACGCGGATGATACGGATGCGAAGCTCGAAATGTTTACGGAGCTTGTGAACCGTACCGATACCTATGAGTGGCAGGGATATAACAGACTTCTGGAGAGTAATGTACGTCTGACACACGGAGAATAAGGATGAAAGAATATAAAAAAGACGATTTGCTGACCGTATCCATTACAGATATGGACGCGGAAGGTCAGGGCATCGGCAAGGATGACGGCTATACGATTTTTGTCAAAGATGCGTTAGTCGGCGATGAAGTGAAAGTGAAGATTATGAAGGCGAAGAAAAACTTCGCCTTTGCAAGACTGGAGGAGGTTGTAACACCTTCTCCTTATCGTGTTGCGCCGGTCTGCGAGCATCACAGAAGATGCGGAGGATGTCAGGTACAGTGTTTATCGTATCGTGCACAGCTTGATTTCAAACAGAATAAGGTGCGCAATAACCTGATTCGGATTGGCGGTCTGGAGGCAGAAAAAGTGGATGCCTGCATGGAGCCCATTATCGGGATGGAAGAGCCCTTTCATTATCGGAACAAGGCACAGTTCCCGGTGGGAACAGACAAAGAGGGCAATCCCGTAGCCGGCTTTTATGCACAGCGTACACATGCGATTATTCCGAATACGGACTGTGTGCTTGGAGTAAGTGAGAACAAAGAGATTCTTGAACTGATTTTGTCTTATATGAAAGAGACAGGAATTCCTGCTTATGATGAAACATCGGGCAAAGGTGTTGTGCGTCATATTTTAATCCGTAAGGGTTTTGCAAGTGGCGAGCTGATGGTTTGTCTGGTGATTAACCGTGATTCCTTCAAGGGCGAGGACGAGCTTGCGAAACGCCTGATGAAGATACCCGGTATGGCGAGTGTGACGGTAAGCATCAATAAGGAGCGCACCAATGTGATTATGGGTACACAGATTCGTCTGCTTGCCGGTAAGCCCACCATTACGGACACACTTGGCGGTATTTCCTTCGAAATTTCACCGTTATCCTTTTATCAGGTAAATCCCGTTCAGACGGTGAAACTCTACGGTAAGGCTGTAGAATATGCCGGTTTAACGGGCAAAGAATCCGTGTGGGATTTGTATTGCGGCATCGGCACCATTTCCCTTTTTATGGCAGGCAATGCCGGTAAAGTCTATGGCGTTGAAATCATTCCGGAGGCGATAGAGGATGCGCGCAGAAATGCAGAGCGTAACGGTTTCGCCAACACGGAATTCTTCGTAGGCAAGGCAGAGGAAGTCCTGCCCGAATTCTATGAGAATGCCGCCGCACAGGGCAAAGAGGACATGCTTCACCCCGATGTGATTGTCGTAGATCCGCCCCGCAAGGGCTGCGACGAAGCGTGCCTTGATACGATGCTAAAAATGCAGCCGGAGCGAATTGTATATGTAAGCTGTGACAGTGCAACGCTTGCAAGGGATTTGAAGGTGCTGTGCGGGGGTGGTTATGAATTGAAGAAGGTTTGTTGTGTGGATATGTTTGGGCACACGATGCATGTGGAGACGGTATGTTTACTTGTCCCACCATTGAGACAAAAGTGTTTGTTTCAATGAACGCGGTAGTCGGCAAATGCATACGCAAGCGTCTGCGCTTGCCTCGTTACTCGCGCAAAAACCGGATGATGTAATCGAGGTTGAAATAGCGTTAGATGTGCTGGATTTGACTTCGGCAGAGAGTAGGGCAACTTATGCGGAGATTAAGGATTATGTCTTAGAGGAGCATGGTTTGAAGGTTTCTAATCTGTATATTTCACAGGTAAAAAACGCAATCAAAAAAGATTGCGTTCGAAAGGGTGGAATAGAGGTAGGGGGAGAACTATAACCTGCCTAAGTCTGAAGGCGCAAGAGGTCCGGTGGACCTCTGTTCTGCGCGGACCGAAGCGGAGCGAAGACAGGCGATAAGAGATGCGCTGGAGCATTTTGGGATGATTTAGGATATAAAAAGGTTGTTAATAAGGGTTTTATATCACACAAGGAGGAAATATGGATATTAAAAAAACAGATGTTTTTGGTGGCATAGGTGTTTTAGTTATTCAGGTGATTGCTAATGGAATATTATATGCTTTTCAAAAAAACAATATGTATTTGGTCATAGGGATAGTATTTGCTCTAATTGTTTCTGTTTTTGTAGTGATTATTATTAGCTTAAATAGAAAACTAAAGAAGCAGGAAGAGTCTTTTAATGAAAAGATTGAAAGGTTGGGAATTGATGATTTAAAAAAAGAAAAAGAAGAATTGTTAAAATCGATGGAATATCTAAAAGAAAGAATATCCGATGTAGAGCATGAAAGGGAAGATATAGAACAAGAGATCGAAAGATTAGAACAAGAGTTAGAATTATTTAAAAATAAGTGTGAATATTACATAAATACAGTTTCGGTCAATAGGAAGATATTATATTCATTAAAGAACAAGAAAAAATATGAGAATACAGAATTGCAAACATTAATCTCAGAGATAGAATATATTTTTAGGGATGATGTATTTTCAAAAACAGCAAAAATGAATACAAGTATTTTTCGGAAAGACGGGCAAGAGTTGTGTAGAATTTTAGTATCCACTAAACATTCGCCAGGTACGATAGATAAATTGAGGCTAGATAAAAATTCTTTGGTTGGGACAGCATTTAGCGAAAAAAGAATTATCTATTGTGGCGACATTAATAATAGAAGAGCAGATGTGCCATTTGTTGAGTTAGATGAAAGTAGACAGTATCACTCTATATTGGCAATACCACTGATAGTAGATGATTCTACGGAATTTGTTTTAGTAATAACATGCACAAAGATAAATTGTTTGGAAGAAACATATAATAAATACCAAGATGTTCTTCAGAGATATTTAGAATTGTTATGCATTTTATTGTTTATATCTTCAGATAAGGAGGAAGTGTAATGATAAGAAAAGAGAATTACTTAGAGGTTCCCGAAAGAGAAATTCCTATAAATATAATTCAATATGAAGAAGAAGATATTCTTTTATTGCAGAAGCTGTATTCTGATTGGATGAATTTAAATGAAAAAATTAAGAGAATAGGCGGAAGACCAAGTATCTTACCACCAGAATTTGTAGAAGCACTAGTAGCATGCAAGATGGGATATTGGAAAATTGATGATATGCGTCTTGGTTATGACTGCTTTGATCCAAATGCTCCGGAAGGAAAAAATCGTATTGAAATAAAGTATGCAACGGGACGAACGGATTTATCGAGTTTTTCCGCAGAAATCAAATGGGATAGGCTAATTTTTGTGAAATTTTATAATGAATCACCAGAGGATTGTTATTTTGAAGTTTATGATATTGACATTCAAATGATATTTGAAGAATCAGAACGTTTTGGTAGATATATGTACGATAGGCGAGGATTTCGACCACGTATTAGTGTTATTAAGGAGTTAATTGAGCGTGGAGTATATAGAGAAAAAAGAGAATTTTCGTTGTTTTAGTTCAAATTGTTCATATACAGAAATTCAATATGATTGTAAATGTGAAGAGTTGGATGAGATGCATTTGATTTTGGCGGAAAGTAAGACGACTTAGGTGGAGCTTAAGGATGCGCTGGAGCATTTGGGGATGGTTTAGAGAGGTGAGCACGTGGCATTAAACTATACAGTGTATCAGTATGATGACAGCAGGAACGCAGTTGTTATGACAGATATGGAGGGCAAGCAACTTGTGATTGACTGTGATAAGGCAGAGGAACAGGTTGTATTGGATGATCCGGAGGATGCAGGAATCCTTGCAAGACTTGCGAGGAAAGAACCTGCAAGTTATGTGAGTATTGCAATGCGTCCGGGCGGATTGCAGGATTATGTGGATGTGTGGAATGAGTTGAATTAAAAATAGTGAACATGAAGTGTCGGTTGGAGCAATCTGACCGACATTTTTTGTGGAAAGATTATTGGACTGTATAATGTGATATAATGAGTTGTACTTTAAGGAGGTGCTTTGATTATGAGAGAAGAAAGTTTAAAATTTTGGAAGATTGAAGAACTAAGTGAAGTTGTTGAAGTGCTTGAGGATGCGTTTGGAGATACAATTGAAAAATATAAGTCAGGGTTAACTTACAATGATATTCTGATTCGTGCGTATGCATATGCAATAATAGTTATGAAGGAAATTGTATGTCTACTATCGAATGGTTTTCCTGATGGTGCACTTGCTAGGGCGCGAAGATTATATGAACAAATGGTTCTGATAGATTATTTTGAAAGCAGAAAAAAAGATTTAGATTTTGATGGGTTGGTTGAAAGATATTGTGATTCGCAAAATATAGCTGCATATTCTAATCAGATAGCACTATATGATTTTTTTGAAAACGAAGAAGAAAAACAGAAAGCAAAAAAGGAATTCGATAAACTAAAAGATAAGTATGCGAAGTTTTTTAAGCAAAAGAATTATGTACGAGACTATTGGTGGCTCGATGATGAAAAGTGCGATACATTTAATAAATTGCAAAAAAGATATTGTGATCCATATGGAAGAATATTGTATAGTAGGGCATGTATATCTACACATGCTGGTGCGATGGGCGACTATGCACTATTAGGGCGGTTTAATCCAAATGGAGAAAAAATATATACAGGTACTACGGATTTGGGTTTTTCTTTGCCTTTGATATTAGCAACAATGTCTTTTTATAATATTACTAATATGGTTTTTGGGAATTTAGAAATAGCTTTTCCAAAAGAACATAAGAAAATAGAGGAGTTATTGAATTATTATCAAAATACTTTGTTTGTTACATTAGAAATACAAAATTGAAATTTGCAAACTTCAATTTCTAATTGAGAAACAACACAAAAAGTGCTATAATATTATGCAGTATAAATGTCAGATTGTTCATCGGAATTGGAGGATTAAAATGGCGGTTAACTATGATAAATTATGGGGTATCTTAAATAAGCGTGGAATGATGAAAACAGAGCTTATAAAAGAAGCTAAAATCAGTACAAATGCAATGGCGAAGCTTGGTAGAAATGAAGATGTTCGCGTAGGGGTATTAGAGAAGATTTGTTTGGCGCTGGATTGTAAGATGGATGATATTTTGGATATTGTTCCAGACAAAAAATAATGTGTGCAGGAGGAAAGCGTCGTGGAAGAGAAAAAAGGAGTTATTTACATATTAACAAATCCATCATTTCCGGATTATGTAAAAATTGGTTATGCAGATGACATAGAACGAAGATTAAATCAGCTTAATCGAAGCGAGTGTATTCCTTTTGCATTTAGGGTGTATGCAACTTATGAAGTAAATTCCAGATTATCTGATTTGAAGATACATACTATTATTGATAAACTAAATCCTAATTTGCGTTCTATAGATAATTTCAATGGTCAGAAAAGAGTCAGAGAGTTTTATGCTATGTCCGCAGAGGATGCATATTCGATTTTAGAGGCTATTGCAGAAATTCATGGGTGTACCGATAAATTAATATTGGTTAATCCAAATGAAGCAGAGATAAAAGCAGAGGAAACTGCAGAAGAAGTGAAAAAGGAAAGTCGAACAAGGGCAGCTAACTTTACTTTCTCAGAGTGGGAAATACCGGTTGGTGCAGTGTTGGAATATTATACAGACAGCACAATTACTTGTACGGTAGTCGACGATAGAAAGGTTGAATATAATGGTGAAATTATGAGTCTTACAGGTGTGGCGAAGATAATCACAGGTAAGACATCAGGAATAGCAGGACCAAGATATTTCAAATATAAAGATGCATGGTTGTGGGACATAGAAGGTCGAAAGGAAATGTAAAAGGAGATATATTATGACAAAGTTTTACGAAACAGTATTGAATGTACTTAGACAAGATAATAGATTTTTTACAGAGGATGGAGTTTTGTTGAGAAACGCCGTTTATGAGGCTGCAATGCAGATGGATACTAACCTTGTTCGTTTGTTACTTTCCAATGAAATAACGAAAGGGCATTTCTTTAAAGAGGTAGATGGGATAGCAGTTTTTGATAAAGTAGGATTCGGTTGGGTGGTTAATAATAGAGAGTTTTTACCAGATAGCTATACTCGATTCAAAAATAAAATTGGACTTACCAATGATAATGGGAATGTTATTTCAGCAACAGGTGATGTAGAGTTGGTTTTTCCTTATAAAGATTGTGTATTAGAAGGTGGGCAAACTACTGAAGAGCAAAAAAACGGAGAAATATTTTACAATGAAACTCTAGCACCAGATGAAGTTGATAGATTACTCTATCCCAAATGTTTTACCTCTCCGGTTTTATATGATGAGGATGGAGTAAAAGGAATAAATAGCGTTAGTGAAAACGACAATTTGATTATAAAAGGAAATAATTTATTAGCATTAGCATCATTAAAGAAAAAATATGCGGGACTAGTGAAATGTATTTATATTGATCCTCCATATTATTTTATCGAGAACAAAAGTGGGGATACATTTGGCTATAATTCTAATTTCAAGCTATCTACATGGCTTACATTTATGAAAAATAGACTTTCTATTGCCAGAGAATTATTATCAGATCAAGGAACCATATGGATTAGCGTGGGGAAAGATGGACAACATTACTTGAAAGTACTAGCAGATGATATTTTTGGAGTTGATTGCTTTGTAGCAGATATTGCATGGCAAAAAACTTATTCTCCGCGAAATGATGCGCATGGTATTAGTAGTGAAATCGAGAGTATTCTGGTTTATAGTAAAAAGCCGAATTGGCAACCATACAAATTACCTCGAACTGCTAAAATGAATTCTGTATACAAAAATCCAGATAATGACCATACTTTATGGCGTACAAGCGATGCTTTTGCACCTTCGGCAGCAACTCACCAAGGAATGGTATATGCTATTCAGCATCCTATTACAGGAGAATTGATTTATCCATATAATGGAGCATGTTGGCCTCTTGAGCAAAGCAGTATGTTACGTGAAATGAGCAATTGGGCAAAATATAATCTTGAGGATATAAATGATGATGAGCGTCGTGCCCAGGTGTGTGGAGTTCCGGCAGATAGTGTACGTAAAAATGTGAAAGCGATTATGCTTGCAGAATCGTTAGAAACTGCTAAAGAGAAATCTTTAGCAATCATTGAGCGAGGACAATGGCCAAAGTTCTTTTTTACCAAGAATGGATATGGTGGAATTGCAAGAAAGACATATTTAGACGATAGTAAGGGAAAGGTTGTAACAAATTTTTGGTCATTTGAACAAGTAGGACATACCGATGAAGCAAAAAAAGAAATAGTATCCATTTTTGATGATAAAGCATTTGCAACACCGAAACCAGAACGGTTGATTATGCAAATATTACAAGTAGCAACAAGACAGGGTGATTTAGTTTTGGATTATCATCTAGGTTCAGGTACAACCTGCTCTGTTGCACATAAAATGGGGCGCCAATATATTGGTATTGAGCAGATGGATTACATAAAGTCGCTTGCAGTCAATAGATTAAGATTTGATATAACTGGTGGAAAATGTGGGATTTCTGAGACTGTTGAATGGGCAGGAGGTGGCTCGTTCGTATATTGTGAACTTGCAAAGGCTAATCAGAATTTTGTTGATGAAATTCAAGCTGCTACCACTGTTGAAGAAATCAAAGATATTTACTCTCGCATTATAAAAACGGGATTTATTAGCAGCAAAGTTAATCCGAAAGATATTGATGCAAATGCAGAGGAATTTTATGCTTTGTCTATTGAGAATCAGAAGCGCTTTCTTATGGAATTGCTTGATAAGAATTTGTTGTATGTAAATTATTGTGACATAGATGATGAAGAATATGGTATTAGTGATGGAGATAAGGCATTCACAAGAAGCTTTTATGGGGAGGTGTAGTCTATGGCATTTCTACATGAGAAAATAGACGTGTTGCGTGAAAATGGATATGCTTCTGAAATGCCAACATTTATTCCTGCTAACTTGAATCCAGCATATGAGCTACGTCCATATCAGATTACAGCATTTGAGAATTTCATAACGCATTTTGAAAGTCCTAAATGTCCGCATCCTACTCAAGTTTTATTCCATATGGCTACAGGTAGTGGTAAAACTTTGATTATGGCAGGACTTATGCTTTATTTGTATAGAAAAGGATATAGAAATTTTTTGTTCTTTGTAAATTTGTCCACTATAGTAAAGAAGACAGAAGACAATTTCTTGAATGTAGCATCAAGTAAATATTTATTTGCGGATGAGATTGTGTTAGATGGAGAGCGAATAGCGATAAAGAAAGTCAATAATTTTCAGTCGACAGATCCGGATGCAATTAATATCTGCTTTTCTACAACACAGGGATTACATACAGATATGTGGGTTACAAAAGAAAATGGGATATCTTTTGATGATTTTGCAGATGTTAAGACGGTACTTATATCTGACGAAGCACATCATTTAAATGCATCAACAAAGAAGCTGAGTAAGGATGAAGAGGATAATTATCATTCCTGGGAGCAGACTGTAAAGAGTATTTTTGACAGAAATAGTGAGAATATATTGCTAGAGTTTACTGCTACTTGTAATCTTGCCAATCCTCAGATTCGTGCGGAATATGAGAACAAGATTATATTTGATTACCCTTTACATAAATTCCGTGCAGATCTTTATTCAAAAGAGATTAAAACGCTTCGTTCAGATATGGATATTATGGACCGTGCTATTCAGGCTTTGGTGTTGAGTCAGTATAGATTAAAGGTTTTTCAAGACAATCATTTATCTATTAAACCGGTTGTGTTATTTAAGTCGGCTAAAATTGCGGATAGTAAAGAATTTATGACAACTTTTATAGAGGTTGTTAAAAAATTGAATGGTTCTGATATTAAAAGAATTTCTACATTGATTGATAATCCTACGATGCATCAAGCATATGACTATTTTTTATCTGTAGGAATAACTTTTGATATGCTTGCACAGGAACTTCGTGAGGAGTTTTCAGAAGAACATTGTGTATCAGTTAATGATGATAAGGAGGCTGATTTAAAGCAAATTTTGCTCAATTCTTTAGAAGATGCATCAAATCCGTATAGAGCAATTTTTGAAGTAAAGAAACTTGATGAGGGATGGGATGTCTTAAATCTTTTTGATATAGTACGTTTGTATGAAACGAGACAGTCTGGTGGTAAGTCAATATCTCCAGCAACTGTTTCAGAAGCACAGCTTATTGGGCGTGGTGCTAGATATTGTCCGTTTAAGATAAATGATGAGCAACCAAAATTCCAACGCAAATATGACAATGACGTAGAAAATGAGCTTCGTATTTGTGAGGAATTATACTATCATTGCCAAAATGACAGTAGGTATATAGGGGAGCTTCATAATGCATTGCGTGAAATAGGTATTGATCCGGATAAAACTGTTACAAAGCATTATATTTTGAAGAATGAATTTAAGCAAGATGATCTTTATAAGAGTGGTTTGATTTTTATAAATGATCGAGTAGTCAAGAGTCGTTCTGAGGTTAATGAATTGCTGCCCTCAGTGAGAAATAAGGTGTATTCAGTGACATTGGCAACAGGGCAATCTGGTGAGGACGTTATTCTTGATGATGGACAAGGGTCTTCAGTTGAGAATAAATCAAAAACAAAATTATATACAACCACGATAGGAGAAATTGCAAATATAAATTATGCTATTGTAAATAAGGCTCTTGCAAAAGTTCCGGTGTATAAATTTAATACATTAAAAAGTAGATTTCCTAATTTGAAATCAACAAGAGAATTTATAACAAGAACTAATTATCTTGGAGACATAAAAATAGAGATTCGAAGTAAATATGATGAGCCATCGGTGGCTGTTTTATCAACGGCTGTTACAAGTGTACTTACAAAGATAGCGGCATCTATTTCTGCAATTGAAGAAGAATACGAGGGAACCAAGGATTTCCGTGCAGTCAATATACATGATGTTTTCCGTGATAAAGCTGTAAATTATACTAATATTGTAGATGGTGGAGTTGGAGTGTCTCAAAATGATATTACCGTGCCGGCTGAAATGCGTATAGACCTAAAAGGAGAAGATTGGTTTACATTCACAGATAATTATGGAACTTCAGAAGAAAAAGCGTTTGTATCATATTTCCGTGATTATGTGGATAAATTGAAAACAATTTATAGCAAGATTTATCTAATGCGTAATGAACGCCAAATGCATATCTATTCGTTTGATGGTGGTGAAAGATTCGAACCGGATTATGTGTTGTTTTTACAGAAAGATAATGAAGACGGTTTTGAACAAATGCAAGTGTTCATAGAGCCTAAAGGTACGCATCTTGTGGAATCCGATAAATGGAAGGAAGATTTCTTGTTGCAATTGAAGGAAAATGCAATTCCGGTTAAAACATTTGTTGATGATAATAAGTATCATATTTGGGGTTTCCATTTCTTTAACAGGGACGTAAGAGGAAGTGAATTTAGTGCGGATTTGGAAATGTTGCAAAAACCGGAAGAACATTTAAAAGTATTAAATGCTTATGCTAAAGGGCTAGTTGGTGGAAATTAAGGAACACATCAGTTGATACGATTTTTGTAAAACAAATGCAATGATTGGAGGAATCAATATGGAATGGACAAAATTTAATACTCATGGAGAATCTTCTAATCATGCATTTGAAGTTATGTGCAATATTCTTTTTGAGAGTTGGTGTAAGAGCGAGTATAACGATCATATGAAATACTTCTCATTTGTAAATGGAAGCGGTGGAGATGGTGGTGTAGAAGCTTATGCAACATTAGATTCTGGAGAAGTTATTGGAGTTCAAACAAAGTGGTTTCCGGACAAAATGAACACTTCTCAATTTAATCAAATAGAGAAATCTTTTAATACAGCAGTAAAAGTAAGACCTGAAATGATACGGTATATTGTATGTATTCCAAGAGATTTTACCTCTAAGAAAGTGGTTAAGAATGGTAAAATTGCAAAAAATACAGAAGAGAATAGTTGGACAAAGCTAGTTGAAAAACTTAAGAAAACAAATCCATCTGTATCAGTGGAGTTATGGGATGAGACAACGATTCAAACAAAGTTGATGACACCAGAAGCGATGGGGTGTTATAAGTATTGGTTTGATAATACAGAAGTTTTTGATACAGAGATTGTAAAAGCATTTGAAAAAGCCATACATAGCTGGGCAAAGACTAAGTATATTCCGGACTTGTATTCAAAAGGTTACATTCATGACAAGCTAGAAGTTTTTACTGGAAATTATAGTATTGTAGAAAAACGATACGATGGAGTACAGAGGATATTGTCTGTTTTAGAAAGGCTTAAGAAGGAGTATGGAGACATACTTAAGTTAAAGTTTCCAGAGAAAGAGAGGTCTATTGTTGAAAATATAAAACTGGATATTGATACCATAAATGAATGGATATCCCGTTTTAAAAGAGTAGAAAAGCTTGTAATTGAGGGTGCGGAAGTTAAAGAAGCTTTTCTTGATGAGAGAATTGAACTGAATTGTATATCATCTGAATTGAAAGACTCGTCCTTGTATTTTCATCATTATTCGCATTTTACACCGGTTATAGAAATTCTT
This sequence comes from Lachnospiraceae bacterium, assembly GCA_015056945.1. Taxonomy (GTDB): domain Bacteria; phylum Bacillota; class Clostridia; order Lachnospirales; family Lachnospiraceae; genus UBA3766. The sequence goes on along the minus strand of SVFH01000006.1, from coordinate 4,025 downwards.
GAAAATATTGTGGATGAGGTGTATGAATGTTGTCAATTGCTGAATAGTGATTTTGATAATCGCATCATTTTCCTAGGAAATCAAGGCACTGGAAAAACTGCAGGGATTGTAGCGGAAACTAACGCCTTATTGCAGGAGAAGAGTCATTTGCCGATATTGGTTCGTGCTAAAGAGTTTTCAACGGGTGATAATTGGTTATCTATCCTGACAAAGGCATTAGCATTACCAAATACATGGAGCGATAGAGAACTGCTCAAAGCTTTAGAAAATGCAGCGTTGTTAAGAAATAAGTTTCATAAAGCTAGTGAAAAGGTCAATATTCAGCCAAAATGTCTGATTTGCATTGATGGAATAGAAGAATCTTCATCTTGGTCATTTTGGGAGGCGCGGATTGAGGAAGCAAAAGTGTATGAAAAAGATTTTGCCGGAATAAAATTCGTTTTTTTGTCGCGTCCATATGTTTTTAATGAATATTATAAATTGGATTTTAGTTATTGTTTTTGTCGTATGCCAAGTCAAGGGGATATATCTGTTACAGAAATTTTCGATAATTATATTGCACATTACAATATAGATTTAGGTGGAAACAATTGGATTAAGGGAATGATAAGAACCCCTATGGCACTTAAACTATTTTGTGACATATATAAAAATTCAAAGGTAGGTAGTTTACCTAGAAATTCAGTGGTTATAACAAAACTATTTCAAGAAAAAATCAAGTCTGTAGAGAATGTATACAGAAAGGCAGGAAAAGAGACTGAGAATCAAAGTATGGTTATGGAAGCTCTTGTAATAGTGGCAACTATGCTTGTTGATAAAAGCGACCTGTCATATGACGAAATCTATAGTGTATGTAAAGAACCTTTAAAGAGTCATTTGGAAGATGTTTTAAAATTCATCGAGGAAGAAGGTTTTATTTGTTCAAGATTAATTCAGAAGGATGCTTTTAGTATTCCTGAAACGTATTATTCGTTGGGTATGCAACCGGCATTCGATTACCTTATAGCAAGAAAAGTATATGAAGCAGTTAAAGGGAATAAAACTATTGAAGCAGAATATTCCCAAGGTGTTTACCAATTGCTTTCACTTATCGCAATAGAAGAAGATAGGAAGCTTCTATTTGAATATTCAAGCATTGAACTTAGCGATGATTCGAAGTTTGATTTGGTCTGTTATGCTTTGGCAAATACATCTGTTGAGATTGCATCACAATATGGTGAGTATATTAAGAGATTGATGAATTATTCAGCAGGTGAATTTCGAGAGATTTTTGAAAGAATTATTTTACCGGTAAGTAGTGTGCCCAATCATCCACTAGGAAGTGTTTTGCTTGATGAATTTTTGAGGGATTTTGAAGAACCGGCACAAAGAGATATTTGGTGGTCTATACCGACATACTTAAGAGATAATTTCAATGCAGAATGGAGATGTTATACGGAGATAGATACCACCAGTATAAGCTTATCAAGTGAAGAAAATTACATGGGCTTGCCGCTGATATTAGTATGGCGTCTTTCATCTGTAGATAATGATGTGAGGCATGAATGTAGATTGAAACTTACAGAATGGGGGATAAATAACCCAGAACAGTTTTTGAATCTCTTTAGTTATTGTGTTGATATTAATGACGAGCAAATTGTAGAAGATATATTTTCTATTGCCTACGGAATTGCGTTAGGAAAAGATGCACGAGATGAATATCTGGTTAATCTTTCAAACTGGATTATGGAAAATGTATTTTCAGCTGAAGGGCTAATCAAGTATGAAAATGTTGTAATTAGGTACTATTGCACAGGCATTGTTAAAATAGCAATTTTTAAAGAAGTATACAATAGGGAGGTGGAAGATAAACTTATACCACCATATGTTTATCAAGCAAATATTATGCTTGCTTATGAAGATGCTTTTAGTGCAAAAAGGATGTCGGGTTATGCTCCTATTGATTATGATCTGGCAAGGTATGTTTTATGTGATCATTTTGATTGCTTCTTCAGAACGGATTATACAACTAACAGATATTTCGATGAAACAGAGAATTTGTTTGCCGAATATAGACGAGAATATAACATAGAATCGTTAGAAATGGATGGTCTGATTATATCAATTGCATATCGATACTTATTAGATCAGGGTTGGAATAAGAAAACATTTTGGGAGTATGAAGATAAGAATAATATTGGCGTAGATATTTCTATTAGAAGAACATTTTATCCTGCTACGCATGGTACACAATCAAGAGTAATGAGCATTGCTGAAAAATATGTATGGTGTGTTAAACACCGTATAGAAGCTATGCTAGCCAATCGAGTAAAGTGTAGTGATTATGGTAGAGATGAGAAATTTGTTAATGATTATTCGGATTTAGAGAATTTTATAAATACATATCAAGATTATATAAATTCAAAGAATAAGAGTAACAAAGATCTATGGCTTCATACAGATCAAATGGTCTGCTCCCAGGTTGAAGAATATTCAATAAAAAGTATTGAGGCATGGATGACAGATGGAAAAGTACCAGATTTTTCCGCATGGCTTAAGGATAATCAAGGAGATGAAATACTTTATGCTTATACGAGCATAACTAATGAAGCGGCAGGTATTGAAGAGACAATTTGGATATCGTGTGGTGCAGTCAAATCTGAAGAATTCGATAATTTTGTCAAACAACTAAATGTTTATTGGGAATCGAGATGCGATTTATTAAATGTTGCAGATTTTCATGCATGGCAAGATTGTCAATGTTATTGTACTCCGCAAGAAGCTTGTACCGTTCAAAGTCATAAGGAAGTAGAAAACGCTATTTTTGTTGAAATTGATGATATTACTGTGAAGATAAATAAATTAGTGACAGAATGTACAACGGCGCATGCGGAAGATACGGAGAGTACATTCGATTTGCCTAGTAAAATGGTAAGGGAGTTGACTGGAATCACGTATGGTGATGGGTATCAATATTTGAATAGAGATGGAAGAACGATTGGTAAGTATATAAGAGTAGGTGAAAATTGGAAGAATCAACAGAAGTGTTTGTTGATGGATAGGACAATTTTAAAGACAGCTTTTGACAGAAATCAATATAAAATGTTTTGGTTGTTTAGGGTATATCGTTCGCCATCTCATAAAGCATATGAAGCTTTTGGAAGTGATATTATACATGATATAGATAGAAGTTTTGTGGTTTGGAACAACGAAGGGGAGTACCAATATGTCGAATTACAAAATATTGAACCACCCCGTACAGAAATGAAAGAATATGAATCGATTATAAAATTCTATCATTCTGATATCAAGGAGTAGAATCTTCTATCTGTAAAGTGTGTCAAAAAGTGGAGCCATTTTTCAAAAGGTGTGTCAAAAAGTGGCACACTTTTCCGAAAAGGGTGTCAAAAATGTTTCAGTTAACAAAAGATGAATGGGAAAACTTGAGGTGCAAAAATTTCACCTCAAGTTGGGGCGGTTTGAGGTACTTGCCGATGGCTTTTACGGAACAAGGAATTTATATGTTAATGACAGTTCTTCGCGGAGAATTAGCAGTTCAGCAGAGTCGTGCACTAGTGCGTACGTTCAAGAAGATGAAGGATTATATTCTTGATAATCGTGAGTTAATCGGTCAAAGAGAATATATACAGCTTTCTATGCAGACAGCACAAGGAACTGCAGAATTAAGAAATTTGTTTGGCTTTAGGCCATTTTATGTTATAAAATAGATATATAACGAAATAAGCAAAATGAAATTAAAGGGAATGCAGGTAAAAAATAAAAAAGTACCTACATTCCCTTTAAAAATTCTTGACAGTGTTTTGCAGTATGATATAATTGAAGTAAAAGTAGGTAAAACGCATTTTAATACTTACATTTACTTGAAGGAAGGTGAAGAAAATGCTACTGTCATATCAGGAATGTTTGAAAAAATATGGAACGGATTATAAAATTAAAAAAGGTCTTCAAGAAGGGGAACTGTATGTAAAAGAAAAGGGAATTTATTCAGATAAGAGATATGTACCGGAGCTGGAGATTATTTCTAA
>SVFH01000046.1 GCA_015056945.1 Lachnospiraceae bacterium | reverse complement strand
GAAGCATAATCTTTTAAGAAAATTGTCCTCGCATATTTATCTCCCATTCGGAAGAAATCCTTCCGTTTTTCGATAATATCAGGGCAGATATAATCTCTGAAGTCATGACCTCTTCGCATCATCTGTTTCGCATCAAAGCTGAATGCACTCTCATCACCGGGTCTGTAAAAATCATGTAAAACTCTTATTTTTTCTGTTGCATCAAGAGCAACACATTTTGATCCCAGTGCAGAAAAGTGAGAAATAATATCCGCGCCTATTCGAGTGAAATATGCTCTCGCTTCTTCAATGTTTTTCTTGTGGACAGAAATAGTAATGTATTTTTCCTGGACGATTCCGTTTGAATTAAGAGCTTTATCCAAAAGAACTTCGTTATATTCTTTTCTATATTCATCAAGTCCATCATTTTGCATCGGCTTGAGAATGGATTCCTCAAAGTTCTTACGATTTAGCCTTCGGTTGTTAATTGTAATTTTTGCAGTTGCTCCACAATCAAGACTATTCAGAAGCTCTGAATAACCAAGAAACATTCTTTCCTTGTCTTCTCTTGAAGCAACAAAATAGTTTATGTCGGTAAACTTATATGTCATGGAATATTTGTTTCCGACAGCAAAAATACCGTCCTTCCAGATTTTCTTTACGGGAATTACATCCTGTATCTTCCGGGGAACGGTATATTTTTCTTTATCTTGTTTAAACAATCTGCTCAATGTTTTCATCATAGGAGCTTAACCCTCCTTTTCATGTTTTTCTATACACCCTTTCGTCGCTTCGTAATAGTAGTTTGTTGGTTTGAACATCAAGACATGGGGTTCTATTATTTCTGTTCTAATATAGTTCAAAATGAACTTTTCAGCCGTCATGCCATGATAAGAAAAGAAGCCCATTACTGCAAAAGGAACTGCTCCAAGAATACACATCCAAGAAACAGTTTCAGTTCCAAAATAGGGCTTCAATAAAAAATATAAAAGAACCGCAATTCCTACTGCAAGAAGAGAGAAGATGAACTGTCGAAGAGATAATCCGAAAAACATGCTTTCTTGGTAATCGCGGATCTCTTTATTGATTTTAACTTCCATAAGTACCTCCTTTAAAGTCCCATCATTTCTCTTACAACTCTGTCCGCCATCTTTATCGCGCCGACAAGAACCAGCATGTTGAAAACAAGTTCTCCAACATAGCTCCACACCATAGTCACCGCAGCCGCTCCGGATTGAACCACCGGAGGAGTTGCCGCAAAGAGCGAGAAAATTATACAGCCGAGTACAATGATTGCACCTTCAAGGCAGACAGCTGCGTAGGATTTGATGAAAGCAATACCAACACTTTGCGTCGGTTCTCCCGCAAATGTTGAGAGTGGAACCGGCGCAATTGCTGTGTAAAGATATAGCTTAAAAAATCTACCATAGACGGTAAGAATCATAACAAAAGACAAAACTGTTATGAAAAGACTTCCTATGAGTGTTACCGCCCAAAGCGGAATGCTCTCGAAGAAAGTACATTCTTCAATTGCAGTTACGATTTCCCCCGGCAAAACTGTCTGCTGTATAGCTCCGAGTCCCGCAGAGTTCATAATGGTTGAAACAACGCCCTGAACAATACTGAAAAGTGCAAGCATTAAATCAAGACCATATGTTACAACACCTTTTGCGAGTGCAAAGCGAATAAAAAGTTTAAGAGCCGTTTCCGGTCTTTTAGTCTCCGCAAAAGAACCGCAAGTTCTCATAACACCAACCACAAAGAACAGAACCAGGAGCGCAAGTCCTATGGCCTGTATCGCTCCGTGGATATTGAGGACCACACTCCATATCGTTCCGCCTTTGAAGTTTTCCGGTGACATTGTGATGAGCGTCCAAATCTCTGCAAGCTTCTCGTTCCATGTATCAAGTGCATTCTGCAGATTCTGAACTACCCAGTTATCTGACATAGATCAGGCCTCCTTTCCTATATTTAGGCAAAGAGGATTTAACCAACGATAAGGTCAAGAATCTCTTTTGCAAAAGTGATTACAATACCGCCGGCAAGAGTGAGAAATCCATTGGATCTCTGGGAAGGGTCATGGCTCTGGAGGGAAAGACCAACCTGAACAATACCCCAACCAAGAAGGATAAGACCAACTGCACGGATAAGTCCGAAGATAAATGTTGAAAGATTGTTGACTACGGTTAGCGGATCACCACCGGTTGCATAAGCAACTATGCCCATGCTCAACACCATGCTCAAACAAATAATCATCGCTATCGTTTTTTTAATCCTGCTTTTGTTATTCATTTTTTATTACCTCCATTCGTTTTTGAAAAAATATCATCGTAGAGTTTTTTATCTGTTGGCAAAACGACTTTTTCGAAATACTTACACATAACAGAAGAGTCTGCTATAATCTGCACGCATTTATGGCTATCGCCATCATCCAAGAGAAGGCAATTTTCTTTTATGTAATTGCAACATGTTTTACGCACAAGATCCTTGATTTTCTTCGACTGCTCTTTGCTGATAATTGTCATAATTATTCCTCCGCTATCAGAAGCTTTATTTCCTTATCGGTAATGAGTTCACATATAACTTCAGTTTCCATTTCAGGTAAGCTATCAACAGATTCACCAAATGCTATAAGTGTTCCAATAGAGCGGTCGGTTTTTCCGTGTTCAAATGGTTTTCCCTGCCCATCCGGTGTATAAATCACATTGGGATGGTCAAGAATATCATATTTATAATCTTTTATTGGCAATTCTCCTCGAATAAAAAGCAGCGCATATTTGTTATCCAACATTCTAACCTCTGAGGCATCAAGAAGTTCTCGTCCAGCAAGCTGATAGTTTGTGCTGTAGCTTCCACCATGTCCTGAAGATTTTCCATACGTATTTGTATCAATCGTTTCTTTTCCCAAATACGATTCAGCAATCAATTTATGAGTACTTGATTCATTTCCGCCAAGATAAAGGAATTCATCACAGTTACCTACTATTGATTCCCATTCTTTTTCGAACAGTTTTTTAAGTTGTGCTATGTTCTGAATAATAATTGATACGGAAATATTTCTTGAACGCATTGTCGCTAAAAGTTTATCGAAATCATCTGGTAAGGAAACATTCGCAAATTCGTCCATAAGAAAATGGACAGGTTGCGGTAATGCTCCGCCATACTTGTGGTCTGCCAATCTGAACAATTGCTCAAAAGTAGCGCTGTATAACAAACTAACAAGAAAGTTAAAGCTAACATCGTTATCCGGAATAAGAGCAAACAGGGCCACTTTTTTCTTACCCAAAGATTGCAAATCAAGTTCATCTGTCACAGTGAGTGATGAAACACTTTCAAGGTTGAACTTTTCCAATCTCGAAGCAAGTGTAATCTGAATTGATTTTAATGTCTTTGCGGAACCCGAACGATAGTTGTTGTAATACTTCACAGCTATATGGTTTGGATCTCTTTTTTCCAGTTTTTCAAAGAGGACATCAAGCGGTGATTTATATGAATCATCGTCTTCCCTAACCTCTCCAAATCTGAGCATTTCCATTACCATCGGGAAAGTTTGCTCATCTTCGGGCGCTTCATAGTGGAGATAAAAAATCAATGCTAATAGAAGCATCGATGCTGCTGTATCCCAGAATGGGTCATTACTTTGGCTTCCTTTAGGAGTCGTTGCCTTAAAAAGACTTGTTACCAATTTTTGCACGTCATTGTCAGTTTCCAAATATGCAAACGGGTTAAAGCAATGGCTTTTTTCCATGTTCAGAAGATCCACAACTTTAATCTCATAACCTTCCTGAAGCAGAAACGCTCCAGTATCTCTTAAGAGTTCACCTTTGCAGTCCAAAACAAAAAAAGATGTATTTGCTTGTAACAGATTAACTTTTGCATAAAAGCGGCTCTTACCGGAACCGCTTCCGCCAACGACTAAAGTGTTAAGATTTCTTCTATGTTTTCTTCCATCAAGACCTATCCTTACATTCTTTGTAAGAACACGATTTTCCGAAAAATTCTTATCTTCGTATTTCTTACTTATAGATCTTGCATTACCCCATTTTGCAGAACCGTATTCTTCCCCTTTTCGGTAATTACGTTTTGAAGAAATAGCAATTCCTATTGATA
>SVFH01000027.1 GCA_015056945.1 Lachnospiraceae bacterium | reverse complement strand
CTCTTTAGAGCCAGCCTGTGACCGCAGTGCGGAAGGCGAACTTTTCGGAGCCTCTTTAGAGGCAAGCTGGGAACAGCGGCTTATAGCCGCAGAGCAAACCACCAGCTAAGCTGGTGGTGCTGATTGTATGGAAAGTTCCCTAAAAGAACTTCCCTCTTAAATTTTTGTTTCCAGAGAACAAAGAGTCCGCAAACGGACTCTCGCGCCGAGCGCGGTTGCAACAGCAACATATTCCTTGCCGCGAACTGCGCATCCTTAGCGGAGCTTTTTATTGCATAGATATTTCCTATGCAATAAAAAAAAGCTGCAAACAATATTACTATCGTTTACAGCCTTTTATTTAGAATAATATTTTAATTAGAACTTGCCAGCATCTGCAGCTTCCTGGATGGCAACTGCAACAGCCACGGTCATACCAACCATCGGGTTGTTTCCTGCACCGATAAGACCCATCATCTCAACGTGAGCAGGAACGGAAGAAGAACCTGCGAACTGAGCATCAGAGTGCATACGTCCCATAGTATCTGTCATACCGTAGGAAGCAGGACCTGCAGCCATGTTGTCAGGATGAAGTGTACGTCCTGTACCACCGCCTGATGCAACTGAGAAGTATTTCTTGCCCTGTTCAATACATTCTTTCTTGTAAGTACCTGCAACGGGATGCTGGAATCTTGTAGGGTTGGTTGAGTTACCTGTGATGGAAACGTCAACAGCCTCTTTGTGCATGATAGCAACACCTTCGCAAACATCATTAGAACCATAGCAGTTAACCTTTGCACGAAGTCCTTCTGAGTAAGCAATACGATTTACTTCTTTTACAGTGTTTGTATACGGATCATACTCTGTTTCAACAAATGTAAAACCATTAATACGAGCGATAATCTGAGCAGCATCTTTACCAAGACCGTTAAGGATAACACGTAACGGTTTCTGACGAACTTTGTTAGCCTTCTCTGCGATACCGATAGCACCTTCAGCAGCTGCGAAAGATTCGTGACCTGCAAGGAATGCAAAACACTCTGTTTCTTCTTCCAATAACATCTTTCCTAAGTTACCGTGTCCGATACCTACTTTACGTGTATCAGCAACAGAACCGGGGATACAGAAAGCCTGAAGACCTTCACCGATTGCTGCAGCAGCATCAGCTGCTCTTCTGCAGTCTTTCTTAATTGCAATTGCAGCACCTACAATGTAAGCCCAACAAGCGTTCTCAAAACAGATCGGCTGAATGCCTTTGATCTGGTTGTATACATCAAGACCAGCGTCTTTTGTAATCTTCTCTGCTTCTTCGATAGAAGCGATTCCATAGCTTTTTAATACGGAATTGATTGTGTCAATTCGTCTTTCATATGATTCAAATAATGCCATTTTTACGTCCTCCTATCTTATTCATTTCTGGGATCGATAATCTTAACAGCATCTGCCACACGACCATACTGGCCTTTTGCTTTCTCCCAAGCTGTTGTAGGATCATCACCCTTTTTGATAAAGTCAGTCATCTTTCCAAGGCTTACGAACTGATATCCGATGATCTGGTCATCTTTATCAAGTGCGATACCTGTTACATAACCTTCTGCCATTTCAAGATAACGAGGTCCCTTAGCAAGAGTACCATACATTGTACCAACCTGGCTTCTTAAGCCCTTACCAAGATCTTCAAGACCTGCTCCGATAGGAAGTCCGTCTTCAGAGAATGCACTCTGTGTACGTCCGTAAACAACCTGAAGGAATAACTCTCTCATAGCTGTATTAATAGCATCACATACAAGGTCAGTATTTAATGCCTCTAACAAAGTTCTTCCCGGTAAAATTTCAGAAGCCATAGCTGCTGAATGAGTCATACCTGAACATCCGATAGTCTCAACCAATGCTTCCTGGATGATACCCTCTTTGATGTTAAGTGTCAGCTTACATGCGCCCTGCTGAGGTGCACACCAGCCGATACCATGTGTCAAACCGGAAATGTCTTTGATTTCTTTCGCTTTTACCCATTTTGCTTCTTCAGGGATAGGAGCACAACCGTGATTAACGCCCTGTGCTACTGTACACATTTTTTCTACTTCATGTGAATAAATCATGTGAAAATCTCCTTTCAAACATAATATACTTTAACAAACAGGCTTATCCTGTGTGTCGTCATGATTTAAACGATTATACCAAGCAACGCATAACCGCTTTTTCTATTTTCGCATAAAACAACAAAAAAATCCAGTATTTTTTTGCCTTTGGACATAATATTTGTTAAAAAAATCACACTTTATGCAGAATATGATAAATCATGCGTTTTACAATTGAAAACTTATCATTTTTTTACAACAATATCGTCTGATTTTTTATAGATACAATTCTGCGGAACAAATCCTCTTACACAGGAAGTCGGATAAATATTGGAATTTTTACCCACTACGGTTCCCGGATTTAACACGGAATTACATCCGACTTCAACGCAGTCACCGAGCATTGCGCCGAATTTTTTTAACCCTGTCTCAATATTTTCTTCTTTTGATTTCACTACAACAAGTGTTTTGTCACTTTTTACATTGGATGTGATGGAACCGGCACCCATATGCGCCTTATAACCTAACACACTGTCACCTACATAGTTGTAGTGCGGAACCTGTACGCGGTCAAATAACACAACATTCTTTAATTCTGTCGAGTTACCTACTACGGCATTTTTTCCCACAATGGCATTACCGCGGATAAAAGCACAATGACGTACTTCCGCTTCCTCATCGATAATTAGCGGTCCGTTTAAATATGCTGACGGGAATACTTTGGCGCTCTTTGCCACCCAAACATTCTCACCACGTTTCTCGTACTTGTCTTCCGGAAGTGTTTCACCCAGTTCCACGATAAACTTTCCAATCTCAGGTAAAACTTCCCAAGGGTACTCTTTGCCGTCAAATAATTTTGCCGCAATTGTATTTTCCAAGGACATAAGATTTCTGATTTTCATTGCTTCTGACATATTACCACCTCATTAAAAAAAATTTCCGAATCCTTCGGATTTTTCATAAATAAAAAACATTAAATCATATATTGGAACCGACAATCATCAATTCAACAATATATGTAATCAACAGACAAATCCCTGATAAAACTCCCCCATAATGCCTGGTTATGAAGTTGCATTTTGTTTGACATAAATTTTCCCTCCTCATCAAAACACAGGAAAACTACTTAGAACAGCATCTATTTTTTATAAAACTGTGCAGCATAATCAAAGCACTGCCTCAACTGATTCTCATTCCGAAGCGTTTTAACATTATTGGTGTGCTTTGTCACAAAATCCGTAAGCTTCGCCATATATTCTTCTTCACTGATATTGCCGTCAGCAACACCGGTCAAGCCCTTTTCCCAGCTTGCTGTCAGGGCAGGATTCAAAAGAGAGCCAATCGATAAACGAACCACATCATGAATCATTTCCCCCTGTAATGTCGGTGTAATAATCTGTGTTTTGGAATTCAATGCAAGGTATTTATTGTTTACAAGTTTGGTAAGAATCCCTGCTCGGGTTGCACTGGTACCAATACCGCTCCCCTTAATCTGAGCCCGCAAATCCTCATCTTCAATAAACTGTCCCGCATTCTCCATGGCAAGAATCATACTACCGGAATTATAACGCTTAGGCGGCTGTGTTTCACCTTCTTTGATTTCAAAAGCATTAAGCGGGAGTTCATCCCCCTTCTTAAGACCTGATAAAATCTTTAAAAAGCCTTCATCACACTTTACTTCTTCTGCTTCATTCTCTGCGCCGGATTTATTTGTACTCTCTTTCTCGGCATCATCTTTTCCCGAATCCTTGTCCGCATCCTTTTTCTTTGCAAAAGAATACTGCATCACCTTACGGAAGCCCTCTTCTTTCAACACTTTAAAAGAGCAGAAGAATCTCTCCTCTCTGCGCTCCGTAACCAACGAAACCTTTTCATATACGGCAGCAGGATAAAATATCCCCAGAAATCTTCTTGCAATAATCTCATACACAAGTCTTGCTGTCGGATTTACACCATTTAAGGCCTGAAAACCCTGTCCGGTCGGTATAATCGCATAATGGTCCGTGATTTGTTTATCATTGACATACTTTGTGGATGCAATTTTTTTGTAACTGCCCGAAGCAAGAACTTCTTTTGCATTCTCTGCAAGAATTCCGTAATTCTGCAAACCGGAAATATTTTTGTATATTTCTTTGGCAACGGCTGTCGACAACACTCTGGCGTCTGTACGGGGATAGGTTACCAATTTCTTTTCGTACAATTCCTGCACAATGGACAAGGTCTGATCCGGACTAATTTTAAAATATTTGGAACAATCATTCTGCAATTCTGCCAGGTTATATAAAAGAGGCGCATTCTTACGTTCCTTTTTATTCTCAATTGAGAAAACACGCATATTACCGAAATCATCCCCGGCAACAATCTGCTTCTCGCCCTCTGCAGGCTGAGGAAACATCGTTGCACTCTGTGCTTCACGCTCTAATATATAGGCAATGCATTCCTGAGCCGTTTCACGGTCAAGAAACCCATTCTCCTTATAGAGTTTCGGAGATTGAAAGTACTTACTTTGTTCTGTCACACGCCATTCGCCTTCAATCTCGGAATCCGCAATCTGCATCTTAGCCCAAACCTTATAAAAAGGGGTTTTCACAAAGTTTCTGATTTCTCTCTCACGATTCACAACCATACCTAAAACACAGGTCATAACACGGCCCACAGAAACCACACCCTTTTTGGCATTTAAATAGGATTTTACCTGATAACCGTACTTTAAGGTTAAAGCACGGGAAAAATTAATACCCATCAGATAATCTTCTTTTGCACGCAGATATGCGGAGGCAGAAAGATTATCATACTCTGACAAATCCTTTGCTTCTTTGATTCCGCGGATAATCTCTTCTTCTGTCTGTGAATCAATCCACACACGAAGACGTTTTTTACCCGTAACACCGGCTTCCTGCTCCACAAGACGGTAAATGTATTCTCCCTCACGTCCGGAGTCGGTACATACATAAATGGTATCAACATCATCCCTTGTCAAAAGACCTTTTACAATGTTAAACTGCTTCTTCACATCGTCAATGACCTGATATTTATAGACCGTCGGAATAAACGGAATCGTATCGAAACTCCATCTCTTCAAACTTTCATCATAACTTTCCGGATAACTCATGTTCACAAGATGGCCCACGCACCATGTGACAATTGCTTTTTCACTTTCGAGATATCCGTCTTTGGATGCTGTATTCAATTTTAAAACCTTTGCAAATTCCTTCGCAACAGAAGGTTTTTCTGCAATAAAAACAGCTTTCCCCATAACGCCTCCACAAATAATATGCTTTTACCTTACAGCTGGCTCATATCTACCAAAGTAAGAGATGAATTTTCAGCCGCATATGCTTCCAATCTTTTATCAAAACCTGCAACAGAAAACAAATATACATACATCGGTCTTAAATATGCCTGTTTTGCACAATTCATATATGCTTCGTAATCCTCAAACGTCATTCCGTCATATGCATAATTACAAAAACCAAGCAATGTATCGCGTTTATCATTCTGTGCAACAATATCAATTGTACCACTTTTACCAACCCATTCACCACATTTACTGTAAACAAACGGAAGACAATTCTTTTCATTTAAAATATGCAGATATTCATTACAAATCTTGCAAAAATACTGCCCGGTATGTAAGGAAATATCCGAAGCAATATATTTATCATAAAATTCTTCTGCAGAAATGATTCCGATTTCCCCTAAATGCGGATAAATAAAGCGAAACCAGAATTGAAGCATCGGATCGGAAATTCGGTATACACCTTTTTTTACATTCACATCTCCGGGTGCTTCATACGAAAAAACCTTTTCAACATATTCATGAGACATAAGATTCTTCAAATAAACACTGATTTTTGGCCTGGAGTATAAAGTATGATTGAAAATATCATTCAGTTTTTCACGACCTTCAGCAAGACTTGCAAGCAAAGTCGTGTAAACATTCAGCTCTCTTAAATGCGTCGAAACTTCATGAATTCCTATCTTGTACAATTGGCTCTCTTTATGCAAAAAAACTCTGCATATATTATCGCGAAATGATTCATTGATATCAAAATACGCCCAAAAACCCGGGTTTCCACCGCATATAGAATAAATATTCATACATTTTTGTGTGTTAGAGGAATCAAAATAACAAACCAAATCAATAAAACGAAGTGGTTTGAGCTTTAAAAAAGCTGAGATCTGAAATGCCAAAGATCCGATTTGAGAAATAAGTGAATTCTCAACATATCCGATAGCATTACTTGAAAGAATTATCATAAAAGAATTGTAATACCGTTCTTCATTCATAAGCTTACAAATTGCATTCATCAAAGAACGGTCTGTTTTTAGTACTTCATGAAATTGATCAATACATAAAACAAGCTTTCTGCTTTCATTTTTTACAACATATTGTAACAACGACTCAAACAACTCATAAAAGTCGGGGTATTCACTATTATTAGGAATACCCTGACTTCTTAAGCTCTTAGCCCATAAATATGCCATTTGTCTTGATGACGCACAACTGCAGGAAAGTAAAACAGTAAACTTATCAGAGCCAAACGTTTGCAAAAGGGTTGATACGCCAATCCCTTTTTGACCATATAAAACGATCATACGATTGCCTTCTTCACAATAATACTGATTCAGATATTCAAGCTCTTTTCCACGTCCAAGCAGCATATTTATATATCCTTACATTTATTTTTTGGTAATGTATCCCTGTGCTTTTAATAATTCAGCACAAAGTACAGCACCACCTGCAGCACCTCTTACGGTATTATGAGAAAGACCTACAAACTTCCAGTCATAAATGCTGTCCTCACGAATACGACCAACGCTGATTCCCATACCATTTTCGTAGTTAACATCCAACTGTACCTGAGGTCTGTTATCTTCTTCAAGATACTGGATAAACTGCTTCGGTGCACTGGGAAGTTCAAGTCTCTGAGGTTCACCCTTGAATGCAAGAAGTTTTTCAATTAACTGTTCCTTTGTCGGCTGTTTTTTGAACTTAACAAAAACAGTAGCTGTGTGACCATTCAAAACCGGTACACGAATACATTGACTTGTAATCTTAATATGATCAGCAGGAACAATCACACCATCCTTAATTTCGCCCCAGATACGCAAAGGTTCTTTTTCACTTTTCTCTTCTTCACCGCCGATATAAGGAATAATATTTTCAACCATTTCAGGCCAATCCTTAAATGTCTTACCGGCTCCGGAAATCGCCTGATATGTAGAAACGATTACTTCATACGGTTCAAATTCAGCCCATGCTGTAAGAACCGGTGCATAACTCTGAATAGAGCAGTTCGGTTTTACGGCAACAAAACCGCGTGTTGTTCCAAGTCTCTTTTTCTGGAACTCGATAACATTCATATGTTCGGGATTAATCTCAGGCACAACCATCGGAACATCAGGAGTCCAGCGATGTGCAGAATTATTACTTACAACAGGTACTTCTGCTTTAGCATATGCTTCTTCAATTGCCTTAATTTCATCTTTAGACATATCAACAGCACTGAAAACAAAGTCAACCTGTTCTGCAATTGTATTAATATCATTTACATCTAAAACAACAAGGCTTTTAACAGCTTCAGGCATAGGTGTAGTCATTTTCCAACGTCCGCCAACAGCCTCTTCATATGTTTTACCCGCAGAACGAGGACTAGCTGCAACAACCACAACCTCAAACCAGGGATGATTTTCAAGTAAGGAAATAAATCTCTGGCCAACCATTCCTGTACCACCTAAAATACCAACACGTAACTTTTCACTCATAATCCTTCACTCCTCATTTCATATTTTTAGAAACTATATCTCACTTCTTCTATTTTGTCAAATATGTTTCATAATATTTTATTACTTCTTCCATCGCCTCATAACCGGGCGCACCCTTTGTCAGACGCTTATTCACACAAGTTTCTAAACTAACCGCATCATAAATATCTTCTTCAAACGCAGGAGACAAAGCTTTAAATTCATCAATTGACAAATCTTCAATCGAACAATTTTTCTCAATACAAAGTAATACCATTTTACCGATTATTCCATGCGCATCACGGAACGCAACACCTTTATTCACAAGATAATCTGCAGCATCCGTTGCATTGGTAAAACCATTCATTGCACTTTTTGCCATAATATCCTTATGGAAGGTAATGGTTGCAAGCATACCCGTAAAAAGGAACAGACAGTTTTCAATCGTATCAAAAGCATCAAAAGCCATCTCTTTATCTTCCTGCATATCTTTATTATATGCAAGCGGAAGCCCCTTCATGGTTGTTAATAACGAAGTAAGCGCACCATATACGCGTCCCGTTTTACCGCGAACCAATTCTGCAATATCAGGATTTTTCTTTTGCGGCATAATACTACTACCTGTTGAATATGCATCATCCATTTCCACGAAACGATATTCATTGGAATTCCAAAGAATCAACTCTTCACTAAAACGACTTAAGTGCATCATAATCGTAGCGCAAGCAGATAACACTTCAATCAAATAATCACGATCGGAAACAGAATCCATACTGTTTCTCGTCGGTCCGTCAAAGCCCAGTAACTCAGCTGTATATTCACGATCCAAAGGATATGTGGTTCCTGCCAAAGCACCCGAACCAATCGGACAAAGGTTTAAACGTGTCTTAATATCAGCAAGCCTTGACCTGTCGCGTAAAAACATCTCAAAATAAGCTCCCATATAATGCGCAAGTGTTGTAGGCTGAGCCTTCTGCAAATGTGTAAATCCCGGCATATATGTTGTCATGTTCTCTTTCATGATATGAAGAAGAACTTCCAATAATTCTTTTAACAATAGATCTGTACGTTCAATAAAAGCACGGGTATACAATTTCATATCTAAAGCAACCTGGTCATTACGGCTTCTTCCGGTATGTAATCTTTTTCCTGCTTCTCCGATTCTGTCAATCAAATTGGATTCAACAAAACTATGGATATCTTCATATTTAGAGGAAATCTGAAGTTTACCGCTTTCAATATCAGCAAGAATTCCTTCAAGGCCCGAAATAATGGCATCCATATCCTCTTTGGAAATAATACCCTGCTTACCAAGCATTTTACTGTGTGCAATGCTTCCCGTAATATCTTCTTTGTACATCTTTTGGTCAAACAATATCGATGCATTAAAATCATATACTCTCTGATCTGTTTCCTTGGTGAATCTACCACCCCAAAGCTGTGCCATATTTTACTCCAATCCGGGTTATCCCTCTATTTGTAATATACTCTTCATTCTATGAACTAAAAAACCATATCGCAACGGATATGGTTCTTTCAGACAAAAGCTGGAAATCAGACTCGAACTGACGACCCCTTCATTACGAGTGAAGTGCTCTACCGACTGAGCTATTCCAGCATGGCATAGCGCCAAATGATATTATATCCATAAACAACTAATTTTGCAAGATATTTTTATTCATTGCCATGAAATATTTTAACATACGGATATGCAAATTCAATCCCCTTGGCATCAAACCGTTCTTTTATCTCACTTAAAATACGTTGTTTTGCATATCTGAAATCAGAATTTTTCAAAAAACATCTGCCTCCGACACAAACACCTTCTGCATTTAAATCCGAAAGATAGCTTTCCGTCGACTGCGGATCACAATTTGATTCTTCCGCAAGAAGCACTTCATTTAATATTTCAATTGCCTGTTTCCAATCCGCATCATACGTAATGTGAAACTTAAGTTCCAACAAACGTTTAGGGGTATACGTAACATTCGTAAGACTCGTATTCGCAAGGGTGCCGTTCGGAAGAATCACTGTTTTTTCATCAATCGTCTGCAAAGTTGTGTAAAATAACGAAATATTTGTGACTGTTCCTTCATTTCCCTTATTATCTTCAATAATATAATCTCCGACTTTGAAAGGCTTAAGGAAAATGATTAATATTCCGCCAGCAAGATTCGATAAACTGCCCTGAATTGCAAGACCGATTGTAACACCGGCGGAGCCAAGCAAGGCGACAATGCTTGCCGCATCAACCCCAAAACTTGCCGCAATAAGAAATGCAAGGACCACATAAAGTAACGCTGTAATCAGGGAAATGATAAAGCCAAAGGTCCCAATTTCAACATTCCATTTATTCATAGCCTTTTTAAGCAATTTTTTAACCCAATGAATTATGACAATGCCAATTATCAATGTAATTAAACTAATCACAATACGGGCTCCAAGAGAAACCAAACCTTCCTGCAATTTAGTTGCCAAAGGTTGAAAATCAAATAAAAGGTTTTTTATTCCAATATTCATATATCTTTATTCCAGTTCTTTCAATTTCTTCTCAATTTCATTCACTTTCTGCGTTGCTACCCGAATAGCTTCAGCAATGATTTCATCACGCTCTTTTTCTACTATTTTGCGTTCTTCTTTCAGGTTGGCAATAAGTGCCTTTCTCTTCTTTTCTGCCATTGCAAAAAGCTCTTTTTCCGTAAAAGGACGATAAGAAAAGACAACAACACCCCATGCGGGCATATCAAATTCAAATGATTGCTCAAATTTATTATATGCACCTTCCGTCGTAGCAATCCAAGAGGCATCAAATACAGAATCTGAAGAGAAAAATACTTTGTATTTTCCGGCCAAAGGCGCTGCGATTTTTAGTTTTTCAAACACATCGCCGGATGTATTTGCCACAACAAGCAGGAATTCATCCGTGCTCTTACCGGTTCTTTGGAACGAAAGTATAGAAGACGGAGATTCAGTAGTTTCTATAAAGAATAACGAATCTGAATTCCTGTCATTTTCATATAACAAGGGGGTTAGTGCATAAACATGATTGCATTTTTCAATCACATCAGACACAGCACATTTTATTGTCTCTGTTTGTTCCAAAAACATCTTCTTACCGGGATAAAAAGTTGCAAGCGCATATAATAGTTTATTTATATGCTCCTGCGCATCATCATCAAAATAACCAAAAGATTCCTTTGACCATTTGTCCGGCAAAATGAAACTTTCGCAAAAAGCATAAGAACCCTGTCGTATTACATCATATCCGGCCGTACGTTTGCGATACACATCAGCATTAATCATATTAACTAAAGCATCCGCAATTCCCTGATTTTCTACATAGTCGAAACCAAGAGATTCCTCACCCGCAAATTTAGTAACATGACTCCAAACCGCATTAATTTGTGCAACTGAAATCAATCCGGGATCATATGCCTCAAGATATGAATTCATCTCACGAATCAATGAAACTGCTTCAAAATTACAATTTCCTCCTTGCTCGTTACGAATCCATTCTCCGTCGTTCTTTTCATAATCTAAGTAAAGCATACCTGCAACATCGACCCAAACAATTCCGTCAAAATGATACTCCTCCAACAAAACACGAAGTGCAGTATATAAAAGTGATTTCACCTGCGGTGTCTTATACTGAAACAAACATGCATCAAAATATGAATGATATCCTTTTCTTGCGTCTGCATGTTCGTAAAGATGCGTTCCGTCAAAATATGCAAGACCTGATTCATCATTTCCAAAGTAAGCAATTGCCCAATCCGTCAAAACAAAAATCTTATTCTTGTGGCAATAATCAATAAATCTTTTCAGTGTATTATTTTCAAAAAGAGTATCCTTTATTGCAAGAAAACCTTTTACCGGATACTGTTTCTGACCGACAGACTCCCACAAACCGTTAAGGTTAATGTGCGTATAATGCATCTTTTTAATATATGAAACAAGCGTTTTTGCTTTTTCTTCAAACATCTCGTCATTTAAGGGAATATCCGATACATTTAAAGAATATATGCTGACTGCCTGCTCCTGTTTTTTTATTTTTTTCCTATCGGCAAGCCAGGATTTATCCTTCCATGTATATGTTTGCTGCGCCGGAATCTCACAAGCAGCCCGATGTCCGTCCGCATACTTAAGAGCATAAGGATCTCTTCTTACAAGAACATCTCCGTTTTTCTTTTTGATTTCATAGCAATATTGCATTTTCTCTTTCAAGCCGGGAATAAACAGAGTAAAAATGCCGGTACTCTCATCTTTTTCCATTTGATTCACACGACCGTCAAACCCATTAAAAGGCCCAATAACACTGACACGAACAGCATTCGGTGCATAAACCCGGAAAACAGCACCTTCTACACCCTCTGTTTTAACAACAGAAGGGGTAAAAAATTTATCCGCACGGTCCATTGTCCCGCGTAAATATACAAGTGTCTCCTTTTTATCCATACAAACCGGAAAAGCATAAGGATCCTGCAGGCAACGAACGTCGCCCGCAGAATCAGTTATTTCATAATGATATTTCAAATTTTTTCGTTTAGGAAAGAAAACAGCAAAAAATCCTTCTTCCTCGACCTGTTCCATTTCAAGTTTACTTTCCGGTTCGTCAGAAAAGCAAACACAAACCTTCTTTGCATACGGAAAGAACGCTTGTAAAAGCACTTCCTTCCCAACAGTATGCGGTCCTAATATTTCAAACGGGTGACTGCAATCCGAATAAATAATCGATTCAATTTCTGCCCAGTTCATTTTCTGATATTGTTTCTGTTTCATAAAAGAATCTCCTGCGTTTTCTAATATTGCATTTAAAGTACCATATTATTTATTTAATAGAATGAATAAAAATACCACTTCTCAACTTCGGCTCAAACCATGTTGATTTCGGAGGCATCAACAAACCGGCATCCGCAACAGCAAACAACTCTGCAATGGAAGTAGGATACATTGCAAAGGCTACCTTACAATCTGTTGATACGCGTTTTTCAAGTTCCTTTAATCCTCTGATACCGCCTACGAAATCAATACGCTTATCCGTTTTCGGATCTTCAATTCCAAGAATCGGATCTAATACATTTTTCTGCAAAATAGTTACATCGAGTCCTTCAATCGGATCATTACTTCTAAATGTATCTCTTATCTTCAAGTGATACCAACATCCGTAAAGATACATACAAATCTCACCTTTTGCAGCAGGATACTGAGCCTGTTCTCCAATCTTATTGACTTCAAAAACATCTTCAATCTTATCAAGAAAAGCCGATTCAGTAAGACCATTCAAATCCTTCACAACACGATTATAATCCATAATCATAAGCTGTTCATCCGGGAATAATACAGAAAGGAAATAATTGAATTCCTCCTCGCCTGTATAGCCAGGATTTGCTTCTCTTTTCTGCAAGCCTACTTTCACTGCTGATGCACATCTGTGATGTCCGTCTGCAATATAAATCTCATTCATATCTTCAAAGGCTTTTCGAATTGTTGCAACATCCTGTTTATCATTAATCATCCATACTCTGTGCGCAATACCATCATCTGCAACGAAATCATAAAGTGCGTTCTTTTCCTTATTTCGGTTAACAACTTCATTGATTTCTGCTTTGGCTCTGTATGCCAAAAAGATGGGTCCCGTCTGAGCTTCAAGCGCACCCACGTGACGAATACGATCCAGTTCTTTATCTGCACGTGTATTTTCATGCTTCTTTATTACATTGTTCTGGTAATCATCTATACTAGCACAAGCAACAATACCTGTCTGTGAACGACCATCCATAACAAGTTCATAAATATAGTAGTTTTCTTCAGAATCCTGAACGAAATAGCCTTTCTCAACTCTCTCCCACATCATGGATTTTGCTTTTTCATAAACGCAATCCGCATATGTATCAACATCATCAGAAAATTGTGTTTCAGCTCTGTCAATCGCAAGAAATGACATCGGATTTGCTTTTACTACTTCACATGCTTCACTACGATTATATACATCATAAGGAAGTGCAGCGATTTGAGCTTCCATACCCTCCTTCGGTCTTATTGCACTAAAAGGTTTTACTTTTGCCATTTTTTCAATTTCCTTTCTCGTTCTTATTTTTCTTTAAACGTGCTTCTATAAAGGCCATCTTCTTTTCTTCGAAAAGCAAGCGTCTTTCTTCTCTGCGTTCAGCTCTCATCGCACGTTTTTTAGCTTTATTCTGCTGTTTAATTTCCTTGCGTTCCTGTTTCAACACTTCATAATCGGTAAGACCACTTCTAAACAGAATTTCTTCATGTCTATAGTAATATTCCTTACTAAAAACAAAGGAATATTCTTTACGCGGAAACTTCTTATCCAAATTATCCTGTGTATCTATATAGTGAAAAATTTCAAAATACCAAAGCCCTTTCTTTAAATATACCGGTGTACGTGCTGAATCCTGACATTCAATTACAACAGGATTCTTTTTAAACATACGATATTTCTTGAAAAAACTCTTTCGCTCATCAGCAAACAAATACCATCGCTCGTATTTAGATACCTTTTCGTTTCCGTAATACTTTAATGGATAAATCGGAATAATCATATCCGGTAGTTCTGCATTAGCAAACTCTTTCTTAATTTTTCTCGGAAGTCTGCGAACCACTAAAGGAATATGCGGATCAAATCCTCTAATCAAACGAAGTAAAGGTCTGACATATATCTTCTGGAAATATTTTGAAGCATTATAGCAATATTTAAAAAGGAAACAGCAAATAATGAATATTATTAAATTAATCGCAATACCAAGCGGCGGACAAATCACATTCACCAAAATAATAAAGCAGGTAATAAATGTCTTCAAAATTTCAACAATTAAGGTAACACCGGGAATAAAGGTAAGTGACATCTGTATCACATCAAGACCTTTCATCACAGTTTTAATTATAAAAAATACAACCACTGATACAATAGCAAAAATGAAAGACAATAAGCCTGTCAATACGGCAACCACACCACCGCCGGATGAAACCGCCTCAGCTCCTGCAGCTTGGATAGGCACTGAAGTAAGCCCTGTCACATTCATGATTCCTATCACAATCACAAAAGCAAGACCGGTATATTTCTCTAATTCACCAAGTGTAATTGTACCAAGAATCTGTGTTGCTTCATTAGCCTTTAACACTTTACTGATTGCAAAAAAGATTGTAACAACAAGCAACACCCAAAGATTGCTAAGCGGCGTCTCAACCATATGAAACGGCGAACCAATCCATCTGTTAATATTTTCCAATATACCAATAAACAACAATGCTGCAAATGGCTCACATGAAACCCCTACAAGGCTGGCATAAGAGCCGGCAAAAGAAGCAACCGATGTTCCAACCACCTGCATCGCAATTTGTGCAATGGTTTCTCCGGCCGGAACCTCTGCCGCATAAACAACAGCTCCGTTTCCATACAGAAAATTTCCGCCTGTCACAGCAAGAAAAACACAAGCAATCACATAAGAAAGTACAAATTTCTTATTCTTAATTACTTCATAGGCTAAAATTCTAAACATTTTTTCATTTCTCCTCTTGTAAAAATATAACGAAAACACACATCATATTTTACACGAATACAACCAACAAATATGTATCCGCACATTCAATAATTTTCCCATAAACATTATATGCCCCTTGACTGATATAATCAAGGGGCATTATTAGATAAAATATATTGTTCAATAAGTCTAAAACAGAATTATTTCACTTTTCTTACACGGAACACACCTTCAATTGAAGCAAGTTTCGCAAGCATATCCGCCGAAGCTTCAGATTCCAAATCCATCATAGTATATGCTACTTCACCGCGAGACTTATTTGTCATATCACTAATATTGATACCTGCATCACCGAAACATGCTGTAAACTGTGTAATCATGTTTGCAATATTCTTATGGAAAATAGCAACACGGCTAGCTTTTGTGCAGATACCCATATCGCAGTTCGGATAATTTACTGAATTAACAATGTTTCCATTTTCAAGATAATTTTTCATCTGCTTAACAGCCATCTTTGCACAATTATCTTCAGATTCCTCTGTAGAAGCACCGAGATGAGGAAGTACGATACATCCTTCAGCACCTGCTGTAGTAGGATTTGCAAAGTCAGAAACATATTTTCTAACTTTTCCGCTCTTTAATGCTTCTAACATTGCTTTCTCATCAACAAGAACATCTCTTGAGAAGTTAAGTACAACAACACCATCTTTCATTTTGGAAATTGCTTCTGCACTAATAGTTCCCTTTGTAGATTCCATTGCCGGAACATGAACACTGATATAATCACAATTTGCAAAAATATCATCCATGCTGAGTACATGCTTAATATCTCTGCTCAAATTCCAAGCTGCATCTACGGAAACATACGGATCATAACCATACACTTCCATTCCAAGAGATTTCGCAACGTTAGCAACCTTACCGCCGATAGCACCAAGACCGATAACACCTAATTTCTTACCTTCGATTTCTGTTCCGGCAAAATTTTTCTTTTCTTTTTCTGCACGTTTAGCAATCGTTTCATCACTTGCATTTTCTTTTACCCAGTTAATACCGCCGACAACATCACGAGCTGCAAGAAGCATACCTGCAATAACAAGTTCCTTAACACCATTTGCATTTGCACCGGGAGTATTAAATACAACAATACCTTTTTCTGCAAGGGTATCAAGAGGAATGTTGTTAACACCGGCACCTGCTCTGGCAACAGCAAGAAGATTATCTGAAAATTCCATCTCATGCATGGAAGCACTACGAACAAGAATACCTTCTGCTGCATTTACATCATCAATTTTTTCATATTTTGCATCGAAATAATCAAGACCGATCTGTGCAATCGGATTTAAACAATGATACTGAAACATTACGCATTCTCCTTTTCGAATTTCTTCATAAATTCAACTAACTTTTCTACACCTTCAATCGGCATTGCGTTGTAAATACTTGCACGCATACCACCTACACTTCTGTGTCCTTTAAGATTAGTAAATCCTGCAGCAGTAGCTTCTTTAACAAACTTTGCATCCAAATCAGCATCACCGGTTACGAAAGGAACATTCATAAGAGAACGATCTTCTTTGCGTACAGTACCCTTAAACATCTTGCTTTCATCAAGGTAATTGTAGAGAATTGCAGCTTTCTTTTCGTTATATTCTTTCATTGCTGCAAGTCCGCCCTGTTTCTTAAGCCACTTAAATACCTTACCGCAGATATAAATTCCGTATGCAGGAGGAGTATTGTAAAGAGAATCTGCATCTGCATGCGTCTTATATGTTAACATAGTCGGAGTTCCGGGAAGAACATCTTCAGTAATGAGATCTTCACGAATAATAACAATTACTACACCTGCAGGTCCGATATTCTTCTGAACACCACCGTAAATAACAGCATATTTACTAACATCTACAGGCTCTGAAAGGAAACAGCTGGAAACGTCAGCAACAAGATCTTTTCCTTTCGTATTCGGTAATGTTTTAAACTTTGTACCGTAAATTGTATTATTTTCACAAATATAAACATAATCGGCATCTTCTGAAATAGGAAGATCGGAGCAATCAGGAATATATGAGAAGGTCTCATCTTCTGATGTTGCAATTTTATTAACTTTACCGTATTTTCCTGCTTCAGCAAAAGCTTTCTTTGCCCACATACCGGTTACAATATAATCTGCAACTTTATTCTTCATAAGGTTCATGGGAATCATCGCAAACTGCTGATGCGCACCGCCCTGTAAAAACAATACCTTGTAATTATCAGGAATGTTCATCAATTCTCTCAAATCTGCTTCAGCTTCTTTGATGATTGTTTCATAAGCTTTGGAACGATGGCTCATTTCCATTACAGACATACCAGTTCCCTGATAATCAAGCATTTCATCTGCAGCTTCACGCAAAACTTCTTCCGGTAACACAGCCGGACCTGCTGAAAAGTTATATACTCTGGACATTTTTTCTCCTCCTTAATATGCCTCAGTTTATTTATTGATGTAACCGGTCCATTTCAAACCGTTCCACACAATGATTATTTTACCTTTACAAAACTTATTCGTCAACTGGAAAATAGCATAATATGACAATTTTTTAACAATTGTTATAAAATATCAAAATTTCTAATAATATGTAATTACCGGTGTGCCCACTTCAACATAATCATAGAGCTCTGCAGCAACAGCTTTGGGCAAATTCACACATCCGTGTGAGCCGTTACGAAGATAGGTATCCGCGCCAAATTCACTTTCCCTTCTCCAGGTCGCATCATGCAAGCCGTATCCACGGTAAAAAGCCATCCAGTAATAAACAAAAGATGCATAATTATCGCCTCGCAAAACGCGATTCCTCTGCATAAAATAAATAGGAGCAATCATCGCAGGTGTATCATGATGAAGGCGCATATTTCCGGTTACGACACCGGATTCGAGTTTCAGCTCGTAATCTTTATAAAAATACAGGCGCTGTGCAGTCATATCCACCTCAATATAGGTGCCGCCGATATCGTCCGAGCCTTGATTTTTGGCCTTCAGCTTATAGACAGGCTCTCTCAAACGACCGGAATCATCATTATAAAAAGCTTCTATTAGTTTTTCCGCTTCTTTGATTTCATCCAAATCATTTCCATATTTGGAAAACTCAATCACAACTTCCCTTCCGTCTGTTGTCTTAAAGGTTCTGGGCTGTCCGACCGTATCATACTTATCACTCAAAGCCTTTGTATATTCATGAACCTTTGTTTCATCCAGCATGAGATTTCCGTTCTCATCAAAAATAAAATTGCCGGTCTCATCACGCAGAATCCACTTGCATACATCGCCTTCATCGAGAGCAAGTAACTCGTTGCCCATCCGGTATGTTACCTTGAAATCCTGAAAAGAATTGATTTTATCCCAAAGTGCATATGCCTGATTCATCTCTTCTGTTTTCATTAAATCACCGTAGCATCCGGCTTCATAGAGATGCAAGACATCCTCTCTGTTCGCCACAGATTCCAAGACAGCATCCTGTGCCTTCCACTTAATCAAAAGTTCTTCCGTTTCATCTTCAAGTACATATCCATCCGCTGTCCACTTAACAACAGCAGTATTCTTAACATCATAAATACCGGTGCGCATAAAATCAGCGTCTTCAAGCAACGCAAGCACTTTTTCTTCCGAAAAAACAATTTGAGGCTCCACTTCATAACGACAGGGTTCCATATAATATTGAAGCCACATCAGCGGATCCTGTTTTTCTTTAATCTTTTTCAGTTCTTCTGTATACTCAAGTCGAAAATCAACATCTTCAGTATTTATGGTAAAAACATTCCCATCCTTATCAATAATGTCTATTTTTTTGTAATCATTCTTTTTTGCAAGCATTTCATTTACATCACTGACATTAAAGCCCGTACAATAAATGCCGTTTACCCAGACTCCGCAAGTAAATCCTTCTGAATAATAATAAGCAAGCAAAAAATAGGCGCCTACCAAAAGCAAAACAATTCCAATGCAGGAAATACCGATTCCCGCAAACACTTTTTTCATCTTATGCCTCCTCATGTGTCCCCTACACACACTCTCATGTTAAAATAAGGGCGCAAAAAACGCCCTTTATCTCATAAAAATTATGATTCCGCTTTCTCTACCTGTGCAATCGCGGTTCTCTTCATCGGAATTCTGCAATTCTTATTGTTACCGAATTCCACAATAACATCTTCATCAGTAATATCAATGATAACACCGTAAAAACCGCTGGTTGTAACAACATAATCTCCAACAGTCATGGCCGCATGCATTTCGTTTATTCTTTTTTGTTCCTTTTTCTGAGGTTTCCAAATCATAAGCCAGAAAAAGAAAACCATAAGAACAAGCATAATAACCGTGCCCCAAAGTCCTCCGAACATACCTCCCGGAACCGTTGCTGCATCAGTTGCCGCATTTGCAGTTAATAAAAAATTCATTTCAATGTCCTCCTAAATCTTATATCATTTAAGTGTTATATTCTTAACAATCTTATTCAGCATACATAATTTTACGTATTCATGCAAGCACTTTTTTGCATTTTAATAGAAGGTTTCCTAAAAACATCAAACTTCTTCCTGTTGCATACCCTCTAACTTGGCTTTTTTATAAACATCAAATCGATCTTCCATAAGTGCTTCACGAATTTCTTCCATCATATGATTATAAAAATATAGATTATGCAAAACGCAAAGGCGCATACCAAGCATCTCTTTTGCCTTCAACAAATGACGAATATAAGCTCTTGAATATCTTTGACAGGTCGGGCACATACATCCTTCTTCTATCGGTGACATATCCTTTTCGTAACGTGCATTCAAGAGATTCATTTTACCGTGATTGGTATAAACGTGTGCATGTCTTCCGTTTCTGGTCGGATATACACAATCAAAAAAGTCAACGCCGCGTTCAACAGCCTCTAAAATATTAGCAGGCGTTCCTACTCCCATAAGATACGTAGGCTTGTCCTTGGGCAAATACGGAACTGTCGCGTCCAATACTTCATACATTTCCTCATGACTTTCACCGACAGCAAGACCGCCCAAAGCATAGCCGTCTAAATCCATCTCACTGATTCTTTTAGCATGCTCAATTCTGATATCCGTAAAAACAGCTCCCTGATTAATGCCAAATAAAAGCTGGTTCTTGTTAATTGTAGATTCTTCTTTATTTAGTGCATCCATCTTTACCTTGCATCGCTCAAGCCATCTTGTTGTACGTGCTACGGAATCTTCCACATATTTACGCTCTGCTTTACTCGGTGGACATTCATCGAAAGCCATTGCAATCGTGGACGCAAGATTTGACTGAATCTGCATACTTTCCTCAGGTCCCATAAAAATCTTTCTGCCGTCTACATGAGACTGGAAGTAGACTCCTTCTTCTTTAATTTTACGAAGGCCGGCAAGGGAAAACACCTGAAACCCACCCGAATCTGTCAAAATCGGTTTATTCCAGGACATAAACTTATGAAGACCTCCCATTTCTTTCACAAGAGTATCTCCGGGTCTTACATGTAGATGATACGTGTTGGAGAGCTGAACCTGTGTTCCGATTCGCTCCAAATCTTCCGTACTGACCGCTCCTTTGATTGCCGCAACGGTTCCGACATTCATAAATACCGGCGTCTGTATCGTGCCATGTACGGTTTCAAACTGCGCACATTTCGCACGTCCTTGTGTTTTTAAAATCTTGTACATTATTTTACTCCTCTAATAAATAGAAAATAATACAATTGGGTTTTTCTATTTTTATCTCTTTACAGCTCATAGCCAGTGTACCTTTCTCTGCATCAGATGCAAAGAAAGTCATAGTGTTGGATTCATGATTGAGACTGACAAGATGTTTTAAATCCGGGAAAAAGCAAGCATCTTTCGGATACGAACCGCTAATCGGAAGACAGAATTTCTTCTCAAGTACACCGTTTTCCTGATCAATCGAGTATGCTACCACACTATTATCTCCTGCATTCGAACTCAATAAATATTTACCGTCTAAAGAAAGCTTTAATGCACAGGATACATTTCTTCCCGCATGATAGTTGTGAACGGTTTCAATGGTTTGTACCTTTTCAAATTCAGGAAATCCCTCTTCACATTTATAGGAATAAACATCAATATAATTCATGATTTCATGCAGAATGAACACAAATTTACCATTTTTCGTAAAAAGCATGTGTTTCGGTCCGGAATTCACATTGCTGCGGATGATATCGACTTGTTTCAACGTTCCCTTCTGTTCATCAAGTTCATAAACATTAACATGATCCATTCCGCTGTCAGCAGCAAGCAAATACTTATTATCTCGAGACATCTTTACACAATTAACGTGCGGATGAAAACTGCGTTCTGCAACCTCGCCCATACCTTTCACAAAAATTTCTTCCGTAATTTCACCAATGCTTCCGTCTTCATTCAGGCGAAGTACGGTTATTTTACCGTCATGATATCCTGCAACAAACAAAAACTTGTCCGCATAATCGGTTGACAAATAACATCCTCTCATACCATTAATGGACGCAGCATTGATTTCTTCAAGCATACCGTCTTCAATAATACGAAAACCTTTCACACCCATATCCGTTATGGAATACAAATATTTCCGGTTATGTGAGCAGGTAAGGTACGAAGAATTTGTAATTTCAACACTACCTTTTTTCTTCAGGGTACCTTTTTTTAAATCGACATCAAAAATAGTTATGCCGTCTTTATTTTCCATTGTATAAGTTGATACATATGCAACAAATTTATAATCTCTTTCTGCCATCAGAATAAACCTCCGTATATTCAATCATACTTTAATATAATAACATAATTCATATTATTTGTTAATTTCTTTTTTTATCTTTCTATTTTCCATTGACATTTCAGTAGCAGGAAGTATAATGTTTCTTGGAAAGTTTAGTAAAACTAAACTAAAAGTTTAACATTTCTTATTTTTTCAAAGGGGCAACATTATGAAAATTGGGGCAAAAATCAAGGAACTTCGAGTCCAGAAAGGTCTGACACAAGGCGAACTTGCAGACCGTTCCGAATTATCAAAAGGCTTTATATCACAGTTGGAAAGAGATTTAACCTCTCCATCCATTGCAACTTTGATTGATATATTGCAATGTCTCGGTACAGATCCGAAAGAATTTTTCAGCGATGAAGCAGATACGCAAATCGTTTTCAGCGATAAGGACTATTTCCAAAAAGATGATGCCGAACTTGGCAATTCTGTCGAGTGGATTATTCCGAATGCACAAAAGAATATGATGGAGCCCATCCGTGTTACTTTGAAACCCGGCGGAAGCACCTATCCGGACAACCCGCATGAAGGCGATGAATTCGGATATGTTCTATCCGGAACCATACGTATTCATCTTGGCAAAAAAACATACAAAGCTGCAAAAGGAGAATCCTTTTATTTTACTTCCGGTTCTTCCCATTATATTGAAGCTGTAGGCAAACATGGTGCTACATTTCTTTGGGTCAGTACACCACCTACTTTTTAACGGATATGTGAAGGAGACAAATACACCATGAGTAATAAACTTATTAATTTAGAAAATATCAGCAAATCCTATGACAATCAGCTTGTTTTGGATGAAATGAACTTATATATCAGAGAAAATGAATTTCTCACTCTTTTAGGACCCAGCGGATGCGGTAAAACTACCACCCTTCGCATTATCGGCGGCTTTGAGACTCCGGATAAGGGCCGTGTCATTTTTGACGGAGCGGATATCACCCGTATTCCGCCGCACAAAAGACAGTTAAATACCGTTTTCCAGAAATATGCACTTTTTACACATATGACGATTGCGGAAAATATCGCATTCGGCCTTAAAATTAAAGGCAAATCCAAGGCATATATTGATGATAAAATTAAGTATGCCCTGAAACTTGTCAACTTAGACGGATACGAAAAAAGAATGCCGAATTCCTTAAGCGGCGGCCAGCAACAGCGTATTGCCATTGCCCGTGCCATTGTAAACGAACCCAAAGTTCTTTTACTGGACGAACCGCTTGGCGCACTTGATTTAAAGCTTCGTCAAGACATGCAGTATGAATTAATCCGTCTCAAGAACGAACTCGGTATTACTTTCATCTATGTAACACACGACCAGGAAGAGGCACTTACAATGTCCGATACCATTGTCGTTATGAACCAGGGATATATTCAGCAGATTGGTACACCCGAGATGATTTATAACGAACCCGAAAATGCATTTGTTGCTGACTTTATCGGGGACAGTAATATTATCGCTTCTACTATGATTAAAGACGAATTGGTTGAAATACTCGGTGCAAAATTCGCCTGTGTTGACAAAGGGTTTGGTGTAAACAAGCCTGTCGATGTTGTGATTCGTCCTGAAGATGTAGAACTTGTCAAACCCGGCGAAGGAACCATTAACGGTGTTGTCTCTCATTTGATTTTTAAAGGTGTACACTATGAAATGGAAGTTACGGCAAACGGTTTTGAATGGCTTGTACACTCCACATCTCTCTTCCCCGTCGGAACAGAGGTTGGCATCAAAGTGGATCCTTTTAACATTCAAATCATGAACAAACCGGAATCTGAAGATGAGGAGGCTGCACCCATTGAAGAATAAATCTTTTACCGCATTGATGGCATCTCCTTATCTGATTTGGGCTATTGCTTTTATCATTATTCCTTTATTTATGGTATTCTATTACGGCCTTACCAATAACGACGGCACTTTTACACTTGAAAATGTACTTGCCATTACAGATCCGAGACATTTGAAGGCACTCGGAATAGCAATGTTACTTTCTGTAATCAGTACAATTATCTGTATTCTTTTGGCTTATCCGCTTGCCATGATACTTGCATCAAAAAATGGTTCAAAGGATAAAATCATCATAATGATATTTATTCTTCCTATGTGGATGAACTTTTTGCTTCGTATTCTTGCATGGCAGACTATTTTGGAAAAAAACGGAGTAATTAATACCTTTATCGAAATGTTTAATGCACTGCCCTTGTTTGATTTGCCTTTATTAAACATTATTAATACTCCCTATGCAATCATACTCGGCATGGTATATAACTTTTTACCTTTTATGATTTTACCGCTTTATAATTCACTAAACAAAATAGACCCGAATGTTGTGAACGCGGCCAAAGATTTAGGTGCAAATAATTTTCAAACTTTCATCAGAATTATTCTGCCGCTTACACTTCCGGGAATCATCAGCGGAATTACCATGGTTTTTGTTCCTGCACTCACAACCTTCGCCATCAGCGCAATGCTTGGCGGAAGTAAAATCAGCTTAATCGGTAATATTATCGAGCAGGAATTTTCAACCGCCAGCAACTGGCATTTAGGAAGCGGTCTTTCTGTCGTATTAATGATTTTCATTATTATCAGCATGATTTTCAGTGCTATTTTTGACAAAGACGGGGAGGGCAATATGTTATGACAAAAGTTCTAAAAAACATATATATGGCACTTATTATCCTGTTTTTATATGCCCCGATTCTGATTATGATTGTGTTAAGCTTTAATGCCGGACGTTCCAGAGCCAAATGGGGCGGATTTACATTCAACCGCTACATAACATTGTTTTCAAACGAAGACATTATGAGTGCATTAAGCAACACACTTCTGATTGCGGTATTATCTTCACTCATCGCAACACTTATCGGTACCGTCGCTGCACTTGCAATGAGTAAAATGCGAAGCATTTTCCGCACTACTTTAATGGGAATTACAAACATTCCGATGTTAAACGCCGAAATCGTTACCGGTATTTCCCTGATGTTACTTTTTGTAACACTCGGAGTTCGTTTGGGTTTTGGAACAATGTTAATTGCACACATAACCTTTAACATACCATATGTTATTCTAAGCGTAATGCCTCGAATCAGGCAGCTTAATTCTTCTACCTATGAAGCAGCACTTGATCTTGGTGCACCGCCTTTAAAAGCCTTTATGAAAGTAGTTATGCCCGATCTGGCACCCGGTATCTTTTCCGGTCTGCTAATGGCTTTTACTATGTCGATTGATGATTTTATTATCACTTATTTCACACAGGGTGCAGGAATACATACACTTTCCACCAAGATTTATGCTTCGGTGCGAAAAGGAATCCAGCCCGAAATGTATTCTTTATCTACACTTATTTTTGTTGTGGTACTTTTGCTTCTCTTATCCATCAATTTAATTGATGTGATTAGCAATAAAAAAGCTGATAAAAAAAGAAAAGATTGAAGGAGGAATAAAAAATGAAAAAAATTGTTGCTTTACTGCTGGCTGTTTCCATGACGGCACTTTGCTTTACTGCATGTCAGGATTCTTCCGCCGGCGCAAACGGAGTTGTATATGTTTACAACTGGGGTGAATACATTGACCCTGCTACCATTGACATGTTCGAAGAAGAAACAGGAATCAAGGTAGTCTATGATGAATATGAAACAAATGAAATCATGTACCCGAAGGTTTCTACCGGTGCTGCTAACTACGATATCGTATGTCCTTCCGATTACATGATTCAAAAAATGCTCGAGAATGATTTACTTGCAGAAATCAATTTCGACAACATCCCGAATCTTAAAAATATCGGTTCACAGTACATGGAAATGTCCAAGGAATTTGACCCTGAAAACAAATATAGTGTACCCTATTGCTGGGGAACTGTCGGTATTCTTTACAACAAAACCATGGTTGACGAGCCGATTGATTCCTGGTCTGTACTTTGGGATGAAAAATACGAAAACAATATCTTAATGCAGGATTCTGTTCGCGATGCCTTTATGGTAGCATTAAAATTAAACGGACATTCCATGAACACCTTAGATGAAACAGAACTTGCTGCAGCCAGAGATATTCTGATTGAACAAAAACCTCTTGTACAGGCATATGTTGTTGACCAGGTTCGTGATAAAATGATTGGTGATGAAGCAGCAATCGGCGTAATTTATTCAGGTGAAGCAATCTATACGCAGCGTGAAAATTCCAATCTTGAATATGTAATCCCCAAAGAAGGAACCAATGTATGGATTGACTCATGGTGCATATTGAAAGATGCGCAGAATAAAGAAAATGCTGAAAAATTCATTGACTTTATGTGTCGTCCTGATATTGCATTGATGAACTTTGACTATATCACATATTCAACCCCTAATGATGCTGCAAGAGAATTGATTGAAGATGAAGATATCCGTAATTCCGAGATTGCATTCCCTAGACTTTCAGATTACAACAATCTCGAAACCTTTAAATACCTTGGTGAAGATGGCGATGCAATATATAACGATTATTGGAAAGAAGTCAAATCAGAATAAAGCATATTGATATATCAAAAAGAAGCTGTCATTACGACAGCTTCTTTTCATATTTTATCGACCATAAATACATCTAAAAACGATGTCCTCCGCCTCCACTTCTTGAACCGCCTGACCGACTTGAGGAACGGCTGCCGGAATGAGATCTGCTATAACTCGAACGACTTCCGCCCGAACGATAGCTTGATCGATGAGAACTATAACTGCTTCTGCGTGAACTATGGCTTCTGTAACGAGAACCGGAACTATCTGAATCTTCAAAAAACTCAAATAACCCACCCAGGAAATCATCACCATAATCACTACCGGTGTCTTCACCGTAATAATCTTCTATTCCGGCAAACGGATTGTCTGAATATTTATTCTCGCCATTTTCAAATACGCTTCTGCATTTTTGATCAAAAATCTGTTTCTTTTGTTCTGCGGTTAAAACCGGATTAAAAGAATCACGCAAAGAATCATTAACGTTTCTTTGTTTTCTTACATATGGCTCTTTACTGATTTCACGTTCTTCTTTCTCATCCATTTGAAACAGAAAAGAAATACCATTCTTTTTCTTCTTTGGCGAAGAATTATTCTTTCGATAAATTACAATCACCAAAAGATAATTGATAATAGCCGCAATAATTGCCGCGATAAAGAAAAAACTGCACCTTTCATCATTTTAGCAAATTTATTTTTGCATTCTTCTTTGGTAATACCGAAAGGAACAATGTATTTGGGTGTGTTCACTTTCTTGAAATGCTCGGAAACAATTGTGGAATTTCCGCAATACGGGCAAAAAACAGCTGCTTCTGTTTCTTCTGCAATCAACTCACCTGCGCAGGCAGAGCAAAAATGTGTTTTGACCTCCATATAGTCCTGCGTTACTGCCTCAAAATGATTTCCGGGTTCAACAATGGCTTCTTTTGTTCCGCAAGCAGGACAAAGAAGCATCTGACTTTCAATGTCAAACTTAAGATTCGCACTACAATTTTTACATGCGTACATTTTATTCCCCCTCAAAAAATAAATGTATCTGTTTATTATCGGATTCTTTCAGGGAATCCTACTTTTTTCTGTACCTTGCGAAGTGTCTTGTTCGCATAGTAGTTTGCTTTTTCACCGTTTTCTTTAATAATACCATCGATGTAAGCTTTATCTTTTAACAGCTCTGCATATCTATCCTGAACAGGCTTTAACGTGTTCGCAACGGTCTCACCAACCGCAAGCTTAAAATCTCCATAGCCCTTGCCTGCAAATTCGGATTCAACATCTGCAAAACTCTTTCCTGTACAAGCACTGTAAATTTCAATAAGATTACTGATACCGGGCTGTTCTTCACAATATTTAATTCTTGCTTCGGAATCAGTTACTGCACGTTTGAATTTACGGATAATCGTATCTGTATCATCCGTTAAGTAAATACTTGCATTAGCATTTTCATCTGACTTAGACATTTTCTTTGTCGGTTCCTGTAAGCTCATGATTTTAGCACCGCTCTTTCCAAGATACGGCTCCGGTACCACAAACACATCACCATATATTGCATTAAATCTCTGTGCTAAATCTCTTGTCAATTCAAGATGCTGCAACTGATCCTTTCCGACAGGAACAACATCTGCCTGATACAATAAAATATCCGCAGCCATCAATACCGGATATGTAAATAATCCTGCATTGATATTGTCAGCATGTTTTGCAGACTTATCCTTAAACTGCGTCATACGGTTCAATTCACCCATATAGGTAAAACAATTTAAAATCCATGCAAGTTCTGCATGACCTGAAACATGAGACTGATAATAAATACAGTTCTTTTCAGGATCAAGTCCTGCTGCAATATAAAGAGCAAGAAGGTTTCTTGCCTTTTGTCTTAGTTCTGTCGGATTCTGACGTACTGTAATGGAATGTAAGTCAACTACAGAATAGAAACATTCATAGTCTTCACTAAGCGTAACCCAGTTTTTCAAAGCTCCAAGATAATTACCGAGCGTAAGTGTTCCGGTCGCCTGCATACCGCTAAAAAGTACTTTTTTATCATTAATCATTTTTATCCTCCGCTTTTAACGTCTTATGACTGTCTTGTTTATCAACTATTTCAAAAATGCAAATGCTTCTTCCCTCAATCGTAAAGGAGGCATTTGTTTCTTCCTCTTTCACCGTTCCGGTCGCTATGGTCGGACTCCACATTTTATTTTTGGGTGGTAATGGTAACGAGAAGTTTTTCGATTCCCAATGCATATTATACGCAACATACGCAAGAACTGTTTCATTTGAAGACATTTCTTTATCAGCATAAAGAAAACCGATGTGTCTGTTATAATTATACAACTGTGCTTTCCATGCCTCTTCTCCATGATAAGAAAGGTCCGGATAACCGCAATGCTTATAATCAACCATTGAAAAATCCGTTTTACGATTCAGGAAAAAAGTTTTTTTACGAAAAGCAATCAACTCTTCTGTGAAATGAAGCAATTCAACAGACTGCTTCGTTTTACTCCAGTTCAGCCATGTGATTTCATTATCCTGACAATACGGATTATTATTTCCGCTCTGTGTATTTGCCATCTCATCTCCGGCAAGAAGCACAGGTGTCCCTTGAGATAACATGACCAACATCAAAGCATTCTTCATCATGCGTAATCGTAGTGCTAAAATGCCCGGTTTTCTTGTTTTCCCTTCAATTCCGCAATTCCAGCTGTAATTATAATCTGAACCGTCTCTGTTCTCTTCACCGTTATCCTCATTATGTTTGCGATCATATGAAACCAAATCATGTAAAGTAAATCCATAATAATTGGTAATAAAATTAACATTGCCGGTCATTTTTTCTTTTTTGCGCGTAAGCTCAATCATTGTCGGGAGTTGGTCTTCATCACCTTTCAAAAACTTACGCATTTTATACATAAAATCATCTGTATAAACACAAAGATTCTTATAAGACAAGCTTCTGCTTCCGTCATAAATTGTCTCAACCGGAATATGCTGATACAAAATCTTTGTATTGGAAAATAAAGGTTCCGTAGAAATAAGAGTAATCGGCACACAATTTCCTTTCAAATGTACACCGTCAATATGATACTCACAAACCCAGTATTTAATCACATCAAGAATAAATCCCTGTTTCACTTCATCAGGAAAATAGAACTGCATAATCACTTCTATTCCGTTTTTATGAAGCGTTGAAACCATGTCCTTCATTGCGGCCTGCGCATCTCCGATTGCATAAGATGCTTTCGGTGCAAAATAATATCCTTTTTTATACCCCCAGTAATTCAATCTATGTGAAGGTAGTGCATCATACAGATATTGATGCTTTTCATCAATCGGCTTTGCAGGTTCAAATTCCTCAAATTCATACGCAGGCATCAGCTCAATGGCTGTCACACCCAATTTTTTTAAATAATCTATCTTTTGCACAATTCCCTGGAAAGTTCCGGGAGCTTTGACTTTAGCCGAAGCATGCGCACTGAATCCTCTGACATGCAGGCAGTAAATTATACTTTTATCATAAGGAATACATAAGGGTTCCTCCTCACACCATGCATAAGGTTTCGCAAAACCGCCGCAAAGGTAGGAGTTTCCTTCTTTCACTCCCCAGACCTCATTTCCATATATGCATTTCGCATAAGGATCAACATATTCTTCGTTTGCACGATAAAAATTATATCGGTACTCGTCCGGAGAAATATCTTCAACTATAACAGAAGCAATGTTCCCGATTCGCATACCATCCGAAAAAGGAATCTTATAATGATCTTTCGTTGCAAGCTCAATCAGCACAATTCCCGATTCCTCAGAATCTACAACAGCAGTAAATTGAATACCGTTTGACAAAACGGTTGCTCCGAGAGGATATGTTTGTCCTGTTTTAATTCTAAATTGTTTCATAGTAAAGTCTCCTTTACAGTCATACGTGAACAATTATATCATATTTTCAACAGGTATGTAACCCCTTTGTTTTTTCATCAAGTTCTTCAAAAACACAATTTTACGGTATCTATTGCATTTTAATTCTGTCACTGATAAAATAACGATAAAATTACTATCGGAGGATGATAAAAATGAGCGAAAATAGAAAAGATATGATTCCTGAAACAGAAGAAGATATTATTGTCACATTATATCTTGATGACGATGCAGAAATGGATTGTTCCATCATCACAATCTTGGAAGTATCCGGAAAAGACTATATTGCATTACGCCCTATCGTTGATGAAGAGCATGAATATTTCGGAGACGTTTGGTTTTATGAATATTTTGAAGACGAAAACAATCCGGATGCCGAACCGGAACTTAACTGCATTGAAGACGATGATATTTATGAAGCTGTCGTAGATGCTTTTGATGAATATCTTGATGACCAGGAATACGATGAAATACTTCCGGACGAGGATGATGAGTAAAATATAAGTCTATTTTCATTCTGAAACAACTTAAGATTACGCTTCTGTATCACAAATCACTTCTGCCGGTGTTTCCATTGCAGGACCGGCAGGAGCTTCCATTTCACCGGCCGCTTCCATTGGATCCTGCACTTCTTCCTGCACTTCTTCCTCTTCCCAAAGGGATTTATGTTCTTCACGTTCCTTTTGTCGCATTAATTCACCAATATTTTTGGCAGCCTGATACAATTCATTACTATACTCCATTAATTTACGTTCATCAGTAGCAGGCACAATATCCCCTTTCATAATACGTCTTGCAACTTCCATAATCTTGCCGATATCTTCATATGCTTCCGCCACTGCATCGCCTTGTTGTTTTGTGCTCAGCAAATTTGCATACGCGGTTTCAAATTCTGCCAGTCTGCCTAAATATTCCTGATATTCATTCTGTTTTTCTTCCAGCTTCTCATAATTCTGTTCAATAACGCTAAGTTCTTTTTCATAAAGAACTGCATCCTGAACAGAATGTTTCGCAAGCTTTTCTAATTGCTGTTTTCTTGCCGTAAGAAGATTTTTTTGTTCCTGATATTGTTTGATTTGTGCACCATATGCGCTGCGCGCTTCTGTAACTTTCATTTTTTTCACATCCTTTTGCTTAAATACAAGACACCTCCGTGTATCTAAATAGTATATCGGCAAATATGCGAAGATTTTAAAGAACCCAAATGACTAATCGCACATATTCCTGATTACTTCTATCAACAACAAGGGCATAAATGGTTTTGTTATGAAATCATCACACCCTAATTCCTTGAATTCAGAGCTTGCCGTAAGTTCTTTATCTGCAGTCATTAAAGCAACCGCAATCTGATGCTTCATACGGATTTGTTTTAATGTCTCCAGCC
>SVFH01000026.1 GCA_015056945.1 Lachnospiraceae bacterium | reverse complement strand
ATAGACAATCAAGTTTTCCATGGTTATGGTGCTCTATCTGAATAAGTTCACCATCTTCATTCTTAATTAACTTTAGGTAATCTTTTGTAGTTGAACGAATTTTTTCTGTTTCCTTAATACCTTTTTGAATTTTTATAAGATAATCACTGTATCCTTGTTTATAGCCTATAAAAGAAGTTTTCTTGGTCGGCATATAAGAAATACCACATTTTGAAATGTCAATTTCAATAAATGATGTCTTTCTTCGAAGTTCCTTTACTTCTTTGATTAAGGCATCTAAATAACTATAATCTGTCATGTTTTCCTCCATCTGATTCAGTATTAACAATGCGTAAAATTCAAATTCTACAGTGCTTTCAATTCTCAATTTTCGATTGTCTTATTTTCTTCAAGCAATATTTGACAAAATAGTCATCCACATACTTCTCACAAAGATGCAACCAACTTATAACCTTCCGACATTTTATCGATACAATATCGGCTTACATACTCTTTATGTTTATATTCAACTTCTTTGCCATAGTCTTTGTCCCTAGAACTAATATAAACATCTACCAACTCTGTATAAGGTGCCAATTTTTTCACATATCTTGCAAGTGAATTATAAACTTTAGTTAAATCTTCTGATCTATTAATATATTCACCATCTTCTCTATAAAATCCAGAGGAACACCATAACCTACTACGAGTTATTTTTTTCTTTTCTTGATGAATTATAGAAAAACCTGCTTCTATTATTGCTTGACCCGAATCATGAATAGTACTTATGCATTCCCTTCCGTTGATTATATCTATTACAATCTTTCCAGCTTGTGGAAAATAAAAATAATAATCACTCACATTAGCAGTAACTATACTAATATCATTTCCATATACTATTTTCCCTTGCTCATCTGCTCTCCGACGATAAATAATGCATCCGAGTTCTAAAGCTTTTTCCGCTAACAATATAAAGTTCTCATAATCCATCCAATAGTTGATTTGTTTACCCAAAACAATCCTCCTACTCTTTCTTAGCTCCACATCATTCAACCCATATCCAATAACCAATAAATTATTTTCAGTACAAATTGTATTCTTCCTTTTATAATCTTTTCAGACAAGAATGCTTTTTATCTATTTCAAAACCATTCTTTCTGTAAAAGTTCAAAGTACTCTCTTTGTTTGACCCTGTTTCCAAAAATACTTTATAACATCGACGTTCTTTTGCTATTTCTGATGCTTTATCTAACAATGCAGAAGCATATCCCTTGTTTCTATAGTCAATATGTGTTACAACATTTTCAATAACTGCAAAAGGTCTTATGTTATGTGTTAAGCTCTCTATTATTGCCATTTGCACTGATGAAACTACTTTTCCATTTTCCTCGGCTACTAATAAATGCATGTTTTCATCTTTCTCGAATTTATCAAGCAGGTTAGCCCATACATTCATATCTTGTTCTTCTTTTGGCGAATATGCTGTTAAATAATCAAAATATAATATCTTTAAGTCTTCTGCATCTGTACCTTTAGCTTTTCTAATAATCATAACAGACCTCCAAATTCTGATTTACAAACGTCTTACATATACTCTGGAATCTTCTCCATGCATATCTTTCATCATTCTAAAGAACTCATAACCATACTTTTCATATAGTCCATCATGATTCGTTGATATA
This sequence comes from Lachnospiraceae bacterium, assembly GCA_015056945.1. Taxonomy (GTDB): domain Bacteria; phylum Bacillota; class Clostridia; order Lachnospirales; family Lachnospiraceae; genus UBA3766. The sequence goes on along the minus strand of SVFH01000026.1, from coordinate 31,245 downwards.
TAAATGTTTTTGATTCCAGCTTCTTCCGCCAATATTTCAGCATAATCCAATAGTTTGCCTACATAACGATTCCCCCTGTAATCAGGGAACGTATATACCCATCCAATCCAAGGGGTTAAATCTGTTGGTTGTATATCATCTTTTTCAGCAAACGTACAAAATGACACTAAATCTTCTCCATCTACCAACATAAGCACCTTTGTATTTTCACCAACGAATTGTTTTAGTTTTTGATTTTTCAGTAGTTCATACAAATACTGACCAGCTCCCCAGTCACTCTCTTTGATTTTTGAAAGCCAATATTCTTTATCATCTGCGCTAAAATATTCTATTATTTTCATTGTACGCTCTCCTACAACTTCATCTCTCAGTTAAACTCACAGTGCTTACTGGAATTTCCAAATGTGTGTGTTTACAATAACAATCTTTCTGCTTCACATATATTTTCGACCGTTAAACCAATACTTGCATCTGTAAGTATTTGATGTTTTCTAATTTCTTCATTATGCAAATCAAGGTCATCAATCACTATCCACTTTTCAATATTTTCATACTGTGATACCCATGCAAGTATTTCACTCGCTTTAACAAGACTAAATTTTTTGCTTTTTCTTATCTCCTCCGTTGTATGGTCTGGAGTTACACCATTGACTTTTATACCGTTCTTTTCAAGCATACTTACCAAGCGTTCTGCTTCTTTACGCAATGGCTTTACTTCACTATCAAACCAAAACTTCCAACCAGAATGTAATATAACCTTTGCATTTGTGTCTCTTATAAGTTGTCCCAATAACATTACTCTTTCTTCATCAATAAGTGTTCCATCACTAATTTCTCTTTGATGTGTATTATTCCAGAAATTAGAGTTGAGAACACCATCAATATCTAAAAATATTACTTTCATAATATATAATTCACCTCCAACTTCTAATTCATGCGTGCTTTCAATCTCTCAGTAAGACTGAAAGTTTCATGTGTTCGACAAATTAGAATTTGTTTATTTCTCAACACTCAATCTTCATTGAAAATCTTGTCTAAATTTTGAGAAAATAACCTTAATCTTTTTGGCTCATATATGTTATAGCAAATGCAACACCAATGCCTAACGCTACCCACCTTATAGCAGCCTCACAGAAATCATGGAATGCACCGCCCACGAAATTACTAACCGAATATATTATTGCAACAGCAAAAATTAGAATTGCTGTTGTTAATATAAGTCGCTTATTACCTCTCGAAACCTTTACATCTTTCTCAATCTTTTCTTTCATTTTTGTGTCTCCTTTCAACAGTTCATCTAAACTAATTAGATAAAGGTCACTCAACTTCATAATGCTAATGATATCTGGTAAGGATTTTCCATTTTCCCAATTTGATATAGTTTGTCTTGAAACCATGATTTTCTCAGCAACCTGTTCCTGTGTCAAACCAGCATTTACTCTTGCCTCTTTTATTTTCTTTTCAATTTCCATATGTGTGACCTCCATCTGAAAGGATAATAACTCGTTAATTAAAAATCATCTATCAATAGGCTTTGACATACCTTCGAAAATGCTGTCAAAAACCTTTTACATACTGTCAAATTCAAATCTTCTGTTGCTTTCAATCTCTCTACAAGACTGAAAGTGAACAAAATCGCTGCGCGATGGCCTGCCAAGGCTGTGGCGCAGCGATTTTGTTCTATTTGAATACTTCGCTCTTGTACATTTCTAACGGGACAATTATTTTTGTTCCGTCTTCCAAAATTATTCTTACATTTTCATTTTCATGAAGTACAGTCCAATCAACACCTTGAGTGCAACCAGCAATAGTTACCGTTTTACCATCTTCATTCGGAATAATCATATGGCCGCGACAAGGCATCATCTTATTATCTTTATTGATTATGTGATCTTCGGTCAGGGTTTTCAGAAAATAAAGTGCAGAAGCACTTACAGTAACTGCTCCGTCATGAACTAGTTTCTACCCTCCAATCACTGTCGACATTTTACCATGAAGACACAAATCCCCTGGGTTATCTTTTGAATCGTCTATCCAACACAAATCCTCTATAGAAATTTTAAATAATTCCATTATATCTAATCACTTCATAATTCAAAGTTGTAGAACCGAGTCAGACCATACAATTAAACTTCGTTCAATTGTCATCGCTCGGAGAAGAGCTTACTCAATCCCAGTTTATTAACCCCTATTATACACCAAGTATTGTAAACACTTCATGCTGTCTAAAATTAGCTTCTACCCACGGAGCAACCTCGTGAATTGCTTCAAGCAAATCCTCACCACATTCTTCTGCCTTTGCATAGATTTTTCCCCATTGTTCTTTACTAATTTTTGTTTCACCTACCGGATTATAATCGTCTACTAGGCTAAAAAGTAATGTATCAATCCCCAATGAAATCAATAAATCGTCATGAATATTCAGAGAGTCTTTGTGCCAAAACACGCAGGCATTTTCATCCCACTTACCTTTTGCAAATTCATGGTAACAAGTGCTATTTGATGCTTCCCGTTCAACTTCGTTTAAAAAATATTTCATTACTATCACCCTCATACAAATTAAAATCATGTGCTTTCAGGCTCACCATAAGACTGAAAATTTGCGGTTATTCCAATATAATTTATGTCAATAGAAGTCTGTATAACCTAAATTCTCAAGAATACTATCACCATCGTTGATATTAATTTCTCCAATATCAGTCCGACTACAGAGATTATTAAAAACATATTCTATTATTTGTCTAGCAAAAAAAGGGCGACATAAATTTAAAACAACTCTTTTCCCGTTATGAAAACAAATTGTTCCTTCATCTAAATATGTATCCAAATTCATATTAGGTGCATATCGCGTGAAGAATACTCTAACTTTTAGTTTTCTGTTATCATCTGGTACAAATAAATAATATGAATGCGGATAATTTATAAAGTCCATATCATTATAATTATATGACCATAGCCACTTTTCTTCGTTAAACATCATCATTCTAAGTTTTACTCTGTTTTTCATTTCTCCGCCCTTCATCAAATTCAAAAATCATGTGCTTTCAGGCTCTCCACAAGCCTAAAAGTGAACAAAATCGCTGCGCGATGGCCTGCCAAGGCTGTGGCGCAGTTTTTCTATTTCTTCAAAAATAGGCAGTGACAGGATTGTCCCAGGATAGTATTGTTAAAGTACCACCAATAACAAACTTCACAAACGGGCGTACTCCCTATAACTGCCTATGAAAATCATACCATCTTCAGGCTGCTTTCACAAGCAGTTTTATTTTGCAAATGCACCTCCTTGATGGGTAGTTTCTAACGTTACTGTTACTACTTTTATTTCATGGAGGTTATTTATGTACGAATCATATATTAACAAAATCGAGGTTGTTGGCAAGCTTCGCAATCTCAAACCCGGTACCATCAGAACATACCAGAAGAATTTTTCTTTAAAAAACGTGTCCACTCTCTTGACTATAGTGCAGACCATTCTTTATTCATAAAAACCTCCATGAAATTCAAATTGATCTAACTGTTATCCCTTGCTCTAAAGAGCTCTATCAATTGGGATTCGTCAATCTAATTCTTTTTGGTAGTAAACAAACTCCTCATCCCGTTTCACTTCACAATAACCCAGCTTTGTATAAAAAGCATTCGTTCTTACATTCCAAAGCGGTGTATCAAGTTTGATTTTCTTGATACCTGAATAGTAATCCTCCACCATTTTCATCAAGGAAAGACCATACCCCTTCCGATAGTGAATCGGGTCTATAAATATTCTGCCAATGTACAATGTTTCACCGTCTTTGTCCACAAATAGAATTGCGCCACCAACGATTTCCCCATCTATGACTGCCTGTAGCAAATGTCCTTCATTTTTCATCTGAATGTGCCATGTAATGGAATCATAATCAGGAGGTCCACCCGATTCGGAAGCACCAACATTAATATCGCTATCGAACGCAGCCTTTGATATAGCCACGATTCTTTCGATATATCTTAATTCTGCATTTTCTAATTTCATCTTCATAAACTATCCACATCGTAAACTCTAAAGTTTTCCTTAATTCGCTCCGCCACCCTTTTGGAATATTCGAACGGCCCCTCCGGATATTTCCAACCAAATCCATCGTCACGATATCTTGGAAAAACATGAAAATGGGCATGACCGAAATCACAGAATTCTCCGCCATTTTGCATGATACTGTACCCATCCATGTGATACGTCTCTTTGAATGCCGAAACAATCTTTTGTAGTACCTGCATTGTCTCCGATAAAACAATCAGTGGCAACTTATCAATGGAAGCTTCATGTACTTTCGGAACAACCAGAATATGTCCTTCGTTAATTGGATCAATATCCAAAAACGCTATCACACGTTCCGATTCGTAAATAATATGTGCGTCTGTTTTTTTATTAATTATATTGCAAAAAGGACATTCCATCATCACCGTCTCCTCCGTAAATACGTTGTCTGTTTCTTATTAAACTCCCCTTGCGCTTAATAAAACTCCGTCAGCTTCCTGTCAAGTTCTCTTATTTCTTCCCCGGAAGAAATCTCTCCTAACAAAACAATTTTTTCGATTTCTTCTCTATCTATTCGCATTTTCTCAATTTGCTCCAAATATTCCTCGCTTAATGATACCCCAAATATTGCACCATACTCCTCGCGTACCTCATTACTAAAATAATCCGGTTGCATTTCAAAATGAGCAAGACCTAACCATTGCGGTTCGCAATCAATTCCCAGCTCTTCTTTCGCCTCCCGTACCATTGCCTCACGCATGGTTTCACCTTCCTCGGGACATCCTCCGAATATTTCCCAACATTTTCGCCAATGATTAAATCCCATAAGATAATCTTCGCCGATTTTTACAACCAACAGGCAAACCGATACCTGCGAAAATTGCAAAGCCGCATCCTCTTCCGTTATTTTAATAAAATCCAGTAATTTATTTCCTGCCTGGTCGACTGCTAACATAGTTCTCCTTTTACCTCATAATCCAAGTTATCTTTGGCACACCTCTCTAATCCATCCGGTGACACCATTCGGAAGAATCTCGTCATAACAAGTGCCATCGGTATAAATCAGATTTCCCTGAATGGCATTGATAATACAATGCTGTCCCATCTCAATTCCGTAATTGATGGAAGAGATACCCTTATCCTCATTTCGAACCCATTCCGGAAAATAACAGATACAATTCTTCATGTTCTGCAGTTCTTTCTCTATCGGCTCTATGCAATCCTTAAAAAGAGCCATTTCATCATGCCTTCCGTGAGCAACAAGCAGATGGATTCCGGCCGCTTCCATTTTACTAAGACTTTCCTTGTCCGGCACATAAATCGACGCTGCAGGAATTGCACCTTTGAAATAATCGCCATACAACTCCAACATTCTCCATGTCACATATCCGCCGGCAGATGCGCCCATAATAAACTTTGCGCCGATATTCTCAGCATTCTCCATGCAAACCTTATCATAAATGTCTTTCAGATACGGTAAATATTCTTCATCCCAGGAACCTACTATGGTGTCATCTTCCAGTCTCTTTTCGTTTGCGAGCGGCACGATAATAAAAGCACCGCCACCCATCTCTTCCTGATAGCGAGGGGATGCATACTGTTCACCGCCGCAATATCCTACGCATCTTATTCCGTCTATCGAACAATTCAGTCCGTGAATCCACATCAGAACAGGATATTTTCTGTCCGCAGATAAACCTCCGTGTTTGATGGGATTATATACATAATATCTGATATCCCCTTTTCCCTCACAAGGCAGAATGCATTTATCGAAAATATCCCAATATCCTCCCATTTTAAATACGGTATCACAGCTGATGAAATCTCCCTCAGCCATATCTTCCATCCAAGGCGGAATCGGATGATTGTTCTTTGTTTCCTTCGAAAATTTCGGTAATTTCATGTTACTTTTCCTCCTCTGTCTCCTGTTCCTCTCTCAATCAGCCGGTCAAAAGGTTTCGTTCTTCTGTTCTAAGAATATCTTTTTCTGCTTCATATCTACCTTAGCCAAAACACCGTATTGCAATGCGCAACGGGGATTCGCATGACCGAAATTGACATTATAAACAATCGGCAGTTTCTCATTATCTATCACTTCTGTCAGAATGCTTTTATATTCCTGATAGTACGCTTCATCCTGCGGTTTCCCCACCAGAACGCCGGACACTGCATCGAATACACCTTTCTCCTTAAGTACCGTAATCTCTTTCCGAAACATTTCCGGCACCGGCTTTTCTTCACAGGTTTCTATGAACAGAATTTTATCTTTCCATGTATTTCTATCCGGGAACAATCCGTATTTTTCGCAGATATCTTTCTGGTCCTCATATCTGTTCGTGACAAGAATATCATAAAAACTTTCCAGACATCCGCCCAACAATTCACCTTCAAAAACCTCAGGTCCCTGCAGAAGTTCAAATCCGCGCGCTTCCTTATGTGCAACCCGATCCGTCCCTATTGCAGCCCGGGAAAAATCTTCTCTTTCTTCATACCAGACATCACTTGAAACAATTTCACCGGACTCATATCCTTCCATATAACTCTCAAATGCCTTTTTCGTATATGGTAACATCTCATTCGAAATTTCTCCCAAATCACAAATGAAAGTCGGACCATAATATGTAGACAGTCCCAACTTATAAAACATCAAGTGGTTCACCGTAGTGTCCGAAAAACCGGTAAACAGTTTCGGGTTCTCCTCAACTGCTTTTACAAATTCCGCATCTTCCATCAAATACGGCAAAAGTCTGTATGTATCGTCACCGCCGATTGCACAAATAATCCCTGCAACGGACTCATCCAGAAAGGCCTCTTTCAAGTCCGCGGCTCTTGCTTCAGGATGCTCATTCAGATAGTCAATTCCTTTCAGGGTATTCGGCATAAAAACCGGCTCCAGCCCGTATTCCCTTAATCTCTTTACCCCTATTTCGATATTGTGACTGCAAAAATCTTCGCCTAACATTCCGCTTGACAAGCTGACAATTGCAACCTTATCTCCTCTTCTTAATTTCCTTGCATATCGCATAAATGTCATCCTTTCTTAATTCCTTCATTCATTTACAACCACAACAAAATTCCTATCAATATATCCAACGCCAGCATAACGCTGTAGAAAGCAATCGGAAACGGTACATCTTCCGATGGTCTATCAATCTTTTTGTCTAAAACAATATCCGATAAGCCTTCCCTCCTCACCTCTGCTATGATTTTCTTATTCTCCAAATCTTCAACTTCCAATCTGTAGATTTCAAACTCAAGCTCTTTGTTTCCTTTACACAAACGTACATCTGCAAAAAACAGAACTATCGTAACAATCATTGAGAGAATGCATACAATCAATGCCGCTATCTTATGCTCCTCCCAGAGACTCTTTGCTCCTAATACATAACAGAGACAAAAAAATACACACACTCCGGCCAAGGCTTTTATCGTTTTAATATAATTGCGGTTTCGTTCTATTCTTGTTTCAAGATTCATGATTCTTAGATGCAATTCATTCATTTCGCAATTTCCCTTTCGCACGGAGTGGTGTATTAATTCTCTCGGACACTTATCTCAAATATTTCATTCACTGTACTTGCCGTAATATGCAATATCGCTGTTTAACAGAGCCATTGCCTTTTGCTTCTCCTCATCCGTCAGATCCTCAGCATTTATTTCTTCGGCAAAAGTTGCATACAGTTGCTCTGCATAAGCATCGTCTCCGGCTCTCTTGGCCGCAACCATTTTGAAGAATGCAAGACTTCTTCTTGCTCTGAGATATTTATCCACATCAATATATTTACGATTGGAACCATATGCTTTGAGCACCTCCTGACACCAATCACAAATTTGATATGCCTCTTCCTTCTCTCCCCACCAGCCATAGTTCTCGGCGATTGTATCAAGCATAGCCGCCACCAGATAGAACAGAAGAATTGCATTGTCTTGCATCTTGTCTTTCATCTTATCGAAGCCGCTTTCAAAGAATACAAGCTCCATGTCCAGATTCTCCCGGATACTTCGTGTCGACAGACTCGGAAGTACATTGATATGGTCTTTGGCTTTCTCGAAATCTTTCTTATGTATGTAAATCCACGCAAGTGCATAGTGGGTTTTATCTACCAGTTCCCTGTCACTGCAGTGGCTGATCAGATACGCACCTTTTCTAATACAATCCTTATAAATCTTCTGAATACGCTCCGGTTCATCCTGAAAACAACCTTCCAGTACAGGATCCTCATACATGCTTAAGTTTGCGGTTTCCTGCACATAATCTTTAATAATTTCGAAGTTGCCTGGATTCAGGTTTGTTTCCGTTGAAAGCAGCTCACATACGGCAATGGTTTTCTGTGCACGGTCATTACTCAACTTAAGGCTTTGTACGGCATCTTTTATTCTGGCAGTCACTTCATCATTCTCCAGAATGCTGTCATACCCCAGAAGAGAATCCGTACTGACGCCCAAGACCTTCGCCAGCGGAATCAGCATAGAAACATCCGGAAGTCCGTTCTCCGACTCCCACTTACTGACAGCCTGCGGCGTAATGTTTAAAAGGTCTGCTAATTCTTCCTGTGTAAATCCTTTGTTTTTTCTAAAAGTTTTAATGTTTTTACCAAGTGTTGTACTCATGATTATCCTCCTTTTTGAATCATATCAATTAATGTTTCATGGCCATGGCATCATGATACAATCACACCTGATATCATTCAAGCAACGCACCGTTGAGTAGGATTCAAATAAACGTGTGTTTTGAAACGTAACAGCAGGCTGAAAGTCGGTAATCCACTTCAAAGAAGTCCGTCACGCATCGGACATTCACTTCTGCATTTGTTGCAATCAACAGTATCAAACCCTCTTGTTGTTTTGCCATAAGTATTCTGTCTGCACTTCATTTGTACAACAGATTTATTACTGATCGCTGATACAGGACAGGAATCTAAACATCCGGAACATTCCGGGAGGCATATATTCTCACTTGGCGGGTCACTTTCAAAATCCAGATTGGTTAAGACAGCACCCAGTACAAGTCTGTTTCCGTATTTCGGATTGAGAAGCAAACTGCTTTTGCCAATCTGCCCGATTCCACAGGCTACCGCCACATGTTTCATTGACAATAACCCTTTCCCTGTCATGGTTTCCGTTTCCCAATACTCATATGGCCCATCCGTAGGAACAGGTACACATATTCCTTCATATTCTTCTTCAATGAATTTTGCCGCCGAAAGCACGACTTCATCCACCTTGTGTACCACATCCTCATTAAAATGTCCGTATATCAGTCTTGATTTAACGTGAAAAATCCCCTTGGGAAGTGCTATTCCCACTGCAATCACAGACTTACAATCCGGATACAAATCTGTGGGGTGAAAATTTGCCGGTGCTTCCGCAAATCGCTCTACTCCTCCAAACCCGCACACATCAACGCCCAGGTCCAATATTTTTTCTCTTATTGTTTCTTTTCTGTCCATACAACATTCCTCAAAGTTTAAGATTCTATATTGCGCGCAATAACCATATTGCATCTTCCCCATGATTCATCTTTAAAATTGAATGCATTTTCCGTTAACATTCGCTCTCTGAACCCAACCTTTTCATAACATCTTTTTGCCCCCGGATTCTCCGGAAATACATTCAGTTGCACGGCATCTGCGTTGGCAATTTCAAATGCATATTTTACGGCCAACTTAATCATTTCGCAACCGTATCCTTTATTCCTGATTGAGTTATCAACCATAACAAATTTGAACATGCCTTCATTCGTACTGATATTGACGGAGAAGCAAAAGAAACCAACTACCTTACCGTTATCTTCCGTAGCAACAAACGGGCTGTCTCCGAAACGTTCTTCCGCATCCCGCAGCAAATCATCAAATCCTTTTTTCGTCAACGGAAAAGGCATCAAGTTAGCACACCACAGTGCGTGTGAACGCTCATCCGTAATCCAACCGGATATCACCGCAAAATCTTTCTCCTGATATGGTCTGATTCTCATTTCCGTCACCTCACTGATTCATTTCATCCACAAATGAAGCCGGTTTCACCGTCATTTGTATCCATGCCGGGCGGAAACCGCTTCTGATTGCATTTCTTGCCGACTTTACATTCGACCATGCACAACAATAAAAGGGTACTTTACCCCGTTCCAGAATCTCGATTGCCAGCCTTGAAGTTAACGCTGACGCAATTCCCTTTCTGCGGTATGCCGGAAGCACATCTACCCCAATCTGCCACATGGTTTCACAGTCTGCAGAACAGGCCGCCAGCCCAATCAGCTCTCCATTGTCATACGCACCGACGCCGAGAACGTCAAGCTCCTTACGCATCTCGCACAAAGCATTGCTCCATTCCGGTTTATATAACTCCTTAAAATCTTCCTGTACCAAAACCTTAAATTCATATTCACACGGTAATGCCTGCAAATGCCTTACATCCGGCAGGAAATATTCTGCCATAAAACATACGCGGTATCCCGCTCTCTGAAATGCATCATTTAAAACATGCATATTCGGTGTTTCAAAACAATGTGCCACCGAATACTTATTGATGTACTGTTCCACAATCTCTTTATATTCTTCCGAAACCGTTGCAACAATATTATCGCCGTACGATGTCAAATCACAAACATGCGGAAGCTTCAGATATTTTCTCGCATCTTTATTCTCTTTGGAAATTGTTATTACATTCTCATTGCGTGTGAAATCTTCCACCGCACAATTCGAATCGATTGCCGACTGTTGCATGGCAATCTGACGAATCATCTCATTTGTCATATTTATTTCTCACTCCATATTTCATACGCCGTTTCCCACGTATCTAACGCAAACGGCCGTCTTGTATCGCCGATTTCAACGGCATATTTTTCCGCAAACTGAAGAAAATAGAATAGATGCTCACGCCCGGTTTTTAATTCCCGTGCGATTATTTTCGTCCATACTTTTGCTTTTAAAAATTGGTCACTTTCCACTAAAACCTTGATATATTCCTCCACGTCGTACGGAATGCGTCTCTCCTTCACGCTGACATATCCGGCATCGTCGATATCAATTATTGTGTAAGGCAGACTTCCTGTAATTCCGTCTAACGGCAAGCCACAGGAACCCGGATTCACAAGAATTTTTTTACCATCCTTGGAGCGATAGTTCCACTGCACATGCGAATGTCCAAATATATAGATACCCGACTCCAACTCTGCAAATATCTGTTGAAACCGCGCATCATTGTCATAATAATCCTGTATATCTGTTTTGATGGACTCGGCAGTTATCACTCTATTGTGATAGCGCTTTGTAATGTGGGCAGGCAGCCATTCTTTCAGTTCGCAGTCTGCTATAAATGCATCTGATGCATGTGCGATATGCAATGTAACATCGCCGCATCTTAATTCCAGAGAATGAGGTCTTGATAAAAGATACGCAAGATTCTCTTCACTGACCGCATGATAGCAATAATATGAAATCTGCATCTGTCCGTCAGTCCATGTTTTTTGATCTTTACCAATCAGATTCTCCAAATACTTCTCTTCATTTCCCCGGATTACATGCGCTCTTTTCATATCACGCATTCGCTGAATGCATTCATTCGGGTAGGGACTGCTGAGACAGTAGTCCCCCACAAAAATGTATTCATCCGCATTGTTCTTCCGTGCATCCTCCAGCACTGCATTCAATGCATGTAAATTCCCGTGTATATCTGAAATAATGGCAAATCTCATTTCTTACCCCTCAAACACATTGTATTTACGAATGGCAACACATTCCCCATCCTCGAAATCAAACTGCACAATCCATGGCATCAGTCCCTTAATGGCATTAAACTCTGCATGCCCGAATGTTTTGTCATAATAGTTAATAATCGTGCTTAACGCGGTACCGTGACTGCCTACCACAATGTTCTTACCGGCATATTCTTTGAGTACTCTGTTTATGGCTGCAATGTTTCTCTCCTGCACTTCCTTAAGACACTCTCCGTCCGATAATTTGTAGTTGAAATCTTCCCACTGCTGCCGGCAGAACGCATTGAAATCTTCAATCCATACACTGTCAATTTTGCGCTCTCTGAAATCCTCTACCACGGTGATATCCAACGCATTCTTCTCCGCAAAATGACGGACCGTATCTATGGAACGGTGATACGGGCTGGATAAAACAACATCAATCCTCTTGTCCTGTAAAAAATCCGTCACAAGCTCTCTGTCCCGCAAACCTTTCGCAGTAAGTTCCCGTAACATATCATCATGATTCTCATAATTCGGTTCTGCATGTCTGACAAAATATATTGTTGTCATTTCATCCACCTCCGTCTTTAGACAAAACTTTTACACTAATGACTTCCGCATCCGTGATTGCCGCATGAATGGCCTTCTCCGTGATGGTCTCCGTGGTGATCACACTTCACGTCCGGATTGTAATCCAGATTCCCTGCTATATACTTCTCTACCGCCTCATCAGCACTTCCTGACACACCGCCAAATAACTGAATACCCGCAGAATGAAGTGCCATCTGTGCACCTGCACCGATACCGCCGCAAATAAGTACTTCTGCCTTCAAATCGTTCAACACACCTGCCAGTGCACCATGTCCGTTTCCGTTGGTGCTTACCACTTCAGATGCTACAACTGCACCGTTCTCCACATCATATACTTTGAACTCCTCCGTGTGTCCAAAATGCTGAAAAATTTCTCCGTTTTCATAAGTTACTGCAATTCTCATTTCTTTATTCTCCTTTAAAATATTTTATTTTTGAACCCATTCCAATTCCCCTGCGGGGACAACCACGTAATTCTCTGCACCGTCTCCAATGCGCAGGTACACGTTGCGAATACCTGCCTGTATAATTGTTCTGGCACATAACGGGCATGGTTTTGCCCTATGTATGGAATTGTCTTTCGGGTTGACTCCGACCAGATACAAATCTGCCCCGATGGTCTGCTGCCTGGAACAATTCAACAAAGCATTCGCTTCCGCATGAATTGCTCGACAAATCCCGTATCCTTCCCCCTGATGCATGTCTCTTTCAATGCGAGGGCAGGTACCTAAATCACAACAATTCTCATATCCTCTGGGAGCTCCGTTATAGCCTGTTGAAATGACAACATCATCTTTGACAATAACGGCTCCGTATTTTCGCTTGATACATGTGCTTCTGTAGGCAAAAACCTCCGCACAATTCAAATATGTATCAATTTTGGTAATTCGCTCTCCTGTTACCGGTCTGACCATATTCTGCCTCTCCTCTTTTATTTTTCACTTCTGACTTCCGACAAATCATAAATATATCGAAATGCAATAATATCGGAAGAATCGCTTGCCTGTCCTTCCAGTTCCTCTTTTAACGAGTTCTCCTTATCAATAATAAACCAGATGCATTTGCACCCGTATTCCGCCGCCTTGGGCATAAAATACTCCGCAACCCATTGCGTATCTTCCGGAATATTCTCAAATCCGCTTCGGGTATCTGCCACATAATCGCAATTCTCATGCGCACGGATAATCTCCAATGCATATTCCAACGGTTCCCTGTAATCACGATTGCAACAGAACTTCTTCCACTTTACGAACACTACGTTATACTGCTCTTCATATTTCACTTCACAATACTCTGATTGGTACATTTCATATACCTCCGTTTCATATTTTTTATCGGACTCTTGCACTGTCTGAAAATGTGTGTTATTCTTTATTTAGAGGTGGTACTTAGCGGTACCCCTTGTCGGTAAATTTTAGCAAAAAATAATCCGCCCAAGCTTACCAGGACAGGGGCGGATTATTTTTTGCCTTTATGACATATCTTGTAAACAAGACCTATTATAGCTACCAACAATAATCCTAATTGAATCAGAACATCGTATGTAACATACATAGGCATCTCCCCCTTTCTCAAGGGGCCGCCGTTCCCACTGTTATATTATACCATATGATAGGCGGAATGTCCACATTCTTTTCGAACGTATGTTTGTCTTTTGTGAGTTTTTCGCTCGCCGTCTTGCGTCTAAGAATCTCTTTCGGTCCTCACCACATAAAGGTACCTTCCCATCTTTTCCTTAAATTGTTCAACCGGTTCCGTCGCGCAATCCGTCTGTCCAATCAGCATATCAAACCACTCATCGTGTCCTTCTTTTGCGAACTCTTTTTGATATTTCAGGGCCGCCTCCCGTTTGTTTTTCAGCAATTCATACGTTTCTTCCGTTATGTCGGTCACTTCATAATGCAAACCATTCCGATTCAATGCTTCTGCCAACAGACTTGTATGGGCATTCTCCGTTTTGGGAACCACATCGCCTTCCTGATAGCCGACAAAGAATACCCCGCCCGGCTTTAACCATCGTTTCACCTGCGCAACAAATGCCGTCATATCCTTGGCAAAATACATGGTGTCCATCGATGCAATCACATCAAATACTTCCGCCGGATACTCAATTTCTCCGATAATTCCTTCTCGGAATTCAGCACGCTCCGTGAACAACGCTTGTGCCGTTTTAATCGCTTCTGCAGAATAATCAAAGCCGTGAATGTATGCATTGGTTTTACGTTGCAGAAATTCAAGCATTTTACCGTTTCCGCAACCAATATCAAGAATATGCACATCCTTTTTCTCCGGAATGTATTGCAGAATTCTCTCAATCTGTGCAACATTACTGAAACCATCCTGCGAGAAATCCTCCCCGAAGGCCTCTTTGCAAAAAAGTCGGAACGCCTCGGATTCACCTGCCATCTTATAAAATGCCTCGTAGGCATCATAAAAAAGTAAATCACTTTTATTCATCCGCAACTCCTTTTTATCCTTTTAAAAGGTCCAATAATTCATATAAATCGCTGATACCATCCGCTGTTTTCGCCGTCCGCAAGATATGTACAAATCGGCAATCTGCATTTTTTGCAGCTTGTCTGTCTTTCTCTTCATCGCCGACAAAAATCAGTTCCGTAACCGGAACTCCAAAGTGCTCTGCAATCATTTGCAGACCTTTCATATTGGGTTTACGATATCCTGCAATTTCAGAAGATACGTAAAGGTCGAAATACCCCAATAGCTCCGTGATGTCTTTGCAAAACACTTCGTCCGGCATGGCCGAAGGCAAATCTGTAAGGGTTGCGATTGCATATCCTTCCTCCTTGAGGGTCTGTAAAACCTCCACCGTCTCCGGATAAATCTCTGCTGTCAGATTCAAACCGCTCCAAAATACTTCCATACATTCTGCAAAGGGAACTTCAAGATTCCAATGTTCCAATGCTTTGGCAAAAATCTGTTCTGCCTTATATTCTACTTCCCTGTAATTTACTCTGGGGTTAAAATCCTTCAGAATCTGAAGCGTCTGTTCAATCTCTTCTTCGGACACATTGCAACCATACTTTTTTATAATTGCTTCAAGCCCCTGCTCATAGAAATCCACCCAGGAATGCGGCATACCGACATACTGCATCAAGGTGCCTCCCAAATCAAATACCACAATTTTCATTCTTCAGTTCTCCATCTGCAACAGGAATCGACGTTTGTTTACTTCAAATCCACCGACATAATATATCGCGTCGGAAAGAACTCATAGAGGTGTAATTTCTTCACGGTTCCTGTCATCGGTGCAAACCCTTCGGTCAGTGTCGGCAGTGCCTTGCAAATCACAGAAGGTTCCTCAATAAGCATCGTCGTGTGTGCCGTCCATGCCGGATCTGTTCCGAACTTCTCCTTGATGTTGTGCAGTTTCTCATTCATATCCGGCGCAATAAAAAGGACCCACCCGCCGGGGAAAATACCGATATGACTAAGCTGTACTTCGAAGGACTCCGTTTCAGCCGCAATCCTTTGTAAATCTGCTTTCAGCTCCTCTTCCCGATCTGTCGGAAACGACCCCAGTGTGATATGCATGGGAATGTTTTTAGTCTCTTTTCCCACAAAGCCTGCCTCATACAATTTCTTCTGAAGACCTGCCAGCTGTTCCTCTGTCGCGTCATCATACCCTGCTAAAATGTATAATTTTTTATCTTCCATACTGTGTCTCCTTTGTATTCCGATTCGCGAGGTGTGCATAGAATTTTTTTACTTCACAGAAAATTCCTATGAAGTAAAAAACTACCCAACCATACATAATTTTCCGCGAAAAATATATCCGATTTTTTCATAGCAGGCGTTTGATGCAACATAATCCGCATCCGTATAAAGCATCGGAACACAACCCTGTGCCTCAACTATTTTGGTGACCTGATATACCAGATTCTCGCCGTAGTGTTTTCTACGGTATTCCGGTCGCGTATATACCAATCCGACACTTGCCATGTCTCCGTTTCTGTCGTAGGTACATGACGCCACATGATTTCCCTGTGCATCCTTCCAAAAGAATGTCCGTCCGTCTGCAATCTTTTCCTCCGCGTACTTTAAGTACCCTTCCTTGTCCATACGGTCAACGCCCGTTTCATCATGAAACATCTCTGCAAATTCAGCCAGTTCTTCCCTGTCCTTTTCCTCGCATTTATATATCTCACCCTCCGCCATTTCGCTTGGTGCAATCGGCTGCGGACAGTCATATGCGAACATGTTGGTCTGAATCTTTAAGTCAATTCCATTCTGCTTGGCCCTTTTAATCAGATACTCTGCGAGTTCATATTTCACATTAAACGTATGCTTCCCATCCATCAGATTATTCCGTACCAAAAGCTCATACACATCTTCCATTTCTGCTTCCGTGATATCCTCTGCCGTCCAAATCCAGGTCGGATAAGGCTCCGTGGAGAAACAGATGATACATCGCTCATGGTCGGATAATAACAATTTGCACGATTTGTCCATGATACGTCTTAATACGAAGAAGGTATACTTATCCCCTTCGAGCAAATGATAGTCTCTTTCATCTATGTAATTGTCCATGTTAGGCTCCTTTTCTGCCATTCTAACCTCCGATTGAAAGTACTTCTCCTGAAAGGCTACTTTCTCCATAATCTCTTCTCTCGTAAATGAGACATTCTCCGGTGCAACCACCCACTTCTCTTCCACATCATCATATCTGTGGATGATTGCGATAATTCTTCCTTCAAATTCTTTTACCGGCTTATCCACGCCCAATATATATACATCCTGTTCTTCTCCGTCCGGCGCCATGACACCTTCCACATAACCGTAATTAACGGTATAAAAGATATCCTTATGCTTCGGATGATATGTGCCGAGCGGCCTGTCCACAACCACTTTAACAGTTTTGCCTATCATAAAATAATTCTTCCTTTTCTTATCTCTGAAGTCGCATTGATATACATGTTTCTTCAAACCCGCAACTTTGCCAAAACAGCCGCCCGCCTTCATTCCAAGGCAGTACATCAATATCAATCACATCTGCTTTTATATGTTCTAAAAGTAACGCAAACGCCTGCTTTCCGCAATGCCTACGCCTATATTCTCTTTCTATGTAAAACTGCCTCAAATACAGCGGTTTTACCGTATGTTTCACCAACGCATAACCAAGCACGCTTTCATTCTCAAGAAAAAAATATGCCTTATATTCTTCGTCTAAAAACCCTCGCATTCGATTTTCCAGTTCTGCAAAATTCATGGGGTTTGAACTATTTTCATCCTCAATCAGATGTTTATTCATCAACGCCAATTGAGCAATATCTTGATTTGTGCATTCTTTTATTTTCATCCGTATCCCCTTTATATTTACAAACAGTACAACGAATATGGTCCGTTCTTGGTACTGCCGTTATACTCTTCCTTATGAAGGCCAACGCCTCCACGCAATGCACTCTCAATCAACTTCTTCGTAAGTTCCGGCACATCATCACGCGCCAAAGCTTCTTCAACATCCATCCAGAGCACTTCGCTGTTCTCGTCATGATCCGAAGTAGCTTCACCGGATACGTATTCCGCACGAAAGGCTATATACCAGTCACGCATATTGAAACGGACCCCGATCACATCCAGCGGTTTCACCGTCACCTTCGTTTCCTCCAAATATTCACGAATCACCGCATCCTGTGGCGTTTCTCCAACATTCACATAGCCTCCCGGCACAATCAGAAGCCCTTTGCCGCCACCGTAAGTATGACGGGCCAGAAGCACTTTATTATCTTTTATCACAACAGCGGTTACACTTTGTCCAAAATTTGTATTTCCTGTTTCCATCCGAATCACCTCATTTAATGTTATCAATCTCTTTCAAAATATCCAACGGAGATTCCGCTTGCGTAAAATCATCTTTCTTTGGCATTTGATGCTCTTTTACACTTTCTTTGAAATACCACACGGCCTGTATCGGATGCATCCCTAATAACTGTGCCGTTTCAAGTTCCTTACTGCCGCCGTCCCCGACATAAAGACACTCTCCCGGTTCTACAGATAACTCATCCATACACACATGAAAAATCTTCGTATCAGGTTTCATAATTCCCATTTCACAAGACATACAAACCGCATCAAAATACTGGAATAATTCGCTTTTTACAATGACATCACGCTCCTCGTAATAACAGTTTGTAATAAGCCCTATTTTAATATCCCGTTCTTGCAATTGTTTCAAAAGAGACATAATCTCCGGATGTATGTGTTCAAAACACTCTATTCGCGAACGCTTTCGTTTCTCGATGATTGTATCAAACAGTTCACGCGAATACCGATTATTCACACGAAGTACTTCTTCTATCACATCTTCAAGCGTCCTTTTGCCGATTGTCCTGTCGGCATCCGACGGATTCCATATTTCACGAAATTTCATTTCCGATATTCCGATTTCTTCCGCAATCTGTTCACCCATATACAGCGATGACTCAAACAAGGTAATTAGCGTTTCGTACATATCAAAAATTACTGCTCTAATCACTGTGCGATTCCTCCGTCGTTTTTTGTATATTGTTCTGTATTATACGCTCGACTTCTTTTAATTGCAAGAGAAATTTTCAGATAATTTACAAATGTATATCCATAAAAGTATAGTGTCTCCTTTGCGCCGCTTTCGCGGTGTGTTTTTGCGATATTTCCCCTTTGCGAAAGCTTTCCTGTAAAACAAGAAATCCCACATCAATTTCCTGTGATGTGAGATTTCTTAATAAACACAAAGTCTTATTTTTCCGTAAGGGAAATTTCGTATTCTTCCGCGTTCCCTGTCACGCTATAATTGTATTCTTTGCCATTTGCAGTGAATGTTCCTGCTGCCGCACCATCTGCGTAATCTGCCGTGATATCCAAACACACTTCGCGGTAACAGAACTGTATGACACCGTTTTCTTCTTTGATATATGCTTCTTCCTCTGTCGAGGATACAATCGTGAATTCTGTCGGTCTTGTATAACCGCCGACAACCACGGTTGAAATCCCTCCGCTTGTTTCGGCCGGAACTTCCATAACGCAAGAATAATTCCCATCCCCCAAATCACGCATTTCCGCTTCTACTTCCACGGTTTGTCCGTTCAAGTAAATAATCACCTTTTCTACCCAGGTGTCTCCTATTGCAGCAAAGCAAATACTGTTTGTAGCCACGAAGCAGGCTGCTAGTGCTGCGACAGCCACTGCTACTTTTGATATTTTACTTTTTTTCATTTTTAAGTCCTCCATCTTAATCTTTCCGGAGGCTCTCAAAATTGAAAATGCCTGCTGATATTTTTCTTTATTCGTCATCTTCCCAATCCTCCTTCAATGCATCCTTAAGCATTTGACGGCCGCGTGAAAGTCTTACCTTCACATTGCTTTCACTAAGTTTTAACACCTTGGCAATTTCCTGCACCGAATATTCCTCATAGTAAAATAAATGAATCACAATGCGGTACTTCTCGGGCAAGCCAAGTACTGTCTCAAACAAGTCTCCGGACTCCTCTGACTCAAAAACAAGCGTCTCTATGTATTCTTCCAATGGCTGTTTCTTGCGATGCCAAAAAGAATGATTTACATTTTTCGCCTTGTTAATTGCCACTCGTAAAAGCCAGGCACGTATATGCTCTTCGCTCTCATATTGTTTTAGCGTTGTGTGGTACTGAATAAAGGTCTCCTGAACAACATCTTCCGCATCTTCCTGATTTCGGCAAATCTGAAAAGCCGCTGCAAACAAATTGTTCTGATACCACTCTATCAGCTCCTGTACGGGTTGTCTCATGAGTGCTCCCTTCTGTCATGTATTTCTTTTGAAAGGCCTTCACTATATATACAACTGAGAATGCACGAAGGTTACAACAAAGAATGATTTCTTCGCCTACTTCATTCAATTTTCTTTTTTATCTTCCGGTTCTGCTTTTTCACCGGAATACCAGACCGCCACGAAACTAATCGGAAGCAATAAGAAAAACGGCCATGAATATCTATAAGATGCCATTGGAGAAAGCAACATAATTCCAAACTGTGCAATCAGCGGTAAAAACACCGGCAGCACTTTCAGATATTGCTTGAAATTCTTCCACGCCAGAATCATTACCATAATCAGAATCCATGCAACATATCCGGGAACAAAAAACAAATTGATAACAGGGGTTGTTCTCCAGAACGAAGCCGTACACAAATTCGCATAATAAGCATCTATGATTTTTAAGTCTGCCAAGCTTTGTCTCTCCAACGGAACCGGCAACCAGTCAACAGGATAATTATAGTATTCAACATACGTAAATTCATCCGCGCCCGGATACCAGAAACCTAATGTATTCGACAAGAATGCCACAATGTAATCTTTCGGGAACTGAAGTCCTATCTCAAGATAAAATTTCCAAAAAGCAATCGGGTCGTTGTTGTAAGATTCTGAAGAAAACAACACTTTGGAGTAATCTGCCGTAAAAGGCACATACCCGTGTCCGGTAGGTACAGGAATACAGAAATAATACTCCATCTGTGCAGCCTGTTCTTCACTTAACATATCTGCTCTATGCACATCCACACGCTTCAACTGCTGTATGGGAACACAAAGTGCTTCTCTCACTTCACCCGGCTTAATATCCCATGCATCAAAAACAGGTCCGGTATAAATCTTATAAGCAAAAATAGGTAACACAATGGCTACAACCAAAGCAATATATAGCTTTATTCTCTTAATCTCTTTGATTCTCAAAAGAATCAAACCTGCAAAACAAAACAAATAAATATGGAAACCGTTGTTTCTTGTTGCACACAATAAGAAACCTATCAGGCTCAACAGAATCAAATTACTCTTTTTTTGAATATACTGCCTCGGTTCAATCACAATTTCCGTAAAATGACATGCGAACAATACAAGGAACGCAGAAAACAAAGTATCTTTTATCATCGAGATTGATAAGCAGGCATTCATAAACCACAAAGCAGAACACAAAGCCGTACAAATGACAATCACCATAGGAACCTTGTATTTCTTAAGGAGTAACACCACGCGTGCCAATGCATAACTTAATAAAAGCATCTGGACAAGTGACAAAATACCGAGTCCGGCCTCATAACTGCCAAAAACGCCATCTCCCAACCGCATAAACACTCTCAGGAGAAACGTGTGTAAAACAGGATGATGATTATCAACAATAACGCCCAACGCATCACGCGTCTGATTCACGATATCGTAGGACAAAATTCCCGGAAAACAAACGATGTACGCCGGTAACCACGCAACAAAAATCACACCCCAGACAATCAGTAACAACTTCGTATCTCCAAGCCGGTTAACAGCCTGCTTCAACTTTTCATTTTTTATGGTTAAATCCAGTTTTTGAACTGCAATAACGACCAAAACATTTATCACTGCACATATCAGAAAGCACACAATAAAAGGAATAATTTCCGAACCGTCAAAACTCAAATCCTGTGTTTTAATTTTAGGACCTACCACGGTATAAAAAAGAGCGGCAACAAACGCCAAAACTATCATCCAAATCTTTTTTGCCATCGCTGTATTTTCCTTTCAACTGCCATGAAAACTTACGTTCCATCGCATTCTCCGCTATAACTATAGCATACCTAAAATTAAAATAAAATATCTTTCTTATCCGTGATAATAGAAAAACATGTATGCTTTCAAAGAAAACATCTATCCTCCAAAGGCCGGGATACCTTATCTTCATAATCTCCGCCTTGAAATGTATTTTATTGCAATCCCTTCTTTTCACTTCTCTTTACACTGTTTTTCATTTTGTGATATCGAACCAGGGATAACGCCCACCAACCAATCACAGACATAAGGAAAGTACTTAACAGAATTCCCGAAAAATAGTATGCCGCATTGTAAACATCACCTTTGCCGCTTAATATTATCACAGAAGAGATAAAATATGCTACAGGAACAAGTGTAACTTTCAATGCTGTATAAAAGGCATTCTTCTTTTTCAGCAGGCAAACGCAAACAACTACGCCCACCATAGACAAAATGATGGCAAAAAGCATATACGTACGCAACACCAAACGCGGAAGCGTAACATATCCTCCACTATGATTTCCAAGTGCTTCTGTATCCTCGTATATAAATACATCCTCACCGCTTACTGTCGGATAATAACTAATCCTTTGAATCGCCTGCTCGCCGACAAGGGGAATCACTTGATTTGCGTCAACCGTTTTTTCAAATAATTGCTTCCATTTTGTCGTATAACATGATACTTCTGCTCCATATACGCCATCTTCCCCCTGCATATATTCTATATCCGCTTCCAGTGTCGAATTATGAATAGACAAAACAAGTTCTCCTGCTTCATTCCTATTCACAGAAACTGATTCTTCCACTTTTTCATAAGGAAGCATAATCGGTGCATTTACATTGATGGCAATTAAAACAAAGATAAGCATCATTGCTAATACACTTATACAAATCGTAGATACCTTTTTTCGCAGAAGCTTAGCGCGAATCTTCTGTATTGCTTTTATATCCGTATTTTGAGGCATCAACATCTTTGTACCTAAAGATGCCTCCTCTTTCTGACATTCTTTACAGGTAGCAAGATGTTCTTCTACCAGCTTTCGTGTAGACGGACTTGCTAAATCTTCCACATATAAGGGTAACAAATCTTTGATTACTTCACAATCTAATTTACTCATTGATAATCCTCCATTGCGTTTTGTATTTTAGTCTTTGCTCGATGATAAGTGACACATGCCCAGTTTGCATTTTTACCGAATATTGCTCCGATTTTATCAAAAGATAATTCACCAAATACCCGGAGATGAAATACTTCTTTATAAGGCTCTGGCAATTTATGAACTTCCCGATGAATAATCTCGGCCATTTCGGCATTCACCAATTGCCTCTCAATACTAATCTCTTGCGAACTTTCCAATTCAGATTCATAAGCTGCCTCTGAAAGATCAGTCGGGATACTTTTCTTATTTTTTCGAAGATAAGAATAGAATTGATTTTTGGCAATCTGGCATAACCACACTCTGACATCACAGTCTCCGCGGAATTCAGGCAATGCCTTTATGGCTTGGAAAAATGTCTCTTCCGCCACATCTTCCGCAATATGTTCATTTCTTGAAAGCCCTAATATGTATAAATAAATATCCTGAAAATATTCTTTATATAGTAGTTCAATTTCTGTCACTGTCATCTCACCTCCTTCCATACATAAGACGCACAAGGATCTAAAATCTTACAAAAATTTCTCATAAAAAACATTGTTCCTATTTTACCACATTGCTTTCGCCTATTCCATAGCGTCCTATAAATTATGTAGTTTCTGACTTGTTGGCCGGCGCACTATATTCCGAAAAATAAATTCAGCCCCGGGAAAACCTAAATGCTTTCTCGGAGCTTCTTCATTTAACATTATGTATTTCACGCAATCGTGATAATTGATTATTAATACTGCGGTAAGCCGTTCGCTTCAGCAAATGCAGCATAGCAATCATCACAAACAGAGTAAGCCAAATCATCTACCATATAGTGGCTGCAGATTTTATCTTCACCACACTGCGAACAATAACTTAAAATATTATGCGCATGTGCAAATTCGCCATAACAGTTATTACAAATATTCCAAACCATACCATCCGCTTCATAACCGTAGCAAGGAACTAATTCCATGCACAAGTCACACTGCTCGGGAATCTGCATTGCATGGGCAAATTCATTATAACAGTCATCACATACAACATATACCGAACCCTCTACTTCAAAACGACCGCAAACCTTTTCGTTCTCACAAAGTCCGCAAATTGATGTGTAATCATATTGATAAGCAAATTCAGTAAAACAACTATCACAGAGTATAAAAACTTCGCCATCCGCTTCATATGTTCCGCACACTACTTCACGCTGACAACTACTGCAGATTTGTGTTGCATCATCATTCACTTCCTGCTCACCTTCTGAAATCGCTTCGCTTCCTTCAACTTCCGTCACTACATCATTACTCTCCGCGGATGCCTCTATATTACCATCTTCCACGGATGTTTCTACCGATGTGTTAACATCATTTACCGTCTCCTCTGCCTGATTACATCCTACAAGAATACCTGCCACGAAACACATTGTCATAATTACGGATAAAACTTTCTTTTTCATATATATTTCTCCTTGAATATTATCTTTTTCCAAAAACGTTTTTGCTTGTTGGGTATATCATATACGGCATCGAAAGCAGTGTCTATAACGATATTTATTTCAAGGAAAATATTTGTATAAAACAAACAAAAAGGTATAGCTCACATTGTGAAATATGCGATTTCCTTTGTGCGAATTAGACAAAATTGGCCATGTTATTTCAGACATAATTCTTCAGTTTCGGCCCGCACTGCGAACGCTCAGCCAAAACAGCCTTCAACGCCTTTATATTAAATGCGTCATGAGCAAATGCCGCAGGTTACTCTGCGACATTCACAAAATACATATTCTACTGTCAGTTATAACTCAACACTTAGCATTTCTGCCAATTCTACTTCGTAAAAAATGGTATAAAATATTGTCATAGGAATATCCTATGATGAAAAAAATCACTCATAGAGCTTCTTAACTTCCTCATACTTCTGCGCTGTCATCAAAGCAGTGTTGTCCGTATTCTTTAAGCTTACCGTATATGTCCATCTTCCATACACTTCAATTTTGGAAATCATGGTAAGATTAATAATATAGGATTTATGGCATCTCATAAATACTTTTTTATCCAGTTTTTCTTCAATACCGGCCAAGGATGCAGACGTTTGATAAACATCATCTGTAGTGGTTATTATTGTAATACCGTCAATCCGCTCCACCATGATAATATCTTTTTTATCAACAAAAATCAGTTGTTCTTTCCCCTTAATCAATAATTTGTCCTTATTATGATCCGGTTCATTTATTATCTCCTCTTCAATCACTTCCGCGAAAAGCTGTTTTTCCGCATTGCAACCGTATTCGCGAGACAATTCAATAATTCTGGAGAGAGTTTTTTGTACCCGCTCCAAATTAAAAGGTTTTACCAGATAGTCAAACGCATAAATCTCAAATGCATTCGCCATAAATTCACTATGAGCGGTAGCAAAAATGATTTTTACCTTCGGGTCCAATTCCGTCATTACCTTAGCGCAATCCATCCCGCTGGCTCCCTTTAAATCAATATCCATAAAAACCACTTCCGGTTTATATTGGGTAAAATCCGTTACCGCCGATGCAAAATCCCCGCAGTCGGAAACCACCTCAAAACCTTCATGTTTCTCAATCATTTTTTTGAGGATTTTGCGAATTTCCTGCTCATCCTCAACCACCATTACTTTGAGCATGTAGTCACCTGTTTCTTACTTTCAGCAAAGGCATTTGCACCATTGCCGATGTCCTTTTTCATTTCTGTATCAGCCTGAATATTCTGAAGCTTATAGTAGTCCAATACACCTACATTGCCGTTACGGAGAGCCTCTGCCATTGCCTTGGGAATCTCTGCTTCCGCTTCCACAACTGCAGCTCTCATTTCCTGTTCAAGCGCAACTGCCATTGCTCTACGTTCTTCCGCACGTGCCTGCGCAATTTTATTATCAGCTTCTGCCTGAAGGCTCTTTAAGTTCGCACCGACATTTCGTCCGATGTCAATATCTGCAATATCAATAGACATAATCTCAAATGCTGTACCCGAATCCAAACCCTTATCAAGAACCACTTTGGAAATATCATCCGGATTTTCAAGCACCGAGCCATGGCTTTGTGAGGAACCTACTGTTGTGACGATACCTTCACCGACTCTTGCAAGAATCGTTGATTCTCCGGCACCACCAATCAACCGTTCAATATTCGTGCGTACTGTTACTCTTGCTTTTACCAATAATTCGATACCGTCTTTCGCTACCGCTGAAATCATGGCTGTTTCAATTACCTTCGGTGTTACACTCATGGTTACCGCTTCAAAAACATCACGCCCTGCCAAATCGATTGCAGAGGCCTGTTCAAAGTTCAAACTCATACCGGCACGCTCTGCGGCAATCAGTGCATTCACAACAGAATCAACATTTCCGCCTGCCAGATAATGTGCTTCCAGTTGATTTACCGTAAGCTTAAGTCCAGCCTTGGTAGACTTAATCATCGGCAATATAATATGGTTCGGTCTTACGCGGCGAAGACGCATACCAATCAAGTCAAAAATACTGATTTTTACACCGGAAGCAATTGCTGAAATCCACAACCCCATCGGTACCAGTGCTAAAAATCCAATCACCAATAATAGAACAAGTATTACTACCACAAGTAAAATAACTGTTTTTTCCATCTTTCTGAACCTCCAATTCTTCCTATTCTTCCATCACTATTATTTTATTATCTTTAATTCTGGTAATTTTAATTCCCTGACCTTTTTTCACATACATTCCTTCCGAAAGAACATCGAAATAGATTCCGTCAAAACTCCCTTTTCCGCCGGGACGCAAATCCGTCGCCGCCACACCGGTTTTTCCTATCAGATATTCCATATCCGACGCATTCAAGAATTCCTGTTCCCCTTTAACATCATTCTTTAGTACAATGGGCGCTTTTGCTTTTTTAGAACTTAACAGTGTCATTATCACTACCATCATAATTGTTAACAATACAATAATCACGACTACCATTATGATTCCTGTTTCAAGCGATTTAGCAGTCATCAAAACACCTGCTGCCAGACAAATAATACCGCTTATTCCGGGCACTCCAAATCCGGGTATTCCCATCTCAATGCCTACTAAGACAAAACCGGCAATCAAGAGAATAATACCAATTATCTCCAGTACACTCATCTAACTACCTCCTTTCCGAAACATAACCGTAAATGTGGTTCTTCCCTCAACAGAATTCACTTGAATTCTGCCATTGTTTTCCTTCAAAATCTCCGAGACAATAGCAAGTCCCATCCCATGTCCGCTTTCCTTTTTAGTTGTAAACCCTCTTTTGAAAATCGCTTCCTGCAATTGCTCCGGTATTCCCGGACCGTTATCCGAAATCAGAAAAACATAATCTTCTTTTGTCTCGTTAATGTCCACTTCTATTTTTTTCTCACCCATGACGTCCTTTAGAGCCGCCATTGCATTATCTAACAGATTGGATAACACCTTACACAATTGCCATACTTCAGGAGACAAATGCTTCAAATCTGATTTAACCTCCACATATACATCAATCCCCTGAGTTTCTGCCTCTTTCATCTTTGCCATAAGAAGTGCATTGAGTGCAGGTTTGGATGTTTTTAACGCTTTGCCTGTTTTCATCATTTCTTTGTAAACCGGCTTCAGATAGCTTTTTAATTCGTCGTACTCTTCCAGTTCCAGAAGACCATACACCACCTGCAAATGATTCAGATAATCATGCCTTACCGAACGCAGTTCAAAGTTCAACTGTCGCAAATCCATAAAGCTTTCTTCCAACATCGCCATTTCTTTTTTTAATCGCATATGATGCCATAAAATTATAATGATACAAACTCCCAATACCACTACGACCAGGAGGCAGAATAAAATATAAATCATCTTTTTTCCCTATGCCTTGTTATCACAATTTTACCGGTAACTGTTTTCATAACTGATAAAGCATTTTCTTTATGTATACAGCATATCAGATGATACTTAAAAGAAAATGCTTAATTTCTCAAATATACATTTTAAGGTTTTAACTGTCAAAAAAATAAGTGTTAATCTCATAATATTGTATGACAAAATATCAAAACATACAATATTGAGAGAAACACATTCTGTTTAGGATTATACTATATACGGATGAATTAAACAGAGCCCACTATCACTGATAGTGAGCTCTATATCTTATTTAATTTCAGTTCCGCCCCATTCAACAGCCACAAAGCCGACTCTCTCCGGTGCTTCCAAAACCTGAGGCTCTATCTCGATGGGCTCCTCCAAGCCTTTCCATGCCATAAAAACTCTGATTGTGGTATCTGCCGCAGGCGTTATAATTAATTCGGCATTCTCTTTGTATATCTCATCCTGGAATGCTATCAGATTATATTCGTTCTGTTCCAATCTGGGTAACCAGTAAATGATAAATTCATTTGCTTCCTTTTGTGTCAAACCTAATTTCGCCAGACTATCTTCCAAGAATGCTCTTGTATCTTCTCTTTTTACAACAAAGCCTTTTGAGAAATCATATTCCACATCGGAAGTTCCCTCCCAAAACAGACAGTAATACTCTCTTTCCGTAACCGGGTCAATCAAGGTTCCGTCCGGAGATGCTAAAACATTCCAGCCATCATTGTATTCCGGATAAGTAGTGGTTAGAGTGCCGTTGTAATCTAATTCAACATTTACATTCATTTCTTCCGTAGGATACAGATAGATTACCGGTTTTTCATCCATGCCCGGGTCTTCATCAGACACGTCCGGTTCTTTACAAGCAGACATGCAAAAAATTAAGCCAATACATAAAAATAACATCAATAATCTTTTCATCTCATTCCCCTCCGTTTAAGTTGTTCAAGCAACTGAGTGGGATTAAAGATAACTGCAGCCAATTCCCATACGAATGATGCAACAAGTCTTCCCCCACTCTTTACTCATACTATACACTTTCGGATTCCGTTTAGCAAGTTTATCAAGCACAGCTACCGGAAAAAAGCTTACTAACCATTCCCCTCAAGCACGGCCTTCAGTTTTTCACTCTCAATCTCAATCACCTTTTTATCGATTCTTTGGAAAAGGACGGGTTGGAGAAAAAACAAGCGGGAGTTGAGTGAGGGATGAAACAGAGCCCACTATCACTGATAGTGAGCTCTATATCTTATTTAATTTCAGTTCCGCCCCATTCAACAGCCACAAAGCCGACTCTCTCCGGTGCTTCCAAAACCTGGGGCTCTATCTCGATGGGCTCCTCCAAGCCTTTCCATGCCATAAAAACTCTGATTGTGGTATCTGCCGCAGGCGTTATGATTAATTCGGCATTCTCTTTGTATATCTCATCCTGGAATGCTATCAGATTATATTCGTTCTGTTCCAATCTGGGTAACCAGTAAATGATAAATTCATTTGCTTCCTTTTGTGTCAAACCTAATTTCGCCAGACTATCTTCCAAGAATGCTCTTGTATCTTCTCTTTTTACAACAAAGCCTTTTGAGAAATCATATTCCACATCGGAAGTTCCCTCCCAAAACAGACAGTAATACTCTCTTTCCGTAACCGGGTCAATCAAGGTTCCGTCCGGAGATGCTAAAACATTCCAGCCATCATTGTATTCCGGATAAGTAGTGGTTAGTGTGCCGTTGTAATCTAATTCAACATTTACATTCATTTCTTCCGTAGGATACAGATAGATTACCGGTTTTTCAGGCACGTCCGGTTCTTTACAAGCAGACATGCAAAAAATTAAGCCAATACATAAAAACAACATCAATAATCTTTTCATCTCATTCCCCTCCGTTTAAGTTATTCAAGCAACTGAGTGGGATTAAAGATAACTGCAGCCAATTCCTATACGAATGATTCAACAAATCTTCTCCCACTCTTTACTCATACTATACACTTTCGGATTCCGTTTAGCAAGTTTATCAAGCACAGCTACCGAAAAAAAACTTACTAACCATTCCCCTCAAGCACGGCCTTCAGTTTTTCACTCTCAATCTCAATCACCTTTTTATCGATTCTTTGGAAAAGAATTACCACCTCGGGCAATTGATATCCGAATGGTACACTTGCAGGAATGGTTATGCTCTTTATCCCCGTGCTACGAAAAGCATTCTCCCCAATCTTTTTTACTGTGTCTGGAATCATCACTTCTTGAATTGTTTCATCCCTATAAAAGCAATACTCTTTGATTTCCGTCACGGGCAACCAACCAATAAATTTGGGAACTTTAGCCACATTTGCAAGAAAGTGGAGTTTGAGAGTTTATATACTCTTCCAGAACCTCGACTTGGATTCCCTTGTCTGATATTTCATCAAGAAATTGTTGATGAGTTTTCTTTACGCCCACTGATTACCCTCCTTTCTTACCATATAACCACTTGCAACTATTCATTTTTACGCTTTTATTCTTGCGTGTTGCAAAAGTGTTGCAGCGGCTTTTTTTCTAAATTGCAGAAATGCCCGAAAGCCCTTTATTACCAAGGGTTTTCGGGCACTTGTAAGCCATTCGGTATCATTCCCACTCGCCAAAAACTTCTTCGCACTAAACAAATTTGTTTAAGAGTTTTCGCACGATTTGATATCAATTAGTTACAATTCTCCAATATATATAGGGTCGCTGAACTAATGTTATCATTCTGTTATCACAGAAATGTTATCATATTTTGGACGAAGAAACAATTAGTTTCAAAAAAAGTTTCTCAAAAGAGGTACAACCGAAACGTTTCATCTATATCCAAAGATTTGATTTACCACTCTTCTTTTCTATTTTTTATATCCTTTGCAAAAATAACCTTAAACAATGTACGAATCAAAGGCTGTATAAAGAACAACTGTGTAAAGAAAGCAAACGGGAAATTATAACATACCAACTCTACCCAGTTTGCTAAAAATGTAAATACATTAAACCCTGCATAATATGGATAGTAAATAATAGCTGCTAAGAAACTCATAGCCGGACACATAAGACCTACTGTTGCACATATAATTGCAGTCTCAAACAATACCGGGTGAGTGGTCTTAGGGTCAAACACTTTACAAGCAAGTTTAAATGAACATGGACTTCCCATCACGCATTCCAGAGTGTAGGCAAGGCAGAACTCTACTAACACTACCGCCCATATCGGAAACATTCTTCCAAACATCATGACACCACCATTTCGATTGATGCCATCAATCACACCGGTAGCTCCTTCGATTGATAAAAAGTAATCCCCATTCACTACATATAAGCTGTAAAACACATAGGAATGTACTGTGACAATAACTGTCAGAAGTGCGAATATCATTCGCTGAAATTGATTTCTAGGCATAATAATCCTCCCTTTTGCGCAAAAAAATA
>SVFH01000025.1 GCA_015056945.1 Lachnospiraceae bacterium | reverse complement strand
CAGAACAGTTTAATGTTTCTCGAAGGTCTGTATCAAGATGGGAAACAGGTAATAATATGCCTGATTTGAGCATGTTGATTACACTGGCGGAGTACTATGAGGTAGATGTTAAAGAAATTATTGATGGGAAGAGGAAAAGCGAGAATATGAATGAAGAAATGAAAGACACATTAGAAAAAGTTGCAAGCTATAATGAAATGTTAAACTTAAAGTCTATGCGTAAAGGCATTATAACAATGTGCATAGTTTTTATTATATTGGTGATTATTTCTGCATGGAAGGAACTCTCACCGGCTCCACTGGTTAGTATGATTTGTGCATATAATGGGGCAACTTTTATAAGTAAAGCAAGAGAAGGCAAAGATAAATCAGATTTTGTTACAGGTAGTATATTTTTTGCCGCAATGATGCTAAACACAATTGCTTTTATTTTAAAGTGACAAATAAATTGGTATAATAAAATTGTTTGTACAGATATAGAGGAAAATTTCAGTCGTGTAGAGAGATTGAAAGCAACAGAAGATTTGAAGTTGGCGGAGATTAAAGTAGATAGTAAAATACCTACTATATGGATCGAGTTGATGTGTTAGTAGGTATATCGCCATGCCGACAGATTCGCAAGACAAGCTTGCTCACTGTCGCGGCATTCGCCGTATGCATCTTCGCTCGAATGCGCCTGCCTGTGAGCAAGCTCCCGTCAGCCAATTCGGCTCATCTGCGCATGGCTCATTGCTACGCGCAAACTTTCAGTTTATTAGAGCGACAAATTTATATTCATTGTCGTACATATCTTGGAGGAACCTTATGAAGATTAAACCATTAACAGAACATATTGAGGAATACATAAAAGAAGACGAAATCATCGATTACAGCAATGAAATGATTGTGAAGCTTGCAGAAGAGTTGTATGAGCAATCCGGCAATGAGACCGAATATATCAGAGCAGTATACGAATATGTAAGAGACCATATTTCGCATTCGGCAGATATTAATGAGGACATTATCACCTGTAGCGCATCGGAAGTATTAAAAGAGGGACATGGGATTTGTTTTGCCAAATCGCATTTATTGGCTGCGTTATTGCGCTATAAATCCATCCCGACAGGCTTTTGCTATCAGAAACTGATTTTAGATGATGAAACGGCGCCGGTACTAATCTATCATGGCCTTAACGGCGTATATATGAAAGAATATGAGAAGTGGATTCGTCTCGATGCAAGAGGAAACAAAGAAGGTGTGGATGCACAGTTTTCGCCGGATAAAGAACAACTTGCATTCCCGATTCGTCCCGAAATGGGGGAGAAAGACGATTTAACCGTCTATCCAAACCCCGATGTGAAAGTGTTGGAAAAAATGAGACGCAACAAAACAAGAACGAATCTTTGGGATGATTTACCGACGGAACTCGGATATCATTCATAACCGAAGTTCTTTCGAAAAGTTCTGTGATGCAAATTTATCGTTTACAAAGAGGAGATGATATTATGAAAGCTATGTTGACAAGTTCACTTGGCGGTTCAAGTAAGGTGAACGGAACAAGAATTCCGGCTGTTTTAATTCAATACAATGGGTTGTTAGATCGTCTTAAATCAATTTGGAAACAGAATGCAAGAGTGCTGATCATTTGTGCAGATCCATCAGATTACGAAAAGAATGATAGTGTTTATGCCTGTTTGAAAGAAGCCCTTCCGATGAGCGGATTAAGTGTGTCTTACATCGACAAGTGTGATGACAGAAACCTTGGTGTAGTTGATGATTTGGGAAATACAGATGTACTCATTTTGGCGGGCGGACATGTGCCTACTCAAAACAAGTTTATGAAACAACTTCAATTGAAGGAGCGTTTGGCGGACTATAACGGAATTGTTGTTGCGTGGAGTGCCGGCTCCATGAACTGTGCAGATATGGTTTACGCCGGTCCGGAATTAGAGGGAGAGGCAGTTGATCCCTCATATGAGCGTTGGATTACCGGACTTGGAATAACCAATATAAATATTTTCCCTCATTTTCAAAGCCTTAAAGATGAATATTTGGATGGTTTACGTTTGATTGAGGACATTACTTTTGCGGATAGTGTCGGGCATGAGATCATCGCATTGAATGACGGAAGTTATATCCTGATTGATGATGAGAAAACAACATTGTACGGAGAAGCATATATGATAAAGGATGGACAGCAAACACAAATCTGTAAGAATGGGGAATTCATTACCTTATAGAGAGTATTTGCAATCTTAAGAGACGAGCGGAGAAGGGTATGAGAATTGGAGAAGTATGTTTAAACACAAATGATGTGATAACTCTTGCAAATTTTTATAAGAAATTGTTAGGAATAGATAATGGTAGCAATGCTGAAATACATCAAACCTTAATATGTGAGGAAACACAACTTACGATATATAATGATGGTGCAAGCAAGAATAATAATAACCAAAATATCAGCTTAGCATTTACAGTGGATGACATTGAGGCAGAATATAAAAAATTACTTACCATGAGGGTTGAGATTATTGAAAAACCAACGAAGCGTCCATGGGGAACTGTTAATATGAGTTTTTATGACCCTGATAGAAATGTCATCTATTTTAGAAGTTTTTCTGATTAATATGAATTTCAATCTTCCGAGAAGTAAGAAATCATGAATTGTATCGTGGCAAGTAGGGTGAATATTATGAATTGGACATTAAAGAAAGCAGAAAAGAAAGATAGTATTAGAATCAACGAGTTGTTTATTGAAATGTTGCAGACCATTTATAATACAGATCAAGTAGATGGATATTCAGAGGGAGACTTGGACCGCTTCTTTGATGGCCGTGACGAGTGGGTATGTGTAGCAATTGATGATGATAACATCATCGCTTTTTTATCCATTGAGGTTCATCATGAAGATATAGAGTACATCTATTTGGATGATTTATCAGTTACAAAGCAATATAGAAATAAGGGAATAGGAACGGAACTGATTCAGATGGCGGAAGACTATGCAAAGGAGATTAATATTCATGAGATTTGTCTCCATGTAGAGAAGTCAAATAGTGGGGCGTTTCGTTTATATGAGCGACTTGGATATGAAATATATGAAGACCAGGGAAGCAGGTACTTAATGCTGAAAACCATGGAATGTCAATTTGGCAAATAGCTTACATTTTTGAGAAAGATAGGAGAGTCGGACAAATGAATCATTCAGGTACGATTACATTGGAATCTGCAAGATTAATATTGAGACGCTTCAGAACGGAAGCCGGCGGCGCGGTTATAAAATATTTGTTTGAGCAGGTCGGCGCCAACAGAATCGGTGCTAACCATGATAAAAACAACCCGAAATCGGGAAGGGTAATGCAGAAGCTTGGAATGACGTATGAAGGGACACTGCGGAGAGCCGAGTTTAATAATCAGGGAATTGTTGATGCGGTGCATTATTCTATACTGAAGGAAGAGTATGTATAGGGCATCCGATGGAGCGTACCGGTTTCGAAAGAATACGAAATAAAGAAGTGAGCAGGAATAATGGATAAATTTATGAATCAAATAAAAATATTACATTTAATCGAAGGTGCCAAGCAGGCAGAAGGCCTTACTGTAATCATTGATGTATTCAGGGCTTTTTCCCTGGAATGCTATTTATATGATATGGGAGTGAAAGAAATCCGTCCTGTCGGAGCAATTGAAGAAGCTTTTATGTTTAAAAAGGAGTTCGCTGACAGCGTACTGATCGGTGAACGCGGTGGTAAAAAGTGTGAAGGCTTTGATTACGGAAATTCCCCTTCTGTGATACAATGGGATGCGGTGAAAGGCAAGACGGTCATTCACACCACAAGTGCAGGAACGCAAGGCATTGTGAATGCGGAAGCAGCAAGTGAGATTATTACGGGAAGCCTTGTGAATGCCAAGGCGGTTGCAGAGTATATCATGCATCGTAACCCGCAAACGGTATCTTTGGTATGTATGGGAAACGGTGGCATTCGTCCGGCGAAAGAAGATGAACTGTGTGCGGAATATATCAAAAGTATTCTGGAAGGAAATGAATTGCCGGATATAGAGCAAAGGATTGCAGATTTAAGATATTGTGGCGGCGAGCATTTCTTTGATGAGAACAGACAGGATGTATTCCCGCAGGAGGATTTTTGGATGTGCATCAGATACAATACTTTTCCGTTTGTGATTCGTATCGATAGAGAAGAGAATGGGTTTGTTGCGCGCAAAGTGTAAAAAGATATGCTTTGTTAATTGGATGAAGGAGCTTAATGTCATGAAGAAATTAATCATTTTACTTTTGATATTGCATTGTGTGATTGGTTTGATTGGATGCTCTCACAAAGAGCCTTCAGTAGTTAATACATATTGTGCAGCTTCTGATACAGAAGTTGAACAAGAGAATACGAACTTGACTGAAGAACAAAGAAAGTGGAGTAAAATGTGGGAGCTTTGGGTGGAAGGACAAGTAGATTCACCCTATGCAGAATTGATGACCTATCAAAGTGAAATTAATAATGGTGGGCATGGCCAATACTTTACCAACGTTGAAAACACCGGTGATTTGCAAAAAGAAATAATGGCTCTGGAAACTGTTTTGCCATCAAAACTCAAAGGGAATCTTAAAAGAGCATATGAAGCATATGTGATATTGGAAAATGAAGGTGAGAACGAGCAGGCAGAAAAAGACTTGAGCCAGTGCGATAAAGTCTTCTACGAAAATGAAGATGAGATTACGCGTATATTGGAAGAATATGCAGATAAGGTCAAGCTATAATTAGGAAAGATACGAGCGAAAAGATTGCAGGTAAATAATGTTCAACAGAAGATTTGAAGTTGATGGAGGAAATTTCAAATGGGATTATTTGATAGATTTAAGAAGACTACAAAAGAAAGTTTATTAAAATATTTACAAAGCAGAATTTCCGATAATTCAAGTTTGGAAGATATTATAAGTGTGTTTGAAAAGATGTGTAGTGTTCCAATGAAAGAAGATATGATTTTGTTCGAAACAGGGACCTATTCTTTTACAGGTGAACCGATGTTTAACTTTTCTTTAGTTAGACAATTTCCTAATGATGAGGAAGAGTATTATCAGATTCATGTGGATGTGTTGTATATGCCAACAGAGGAAAATAAAGATTTTGAGCGAACTATATGGAATGAGGATATTGAAGAAAATATATTTAACTATATCAAAAAAACGCCAGAGTTTAGTTCCTGTAAAGATAAAGAATTCAGTAAGGTAGAAATATATTTGGATGAAACCTAGCGTGATACCGACAAAATTAATAGTGCGAAGCACGACAGACACGAAGTGTCTGAATTTTGGATGTGGAAGAAGTGGGAAAATAGGAATTGGTGGAGGTATAATGATGTCCCGCACAGAAACGGTAGAACTTACAGTATTATGTTTATTGCATCAAAATGGACAATATTTGTTGCAAGATAGAGTAAAGAAAGATTGGCAAGGATTTACATTACCCGGAGGGCATGTTGAACCGGGCGAGTCTATAGTAAATGCAATTATACGAGAAATGAAAGAAGAAACAGGATTGACGATTATTAATCCCAGATTATGTGGGGTAAAACATTTCCCGCTAAATGAAGGACGATATATTGTTTTTCTTTTTGAAGCAACTAAGTATGAAGGTGAACTTTGCTCATCTGATGAAGGGCGAATGCATTGGATTAAGACGGAAGACCTTGATAAAGTTAATCTGGTTAATGATTTTAATGATTTGATCGATGTGATGCTTGATGAAGAATTAAGTGAATTTCAATATGTTATCGAAGAGAATAAATGGAATATTGTCAAGAAATAGACAGGGGAAACTTTAGTTTTTTATGTGTTTAGCAAAGGGATGAAGGAGTTTAATGCCATGAAGAAATTAATCATTTTACTTTTGATATTGCATTGTGTGATTGGTTTGATTGGATGCTCTCACAAAGAGCCTTCAGTAGTTAATACATATTATGCAGCATCTGATGCAGACGTTGAACAAGAAAATGAGGAATATCTGATTTTGTATACACACTATGAGATGAGTGACGGCACTTGGAAAACAGATGAAAATACCTATCAATACAGACTGGAAATTACAGGAAGAATGGGTAACGCGACACAAGATAACACATTTATTTTTTTAAGCAACATAGAGGACATTACATTTGAGCAAGCGTGGAAAGCAGCCGGATTTAGCAGTAATATGAATGATTACTTTGAGCCGGAAGTTGCGAAATTTGTTGCCATAAAATATTAAGAGAAAGCAAAAGGAATTAGGCTTTTGGTTAGTCTGAGATTACGCATGAATTTTATGGACGAGATGATGAGGCGATTTTTATAAGGAGGATTGGTATGAAAAAGAAGCGGATTTTTTCAATGATATTAATGTTTTGTTCAATGCTCTTTTTCATTGCGTGCGTGCAGACAGAGCAGGCACCTATGACGGCCGGACCGGAACAGAATTCCGAAAATGTGAGTGTATCAAATCAATATGCGGAAGAAATAAGCGGACAAGCTGATTATGGTAGAGACGACGAGAAAGTGCAGAACTATTTGCAGTCATTTCCGCAGGAATGTGATGAGATTCTTGCCGAAGGAAGGGCGGTATGTGCAATAAATAATATATTTGAGCATACACATCTCTGGGAAGCATTTTTGACGCAGATTGAAGCCGGGAAAGAGGCTTGTGTTGTTGTGATGACGGTTACGGATGAAGGGGATCCGATTTTATATTATATTCATTTTGACGGAACGGATTATATGGTTGTAATGGATACACATCGTGATCATTTTGGGACTCCGGCTTACGTGAAGGATAAGTTCATGTACATGTCTGAAATCAGAACGGAAGGAACCGGATACATGGTTGTTTTTGCAAATGAAGCATTCCAAACTTTGGATGAATCAAATGCTTATTGGGAAAAGATGTATGCCTTGTATGAAGAGGGTAAAATAGATCCGAATGGTGAGAATGAATACCAACCATTTCCGTTAACGATGATATATACGGTTTGGGAGCAGTAGGATTTGTATTTGCAGTTCGATGACAAATTCGAAAGGAGAATATGAAATGATATACAAATACAACGAGCATGTATCAGCAAAAGCTTTATCAGATTTGCGTGAAGCTGTAGGTTGGAACAGGATGGAATGATATTAAAAAATGCAATAGAAAGAAGAATTAATTGGTTGAAAGAAATCTTATGTAAGTAGAGAATATATATACAATGAAAGAACTGAATTCTATGGAGGAATTGTAATGGAAGGTAAATGTGAAAATTGTGGTGGAGAATTAATAAAAGGACAAATGGCAGGAATGCATGGAATGTTTTTTTATCCGGAAGGCGAGATAAATAAATTAAAACCAAAGAGAAGTTCTGTGGTTTGTTATTGCTGTAAGAGTTGTGGACTTGTCCAGAAATTTGCAGTTAAAGAGGTTGAGAAACTGTTGTAGAAAAATAGAAAAGTATGCGAAACTTTGGATTTTGTGATATGTGACGAAAATAAGGAGGAAAATTTTAGTGAAGCGTTTTTTAGCAATGTTTGTAGCGATTACCATTCTACTTCCGTTATTTCCTATGAATGCGAAAGCAGAGGAGATTTTTTCAGGGGAGACGGAGGCTTATGAAACTTTACGATTTGACTTGGGAGGAGCAGGAGTAGCAGAGGGGTATATAGGGGTATCAGCCGGGGATGCTTATGATGTGGAGACCGGATACGGATTTGCAAATACTGAAGCAGTAGAAGATGTTTTAGCCGGTGGAGAAGGAGCTCTGGCAGATGCAGTGCGCTTTAAGTCAGATGTGGCGAATCATATATTTAAAGTTGATTTGCCAAGCGGCGTTTATAAGATTACGGTTACAACCGGTGATGTTAAATCAACAACAATTACGGCAGAGGGAAGACCACAGCTTTTCTTTCTGACAGGAAGTAATGCGGTTGATTCTTTTACTATTCCGGTAACGGATGGTCAGCTTAACATTCATGCCGGTTCAGGTGTGGGGACAGAGTTTTCAATCAGTGCGCTTGAAATTGAGCAGACATCAACAGGAACAACGACCAAACCGACTATCTGGGTTAGCGGCGACTCAACGGTTGCAAGCTACTATAATGTAGCGGCGGACGCAAAACGTGGTTGGGGACAGTATTTATGCAATTATGTTGATACGGATAAGTATGATATCAGAAATCTGTCAGCAAGTGGTCTCAGATCAGAGAATGTCTTTGAGACTTTCTTTCCGGTTGCCGAGTATTACGGCAAAAGCGGTGATATTTTATTGCTCGCAGTAGGAATTAATGATTATACGGATGAGTATAAGCTTCATCCGGATGCGATTGATTCCTCCGGTTATATTGCAAATATGACTGAGATGGTTCAGAGGGCCAAAGCAAAAGGGATGACGGTTTATCTTGTGAAGCAGCAGGGTGAATTGAATGACTGTAAGAAATATCCGATTCCAACAGAAAAATGGTTTAATGATGAGATAGATGCAATTGCAGTGTCAGAGAATACAGGTGTTATCGATTTATTTCACCCATGGCTTGAATTTTGCCTCGAGCAAACATCAATAGAAGCAAGAAACTATTATGCTCCGGGTGAAAATCTTCATCCGAATGCACTTGGAGCAGACAAGCTTGCACAAATGGTGAATGAACAGCTTTTTCCGGCGAAAGGACAGGGAGGAAGTACAGAAGATCCTTATAAAGATTTTGATACTCCATCTACCATATATTATGAAACAGAAGCTTCCGGTGAGCCTGTTGCCAATCCTCATAAGGGATTTGTTATGACAGTAACAAATCCTGATATGCTGTATAGAGGGAAACATCCTTATGGCATCGGTGGTGAAAAAGATAATCATGCATGGGACGTTGTAACGATTTGCAGCGGTGTTATGTTCTGGGAAGACATTAATCCGCAAAAGGGTGTATACAATTGGGAAGAAATTGATGATGCTCTTAAGGCCTGTGAACAGGCCGGAATGACATACGGAATACGAATCATTCCCTATACGACATCTACAGGTTCAGATGATAATTACGGAGTAGAACATGATTTTGTTCCGCAGTGGGTATATGATGAGGGTGCAACCCAAAAGACGGTTACATATAAATACGGAGATCCTAATGTTCAGATAAAAGTGCCGGATTGGTCAAATGAGGTATATATTCAGGCGTATAAGGATTTTACGACAGCGTTGGCTGAAAAGTACAATGGTGATCCGCGTGTTGAATATGTTGAAATCCGTGCATTTGGTAACATGGGCGAGTGGCATGTTTCCGAGTTTGAGGGTATTGAAATGCCTTCTTTAGACATACAGAAGGATATGCTTAATCATTTTGCATCTGTATTTGACAAAACCACGTGTTGCCTAATGTCAGATGCAAAAGGAGAAGTTTATGACTATGCACTTTCAATTGGCATTACGAAACGTAATAACGGTTTAATTCTGACGCCCAATGAGGAGTGGGATTTAAGGCCTGCTTATAAGGCGAATCTTCCGACTATGGCGGATAATCACAATACCTATGAGTATATGCTGGATGCGGAAGATAAACTATCGGATGAATATCTGAAATGGACGCCGGAGCGCTTCCGTGAAACAATTGAGATAGCACATTTATCAATTTATGCCCTGGATCAGGAGGGTTACGGAAGTTATAAATTCTATCGTGAGCAGAAGGATGTTATAGATGAGATGGTAAACCGTCTGGGCTATAATTTTACAGTAACATCTGCCAAAAGAAATGAGAATAAGCTTTTGGTTACAGTCGAGAATACCGGTCTTGCTTCAGCATTTTTCAATATTGAGCTCTGTGCAGAAATCACGGATGAAAAAGGCAATAAAGTAGCAGACTTCGGGCAACCTGTAAGAATCGCAAAAGGCTCTTTCAGAGATGGTACTTCACAAACATTCCTTTTTGAATATGACGGTGTGCTTGATGAAAATGCCCGGATTTGTCTTGCTATGTATGATAGTGATAATTACCTTGCTACAGGGGATAATCCTACCGTCAGATTTGATAATGCAAATACCTTATCCAATAACAGGTTACTGTTGACGGACCATGTTATTTGGGAAGATGACGAAGAATCTGATGAGGAAGAAGAATCTGATGAGGAAGAAGTGGTGGTTCCCTTTGAAACTCTGCGATTTGACTTGGGCGGAGAAGGCGTGGCAGAAGGATATATAGGTGTATCTGCGCAAGCCGGATATGATGCATCAGTCGGATACGGATTTACCAATACCAATGCGGTAGAGGATGTTTTGGCAGGCGGAAGCGGGGCATTGGCGGATGCAGTACGCTTTAAATCCAATGTTTCAGGTCATGTATTCAATGTCGATTTGCCGAAAGGTGTTTACAAAATAACGGTTACAACAGGTGATGATCAGTCAACCACCATCAGGGCAGAAGGGCTGTCTCAGCTTTTCTTCCTGACCGGAAACAATGCGGTTGATTCTTTTACAATACCTGTAACTGACGGACAATTAAATATATATGCAGGTTCCGGTGTGGGGGAGAAATTTTCCATAAGTGCCATTGAAATTGAGAAGGCAGGGGAAGGTACGGTTGGGAAACCGACCATATGGCTTGCCGGTGATGAAACGGTTTCCAAACGATACAACATACCGGAGGATGATGGTTCAAGACGCGGTTGGGGAGAATATTTATCTGCGTATGTTGATATGAATACATATGATATACGACACATATCGGCAGGTGGCATTACGGCCAAAGCAGTGAAGGATTCTTTCCTACCCACGGCGGAGTTTTACGGTAAAAAAGGCGACATTCTGATTCTTGCGGTAGGACTAAATGACTATGCGAAACAG
Organism: Lachnospiraceae bacterium; assembly: GCA_015056945.1. Lineage (GTDB taxonomy): Bacteria > Bacillota > Clostridia > Lachnospirales > Lachnospiraceae > UBA3766. The sequence goes on along the minus strand of SVFH01000025.1, from coordinate 23,112 downwards.
AACAAGGAGCATCCGGACTCTCTGGATCCAACCGAGTATAAGCAGAATATGACGGAAATAATTCGTCGGGCCAAAGCAAAGGGAATGACGGTTTATCTTGTAAAGCAGAGCGGGGAATTACATGACGCGTCAAGATATCCCGTTCTTACAGAGAAATGGTTTAGTGCCGCAATTGATGAAATCGCGGTGGCGGAGAAGGTTGCTGTTATTGACTTGTTCCGCCCCTGGCTGGAGTTCTGTATGGAGCAGACAGTCAGAGTTGCAGATAAATATTATTGTGTTGAAAACAGCTATCTTTTAAATGCGCTTGGTGCAGACAAGCTTGCAGGGATGGTAAGTGAACAGCTTTTCCCGGTTAGCAAACCGGAGGAGCCGGTACAAGATTCGTATGAAGATTTCGATAATCCGTACACGGTATGCTATGAAACAGAAGTTGCGGGTGGTCCGGTTGTAAATCCGCATAAAGGCTATGTCATGACGGTATATAGTCCTTGGAATTTTGAATCTACCAATGCTTACGGAATTGGTGGCTCCATGAATAATACAGCATGGGAAATGTCAACAATTTGTAGCGGAGAACCGAAATGGGATGAATTAAATCCGGAAGAAGGCGTATATAACTGGGAATCAATAGACAGCATGCTGGAAGCCTGTGAAAAATACGGATATACATACGGAATCCGAATTTTACCCTATTCTCATCTTTCCGGCTCACACGATAATTACGGAAAGGACCACATTTTTGTGCCGGACTGGGTTTTTGAAAAAGGTGCAAAGATGGATCGGGCAACTCTTGTAAGTGATCCTTCCGTTGAATTGGATATTCCGAAATGGGATGATCCGATTTATTTGCAGGCATGCAGAGATTTTGCAGATGCCCTTGCAGCGCATTATGACGGAGACCCGAGAGTGGAATTTATTGATATCAGTGTTTTTGGTAACTGGGGAGAATGGCATACTTCCACGTTTAACGGAAATCCGATGCCTTCTGAAGAAATCCAGAAGGAGATGATTAAATATTACAGTGAGGCTTTTGATAAAACCATGCTTTGTCTGACTTCAGGCGCATATGGGGATGTGTATGACTATGCACTTTCGCTCGGAGTGCCCAAGCGTGTAAACGGACTGATTGCTACACATAACTATGAATGGAATTTAAGACCTAATTATTATGCCAATTTGCCCGTAATCGGTGAAAATTTCCTGCCGTATAAAATGATGCTGGAGCCGGATATTTATGCACAAGGCATTGTAACTGATTATGATAAGCATTATTTAAGATGGACGCCGGAACGGTTCCGTGAAACAATTGAGATTTCTCATCTATCCATCTATGCATTTGATCAGGATAGTAAGCATAGTTATGAATTTTATAAAGAGCAAAAAGCTCTTATCGAAGAGATGAATAACCGGCTCGGTTATAATTATACGGTTACATCGGCCAAAAGAAACGGAAATAAACTTCTTGTCACTATTAAAAATACCGGTCTTGCACCTGCTTTTTTTGATATCGAACTAAGTGCAGAGATAATCGATGAAAGCGGAGCCAAGTTAGATACGTTCGGGAAACCGGTTGTAATAGAAAGTGGTTCTTTCCGCGACGAAGAAGAGAAGACATTTTTATTTGAATATGGCGGTACTCTTGGTGCAGAGACCCGGATTGCTCTTGCAATGTATGATAAGAATAACTATCTTGTCGAAGGCAAAGCTCCTACCATCAAATTTGATAATAAAAATACTTTGTCTAATAACAGATTTCTCCTGGTGGAGAATGCTTCTGCAAAAGAAGATACTGATGTTGCAGAGGATATTTACCTGATTCCCGGTAATGACCATATCGTGATTGCACCGGGTGAAACAGCAGATATCAGTTTTAAACTGCAAGGATTGGATAACTGCGATGTTTATTTACTGCATTCTACAGATGATGCTGTAGTAAATTTGGAGAGCGGCTATATTGCGGATAAGAACGATGCAATGAAGGGGATTATTACCGCCGGAGCGAAAGAAGGAACTGCGTGGTTGACATTTGCAGCCGATAATCAAGGGAAGGGTTCTCAATGCGCTTATGCGACAGTGCGTGTAGATGTGGCAGAAAAGGAAGAGGCACAGAAGATTAGTCTTGGTGTTACCTCAGGTAAACTTAATGTTTATGATGATTCTGTCATTACGGTTCCCGTATATCAGATGGACAGCCGATACAGAATTATAAGTGCAACATTTGTAACGCCGCAGGCCCCTGAAAAGGCAGCAGCAATGAATGAGAAATTTGTGATTACAATTAAGAATGACAGAACTCTTCAAGTCGTGCCCAGGGTACCGGCAGACAGTGATACCATGAATTGGTCGGACTGGGCCAAAAGCGTGAAAGGAACCTATAAAGCTGCAATTCAGGTAAACTATAAAGAGGATGGTTACGGTTCAACAGTTTATCATTGTATCAGTCCGGAGACCTTAACCATTTCGGCGACAGCAACTGCTCCCGCGATAAAGGCAAAGGCGGTCAAATTTAATACATTTTATCAGAACCAGACGCTTGATATGGTTTATACGATGAAAGGTGCAAGTATAAGTGAGGCGAAGGTGGATTTGGTCAGAACAACGGCAAAAACCAAAGCTTGTCCTGACTGGCTGACACTTAGTGCTGACGGCATGAACGCTGCAATTAACAGCGAATTGCTGGCAGAAATGAATAATAAGGCAAGTGGAAAAGTGTATTTAAAAGTATGGCCCGAGGGCTGGCGTGCACCGGCACAGATTAGTGTATCGGTATCAGCTGCTTATTCCGTACCCAAAATAAAACTTTCCAAGAAAACGGTTACGCTGAATTCTGACAGTAATTTTATTGATGAATGTCAAATCTCTATATTGTCAGGAGATAAAAAAATAACCTATAAGGATTTGAATATTACCGCAATCCGTATGGCAGAGGAAGCAGACTTTGCACTTATGAGTGACAAAGAGCGGAAGAAGTATGCGGCAACGGGTAGTCTTTCCGTAAGCAGTTTCGATGCCGAGGAGGGTACGTTCTGCTTAGATGCAGTCAAAACACCGGTAGCAGGAAAAGCACTTTTGATTCTTACCGTAGGCGATGACAGTAGGCAGGAAATGAAGCTTCCGGTTAATGTAAAAGTAGTGTCTAAGCCTGTTCTAAAAGCAAGTACAACGAAAGTAACGCTAAATCAGGCGTATGGTTCTGATTATCGTACCAGAGATGAAAAAGTGGTTACTTTCAGTACGAATACGGATGGCTATGATTTAAATTATAACAATCTGGAATATAAAGTTACAGATTCCACCGGCCAAACGGATTTAGGTACACAACTGGGTCTGGCCGAATATGATGGAAAGGTAATGATTTATCCGAACAAAAATACGGTGAATAATCAAACCTATAAAGTTACTGTTAGCGCAAGCGGAATAGAGAAACCGGTAATCATTACCGTTGTGACGAAGTCTGTCGTACCGAAGATGAAGCTTTCTAAAGCCAAAGTGACTATTAACAAAGCTTTGGTTCTGCATGAAGGAAAACAGACCGTATGGATTACATCAAGTGATAAAAATTATGATTTGAAATTTAAGGGATCTGATGTTACGGTAATAAATCCTGATGGAAGTGTAATGGGAGACGGCGCAACCAAAGATGCGTTAAGAGTTTATATAGGAACAAGCGGCGGTAAGAAGTATATCGACATTCAAAAAGGCACGAATTGTGCTACGGGTAACTATACGTTACAGGTAAAGGAGAACCTGCCGAATGGGGAATCCGTTATCGGCACAATTAAAGTGATTGTAACGGAGAAGGTTCCTTCCATAAAACTTGGGGTCTCTTCCGTTACGCTGTATGCCGGAATGAAAGACAGCTATTTTGATACATCAGCAGGTAAAATGGTTGATTATAATACGGCAATTGTTCCGGTATCGGGAAATGATATTTTAGATGTAAACAGCTATCAGCATGAGGTTAAGGACAGCAAAGGAGCTGATGCGTCAAATGCCGTAAATATATATAAGTATGCCGACAGAATTAAGGTGAGTCTGACGGATAAAGCTGTAGCCGGCGAAAAATACAAAGTTACGTATTGGGCAAATCTGAATGAAATTGACTCAAATGGTAACCGTCTGATGACGAAAAAGGTAACATTTACCGTTAATTCAGTAGGTAATATTACTGTAAAAGGAAAAGTGAAAGGAAATATAGACCTGACCAGAGCGGCCACATCCTTTGCTGAATTTGATTTGAGTTTCACCGGTTGGAGTAAAGATAATTACAACGGAGAACAAAGACCTGTGCTGAAATGGCAAGTATACGCTATGAATGGTAAAACTCCCGTAACAGAGGGTGCAATTGCTCCGAATGGACTTGTAGCGTATGGAGATACTGATAACAATGCAACCGGCTGGTTTAAGAATGTGTCATTGGAGGATAATCCATACGCATTGGCACTGGGTGTAAATACCGATGACATAGGCTGGGATAACAATCAGATAAATCCGACCTACAAATACACTTGTAAAGTATGGCTTGAAATCCCGGCAGAAATCACAAGGGATAGTGCAGACACACAATCTTCTATCATTGAATTTGCCCCCATGACATTCAAAGTGGTTCAGGGTAAAACGAAGTTTGGCATGAATATCAAACAGGCACAGCTGCCGAAACAGGATTCTTACGCAAGACAATGTTTTATACTGCAAAGCAACGATAAGGATAAATTGAATGTGACGGATATTGAGAAATTACAGTTGCAGCCGGGTGGGTTAGCCGATGCCTTGGAAATCGTAGAAGTACCGAGTGTTGACGGCAATACATATGCAATTCAGTGGAAGGATACCGATGCTTTCACATCGGGTGTTCAAATTAATTCAGGAGTAAAGAGTGGTACGGTGAAAGTGAATGTTTTCCTGGAAGGAAATGACAGCGGACGTAATAAACCGAATGCCACACTGAAGCTAAAAGTTACGGTTAAATAAGGAATAAGTAAAGCTGAAGAGCAACACCGGAAAGATATAATATTCTTTTCCGGTGTCGGCTCTTTTAGAGACAGGGGGACAAATGATTCGAGAACTGGAAGAGAAAGACATTGCGGAGTGTGTAAAATTAATTAGGGAAAGTTTCGGTACGGTTGCCGAAGAGTTTGGTTTTACCGTCCAAAATGCGCCCGGATTTACGGCATTTGCGACAACGGAAGAGAAGATGAAAGAGCGGTTGCTGGTAGAACGCAGACCGATGTATATTTACTGCGAAGAGGATAGAATTGTCGGCTTTTATTTCCTGGAGCTACAGGATGAGAATGCGTGTGAACTGAATAATCTCTGTGTAAGCCCTGCGTACAGACATCGTGGAATCGGTGAGGAGCTTCTGCAGCATGCGTTTGAGCGCGTAAGGGAATTAAATTGTAATAAAATTCGTATCGGCATTGTGGAAGAGAATCAGGTTTTGAGAAAATGGTATGAATCATTTGGTTTTATTCATCTGTGGGCGCATAAATCCGAACGATTCCCGTTTACATGCGGTTTTATGGAAAAGGAATTATAAGAGGGATTTAGCGACAGGGAGAAAGTAACGATGAGCGATAAGAAAAATTATATTCAATGGATTCGAAGTAAAGTCGGACATGAGAAAATCATTCTCGTTTTCGCAGGAGGCTGCATTTTCAACGATAAGGGAGAAGTGTTGCTTCAAAGGCGGGGAGATACAAACAAATGGGGCTTCCCGGGTGGTGCAATAGAACTTGGCGAGACACCGGAAATGGCTGCGATTCGAGAGGCGAAAGAAGAGACCGGTCTGGATGTGGAAGTTGGTAAAATAATCGGTGTTTACACAGACTGCGATATGAAGTATGCAAGTGGCGATGAAGCACACAGCATCATGATTGGATATGAACTTAAGGTTGTGGGTGGCGAACTTTACTGTGATGGAGGGGAAACGCTGGAACTGAAGTATTTCGCACCGGATGACATGCCGGAGTTGTTCTGCAAACAGCATGAGGAATTCTGGCGGGATATTGAGAAAATAAAGGCTTGCAATGTGATTTGAGGAGTAAATATGGAATACAATTTCAGAAAAAGCGAAGAAGCAGACTTCGATTTCATATATGAGCTAAAAGAGAAGTGTTTCAGATGGTATGTTGAAAAAATATACGGCTGGAACGAAGGCATACAGAGACAATTTCTGACCAATGAGATGGCGAAGCATTTGCCGGATATGAATATCATTCAGTGCGAGGGAAAAGATATTGGTCTGTTCACGTTCTTTTATGATGAGAACGGGGATGCCTGTGTCAGTACATTCGCAATCATGCCGGAATATCAGGGGAAGGGAATCGGAACCCGCATTCTTACAAAGGTTCTGGAAGAGAATAAGGATAAAAGAGTGTATTTGCAAACCTTCCGTGAGAATCCCGCAAGGAATCTCTATCAAAGAATGGGATTTCAAAAGTATGGTGAGACCGAGACGCATTGGTTGATGGAGTGTCAACAGAACGATTGAGAATAAAATTCTTGCATAATATTTTTACGGATGTTGTTATTAACATAAAGAATATTATCTTTTTGCGGAATGGCATCATGAAGGAGAAAACACCATGAATATTAACGGATATCTGGATTATATTAAAACGCCGTGGGGCCGGTTGTTCTACAGACTGGTTTGGCATAATCTTGAATTCAAAAACAGGAAAATTTTAGATTTCGGAAGCGGCTTCGGTGCTACCGCAAACCACCTGGCTAAAAGCAATGAAGTGACTGCAGTGGAACCGAATAATGAGCTGCTCACGCATAGAATATGCGAGCATCATTACGAGCAGATAGAAGGAAGCATTGAAGCACTGAAAGGAATGGAAGACGGTAGTTTCGATGTGATTCTTTGTCATAATGTTTTGGAGTATGTCGAGAACCGTGCCGAACTTATTGCCGAGTTTCACCGGCTGTTAAAAAAAGGCGGTATTTTATCCATTGTAAAACATAATAAAAACGGCAAGGTAATGCATAAGGCTGTATTTGAAAATAACATTGATGAAGCGTTGTCTCTTTTAAATGGTGAGAATGCTGTCTCAATGAATTTCGGGACAATTAACGAATACGAGATAGAGGATTTGCAGGACTGTATTGAGGAAAGATTTGTTACAGATAAGGTATACGGCATTCGCACCTTCTACGGAATACACCCCAACTCTTTTAAAGAAGAGCCTGATTGGGAAGAGAAGCTATTCACGCTTGAATGTGCCGTGGAGAGTGATGCTGTTTATAAGAACATAGCGTTTTTTCAACATCTGCATTTGATAAGAAAATAAGATTGTGAGAAAAGTTTTATCAGTGAGACCGGCTCATGTTTGTTTCTAAACAAGAATGAGGTTGCAATTGCATTTTTACAACATTAATATTAATACAGAATGAGAAAAAGGAGGCGCGTTATATGCTGAAAAGATACGTTATCGCTCAGTAGTCTGAGCTTAAAATAACAGGAATCGTTAAGCTCAGATGAATCCCCATAAAAGAAAAAGGAGGATTAAAATGAGCTATATCAGTGCGGAAGAAGTTCTGCCGCAGGAGTTAATAGAAGCGATTCAGCAATATGTAAGCGGAAGGAATATCTATATTCCGTGTAAGGAAAAAATGGTCTGGGGAAGCCGGACCGAAACCAGGCAGTATTATGCAGGGAGGGATCGTGAAATCTGTTTAAAACACAGAAACGGCATTCCGGTAAAAAGGCTCGCGGATGAGTATGCCCTGTCCGTCAAAAGCATACAAAGGATTCTGAGATCCGCGAAGCAGCAGGAGCGTCCCGCGTCATAACCATGCCGTCGTATAAGGTCTATCACCGTTGCGGCGGATGCGGTAAAAAGCAGGAATTCATCAATTCCGGCAAGTTTCGCGTGAATGCCAACGGAAACCGGGTCGATGTCTGGCTGATATACAGATGCAGGAAGTGCAAGCATTCGTGGAATCTTACGATTTATGAACGTGTGAAACCATCCCGGATTAATCCGGAGGATTACGAGCTTTTTATGGAGAATGATTATGAGCTTGCCCTACAGTACGGAAATGATATAGATTTTTTAAAAAGAAATAATGCTGAATTAAGATAAAGCAGAGTGTCCGAAAAGTCACGGGGTGATTGATTGGACTCTCTGTTTTGCATGGGGGAAAGGATAAAAGAGTGGTAATTAACAAGCTTGATTTAATAACATTTCTCCAACATGTGAATGAAAAAGGATATGTTGCCGTTGATTTTTACGACGGAAGTATTATGTATGATTTCGTAGAGCATAAAACGATGCTTTGCGACATTGATTTTTTTAGAAAGAAGCCGGTAGTGAATGATATGGCGAAGACTGGTTTGGAACCAAACGCCTGAAGGCTCCGGAAGAATATAAGCGCGGGGCTGTGATTGATGAGCAGACGAATGTATTTACAATGGGCGCGTTGCTTTTTGAGTTCTTCGGAACATTCAGCGAAGAAGAAATCGGGCGGAGATATTATGAGAATCGGTTTGTACCGTGTCGGCCGGAATGCTGGCAGCTGAGTGAAGCGAAGTATCGCGTGGCAGAGAAGGCAGTTGCACCGAGTAGAGAGATGCGTTACAAGACGCTGGCGGAATTCCGGGAAGCGTGGATGCGGGCGGAGTGATGTGAATTTTGGGGGATACCTTGTAGAGAAGGTATCCTTTTTTCTTGAAATTCTTTTTTTATAGGATACCTCAAATTTCATTTTTGTATTTAGGGTATACATTTTCCCGTCCGATGTGTACCTGATATCATCAAGACAAGCAAAAGGGAATACACATCCCCGGTGGATGTGTCCCTAAAAACATCAAACCAAGTGAAAGGGAATACAGATCCCCGGTGGATGTGTCCCTAAAAACATCAAACCAAGTGAAAGGGAATACACATTCCCGGCGGATGTGTCCCTAAAAACATCAAACCAAGTGAAAGGGAATACACATCCCCAGCGGATGTGTCCCTAAAAACATCAAGACAAGCAAAAGGGAATACACATCCCCGGCCGCAGTATCCCTAAAAACCCCCACCAAGCAAAAGAGGGATACACCTTCTCAAATTCCCCTGCGCTAAACAACAATTTCTCTTGACAGCTAATTTGAATCTGTTATGCCTGTATTGATGACCCGGCTAAATGTCCTTTTTATGCAGAGAAGACGTATTGGGAAGAGAAAGGCTGGCTTGGCGCAAAAAGACCTTGGAAATAATGGGAATATTGTAAGACCTTACTGAGAAAAAGAATGGAAAATAGATCGGAAGCACGATATAATGTTGGAAGAATGTGATAGTAGGAGAATAGTAAGCATGAAAATTTTAGTCATCGGAGGTACTCGTTTTTTCGGCATACATATGGTAAACGCGTTGCTGGAAGCAGGGCATGATATCACTATTGCAACCCGAGGCAGGGCAGCAGACCCATTTGGCGAGAGGGTGCAAAGAATCCGTCTGGAACGGACGGATGCGCAGAGTATGAAGGACGTGTTGCAGGGACGCTTTTACGATGTGATCATTGATAAAATTGCATACTGCTCCAACGATATCAGAAGTTTGATGGAGGCTGCAAAGTTTGGGAAGTACATCTATATGTCCAGTACTGCCGTATATGCCCCAAAGCGTATGAATACGGTCGAGTCGGATTTCGACGGCATGGGCGGAGAATTAAGATGGTGTGACCGCGGGGATGGTTCCTATTCGGAAGTAAAACGTCAGGCAGAATACGCACTTTGGCAGCAGTATGGGGATAAAAATTGGATTGCAGTCAGATACCCGTTCGTAATCGGTCGGGATGATTATACAAACAGACTTGCTTTTTACGTGGAACATGTGATAAAAGGAATCCCGATGTACATTGATGATTTGGATGCGCAGATGAGTTTTATCCGTTCCGACGAGGCGGGTGAGTTCATGGCATTTCTTGTGGACAAGGATTTGACGGGAGCAGTAAACGGAGCTTCCGGCCAAACCATATCCATCAGAGAAATTCTTACATATGTGGAGTCAAAGACGGGGACGAAAGCAATTCTGAATGAGACCGGTGAACCGGCGCCGTATAACGGTGAAGCTCCTTACAGTATCAATACGGATGCGGCAACAGGTTTGGGCTACCGGTTTTCGAATCTGAAGGATTGGATTTATGAATTGCTGGATGAATATATTGCCCAATCCATCAATAGAGGATAGAGCTTCTGCAATTAAAAAACAGATGGAGAATACAGATGTCTTTGACAGCGTTTTGATGAATGGTCCGGTTATTTACGTAAAGGATAACCGGGCTTTGATATTAGCAAAACAGGAAAAGTTTCTCCTTGATTCACGTGATATCTTATGTGTGTAGCTACAACACAAAATGAAAGGAGATGTTTGGATGGACCTTGCGATTATTCAGAAGTCTATCGATTATATCGAGGATAATCTGAAGGCTGAGATTACGGCAGAAGAGTTAAGTGAAATGGCAGGCTTTTCGATTTTTCATTACTATAGGTTATTCCAACGTGCGGTCGGTATGCCGGTTATGCAGTATATTACAAGGCGAAGACTTTTAAATGCCCTTTATGAGATGCATTGCGGTGTAAAAATGATTGACGCAGCGTTGGATTACGGATTCGATACGCAGGCCGGATTTTACAAAGCTTTTGTCCGTGAGTTTGGATACACACCAACAGAATTCCTTCATGTGAGCAGAAAAAGGAAACCATACAAGGTTAATTTGTTTAAGGAGGAACACATAATGGTATCACACAAGAAAATAAAAGAAGTATTAGTAAACTGGGGATTGGAAAACGAAAAAATCGCGGACATTGTATATGCAGAGACAGGAAATGTCAGTGAATCTGCCTGCTATGTAGGTAATGATTACATCATTAAATTTACGGCGAATTTGGGAAATGCCGAGAAGCATATTGCGCTCTCGCAGGCAATTGAAAGCGTAGGACTTTCTTCAGCAACGCCAATTGCTGCAATTAAGGGTGAATATGTGGTTTCACACGAAGATTTGTATTTCTATGTTACCAAACGACTCAAAGGCAAACAGTTAAAAGCAAGTACGATGTATCTGGAGGATTATATTCCGAAAGCCCGTTTTATCGGCGAGATTATCGGACAGTTAAGTATTGCGTTGGGTAAGGTTGATGTGGTAACAAATCATGCGAATATTTTGCAGACTGCAACAGACTGGGCAATTCCTGTACTGGTAGAAAAAATGGATTTGCCGAAAACATTTGTGGAAGAATACAAAAATGAATTTGCGTCAGTATATGATACTCTTCCGCAGCAGATTATTCATCGCGATCCTAATCCGGGAAATCTGATTCTTGATGGAGAGAACTGGGGAATTCTCGATTTTGATTTGAGCGAAACCAATGTCAGAATTTTTGATCCCTGCTATGCAGCAACAGCGATTTTGTCCGAAAGCTTTGAAGCGGGGAATACAGAGAAGCTGAAGCAATGGGTTGATGTGTATAAAAATATAATGTATGGTTATGACGAAGTTGTGAAATTGTCAGAGAACGAATGGAAGGCAATTCCCTATGTGGTGATTACGAATCAGTTAATCTCAACTGCATGGTTTGCAGGACAGGAAAAGTTTCAGGAACTGTACGAAATCAACCGTCAGATGACTGAGTGGATGTTACAGAATTTTGACAACCTGATTTTTGACTAATCTAAAATATTAAAAAGTTTTCATATTTTGTGTTGACAATTCGGATTATCGGGAGTATTATCAAAAACAATTATTTACTACTACAGGAAAGGAGTTCAAGCAATGCAGAGAAATTACAATCTTCCGCAGCTTCATAAGATTGTCGTCGAACCCGTCTGGTTATGGCCGTGGGGTTTTGTTGCTGATGGAAAAATATTGCATTGTGAGAATTCGGACATTCTATAGTGGAAGGCTATTTCGGTATAGGATAGTTTTATATAATCATATATTGCAAGAGTTTTTACACCATCAGCGAATATTCGTTGGTGGTGTTTTTGATTGCAGAGAACATTCTTCATTTTATGGAATTTGAAAATCAAAGGAGGAAAAGAATATGGAATTTAGAAAGGCAAAGAAAGAAAATCTGGAGCAGGTATACGAATTGGTGCAGGAAACTATCAGAGAAGTATACCCGAAGTATTACTTGAAAGAAATCGTTGATATGTTCCGCGAATTTCATAATAAGGAGCGCATTGCACAGGATGTGGAAGCGGGAAATGTCTATATTCTTTTCGATGAGGGTAACCTTATCGGTACCGGAACAATCAATGCGAATCATATTACAAGGGTTTATGTTTGGCCGCGGTTTCAGGGCAGGGGATACGGTACTTTTATCATGAACTGCCTGGAAGAATTGATTCGGGAAAACTATGATTCTGCTGACATTGATGCATCCTTACCGGCCTGCAGATTATATGCACATTTGGGATATGAAACCATAGACCATGGAATGTGGGAATGTGCAAACGGCGTCATTCAGGTATACGAAATCATGAAAAAGCAGTTAAAAAAACATCCGGCAGACAGCCTGAGATTCCGACCATATAAGCCGTCTGATGCAGAAGCCATTGTAAGCTGGATTAAGGACGAAACGGTTTTTCGCAAATGGAGTTCGGACAGATTCGGAGATTACCCGATTAAGCCTGAAGATATCAACCATAAGTATCTGGAATGCAACGGTGATTGTGAGGAGCCGGATAACTTTTATCCGATGACGGCAGCAGATGAGAACGGCCCTGTCGGACACTTGATTCTTCGCTATACGAATCCGGAGAAGACCACAATCCGCCTTGGGTTTATCATCGTTGATGAGAGTAAGCGCGGCAAGGGATACGGGAAAAGAATGGTGCAGATGGCAACGAAATATGCGTTTGATATGTTAAAGGCGGAGAAAGTTACTCTTGGCGTTTTTGATAATAATCCGGCAGCATATCATTGTTACAAAGCAGCAGGGTTTGAAGAAATCAAATTAGAGAAAGAGATTGTTCTCGAAATCCTTGGAGAACAGTGGAAAATCATAGAATTGGAGAGGAAAAAAGAATGAATTACATAGAGAATTATTACGCAAATTATGACGAAGAAGGAAGACTTCTTAAGAAGTACGGGCAGGTGGAATATTTAACGACAATGAAATACATCCATGAGTGCAGTGGTGGCGATGTGACAAAGAGAATTCTGGAGGTAGGCGCCGGGACCGGGCGTTACAGTGTTGCGCTTGCCAAGGAAGGCTACGAGGTGGATGCGCTCGAGTATACACAGCATAATCTGGAGATTATGAATTCCAAAATCGACGGCCTTACCACAATCAGAACGCACCACGGAACGGCACTTGACTTATCGCGTTTTGCGGATGAGTCCTTTGACTTAACACTTGTGTTAGGTCCCATGTATCATTTGTACACGAAGGAGGATAAAGAGAAAGCGTTGCAGGAAGCCATTCGTGTCACAAAAAAGGGCGGCTATATTTTAGTTGCATATTGCATGAATGAAGCCTGTGTCATTCAGTATACGTTCAAGGCCGGTAATATTTTAGAGTGTCTTAAGAAAAATATGCTTACCGAAGATTTCAGATGTATATCTGAAGAAAAGGATTTGTTCGAGCTTGTACGTCTGGAAGAGATTGATGAACTGAATGCATCGTTCGAAGAAATTGAAAGAGTTAAAATTGTGGCTGCGGATGGCGCGACGAATTACATGCGCGAGTGCATTGAAGAAATGGATGAAGAAACGTTTGAGGTGTGGATGAAGTACCATTTCGCCACCTGTGAGAGAATGGATTTAATCGGAGCAACGAATCACAGTCTCGATATACTGAAAAGGGTTTGTTAGCAGATATGTTTATAGTTGGCAGATTTTCTCGTGTGTGCTATAATTTGACTGAAAAAACATAATGTTTTAGGGGAAATTTAAAGACGTAAAAAGGAGAAATTCACATGAAGAAAAAAATTGCAACGTTGGTTTTGGTAACATTGAGCGTATTTGCATTGGCAGCTTGCGGCGCGGAACCTTTCACCTGCGACCTTTGTGGAGAAGAGAAAACAGGTACGAGCTATAAGTCAACCACAGAGGAAGACATGACAGTCTGTGAAGATTGTTATAAAATGGTAAACGACTTATTCAATGATTTATAGAAGATAATGTGAAAAAGAGGGAGAAACGGAATAATGAAAAAAATGGTGGTTGCTGCGGCAATTTTTATGTTGCTTTTACTTGCAGCTTGTAAAATTCCTATACTGAACTTGGAACAGGAAAGTGATTCGACTGTAGAAAAAGGCGCTATAGAAGAGCAGGAGAAAAGTGAAACAGAAGAAGCTGACAGCGATGTGCTTATCGCGGATGAAAGCGGAGAATATCCGATACCATTGAAGATTATGATTGGTACGAAAGGTGATTGGGATTCGGATTTTGATAATGAGGGAACATATGTGCAGTATTGCAGTACCGAGTGGGAATTTGTATCACTTTGCGAGGAAAGTGCAATCGTTTATACGTACTTACAGGCAGCTTTGGAAAAGCAGCGCGAAGAAGATAGAGCCTATTATGAGGAATTTATGAACGGGATGGTTCCTGAAGCAAGGGAGCATGCCGCACAATCGGAGTATTTTTCATCTTATTCATCAAACTTGGTTGCTTCCGTGATGCGTGCAGATGACAGGATTCTCAGTGTGCAGATGAATTGCGATGAGTATACAGGAGGGGCACATCCGTATTACTGGGTAAAAGGAATGAATCTTGATCCGGCAACTGGCGAGAAGGTTGCATTGACAGATGTGCTTAAGGATACCATACAGCTTCCGGCGATTCTGACAGAAAAGATCAAAGAGGAATATGAGGAAGATATATGGGGTGAGTTACAGACACAGTTGGAACGTTATTCCTTGGAAGAATACACATGGACTCTGGATTATCAGGGTATTACATTTTATTTCGCACCTTATGAGATTGCACCCTATGCGACAGGGTTAATCAGCACAACTATTTGGTTTGATGAGATGCCACAGATTTTTGAAGAGAAATATATGCATGCACCGGCAAATGGCTGGGTAAAAGAGTTGCCTTTTAACAGAGACAATGAAGTTGATTTGAATGCTGCAAGCGGAGAGAAGTCCAGCTTACCTCTTTGGGGAGTAGAGAACGAATACGGATATCGTGATATTTATCTCACATGGGACAACGAAGATATTTTTCTGGAAAAGTGTAGCGGCTATGAGGTGACACCGTTGCTGGTATGTGTTGGGGAACCGGAGAACGAACGATACTTCCTATATGTGGAAAGTATTGTGGAGAACGGATATTCCTATATCAATGTATATGATTTAAACGGAACTTCCCCGGCCTTGGTGGACACTTATGAAAATGTTAGGTTTAATACATATTGGGATGAAAAAGAAGAGGAGTACGGACAGTTTTACAAGATTTGTTTACTTGATCCTTCTGCATATCAATTAAGATCCATCGTTCATATATTAGGAACATGGGAAGCGACGAGAGAGTTTGAAACAGATTCAGAGAGTGGAGCAATTAAGATATGGGCAGATGAGTATGCACTGGAAACGCGACCGGACCCGTTGATTTCCAAGGTGGATTTAGAAGTAAGTATGTTGCCGGACGGCATTACGGAGGTTCTGCCTGCCGGAACAAACTTTAAACCGGTTGCGACAGATTCGGCAACGTATGTGATTATGCAGTTGGATGACGGCAGAATGTGTCGAATTGATGTAGTAAATGAAGACTATTGCTGGTTGATTGAAGGTATGAATGAAAGTGATTGTTTCGACAATATCTTCTATGCCGGTTAAGGTATAAAAATACAGAATGGAGAAAGAATAATATTGCGTGAATAAGGAGGAGTGGTGGTATGGCAACAATTACGATTACAGCGGAGAATTTTGAAGCAGAGGTTCTGAAATCGGACAAGCCGGTTTTGCTTGATTTCTGGGCAGCATGGTGCGGTCCGTGCCGCAGGCTTTTACCGATTGTTGATGAAATTGCAGAAGAGAGAAGTGATATTAAAGTCGGTAAAATCAACGTGAATGAACAGCCGGAACTGGCAGAACAATTCCAGATTATGGGTGTTCCGACTTTTGTTGTAATGAAAGACGGCAAGGCGGTGAACAGACAGACCGGCGCTGACGGCAAAGAGGATTTGTTGGAGCTTATTGCGGAATAAAATTATGTGTCCGCTGTTGCACAAAACATATTCTTTCAAAAAAGACTTGCAAAAACAGAATATTGTGTTATAGTATCAAAAAAAAGGCTGTGAAGAGAAGAGTAAGCGGTTAGATATGTTACAGAGAGTCCGGGTTGGTGAGAGCGGATGCAGAAGGAACTGCCGAACATGGTCTCGGAGCTGCGTACCGAAGCATTTATGCCTAGGCTACGACGGGTTCACCCGTTACAGTGATAGACTATCGATGAATCATTTCTCGTCCGTAGTCGATAAGGCTTATATCGTGAGGTATGAGTGAATTAGGGTGGTAACACGAAGCGACAGCTCTCGTCCCTGAAAAGAAATTTTCAGAGAGGAGGGCTTTTTTATTTGTTATTCAGATATTCAAAAAGGGATTTTACATAATGTCACGTACAAGGAGCATAGAACTTTTTTATCCTTGTCGTGCTTTAGACAGAAGGTTTTCTAAATGTTTCTTCCAAGGATCCGGGAAACAGACGCAAACGGTTCAAACGTAGCGTCCATGCTACGTTGAACCTTCCGACAACATCGTGTTGTCGGCTTGCTGACAGAGTTGAGAAACATTAAGAAAATCTATTTGTCCAAATCAAAATCCAAGAATAAAAAAGATTCATGTTCCTTGTACATACCTGTTTTGAGTCCCTTTTTTGAATATCCGAATATGAACCGTAACCGTTAACCGCCCCGGGCTGAAGGGGCTTAGTATCGTGATATCACAGAAAGAAATGAGGTAGAGATTATGAATAAAGTATTAATTGGCGGCGCTTGGCCGTATGCAAACGGATCGTTACATATAGGACACATTGCAGGTTTATTGCCGGGAGATGTTCTGGCAAGATATCATCGTGCGATTGGCGATGATGTTTACTTTGTATCAGGCAGCGATTGTCACGGAACACCGGTGGCAATCCGTGCGAAACAGGAGAACAGAAGTCCGCGTGAAATCAGCGATTTGTATCATGAGGAATTCACGGAATGCTTCCGTGCATTGGGATTCAGTTATGAGGAATATACGAAGACTTCGGCAGAGGAGCATAAATCCTTTATCAAAGAATTTCACGGCAAATTGTATGAAAGTGAGTATGTGTACGAGAAAGAGGTGCCGCAGGCATATTGTACCTGTTGTGATACATTCCTTGCGGATCGTTTCGTACTTGGTAAATGTCCGAAATGCGGTGAGGATACAAGAGGCGATCAGTGTGATGCATGCGGTACTGTATTAGAGCCGGAGAATCTGCTGGAGCCGATTTGCGCAGTGTGTAAAAATAAGATTTCATTTAAACCGTCAAAACATTTATACATTGCAATTTCCAAGCTGGAAAAGGAGTTGCGTGCGTTGGCGGACGAGAATAAGGGCTGGCGTAAAAATGCGGTTTCTTTTACCAACAGATATATTGAAGAGGGATTAAGAGACCGTGCCTTAACCAGAGATTTAGGTTGGGGAATTGATGTGCCGAAAGAAGGATATGAAGAGAAATCCATCTACATCTGGGCGGAGAATGTGCTTGGATATTTGTCGGCGAGCAAAGTTGCAGCGGAACGGAAAGGGACTTCTTTTGCAGAGCTTTGGGGAAAGGATGCGAAGCACTATTATGTACATGGCAAAGATAACATTCCGTTCCACACGATTATTCTGCCGGCACTTTTACTGGCAAACGGGGACGGTTGGCACCTGCCTGACCAAATCGTATCCAGTGAGTATTTGACATTGGAAGGAAAGAAGATTTCTACAAGCAAAAATTACGCAATCTGGATCAAAGACTTAATCGGCAAATACGAGCCGGATTCCATCCGATATTTCTTCATTGCGAACGGACCGGAGAAAAAGGATGCGGATTTTTCCTGGCGTGAATACATCAACAGTCACAATGGTGAGTTACTTGGCGCATACGGCAATTTCGTGAACCGCTCTCTTGCTTTTATTGGCAAATATTGGGACGGTGTGGTGCCGCAGGGGACGCTAAAACCGGAGACAGAGCAGAAGATTACGGCATTGTATGGTCGTGTCGGCAAGCAGATTGAAGATGGCGCTTTTAAGGATGCGCTGGATGAGATTTTTGAATTTATAAGAAGTGCCAACAAATTCTTTGACAGTGAGCAGCCGTGGATTACGCGCACCACTGACGAAGCGAAATGTCAGGATACATTGTATCAGTGTGTGCAAATCATTGCCAATCTGTCTGTGCTTCTGGCACCGTTTTTACCCTTCTCCTCAGAGAAGGTCAGCAAGTGGCTGTCGATAGAACTTAACTGGGCACAGAAGAGTGTTCCCGCAGGCTTCAAGCTTCCGGAAGTGGAGATTCTGTTCCAAAGAATTGATAAAAAAGTCATCGAAACTGAGTCCGAAAAGTTGAAAGCAATCTTATAAAAACTTGTTTTCGGTAAGTCATGTTTCAAATCCGGCAACTTACGTTTCCGCTACTTGTATTAAAATGATTCTGTGCTAAATTGGTATCAGGAGGTGCGCATAAATGAAAATCACAATCAATATTGATGAGAATGTTTCGGAAACGGAAATCGCAATACATTGCAATCAACTGACGGATGAAATAGAGAATATCATGGCAACCCTGCGGATTCTGAATCAGCAGATGCTGGTAAGCAAGGAGGAAGAAACCCACCTGATTGACGTAGGAAAGATTTCTTATGTTGAGGCGCTTGAACGCAGAACTTTCGTTTACACGCAAGAGGATGTGTTTGAGTCGAAGCTAAAGTTGTACGAAATGGAAGAGAAGCTGTGCAGGTTAGGGTTCTTCCGCATCAGCAAATCCTGTCTTGTGAACTTAAAGTTCATCAAAACAATCAGAAATGATGTGGAGAGAAGGCTCCGCCTGACGTTAAAAAATGGTGAACAGGTAATGGTTTCAAGACAGTATGCGGAAGAGATTAAGAAAAGACTGGGGGTTTAAGAGATGATTAAAAAAGATACCATATTTGATTTTATGACAAATGTTATGATGATTTTCGGCGTTTCAGTGATGTGCCTTTTGCTCTTTACGTTTATATTCGGTGAGAATGCCAAAGCGGTCTCTACGATTTTTGCGCTGGGCAATAAGGGCATTGCACTGCAGACACTGCTTCAGTTTTTTGTATCTTCGTTTCTGATTACCGTATTGGAATGGATGTTTTTTACGGATAAAATATTCAAGAAAATGAGCCTTGCGGTACGTTTTGTATTAACATTTTTCTCAATCGTGATTCTCATTGCGGTGTTTGCGACGATATTCCGCTGGTTCCCGGTAAACATGGTTTTACCTTGGGTAATGTTCCTGATTTGTTTCGCCGTTTGTGCAACCGTCAGCGTTGTACTGTCGGTTTTGAAGGAAAAGAGGGATAACGCCAAACTGCAGAACGCACTCGAACTTTTGAAAGGAGAAGATGAGTGATGCAGGCTGCAATCGAATTAAAACATATCAGCCATTCTTTTAAGGATAAAGAAGTATTAAAAGATATTCAGTTAGAAGTAAAAAAAGGAGAGATTTTTGGACTGCTCGGACCTTCCGGCGCAGGTAAAACAACATTGATTAATATCATAACAGGGCAGTTGTCAGCGACAAAAGGAGACTGCTTTCTGGAGGGTACAGACAGCAGAAAACTGACCGGTGAGCAGTACCGCAGAATCGGTGTGATGATGGATCATTTCGGGCTGTACGAAAGAATGAGTTGTTTCGATAATCTGAAATTCTATGAGATGATTGACGGGAAGGGGACCGGTGAAATTGCGCAGGTACTTAAAAGGGTCGGACTGGCGGATGCCGGGCGCAAATCGGTTTCGAAGTTATCGAAGGGGATGCGAAATCGTCTCTCTTTTGCAAGGGCAATTCTTAGGAGTCCGGATATACTGTTTCTCGATGAGCCGACAAGCGGTTTAGATCCTGTCACAACGGAAGAGATTCACAGAATGATTCTTGCGGAGAAGGAGAAGGGGACGACCATTTTTCTGACAACCCATAACATGCATGAAGCGGCAAAACTATGCGACAATATTGCCTTGCTTAACGAAGGGGAGATTGTAGAGTATGGAAATCCGGAGGCGCTTTGCAGAAAGTATAATAAAATACAGAAATTCCGTCTTCATTTAAAGAATGGTGAAGAGATGGAGCTGCGACAGGAAAATGCGCAGATTGAAATGTTGGCTGCGTATTTGCGAAACGGTGAAGTGGAGACGTTACATACTTCCGAGCCGGACCTCGAAAGCATATTTATGGAATTAACGGGAGGTACATTAAATCAATGATATATCATATATTTGCTGTTCTTTGGAAACAGCTGAAAGACACCTTGAAAAACAAAGCAATTCTGATTCAGTTCATCATGTTTCCCGGTCTTACAATTGTGATGGAGAAGGCAGTTGAAATTCCGGGAATGCAGGAACACTTCTTTGCAAATCTCTTTGCTGTTATGTATGTCGGAATGGCGCCGCTTACCGCAATGTCCACTATTATTGCAGAGGAGAAAGAAAAGAATACATTGCGCGTTTTGCAGATGTGTAATGTGAATGCTTTTGAGTATCTGGTAGGAAATGCAATCTATATTCTTGCTATCTGTATGCTTGGCTCGTCGGTAATCGGGCTGGTCGGCGGATACCGCGGGAAAGAACTGCTTGTGTTTATGCTGATTATGCTGGTGGGGCATATTATTTCCACGCTGGCAGGAGGAGCAATCGGAGTTTGGAGCTCAAATCAGATGACAGCAACATCGATGACGGTTCCTTTGATGTTAGTCTTTTCTTTCTTGCCCATGCTTGCTTTTTTCAACGAAAATATTGCTAAAGTGGCAAAGTTCTTTTACTCGGGACA
Source organism: Lachnospiraceae bacterium (assembly GCA_015056945.1). GTDB lineage: Bacteria > Bacillota > Clostridia > Lachnospirales > Lachnospiraceae > UBA3766. The sequence continues at coordinate 2,142 of SVFH01000025.1, read as the reverse complement.
ATTGTATTCTATGGTAAACAGTCTTTCAGCGTTTGAAGTTCGAACCGAGACAGTACTGATTCTTGGTGGGAACCTTCTGGTAATTGCAATCTGCTTTGCGTTGGCATATCAAAAAGCGTTTGAGAAACGATAAATAGCAAGTCTTTCCATTGACCAAAAGGTATTCGGTTGATAAAATAAAACATAAAAAATAAAGTAAGCCGCTTTCTTTTCTGTGTGAAGGAAGCGGCTTGGAGGTATTATTATGGCAAAAATTTTGACTTCTGCGGAGCAGTTAATCGGACACACTCCTCTTATGGAATTTACACATATCGAGAAAGAGTTAGGGCTGGAAGCAAGACTTTTGGCAAAACTGGAATTTTTAAATCCGGGCGGTTCCGTGAAAGACAGGGTGGCGCTTAATATGATAGAAGCTGCAGAGAAAGACGGCAGGCTGAAACCGGGTGCAGTAATTATCGAGCCGACATCCGGAAATACGGGAATCGGACTTGCGCTTGTTGCTACGGCGAAGGGCTATAAGGTTATTATTGTCATGCCCGATACGATGTCGGAAGAGAGAAGAAAAATGATTAAGGCATACGGCGCAGAACTTGTGCTTTCGGAAGGTGTTAAAGGAATGGCAGGAGCCGTAGCAAAGGCAGAGAAATTGCAACGTGAAATACCGGGAAGCATGATTGCCGGGCAGTTTGTGAATCCTGATAATCCCAAGGCACATTATAACACCACGGGACCGGAGATTTACGAAGATACGGATGGGGAAGCAGATATTTTTGTTGCCTGTGTGGGAACCGGCGGTACATTAACCGGAACCGGCCGCTATTTAAAGGAGAAGAATCCTGAAATCAAAGTAATTGCAGTTGAGCCTGCAGCATCACCGCTTCTTTCGGGCGGAACTGCGGGACCGCACGGCATACAGGGGATTGGTGCGAATTTCGTTCCGGATACGCTGGATCGTTCCGTGTACGATGAGATTATTACCGTTACCGACGAGGATGCTTATGCTAAAGGAAGAATGATTGGACAGAAAGAAGGAATCCTTGTAGGAATTTCTTCGGGAGCAGCCTTGCACGCTGCAATTGAAGTGGCCAAACGTCCCGAGAATAAAGGGAAAAACATTGTGGTATTATTGCCGGATTCGGGAGACAGATATTTGTCTACGACGATGTTTGAGGCCTGATGCAGGCGGATGAGGAAAGGGATTTTGATAGAGAAGATCGGCAAATTGATGGTACATCCTAAAATGCAAAAACAGGGAATCGGTACGCAACTTTTATTGGCAATGGAGAAGGAATTTCAGGATTGCAGGTATGAGTTATTTACCAGTACCAAAAGTATTACACTACAACTCACGCTTACACAATATTTCACGAAAACAATTTATGGATAAAACAAAGAAGCACTGTCAACATCCCCTTTTGAAGATGGTGACGGTGCTTTTTTAGATTTTCGGGGCAAGGATGTAAAACCGGCAAGGTCGGTTTTGTGTCTGAGAAACGGAAATGATGGGGGGCATTCAACTTAAGTTTTTGGAAAACGGTAAAAAAGACGATAGAACAGTTGAATAAGGAACTTGGGATCTTTGATATTTTTTCTGTGATTTCTTTTTATTTCCGTATCTGATATTTTTATTTTATGTATTTGTGATCAAGCGATAAAGGGTTTGTCTGCAGATATATGGCGGAGACTTTCCGGAAGAATTTTACTATGACAAAGTATGCACGAATTTGAATTTCCGCTTGCTTTCAAGAGAAGGTCAAGAGATATGAATTGATATTTTTTGCTATTAGGTATATACTAAGTATATACTAAATGTAAGGAGGTTTTTAGATGCAGGCACAAGTAAAAGAATGGGGAAATAGTCAAGGAATCAGATTGCCAAAAGAAGTGTTGAAAAGTGCAGGGATTGGATTGAATGAGATTTTAGATGTCACAGTATCGAATGGAGTAATTACTTTAGTGAAACCTTTTCGTCATAAAACATTGGAAGAAAGAGCGGCTGAGTTTGATGGAAAGTTGATGCTGGATGGTGAATATGATTGGGGTGAACCTGTCGGAAGAGAGGTATGGTAATGGAATTACTGCATCAAGGAGATATTCTTAAAATTGAAAAAATAAAACATCCCGTATTGGTAGTTAGTAAGG
>SVFH01000005.1 GCA_015056945.1 Lachnospiraceae bacterium | reverse complement strand
ACGGACGCGAAGTCCAAGAAAGGAAGCCGACATACCTATTGCTCCATCATTATACAGCTTAAGCAACAAGATGGATAATTCCTTACTGGCTGTAAGGGATATTAACCATAAATATATTGTAGTAGAATGGAGAGGAGAATACAAATATGATTAACATTACAGATGCAGAATGGAAGATTATGAATCTTTTATGGGAGGAATCCCCGAGAACAATTATGCAGATTACCAAAGCGCTCGCGGATTCAACAGGATGGACCAAACATACTGTTATGACGCTTCTGAAAAGATTGGAAGAAAAAGGTGCGGTGCGCTATGAAAACGGTGAAAAAGCCAAATTGTATCAGCCGATTGTCTCAAAGGATGAGATTGCTGTTGAAGAAACTAAGAATTTCCTGCAAAAAGCTTTTAAGGGAAAAATCGGATTGATGATTAATACAATGATTAAGGAAGAAGCACTTACCAAGGAAGATTTGGAGGAGCTTTACTCAATTTTGGAAAACGGAAGAGATACAACGAACGAATAGGGGAAACGTATGGATTGGATCATGAAGTATTATTTTGATTGCCTGATTGGAATCAGCCTGATTGCCGCTTTTATTCTTGGATTGCGTTTCTTTCTGGGGAAAAAGCTGTCCAAAGGATATCTTTACGGTTTGTGGATTTTGATTCCGGTATTTATGCTTCTGGCTCCGTTTGTTCATATTCCGGCTCCTGCTTTTTTTCAGGAGTTTCACGATTCCACAAAAGAGCAATTGGAGGGTGAAATCCGTACCATTTTTATTCCTGCAGAAGAAAGAGCAGAATATGAAGAACGGTTGGAAATTGTTTCGAAAGAAAAGTACGAGGCAAGGACAGAAAGTGAAACAGAAAGGGTATCGCCGAATGCTGAAGTCAGCGATGAGGGTGCAGAGAGACGGACGGTGGATTTTGATTGGAAAGATGTGTGTAATCTGATTTATTTGCTGATGGCCGGTTTATTTGTTGCCGGTGTGGTTTCAACAAATATCAGATTTGAGCATAAGTGCAGACACAACAGGATTTATCTGTGTGAAACGCCAAATTCAAAATTGCCGGTTTATCAGCTTGAAAATCTCTCATCTCCTTTTCTGCTTTGCGCGACGGTTTATGTGCCTGAAGGTATGACAGAGGAGGAGATGCGTTACGCTATGCTGCATGAAGAAGGTCATTTTAAGCATGGTGATTTTTTCTGGGTAATCCTTCGATATTTGATTCTTGTGCTGTTTTTCTACAATCCGATCATCTGGTTTGCGTTCAAATTTTCGGGCTATGACTGTGAGCTTGCATGCGATGAGAGCGTAATGCGAATGATTAAGAAAGAAGAATATACAAGATACGGCAGTTGTCTGCTGGATGTGATTAAGAAGCATAAAAAGGTTTCAGAGCGCGTGCTTTTATCAACCAATATGAAGTCGGAAAAGAAGCTGATTCGCGCACGAATAGAAAATATTGTTTCGGCTAAAAAGAAAAATATTGTCCTTATGTTTGCAACCGCCGGAATTCTTGTTTTGGTTTCAGGTTGTGCACTGATGGACAAAACACCGGAAAAAGGGAAAAACAGTTCGGAAGAGATTCTTGAAGTCATCGTGGAAGAAGATGCAGAGACAGAACAGGGAAGCACGACGGAAACTGTAGGGAAGGAACCATCCGCGGAACCTGCGACAGAGCAGTTCGAACAGGGAAACGGAATCATCGAATATGGAGACAAGGTTTACTGCAGCGTAGAGCATTCTGAAATCATTGAACGGGATGAGAATTCTATGCATTCACGGATTCTTGAGGATGCGTGTGAGATTGCATTTACCATCGAAGAGGATGCGCTTATTCTAAATCGCTCCTATGCTTTTTTGGATCCGGTGATTTCTTATGCCGCAAAAGAATGTATTGGCAAAAAGGTTGGAGACACCATCCGGGTGATTCGGGAAGTGGACGGAAAAGAATATTTTTATGATTTTATCATCTCGTCCGAAAATGGTGTGGGTGACCCTGCATTTGAAGTTTCGGAGAAGTGGGAGTATCAGTTTGCTCCGGCGGTGATTGGTGAGTTCTTTCAAACGAGCGATGAAGAAATTGACTTTGCCTGCAATGAAGAAGAAATTGAAGTGGGAGGATTCTGCGTGTCAGGGGAACGCAAGAATTATGCGAAAGCAACTGCGTCGTCTGAACTTGCTTCGGTAGGGGAGTATACTTATCATGCATGGAACCTGACATCACAGGTTAGGAGTAGTGTGTGGTCGGAAGGCGTGCCGGGCTACGGAATCGGAGAGTATATTGATTACGCGCAGATGTATTTGGGGCCGGGACCTGAGCGTCTTGTGTTTGAAAAGCTGTGCATCGTAAACGGCTATGCGGAAACGGAAGAAAAATGGAAGGCAAATTCCAGGGTAAAAAGTATGAAGGTGTATTATTGCAACACGTATGTGGGAACAATTACGCTGGAAGATACCCTGAAACCTCAGTTTGTTGATTTGACACCGCTTCAGTTATCAATCGGGAACGGGCGTGAAGCAGTGTTCCGGTTTGAGATCGAACAGGTATATGAGGGTGAGAAATTTGATGATACCTGTTTGACCGGAATAGAATTATCTTATGTGATGGATGAGTTTCCCGCTAATGATAATTAGAATGTCTTTTGTATACGGAAATCTGCATGGGAACTATATTTTTGGCGAACAAACAAAAGAAAGATATTTTTCAAATTTACAACAGGACTTCTTCGTGGTATAGTAGATACTGATTGTTGCAGGAGTTTGCTGCAACGTGGTCAAAACACGAACTATCACTCCGCTTTTTGAAGGAGTTCTAAGGAGGAAATATATTAAATGAAATTAGGTATCGTTGGTCTTCCGAATGTCGGAAAAAGTACATTGTTCAATTCACTTACCAAAGCCGGTGCGGAATCAGCAAATTATCCGTTCTGTACCATTGATCCGAATGTCGGAATTGTATCTGTTCCGGATGAAAGAATCAAGAAGCTTGGTGAGTTATATAATACGAAGAAGGTAACACCTGCAGTGATTGAATTTGTAGATATTGCAGGTTTGGTTAAAGGTGCGTCCAAGGGAGAAGGTCTTGGCAATCAGTTCCTTAGCAACATCCGTGAGGTGGATGCAATTGTACATGTGGTTCGTTGTTTTGAGGATACCAATGTTGTACATGTGGACGGTAGCGTGGATCCTGTCCGTGATATTGAGACAATTAATCTGGAATTGGTATTTTCCGATATTGAAATTTTGGAACGCCGCATTGCCAAAACGGTACGCGGAGCCAAGAATGATAAAACACTTGCCAAAGAGCTTGCATTGTTAGAACGTCTGAAAGCATTTTTGGAAGACGGTAAGCTTGCGAAATCTTTTGAGGCGGCAGATGAAGATGAGGAGAACTGGTTACGTTCCTATAATCTTTTGACCGGCAAACCGGTAATCTTTGCGGCAAATGTTGCAGAGGATGATTTGGCAAACGACGGTGCAGACAATGCCTATGTGCAGGCTGTACGTAAATTTGCCGAAACAGACGGAAGTGAAGTGTTTGTAATCTGTGCACAGATTGAGCAGGAGATTGCAGAACTCGATGATGAAGAGAAAGCAATGTTTTTAGAGGATTTAGGTCTTAGTGAGTCAGGACTTGAGAAACTGATTGCGGCAAGCTATCGTTTGCTTGGATTGATTAGCTTCCTGACTGCCGGTGAGGATGAGTGTCGTGCATGGACCATTAAGGTGGGAACCAAGGCGCCTCAGGCAGCCGGAAAGATTCATACAGACTTCGAGCGCGGATTTATTAAGGCTGAAGTTGTATCCTATGAGAACCTGATGGAGCAGGGAAGCATCGCTGCAGCCAAAGAAAAAGGCCTTGTGGGACTGGAAGGAAAGGAATACGTTGTAAAAGACGGAGATGTAATTTTGTTCCGTTTTAATGTATAGTAAAAAATGAAAAGAAAAATTTTGATTCCTGTAATGGTAATTGTGATATTGTTGCTTGCGATAATATTGTGTGTTTGTATATTTGAAAAAAACAAAGGAACGCTTGGTGATGAATCCGTGCAGAACGGTACGACTACGGAAGAACCCGTAGCGGAACAGTCATCGGAGTCTGCATCAGAACAGACAGAAGAGCCGATGTCAGAACAACCTTCGGAGCTTGCATCAGAACAGACTTCGGAGCAGGAATCGGATCCTGCGCCGGAACTCATCCTGAATTCGGAGATGCAGGAGACAGACAATCCGCGAATCGGGGAAATTCTGAATGTTTCAGGGGTGTATACGGACAGTGTAGATAATACATGTCATTATGCTTATCAAATTCCGCAGTTTTTCGCAGATACAGAAAGTGCCAAGAAGATGAATCAGCGGATTGTTGATGAGATTTTGCCGGAGATAGAATCTGAATTTTCTGTAATGAAACACGGAGGTTCATTGTGGATTGGTTGCATATGGTATGAAGTATTTGAGTACGGAGATATGGTTTCTCTTCTTGTTACGATACCGTATCCGAATGATGTCAGGTTTTATTATGCATATACTTACGACTTTGCAAATGGTAAAGAGGTGACAAACTTGGAACTTTTGGCCATGCGCCAAATGACGGGAGAGAGTTTCGTAGAAACTGCTCATGAGATGGAAGAAGCGTATTGGGATAAAAGTTGGGAGTTTAATCCGGAACTTAAGTCTATTGCTGAATTGGAGGAGTCGAAGGCATTAACCACACCGGAGCTGCCCATGTATTTAAACGCGGACGGAACCTTGAACGTGTTTATTCCGTTTCCTTCTGTGGCCGGTGCATCGTGGTATTATCATTTGTGTGAGTTTTAGAGAATGAATCAATTAAATACAGAGTTATATGAGCAGCTGCGTGAGCGGCTGCTTTTTTTATTGCATAGGAAATTCCTATGCAATAAAAAGCTCCGCTAAGGATGCGCAGTTCGCGGCAAGGAATTTTGTTGCCGAGCAACACCGCTCACGCGAGGAGAATGTGCTATGCACATTCTTTATTTTGTGTAGAGGAAATTCGTATTCGATAGAAATATCGCTGTGGTACATTTCTTAATTTTCAGTTATCGAGAAACAGGGATACAAAAGAAAAGAGGAAGTATCCCTAAAATCTCAATTATCGAGAATCAGGGATACAAACAAAGGGCGGGACACCTGAAAATAAGGTGTTCCGCCCTTTGAAATGTAATTAACAAGGAGTAGGCATTTTTTTGGGGGGGCAGCTTGTTTGAACTATATGTGGTGGTTTATGGTGAGACAAGCACAATTTTACCGAAAAAAGTAGGAAAAAAACATCAGAAAAATCGTAAAAAGGCTTGTCAAGGTGGGGGAAAAGGTATAAAATTAGCTTAAATCAAGAGAAAAATGGTACGAAGTGGTACAAAGTGGTACGAAACGAGGAAAATGTGATTTGAGAAGGTAGTAATGATGGCAATTGGTTTCATGGGTGAATACAATCACACAGTGGATGCCAAAGGCAGGCTGATTATCCCCGCAACATATCGAGAAAAGTTAGGTGAACGGTTTGTTGTGACCAAAGGGATTGATGACTGCCTTGTTGTGTATGCTATGGAACAATGGGAAGAACTTCTCGAGAAGTTATCACAGATTAGTATGACAAGACAGACAAACAGAAATTTCAATCGTTTCATGTTAGGTAAGGCAGGAGAAGTTGAACTTGACAGCCACGGAAGAATTTTGTTAAATACAGCTTTTCGTGAGTATGCACAGATAGAGAAGGATGTTGTGCTTGTCGGAGCCGGTAAATATATTGAGATCTGGGCTAAGGATAAGTACGAAGAGATGATGAATGGATTAGATATTTCCGCAATTGCAGACGAATTGGATGCGGCCGGGATTATGATCTAGTAACTGATGGAGGAAACCAATGGAATTTGAACATCAATCAGTGTTGCTTTGGGAATGTATAGAAGCGTTGCAGATCAAACCGGACGGAACATATGTTGATGGAACATTAGGCGGTGCCGGACATTCCACACAGATTGCCAAAAGACTTGGGGAGAACGGAAGATTAATCGGAATTGATCAGGACGAAGCGGCAATTGCGGTTGCGGGAGAACGACTTGCACAATTCGGTGACAAGGTAACCATCGTAAGAAACAATTATTGTGCCATGAAAGAAATCGCGGCGGAATACGCGAAAGACGGTTTGGACGGAATACTTCTTGATTTGGGTGTTTCTTCCTATCAGCTTGACACTGTGGAGAGAGGCTTTAGTTATCGTTATGATGCTCCGCTTGACATGAGAATGGATAGGAGACAAACAGTAAGTGCGCGGGATATTGTAAATGAGTACAGTGAAATGGAACTGTTCCGTGTCATCAAAGAATACGGAGAAGAACAGTTTGCTAAGAATATTGCGAAGCATATTGTGAACGCAAGAAAAGAGAAACCGATTGAAACAACGTTTGAGTTAAATGAGTTGATTAAAGCAGCTATTCCGGCAAAGAAAAGGGCAACGGGAGGTCATCCTTCCAAACGTACTTTTCAGGCAATCAGAATTGAGTGCAATCATGAATTGGATGTTTTAAGAGATACACTTGAGGATATGATTTCACTTTTGAAACCAAACGGAAGACTTTGCATTATAACATTCCATTCTTTGGAAGACAGAATTGTAAAGATGGCGATGAAAAAGGCAGAAAATCCTTGTATTTGCCCGCCGTCATTTCCGATTTGTACTTGCGGAAGAGTTTCGCAGGGGCATGTGATAACAAATAAACCGATTCTTCCCGGGGAGGAAGAACTTCAGAATAATTCGAGATCCAAATCCGCGAAGTTGCGTGTGTTTGAGAAGAGAGGAGAATGAAAAAATGGCAACACAGTACAGAAACAGCCGTACACGTCAGAGAGAAACAGAACATGAATACAGAAGAAGCGAATATGTATATGGAAATACAGTGATAGATGTCAAGAAAGCGCTTGATGAAGCACCGAATGAAGAGGCACGTGAAAAGATTCGCAGAAGACAGAAAAAAGCTGTACATTTCAACCCCGGATATGTTATCTTTTTAACAGCAGTAGTAGGTGTACTTGGATTTGTTCTTGCGGGATATATCCGTTTACAGGCAGATATTACGGAAAGTACGCGTAAAGTGGCAGAACTTGAAAGTACATATCTGAGTATGAAACTTGATAATGAGCAGGAATATGAGCGTATTGTAAACTCTGTTGATTTAGAAGAAGTTAAGCGTGTTGCGATTGAAGAGTTGGGTATGCATTATGCAACAGAGGGACAGATTATTACTTACACCGATACTATGAGCGATTATGTCAGACAATATTCAGATATTATAGAGTAAAAGTAGGTGTTTTTTTGAACAGAAAAATAAACGTACAACAGAATAACAGAGGACGAAAAGGAAGCAACAACGGAATTACCACCCGCGCAATGATTCTGTTTGGCTTGTGTGGTGTGGCATTTCTGGCGCTGTTTGTTCGTCTTGGAATGATTAATAAAACAAAGGGAGAGGAATATAAACATACGGTGCTTTCGCAGCGCGCGTATGAAAGTGTTACTCTCCCTTATAGGCGTGGCTCGATTGTGGATCGAAAAGGAACCACGCTTGCAATGAGTAAAAAAGTATATAATGTTATTCTGGACTCTTATGTGGTAACGCAGACAGAGGAAAAAAAAGAAGGAAGCATGAATGCTACACTTACTGCACTCGGTCAGTGCTTCGATATGGATACGAGTGAAATCAGAAATTTTATTACTCAAAATCCGGAGTCCAGATATCGTGTGCTTGCAAAGAAACTCGATTATGAGGTGATTGAACCGTTTCAGAATCTCGTTGCAGCAGCAAAGGACAATGAGGAAGCAATTGATATCAAAGGTGTTTGGTTTGAAGAGGAATATCTTCGTTATTATCCGCTCGGAAGTGTTGCTTGTGATGCAATCGGATATACCAATGCGGGGAATGCCGGGGCATATGGACTGGAAGAATATTATAACGATGTATTAAACGGAACAAACGGCCGTGAATACGGTTACTTAAATGAGGATGAGAATATCGAGAGAACAACGATTCCGGCAACTGACGGTCATACCCTTGTAACAACACTTGATGTTACGATTCAAAAAATTGTTGAAGAGAAAATAACAGATTATAATTTAAAATATACGGATAATGCAAGAGAAGGACACGGAAGTATGAATACAGGCTGTATTGTGATGGAATGCGATACGGGAAATGTGCTTGCAATGGCAGGATATCCGTTCTTTGATTTGAATCAGCCCAGAAATGCAGAGCTTTATTTCAGAGAAGGTGAATTGCGGGAAGAACCTACGGAAGCACCTACAGACGAAACAAGCGAAGGCGAAGAGGAAAGTTCCGGGGTGACAAGCGAAGAAGAAAGTGAGATGAAAGAAGAGGAGAAAGATGACAGACCCACAGAGAGCGAGGCGCTTGCTGCTCTTTGGAAAAATTTCTGTATATCTGAAACCTATGAACCCGGATCGGTTGCCAAGCCGATTACTGTGGCGATGGGGCTTGAAACAGGCAAAATGACCGGCGAAGAGACTTATTATTGCGGTGGTTTGCTTGAAATAGGCGGATTTAAGATTAAGTGCCATAACAGAAACGGTGATGGTATGATGTCTGTTTCGGATGCGATTGCACAGTCTTGTAACGTATCTTTGATGCTTATGGGTGAGGCAATTGGTAAAAGCACGTATTTGGAATGCTTTGAGAATTTTAATTTCGGATTAAAGACCAATGTGGATTTGGTAGGTGAAGCAAGAACAGCTTCTTTGGTGTTCAATGAGCAGACAATGGGTCCTACCGAGCTTGCTACTTCCACGTTTGGACAGGGATATAATGTCACAATGATTCAGATGGCATGTGCTTTTAATTCTCTTGTAAACGGCGGATATTACTATGAGCCTCATATGGTAAGCAGTATTGTTGATGCAGAGGGCTCTGTGGTGAAAAATATTGAACCGCGCGTGTTAAAGCAGACGATTTCATCTTCAACATCCGAAAAGATAATAGAGTATTGTAAGAGTGTAGTAACGAATGGTACCGGTAAAAGAGCAAGACCTGCAGGTTATGCGATTGGCGGTAAAACAGGTACTGCGGAAATGGTTGTGGATGGCAAACGTGGCTCCGGACAATATGTGTGCTCATTTATGGGATTTGCACCGGCAGATGACCCGCAGATTTTGATATATGTGGTAATTGACAGACCGAATCTTCCGGACCAGAACGGTGGTACGGGAGAGGCTGCGCTTATTACGCGCGAGATTTTAACAGAAGTCCTTCCTTATCTGAATATATTTATGACAGAACCTCTTTCTGAGGAGGAAGAACAGGAATTGAAAGAAAAAGGAATCTACGATGCTACATTGTTAAGACCGGAAGCGGATGAAACAGAGGAAGAGAGCGGCGAGCCGGAGTCTGACAAGCAGAAACCGGAAATGAAGATAGATCCCGAAACCGGATACGGCATTGATCCGCATACCGGAGAATATCTTGATCCTGAAACCGGATACCCGATAAATCCGGGCTCATCATTTATTACGGAAAGCAACGAATGATTTTAACAGAATAACCCCACACAGGCATTCATAGATTAATATAAATGACCTGTGTGAGGTTTTTTATGATAAAAAGGAGAAAAACAAGATATCATAAGCGCGCGATGCAAATTTTTCTGCTGGTACTGTTGATGAATGGAATCCTTATGGGACGTTTATTTCAAATCATGATTATAGACGGCGAATTTTATACAGAGAAAGCAAGGGAACTGCATGAACGCGAACGAATGATTAAAGCAGCCAGGGGACGGATTTTTGACAGAAATGGTGTAATTGTGGGGGATAACCGTGTTGTGTGCACAATTTCAGTCATTCATAATCAGATTACGGAACCTGAGCGTGTAATCGAAGTTTTATCAAAAGAACTGGAAATGTCTGAGGAAACTGTACGAAAACGAGTCGAAAAGTATTCCTCCATTGAACGGATCCGTTCTAATGTTGAAATTGAAATAGGAAAAAGAATACGCGAATATAATTTAGATGGTGTAAAAGTAGATGAAGACTACAAGCGGTATTATCCGTATGGTGAAATCGCATCTAAGGTGCTTGGATTCACCGGCGGTGATAATCAGGGGATTATAGGATTGGAAGTTGTCTATGATAAATACCTGCAGGGAAAAGCAGGTACCATTCTGACAGTAACGGATGCGAAGGGTGTTGAACTTGAGCGTGAGGCAGAACACAGAATAGAGCCGATAAAAGGTGCAGATTTACGTCTGACGCTGGATTGGAATATTCAAACGTATGCGACACAGCTATGTGAGCTGACAATGAAAAAAACAAATGCCAAACGTGTATCCATGATTGTTATGAATCCGCAAAACGGAGAAATCTATGCGATGACGGATGTTCCGGAGTTTGATTTGAATGCACCGTATGATACGGGCGGTCTTGTGTTTGCGCAAGAGGGAGAGCATCAGAATTATTTAAATCAGGTCTGGCGTAACGGGTGTATCAACGATACGTATGAACCCGGTTCTACGTTCAAAATCATTACTGCCGCAGCGGCACTTGAAAGTAACACAGTAACAACCCAGGATTCTTTCCATTGTCCCGGTTATATTATGGTAGAGGACCGTAGAATCAGATGCCACAAGGTTACGGGGCATGGCTCTGAAACTTTTACACAGGGAATTATGAACTCTTGTAATCCTGTTTTTATCTCAGTCGGGATGCGATTGGGAGTAGAAAATTTTTATCGTTTTTTTGAACAGTTCGGTTTGTTTCAAAAAACGGGAATTGACCTTCCCGGAGAAGCAGGAACCATTATGCATCAGATGGAAAATATGGGACCTGTAGAACTTGCGACCTGTTCTTTCGGGCAGTCCTTTCAAATTAGTCCGATACAGTTAATTACCACGGTTTCGTCTTTGATTAACGGCGGCAGACGGATTACGCCGCACCTTGCAAAAGAAACCCTATATGAAGACGGCAGTGTCAAAGAAGTTTTTTCTTATGAAGAAACAACAGGGCATGTCTCGCAAGATACTTCTGAAGAATTAAGAATGCTGTTAGAAAAGGTTGTATCTGAGGGAGGCGGCAAAAGCGCATATATTGAAGGCTTTCGAATTGGAGGTAAAACAGCTACCAGCCAGACGCTTCCGCGTTCGTCCGGAAAGTATATCGCGTCTTTCCTTGGTTTTGCGCCTGCAAATGATCCGCAGGTCATTGCGCTGGTTGTGATCCATGAGCCGGTGGGAACATATTACGGTGGTCAGATTGCAGCTCCCGTTATTCAAAACCTGTATCAAAATATTCTTCCTTATTTGGAAGGAATGGATTATAATAGATAAGGGCGCAACTGACGTTTTTTAGACGTTTTTGGGCTTTTGGAAGGATTATATATGAAATATGATATAGTGATACCGATTCTGATTTCTTTTGCCGTAAGTGTTATATCAGGTCCTTTGATGATTCCTTTTTTGAGAAGGTTAAAGGTTGGGCAGACTGTGAGAGAAGAAGGTCCGCAATCCCATTTGAAAAAGTCGGGAACTCCGACTATGGGAGGAATTATGATTCTGTTATCAATTCTGGCGGCATCGGTAATATATATAAAAGATTATCCCAAGATGATTCCTGTTTTATTTCTGACATTGGGATTTGGGATGGTTGGATTTTTAGATGATTATATTAAGGTGGTGCTGAAACGTTCCATGGGACTTCGCGCATGGCAGAAGATGACGTTACAGCTTTTGATTACTTTTATTTTTTTATTTTATCTAAGAAGGTTTACGGATATTCCGTTGTTGTTTAAAATTCCGTATTCTTCCGGTTTGATGCTGGATTTGGGCCGTCTTACATTGCCTTTTCTTGTGCTCGTGATTATCGGTACGGATACCGGTGCAAATTTTACGGACGGTTTAGATGGTCTTGCTTCATCTGTTACATTAATGATTGCAATATTCTTTTCGATTGTGGCAATCGGTACCGGGGGCGGAATTGAGCCGGTTACCTGCGCAGCTGTTGGCGCATTGCTCGGTTTTTTACTTTTCAATTTTCATCCGGCAAGTGTGTTTATGGGAGATACGGGCTCCCTTGCATTGGGTGGATTTGTTGCGGCTGCCGCGATTGTTCTGCAGATGCCGTTGTTTATTCTGATAGTTGCGTTTATTTATGTAATAGAAGTTCTTTCCGTTATTTTACAGGTAGGATACTTTAAATTAACAAAAGGGAAACGTTTGTTTAGAATGGCACCGATTCATCATCATTTTGAAATGAAGGGGTGGAAAGAAACCAAGGTGGTTGCTTTGTTTACCATAATTACTGCGGTTTTGTGTCTGCTTGCGTTTCTCGGAGTTTAGGAGGCTGTATGAAAAAGGAAATGGAATTAGCGAGTCAAAAAATTCTTGTGCTCGGTGCGGGAATCAGTGGAGTTGCAGCATATAATCTTTTGGAAAAAATGGATGCTGTTCCCATCTTATATGATGCAAATGTGAATCTTGGCGTAGTAGGATTGCAGGAAAGATTGGTAGGCGGAGAAAATGCGCGTATTATTCTCGGAGAACTGAAGGATGAGGTACGCAATGAATGTGATATGTTGCTTGTCAGTCCGGGGGTTCCTCTCGATACAGAGATTCCGCTTTGGTTTGCACAGCACGATAAAAAAATAATCGGAGAGATAGAATTGGCTTATCTTGCCGGCGAAGGAAATATCATTGCTATCACGGGAACGAACGGTAAAACAACTACAACGTCGCTTGTGGGAGAAATCATTAAGAACTATATCGGTAAAGCTTTTGTAGTCGGAAATATCGGAATTCCCTATACTGAAGTTACGTTGCAGGTAGCAGAGGGCGATCCTGTTGTTGTGGAAGTGAGTAGCTTTCAACTTGAAACAATACATGAGTTTCATCCGCATGTGAGTGCAATTTTGAATGTTACACCGGATCATTTAAATCGTCATCATACGATGGAGAATTATACAGCAGCGAAGAAAGAAGTGACAAAGAATCAGACGGAAGATGATTTTTGCATTTTGAACTTTGATGATGAAAGAACCAGACAAATCGGAGCACAAATCCGTGCAAAAGCATGCTATTTTTCTGTGGAGCAGGAATTGGACGATGGATGTTTCTTACGGGGAGATGAGATTGTTTTTGCAAAAAACGGCGTAAACAAAAGTTTGTTTCGGATACAGGAAATGAAGCTTCTTGGCATCCATAATGCGCAAAATGTTATGGCCGCAATATTAATGTGTCATGCATTTGGAATTCCGATGGAAAGTATTGTCGCATCCGTAAAAGAATTCAAGGCGGTAGAACATAGAATAGAGTATGTACGCACTGTGAAAGGTGTAGAGTATTATAATGATTCGAAGGGAACGAATCCTGATGCGGCAATTAAGGCTGTTTTGGCAATGAATCGTCCGACCGTGCTGATTGGCGGAGGATACGACAAAGACAATACATATGATGAATGGATAGAATCTTTCGGAAGTAAGGTTAAAGCACTTGTATTGTTGGGGCAGACTGCCGACAAAATTGAAGCTTGTGCCAGAGCACACGGTTTTCAGGAAATTCATCGTGCGGGTGATTTGAAGGAAGTTGTTGAGATTTGTTCAAAGCTGGCAATATCAGGAGATGCAGTGTTACTTTCACCGGCATGCGCAAGCTGGGGAATGTTCCCTAATTATGAAGTGCGCGGAAAGATTTTTAAAGAATTAGTTATGGTTTTGGAAGAATAGGGAGGTTGTTGCGTGAAAACGATTCAAAAACGTCAGGACCGGATTAATAGGGAAAAGGTGGGCAGTACATTTGATTATACCCTTCTTTTGATTGTAATCTTTTTGCTGGGCTTCGGAATGATTATGATTTATTCCGCAAGTTCTTACAGCTCTGCAATTGAATATAATGATGCTGCATATTTCTTAAAGAAACAGATAAAAGCAGTTGCTCTTGGTACGGTAGCTATGTTTATTGTTTCATTTATTCCGGTGCAGCTTTATTCAAAAAGAACAATCACCTGGTACGCAATCGGGTTAGGCTCCTTGATTTTGCTGCTTACACCGTTGGCGATTACAGCAAATGGTGCAACAAGATGGTTGAATTTCAAAATTCTTACCATGCAGCCGGCTGAACTTGTAAAGTTATGTATGATTTTATTTTACGCAAGTTTAATGTGTAAAATGGAAAAAGCTACAAATACAATGAAAGGTTATTTTTTCGCATTTCTATTACCGTTTCCTATGGCGGGAGCTGTTTATTTAATCAGTGATAACTTAAGTAGTGCGATTATTGTACTCGGCATCTGCTTTTTGATGCTTGCCGTAGCCAGCAAAAATGTCAAATGTACTTTGATTACTTCGGGAGCGATTTTGCTTTTGGTAGGCGGGGTGGTTGGAGGAATTCTGTTATTTGCAGACCCGACAAAGAACTTCCGTTTTGCACGTATTTTTGCGTGGATTCATCCGGAGAATTATTCACAAGGGACAGGATTTCAAACGTTGCAGTCTTTATATGCAATCGGTTCCGGCGGTGTTTTTGGAAAAGGTCTTGGTCAGAGTATCCAGAAAATGAACTATATTCCGGAAGCTCAGAATGATATGATTTTTTCGGTTATTTGCGAAGAATTAGGCCTCTTTGGTGCATTTGCGGTACTTGCACTGTTTGTGGCACTTTTATTCCGCTGTCTGGTTATTATTGTGAATGCCAAAGATATGTATTCGCAGATGGTAGCAGTTGGAATCATGTCACATTTTGCCATTCAGGTTATTTTAAATATAGCCGTAGTAACCAATACATTCCCCAATACAGGTGTGTCCCTGCCGTTTATCAGTTATGGTGGTTCTTCTGTTTTGTTTTTGCTTGTTGAAATCGGAATGTTGTTAAGTATTGCAAGCGGAAGAACATGGAAAGCGAAAGGTGAGAGACATGCCGAAGAGTAACAGTGGGTTTGAAAAGGACAGAAAAAAATACATATTGACCCGCTTTATTATTGCGGGCGTACTGGTTGTCTTTCTCGGACTTGTTTTTTTGATTTTTTTAAAAAGCTTTGAGGTAACAGCCGACGGAGTAAAGGTAGACGGAAATATTCATTATACCGATGAGGAAATATGTAATCTTGTTCTGGGAGAAAAGTCTCGTGCAAATTCGATTTTTTTGATGTTAAAATATCAGAATAGAAGTATTACGGATGTTCCTTTTGTGGAAAGAATCGATGTTTCGGTTACAGATCGTCATAGCGTGCAGGTTAGTGTATACGAAAAGGCGCTTGCGGGATATGTGTCATATCTCGGTACTTATCTGTACTTTGATAAAGATGGGATTGTGGTTGAGAATTCAAGTGTATTAACACCGGCAATACCGGAGGTCTCAGGCTTGAAGTACAATCATTTTGTCTTACATGAGCCTCTTCCTGTGGAAAATAAAGAGATTTTTCAGAAGGTTTTGAATATGACAAATCTGTTGGAAAAACATGGAATCTGTGCGACAAAAATCCAGTTTGACCAGACTGAGACGATGACCTTACATTTTGATAAAGTAAGAGTGCTTATCGGCGATGAGAGTGAAATCGATGAAAAAATCATGCGTCTGGCTGCAATTTTACCGTCATTGCAAGGGAAGAGCGGGATTCTGCATATGGAAACGTATGCTGCAAATGCAAAGGATATTACGTTTGAATCTGATGAAGTGACGACTGAAAATCCGAGTGTAGAGCCGGAATCAGAGGCAGAAACGGATGAAACATCGGAAAAAACGCAAGAAATGTAAGGAAAAAGCAAAAAATAGGTTGATAAAATCAGAAAATAATTATATGATATTATATGGTTATTTATGTGATTTATTGTACATATTGCCGAATATAAGATGAAATATTTGAATTACAAAGCAAACGAAATAGATTTGTGTAAGCGGAAAAGGAATATTAAGGAGGATAAAACCTTGATTGAAATCAGAACAAATGAAGCAACAAATGCAGCCAGAATTATTGTAGTTGGTGTAGGTGGTGCAGGTAACAATGCCGTAAATCGTATGATTGATGAGAATATTACAGGCGTTGAATTTATCGGTTTGAATACAGATAAGCAGGCACTTCAGTTATGTAAGGCTCCGAAGTTAATCCAGATTGGTGAGAAGGTTACCAAGGGACTTGGCGCGGGAGCAAGACCTGAAGTCGGAGAAATGGCGGCAGAAGAAAGCCGTGAAGAAATTGCAGCAGCAATTCAGGATGCAGATATGGTATTTGTAACCTGTGGTATGGGTGGCGGAACCGGAACCGGTGCAGCTCCTATCGTTGCTGAATTATCAAAGTCTATGGGTATTTTGACTGTTGGTGTCGTAACGAAACCTTTCCGTTTTGAAGCGAAGGGCCGCATGCAGAATGCTGAACTTGGTATTGAGAAATTAAAGAATTTTGTTGATACATTGATTGTAATTCCGAATGAAAAATTATTACAGATTGTTGATCGTAAGACAACAATGCCTGATGCACTGAAGAAAGCAGATGAGGTTTTACAGCAGGCTGTTTCCGGTATTACGGACCTTATTAACATTCCTTCTGTAATTAACCTTGACTTTGCTGATGTTCAGACAGTTATGACAAATAAAGGTATTGCTCACATCGGTATCGGTATGGGTAAAGGTGAAGATAAGGCAGAAGAAGCAATTAAAATGGCAGTGGAAAGCCCGTTGCTTGAAACAACCATTGAAGGCGCATCTGATGTTATTATTAATGTATC
This sequence comes from Lachnospiraceae bacterium, assembly GCA_015056945.1. GTDB lineage: Bacteria > Bacillota > Clostridia > Lachnospirales > Lachnospiraceae > UBA3766. The sequence continues at coordinate 119,641 of SVFH01000005.1, read as the reverse complement.
CGGTGATATTTCCTTGATTGATGCAAATATTGCAGCAAGCTATGTTCAGGAGTTAACCGGCGACAATGTAAATATTATTTTTGGTGCAATGTATAATGCGGATGATGTTGATACCTGTAAGATTACGGTTATTGCAACCGGAATTGCACCGCAGCCCGGAACAACAAATATTAAGTATATTCCCGGAACAAACTTCCAGGGTGGTTTTAATCCCGTAAACCGTCCGGTAAGCGGAACAAACATGGGAACCATGAATATGGGTACCATGAATTTCTCACAGGGAGTAACAAGACCGTATTCTTCCGTGGGAATGAATGCAACAGCACAGCCGGCAGAACCAAGACCTGTTGCACCGCGTCCGGCACCTGCTCCTGTACGAAAAGAAGTGCAGCCTGTGAAGCCTGCGGTAGAGGAAAAACCGATTGTAATTCCTGAATTTTTGAAATTTAAGAATAATAAATAAGATATTATTTTTATAGAGCCTTTTGTAAAAAAGGCTCTTTTTTTGTCGTTTTTTTTGAGGACAAAACTTACTTTTTTTGACAAAAAATAAGGATAGGTGTGTGGTAAAGTATTTCAGGAGGAAAAAGGCAATGCAATATGAAATATATCTTGATGTAATTTTTCTGCAATATGCAACCATTTCATTTGCTGTTCTTCTTATAGCATCGGCAATCAGAGGCATACGAATCAAGTTCTTCCGACTTCTGTTTGCAACGCTTTTTGGGGCAATTGCAGGATGTTTGTCCTGGATGGCCGGAAGAAGTACAGGAGCGGTTGGAGCAGTTGTGTTTTTGATTGTTACTGTCTGTTTGCTTTCGCTAATTGCATTTCCGATTGTTTCATTGCGCAATTATCAAAAGAATTGTTTTGGTATTTTTGTGTCTTTGTTTTTACTTGGGGGAATGAGTCTTTTTGGTAAAAGCAGATTACATATTATGAAAAATATTATGCTGTTTGCGGGTTGTGTTTTAGGTGCCGCATTATTATTTGTTTATATAGTAAGATGCGTGAAAGTCAGACAATGCCTTTATTATCCCGTGTCGCTTTATTTTGAAGAAGAAGTGAGAAGTGTTATAGCACTTGCGGACTCGGGAAATCACATAGAAGATGCGCGTGGAAGAGCCGTGTGCGTATTGGCCCAACATCTCTGTCCGGCAAATTTTAAGGAAGAAGCAAAATTTGAGGTCAAAACGCTCGGTAAAGAAGCGCAGCAAATGAAAGGAGGAATGCTTCGTAAAATGGTGGTACATACCAAAGAGGGGAATCTGGTGTATGAAGATGTTCCGATAGCGTTTTATCAGGGAGATATTACGTCTACGGGTAAGTTTGAAATGATATTACAAACTAATTATTGTATAAGGGAGTAGAGAACATTATGAAAATTGAAATAATTGAACAGTTTCTGGGAGTACAGTTTAAAAGACGATTACATAAAGAAGATGGTGACGCCTCAAACGAACTCTTTTATATTGGAGGAACAGAGGTATTGCCGCCTCCTCTGGAAGTGGAAGAAGAAAATGCATGTATCATGCAGCTTGGAACAAACCATGAGACAGATGCGAAAGCACTCCTGATTGAGCACAATTTAAGGCTTGTTGTATATATCGCGAAAAAATTTGATAATACAGGTGTCGGTGTAGAAGATTTGATTTCGATTGGAACAATTGGTTTAATTAAATCGATTAATACATTTCGTGCCGACAAGAATATTAAGCTGGCAACCTATGCATCAAGATGTATTGAAAATGAAATTTTAATGTTCTTAAGACGTAATAACAAGGTGAGAATGGAAGTTTCCATAGATGAGCCCTTAAATGTAGATTGGGATGGAAATGAGTTGCTTTTGTCGGATGTTCTGGGGACGGAAGAGGACATTATTTATCGTGATATCGAAAATGATGTGGAAAGACGTTTGCTTGCGAAGGCGATTGCTTCACTGAAAGAACGTGAACGCTTAATCATTGATTTGCGATATGGACTTGGACGGCCTGACGGTCAGGAGATGACGCAAAAAGAAGTGGCAGATTTACTCGGAATATCGCAATCCTATATTTCCAGACTTGAGAAGCGGATTATGAATCGTCTCAAGAAAGAAATCTGCAAAGAATTGTAATTTGGTAAATCTGCCGGTAACTTGTTTCAGGTATTAGATTGTTCCTTTTCTGCTGGAAAAATACTCTTTCCAAAGAGCTGGATGGAAAAGCAGGAGCAATGGGAATAATTCGAGTCTTCCCGCTAACATGTCAAAAATCATAACATATTTTGAAAATATGGAAAAGTGGTCGAAATTACACATCGGTCCTACCATTGATAATCCGGGACCGATATTGTTAAGTGTTGCTGCAATGGCAGAAAAATTAGTAGTGAAATCCTTGTTCTCAAATGAAATGAAAAATAAGGAAATCAAAAAAATCAAAATAAAAATAATCAAATAAACATTTGTGGCACGAATGACTTCGTGTTCAATCGGCTTGTGATCCAGTTGTATTTTTTTGATGCTCTTCGGATGAATATATGAAAGTAATTCTTTGAATACGGTCTTTACAAAAATGATAATACGCGATACTTTGATGCCACCGGCGGTGCTGCCGGCACAACCGCCCACAAACATAAGAGCCAGAAGAATAAGTTTGGGAACTTGCTCCCATTGATCAAAGTCGATTGACGCAAATCCGGTGGTTGTAATGATAGATGCAACCTGAAAAAAGGAGTGCATTAATCCTTCAACAAAAGAGGTATAATTGCCTATGTTGAAAATACAAATGATTAAAACGGAAACAAGAATAATAGTAAAATACGTACGGACTTCTTCCATTTGCAAGGCTTTTTTAATTTTTTTGTATAAAAATAAATAGTAAAAGTTGAAGTTTACACCGAATAAAACCATGAAAATACCTGTTACCCAGATGCAATAAGGCGAGTAAGAGGCGAAACCATCATTTTTAATACTGTAGCCTCCGGTACCGGCTGTGCCGAGCGCAATGCAGATGCTGTCAAAAACAGGTACATTACCCAAAATCAAAAAAAGGAACTGAACAATAGTAAGTATCAAGTAGAGCAAATACAAAATTCTGGCGGTTGTACGTACCTTGGGAACGAGCTTTCCGACAGACGGTCCCGTGCTTTCTGCCTTCATGAGATTCATGTTTGAACCACCTGCCATAGGTGCAATGGCAAGAAGGAATACGAGTACCCCCATTCCGCCAATCCAATGCGTAAAACTGCGCCAGAACAACATGCATTTGCTGAGAGATTCTATATCGGAAAGGATACTGGCACCTGTAGTCGTGAAACCGGATACGGTCTCAAATAATGCATTTGTAAAAGAAGGAATTTCCCTGCTTATGTAAAAAGGGAGACAACCGACTAAGCTTAGAATAATCCAAGAGGATGCGGTGGTAACGCATCCTTCTTTTAAATAAAATACATTGTTCTTTGGTTTTTTTGCGGCCAATAGAATACCGAGCAGGGCGCTAACAGCGGAAACTATGAGGAAGCATAGTCCTTGTTTTTCTCTGAATATGAAAGCGACAATACATGGAAAGAGCAGAAGAATCGCTTCTATTTTAAGAATCTGCCCTAACAGATAACGCACAATTGATATGTTCATGATGATAACTCTTTTCTCACAAATTATTTATAATACACAATTCTTTTTTGCTTATTCAAGAATATCTTCTAAATCTTTGAAGCCTGTATGGGAAGTGACAATCATAACCGTATCCCCGATTTGTATGCAGTCCTGACCATTTGGAATAATTATTTTTCCATTTCGGTTAATAAATGAAATAAGAAGATTTTTCTTGAGGGTAAGTTCCATAAGCGGAATTCCCGTTGCAGGAGATTCTTTTTCTACAAGAAATTCGATTGCTTCTATGCGCGAATCAAACATGTGATAGAGCGTTTGAATATTGCTGTTATAGGAATTCTTCTTTGCTCTGACATATTTGATGATGGCCTCTGATGTAATCTGCTCCGGATACACAACACTTCCTAAGTCAAGTTTTGCTATAACATTTTTGAAGGTGGAGCGGTTAATTTTGGTAATAACCTTTGCATTGGATATCTGTTTGGCGTAAAGGGTCAGCATAATATTTTCAGTATCGGTACCGGTTAACGGAACAAAAGATTCTGCAAATTCAATGCCTTCTTCTTTGAGGAGTTCCGTGTCAGAGCCATCACCGTTAATGATTATGGCGTTCGGGAGTAAAATGCTTAATTCTTCGCACCGTTTCATGTTGCGTTCGATGATTTTAACATCAATGCCCATATTAAGAAGCTGCTGGGCAAGATAGTACGCAGCCTTCCCGCCACCTATGATAATTGTATTTTTGACCTGTTTGGTGTTAAACCCAATCTGGTCAAGAAAGAGTTTGGCATTTTGTCTGGTTGAGACAAAGGATAGTACATCCCCTGTGTGAATAACAAAATCACCGGAGGGAATATAAACATCCCCATTTCTTTCTACGGCGCAAATTAAAATCTTACACTGCGGATAATCACGTGATAAAGAATAAATAGGTTTTCCTTCTAATACGTTATATTCAGGAACTTTAAATTTTATAATCTCTGCCTGCCCGTGTGCAAAAGAGTTAACTTCTAATGCTGTGGGAAGGTAAAGGACCCGAGCGGCTTCTTTGGCTGCTTCAAATTCCGGATTCATTACCATTACAAGACCGAGTTTTTCGCGTAAATAATTGCTTTCTTCATTGTAGTCAGGCGTACGTACGCGGGCAATCGCGTTACAGTTTGCCACCTGTTTGGCAACAGTACAACAAAGAAGATTTAATTCATCTGAATTGGTAACTGCAATCAGTAAGTCAGTATCTTTGATTCCGGCTTCCAGTTGCACACTGTAACTGGCACCGTTTCCTACAATTCCCATAATGTCGTAAAGATTGGTAATGGAATGCAGGGATTCCGGATTCTGATCAATCAGTGTAATGTTGTGGCCTTCCTTGACGAGCTGTTCTACCAGGGTACTGCCGACACTGCCGGCTCCGACAATGATGATTTTTAGTCCGTGCTTTGATTGGCTGCCCACCGTAAAGGAAGTCATAAAATCTAACATAACGTTTCCTCCATAACAAAATGCTAAAACTTACTAATTGCTAGTATATCATTATGGGATAAAGATTGCATCAAAAAAATAAATAAATTTGAAAAATGAATTAATATTCAAGGTATTCGCGCATTGTGAGTAATGCATTTTTTTCCAGTCTTGAAACCTGGGCCTGGGAAATTCCGATTGTTTGAGATACTTCCATTTGCGTTTTTCCTTCAAGAAAGCGGAGGATGATTATTTTCTTTTCGCGTTCTTTGAGCTTGAGAAGGGCATCAGAAAGACTTAATTGTTCAATCCAAAGCTCTTCATGCGCTTTTTTATCGCTTAGCTGGTCCATAACATACAGTGCTTCATTCCCATCCGTAAAAACAGGCTCATAAAGACTGATTGGCTGCTGTATGGCATCAAGCGCATAAATAATGTCTTCTTTCGGAATGCCGGTTTCTTTGGAAATATCTTCGATTGTGGGTTCTTTGATGCCGCGCTTAGAGAGTATTTCTTTGGCACAGATTGCTTTGTAGGCGGTGTCCTTTAATGAGCGGCTTACGCGGATTGTGTTGTTGTCTCTTAAAAAACGTCTGATTTCACCGATAATCATCGGAACGGCATAGGTAGAGAATTTAACGTTTAAAGTAGTGTCAAAATTATCAATGGCCTTCATCAGTCCGATACAGCCGATTTGAAATAAGTCATCAGCATTTTCGCCGCTTGAATGGAACCGTTTCATGACACTGAGAACGAGTCTTAAATTTCCCTCAATATATTTTTGTCTGGCTTCTTCGTCTCCCTGCATTATTTTTTCAAACAGTTCCTCTTTTTCTTCTGCTTTAAGAATGGGAAGATTGGCGGTGTTTACACCGCAGATTTCTACTTTACAAAGGGCCATAAGCATCCTCCTGTCGAATCTGTTTTTTGTGTCGGAAAAGACTATTAAAAAGAATGCACATATTTACAGTGTTTTATTCCAAAAGTGAGTAGTTTTTGTGAGGAGATGCATAAAATAAAGTAGAAACTTATTTCCGGTAAAAGCGGAACAGGGAAAGAAGGTGGAGAGATGCTGTTTTCCGAACTGATTGATAAAGAAGTAATCAGTATGCGTGATTGCAAAATACTGGGGCGGATTGATGATCTTGAATTTGATTGTAAGCGTGGCTGTATAGAGAAGGTGTATATACCTGCAAAAGGAAAGTTGTGCAATCTGTTTCAGTCTTCGCCGGAATATGTGATATGTTATTGCGATATCAAGCAAATAGGACCGGATGTGATTCTTGTAGATGTATAGGGAAGAGTTGACGAAAAGGTGAATTTGATATACAATTTTATGGAAAGTATCTGATTGAATATACCATACGGATAGTATGTGATGTGCATATGCACAGGAAATGGAGAACGCGAATGAAATGTCCTTTTTGTAATCATGAAAATACCAGAGTAATTGACTCAAGACCGGCGGAAGATAATAATTCCATCCGTCGTCGTCGTGTTTGTGATGAATGCGGTAAACGTTTTACCACATATGAAAAAATTGAAACGATTCCTCTTATCATTATTAAGAAAGATCAGAATCGTGAAACGTATGACAGGAGTAAAATAGAAGCCGGTGTTTTACGTGCCTGCCATAAAAGACCTGTGTCAGTTGCACAGATTACCCAGCTTGTAGATGAAGTTGAGAATGAAATTTCCGGTATGGAAGAACGTGAAATTCAGAGCGCGATTGTCGGAGAGCGTATTATGAATAAATTGAAAGAACTTGACCCGGTAGCTTATGTCAGATTTGCTTCGGTATATCGCGAATTTAAGGATGTAAATACGTTTATGGACGAATTGCGTAAGGTGCTAAAATAATCTGATACGCAGAAGGCGGAATGCATGTAGGACTTGACGAATTAATAAACGTCTGTTACAATTGCTTTCGTCCTAAATAAGAAGGACAAATATAGAAAGGAATAGATGAAAGGAAGGTAAGAACTATGAAGAGTAGGAGAAGAATCAGTCTCCTCTTTGGGTTGTTACTTACACTGACTATTGCACTGTGCGCATGTACAGGTGATAAGGCAGCGGATGCCTCTTCCTCTATTACCATCGGTATTCCTCAGGATATTGAAGACAGTCTTGACCCCCACGAAATGTTGGCGGCAGGAACAAAGGAAATCTTTTTCAATGTATATGAGGGCTTGTATAAAACAGATGTCGATGGGAATATTGTGCCCGCAGTAGCCAGTGATGTGGTAATATCCGAAGATGGATGCAAGTACACATTTACAATTAGGGAAGGAATTAAGTTCCATGATAACAACCCGGTTACGGCGGAAGATATAGCATATTCAATAGCTAAATGCGCCGATATCGAGGGTGGAAATCCTGCAATATCGGCGTTTTCTAATATTCAGAGCGTTGAGATTGATGATGAGAAACATGTTACAATTTCATTAGCGGAACCGGACAGTGATTTGCTTGCGGTACTTGCAAGTATTGAAGCAGCTATTATTCCGAAAAGTAATCCGACACCGTCTCAAACCGCAATCGGAACCGGTCCGTATTGCTTTGTGTCACGTTCACCGTTGGAAAATATTAAAATGAAACGATTTGATGCATACTGGAAAACTCCGGCTGCGATTGAGAATGTTACTTTCAAAATATGTGCCAATGCAGATACCATTGCGATGGAATTAAACGGCGGAACCATTGATATGTTCTGCAGACTGACTTCTGCACAGATGGCTGAAATTGATAAGAGTAAATTTGAAATTTTGGAAGGGACGATGAATCTTGTTCAGGCTGTTTATTTAAATAATGCAGCAGAACCTTTTCAGGATGTGAGAGTACGGCAGGCACTCTGTCATGCGGTAAACAGAGAAGAAATCTTACAGTTTGTATCAGATGGAAAAGGAACCTTAATCGGAAGCAGTATGATTCCTGCTTTCGGCAAGTATTTCGATGATAATCTGACAAATCAGTATCCTTACGATATTGAAAAGGCTAAAGCTTTGCTTAAAGAAGCAGGTTATGAGAACGGGTTTGATTTCAAAATAACCGTACCGTCTAATTATCAGCAACATGTGGATACTGCACAGGTTGTTGCCGAACAGTTAAAGGCAGTTAATGTGAATGCGGAAATTGTATTGGTTGACTGGGATACATGGTTATCAGATACTTATGTGGGACGCAATTTTGATGCGACTGTTATCGGTGTAGATGCACCACAGCTTACAGCATCTGCATTTTTGGATCGCTTTGTAAGTGATGCCGGTGATAATTTTATTAATTATCAGAATTCCGGATATGATGCTTCCTTTGCACAGGCAATGGGAACAACGGATGATGCTTTACGCACGGATGCTTTTCGTAATTGTGAGAAGCTGCTTGCAGAAGATGCTGCAAATATTTATATTCAGGATTTGCCTGAGTTTGTTGCACTGAATAAAAAATACAGCGGTTATCGTTTTTATCCGATTTATGTATTGGATGTAACAACGATACAGCCTGCTGCACAATAAGAAAGAAACGGAGGTCACGACAATGGGAAAATACCTTGTGAAAAAAGCTTTGATACTGGTATTTACCCTGTTGGTGACCTCTTTTGTTGTTTTTGCAATTTTTGCAATTCTTCCGGGTGATCCTGCAGTTCACAAACTTGGTACACAGGCAACCCCGGAGCGTTTGGAACTTATGCGTGAGGAAATGGGGTTGAATGAACCATTTGTATTACGCTATGTGAAGTGGCTGGGAAGTATTTTCACATTGGAATTCGGCCGGTCGTATTCTTATTCCTGTAGTGTCGGAAGCTTGATTGTCTCTAAAATTCCAATCAATCTGACGCTGTCTGTTATGGCACTGTTGATAGTATGTGCCGTCTCTGTACCGATGGGGATATATACGGCAAAACATGTCGGTGGGAAAGCAGATAAGCTTGTTATGGCGTTGAATCAGTTTTTTATGTCATTGCCGCCTTTTTTGCTGGGGCTGGCACTGACCTATCTGTTTGGGATTGTATTCCGTCTTTTTACCCCGGGAGGATACGTGGATTATACGTCAAATCTTTTCGGTTTTATTTCATACTTGTTTTTTCCTGCACTTGCGTTGGCAATTCCAAAGTGTGCAATGTGTATCCGGTTATTAAAAACCGGAATTTTGGAAGAGGCACAAAAAGATTATGCACGCACGGCATACAGCAGAGGGAACAGCACGACACAGATGCTTTATAAGCATATTTTAAAAAACGCCGTCATGCCGACAATTACGTTTGTAGGCATGGTTGTGGCGGATATGATTGCTTCCGGAATCATTATTGAACAGGTTTTTGGTATTCCGGGACTTGGAAGAAGTCTTTTGTCAGCGATTTCAACCAGGGATTATCCGGTTGTAACCGCAATTGTTATGCTGATTGCGATTTTGATTGTAAGTGTGGGTTTTGTTACGGATATCATTCATGCGATGATTGATCCCAGAATTAGAAGATAAAGTGTGCTTGGGAAAACTTATTTATGAAAAGAAAGAATTTAAATACAAATTTCATATTGGGATGTGTTTTACTTGGGAGCATTGTATTTTTTGCGCTTTCCGGGCTTGTTTTTATGCCTTATGATCCGGAGGCTATGGATGTGACAGCAAAGCTTGCAGCCCCTTCGTTTACCCATCCGTTCGGATGTGACAATTTCGGACGAGATATTTTTTCACGAACACAGTCCGGTGCGCTGATAACGTTATGTATCGGTACGGCAAGTGTGGTAATCGGGACAATAGGGGGAACTATACTCGGTGCCCTGATGGGATATTATGGTGGTGTGACGGATGGAATTCTGATGAGAATTCTTGATGTTTTATTTGCAATTCCGTCGGTTTTACTGGCATTGATTTTTATCAGTTTGTTCGGAAACGGAAATCTTAATGTGATTCTGGCACTTGGCATAGCCATTATTCCCAGTTTTGCCAAAATGATGCGACAGGAATTTCTGAAAGAGAGAGAGATGGGCTACGTTCAAACTGCTAAAATGCTCGGCGCAGGAGATCTCAGAATCCTTTTGGTACATATTCTGCCGAATGTGATGCCTACTTTTTTAAACTGTATCCTGATTTCTTTTAATAATACCGTTTTGGCAGAGGCCGGCATGAGTTATCTCGGAATCGGTGTGCAGCCACCGCAGGCCAGTCTCGGAAGAATGTTGTCAGAGGCGCAGGGATATTTGCGAAGCGCTCCTTTTTATACAATTTTCCCGGGGCTTATTATGATTATTATGCTGTTCGGAATTAGTCTCATCAGCGAGAAAGGAAGGAAACAGAATGCTTTGCGTTAATCATCTTACGATTGAATTTCATGATCATTCCCTTCCGGAGACAGCGGTTGATGATATTTCTTTTACCCTAAAAGAAGGAGAAATATTGGGGATTGTAGGAGAATCCGGTTCCGGTAAAAGTATGACTGCACTTGCGGTTGCAGGTTTGTTAAACCGAGGAGATATTAAGAAATCCGGTGAAATTCTCTGGGAAGGCAAAAATCTTTTGTTTGTCGACCGGAGTGAATTGAGAAACATACAGGGGAAAGATATTGCAATTGTTTTTCAGGATCCGCTTACAGGGTTAAATCCGTTGCGAAAAATCGGCTGGCAGGTGGAAGAAGCCTTACGTGTGCATGGTGAAAGAGATAAAATGAAATTACGTGAGGCGGCAATCAAAGCCCTTGCGGATGTGAAACTTCCCGAGCCTGAAAAAATATATCAGATGTATCCGCATGAATTATCCGGCGGAATGCGGCAACGTGTTATGATTGCGGCGGCAATGATTTGCAAGCCTAAATTGTTGATTGCGGATGAACCCACTACGGCGCTTGATGTTACGATTCAGGCACAAATCATTGAACTTCTCCGTGAGATTAATCAAACTGCCGATACTGCAATTCTGTTTATCTCACATGATTTGAGCCTGGTGAAACAGTTGGCGGAACGTGTGCTTGTTATGAAGGATGGTAAAATTGCAGAAGAGGGAACTGTAGAAAAGATTTTTCAGAATCCTTCCGCTATGTATACAAAGGAATTAATTGCGGCGATACCTGCAATGTTACCGAAGGGAGTTAAAAATGAGTGATGCTGTATGTGCGGTAAAAGACCTTTCCTTTTATTATACCAAAAAGAAATTGTTTTCCGGAAATACGGAAAGAGGAAAAGGGATTGAAGCGGTTTCCTTTTCTCTGAAAAAAGGAGAGATTCTGGGAATTGTCGGTGAAAGCGGCAGTGGCAAATCTACGCTTGCCAAATGTATTGCCGGGATTTTGCAACCGGATGGAGGAAGTGTTGAGACGCAAAAGGTGCAAATGATTTTTCAAGATAGCTACAGTGCACTCAATCCGGCCAAAACAGTAAGGTGGCTTTTGGAGGAAGCTCTTCGATTGACGGGCATTTCATCAAAGGAGTGGGAGGCGCGAATAGAAGCAATTTTGGAAGAAACAGAGCTTGAAAAAGAACTACTGAACCGTTTGCCGAAGGCGTTATCCGGCGGACAACGTCAGAGGGTTATGATTGCAATGGCTCTGTTGTGTGAACCGAAGATTTTGATTGCGGACGAGCCGGTATCTGCGTTGGATGTAACGATTCAGAAACAGATTCTTGGATTGATGCAGCGATTATGTAAGGAGCGTGAACTGGCGATGATTTTTATTTCGCATGATTTACGCACTGTTTATCAGATTTGTGACTACTGTATGGTTCTAAAGGACGGAAAAGTAGTGGAAGCAGCAGCGGTTGAGGACTTATATGCGAATCCGCAGAACGATTACACTGCACTTTTGTTAAAAAGTGCCGGGATGAATTGGGGGTAATGATGTTTCAATTTTTTTATCCGAGTGAATATGTAAATTCTGCATACGAAATCGATTACGAAGCTTTTCATGAGGCGGGATACCGGGCGGTTATTTTTGATATTGATAATACGCTTGTGCCGCATGGGGCGCCTTCTGATGAGAGAAGCCGCGCGTTGATTGCACGCCTGAGAGCTTTAGGCATGCAGGTCTTTTTACTTTCGAATAACAAAGAAGAACGTGTCAGAAAATTTGATGACGGACAACAAATTCCTTTTATTCATAAAGCGGGAAAGCCATCACGTAAAAACTATCGTAAAGCCATGGAATATATGGGGACGAACTGCTCTGACACACTTTTTGTCGGAGATCAGCTTTTTACTGATGTCTGGGGCGCAAAGAGAACGGGAATGTATCACATTCTGGTGAAGCCGATGAATCCGAAAGAGGAAATCCAGATTGTTCTGAAGAGGAAATTGGAGTGGATTGTTTTGCGGGAATATTTAAAAAAAACCGGAAATGAAAATGCAGGAACGGCAAAGAATGATAAAAAAAGAGGCAAAAAACAGAAAAAATAGAAAAATTTTAAAAAATCAGTTGAAATATGCCTCTTCTTATATTAAACTAGATTTTGAATTATTATGTAAATATTTAGGAGGAAGAAATAATGATTTCTGCCGGAGATTTTAGAAATGGTATTACGATTGAGTTGGATAGCAACGTTTTTCAGATTGTTGAATTTCAGCATGTTAAACCCGGAAAGGGAGCTGCTTTCGTTCGTACAAAGTTGAAAAACATCAAGAGTGGTGGTGTGATTGAAAGAACTTTCAGACCTACCGAGAAATGTCCTTTGGCACGTATTGACAGAAAGGATATGCAGTATTTGTACTCAGATGGTGACATGTTTAACTTCATGGATACCGAAACTTATGAGCAGATCGCATTAAATAAAGATGAAATCGGCGATGCTCTTAAATTCGTAAAAGAAAATGAAATGGTTAAAATGTGTTCACACAACGGAAGCGTATTCGCGATTGAACCGCCTCTGTTTGTAGAATTGGATATTACTGAAACAGAACCCGGATTTAAGGGTGATACAGCAACAGGTGCAAGTAAGCCTGCAACTGTAGAAACAGGTGCTGTTGTAAGTGTTCCTCTGTTTGTTGAAATTGGTGACAAGATTAAGATTGATACAAGAACAGGCGAATACCTCAGTAGAGTATAATTGCATATTTTGAATATGACTTATAAGACAATGAATTTAGGTTCATTGTCTTTTTTTGCGCAAAGGACGATAAATAATTGCGTGAAAGAGAGGATTAGATATTGAAGTTTAATGAATTCGCAGAAACAATCAGAGAAGAATTGGAAGAATTGATGAAACAGGAGACCAAAGTTTCCATTCACAGTATTACAAAGAATAATGGCGTAGTGTTGCACGGAATTACTATATATGCAGAAAGCAGAAATATCTCGCCGACAATTTATTTGGAAGAGTTTTATCATGAGTTTCTGAAAGGAAAAAAGATATCTGAAATTGTGCGTGAAATTCATGGGATTTATGTAAATGATACGTATAAAGAGAATATAGATATTTCTTTTTTTACCGAGTTTGAAAAGGCAAAAGAAACAATAATATATAAATTGGTAAATTATGAGAAAAATAAGACCTTGCTTGAAGAGGTACCTCATGTGCGATATCTGGATTTTGCAATTGTCTTTTTGTGCATGGTTCAGAGCCGGGAACTTGGGAATGCAACTATTTTAATTCGCAATTCACATCTTACACTCTGGCAAAAGAGCGAAGAAGAAATTTATAAGATTGCTTTGGAAAACACGCCTCGTCTGTTACCGCCTGATTTGCGAACCATGGAAGAAATTCTTGGTGAATTGTATTCCTTTTCACAGGAAGAGGATGAGGTTTTGCTCACAGAGCAAATCGGTCAGACCGGGATGTATGTATTAAGCAATGAGAAACGTCTGTGCGGAGCTGCTGCAATTTTATATCCGGATGTGCTGCGTAATTTTGCAGAGGAACAGGGGACGGATATAATTATTTTACCAAGTTCTGTGCATGAAGTGATTCTGATAACAGCAAAAAACGGATACGACAGGGAGAATCTGAAGCAAATGGTAACAGAGGTAAATGAAACACAGGTTGATGCACAGGAAGTTCTTTCGGATGGCGTGTACCTTTATTTGCTGAAGGAGGATAAAGTAATCAGTCTGTAAAATTAAGACATTTAACTACAAAATGTATTGTATTCTTTGTTGAAAAGTGAGGAAGAATGACGTTTTTTGGAAATGGATTTTCGACCGCAAGCTTCTTGAAATACTAGACAAACAGTCTTCTTTATGATATGATTAGCAACGATGACGTAATAAAATTGTAATATTTTTACGCCATCGTTTGCAGGCACCCGTAGTCTAATGGATAGAACGAAGGCCTCCGACGCCTTTAATGCAGGTTCGATTCCTGTCGGGTGCATTTTGATATCTGCAAATCTGTTTCAAAGAAAGGAATCAGGTAAACTGAGTATGATGAAAGCAGTTAAAACTTTCTTTACTGTTACCCTGCATACATGGATTATGAAGCACTCTATTCTTGCAGCATCCATTTTGTTTGCTGTAACGGTAGCTGTGGTAGGCGTTGTTGTTTTTGGTATTGCGTCCAAAGATAATCTGGTAACGACGGACCCCGGAAAGAGTGATGCGGAAGTGTCTGAATCCGATTCCGCACAGGAAGAACCTGAAAAAGATTTAACTTTACAGTGTGATGCGGATCCGGAAATGAAGCGTGTGGTTGAAGAGTATCATAAAGCGCTTGCCGAAGATGATGCAGAAACAATAAAGAAGTATCTTCTGTATGTGAGTGAAGATGAGCTCGTTACGATTTCTGTTAAGAGTGAATATGTAGAATCTTATAATGATATTAAGTGTTATTCACAACAGGGACATGACGAGAATTCTTATTTTGTGTATGTTTATTATCAATTAAAAATGAAAGATTTTGATATGCTGGTTCCCGGATTGAGCGGATTTTATTATTGTCCGAACGAAGCCGGTGAATATCATATCTATCGCAAAGCAGATATGAGTGAAGCGGTATGCGCATCTTTTTACGAGGCATATATGCAGCAGGAAGTACAGGACTTGTACAAAACCGTAAAGCTGGAATATGATACACTTCTTGATCAGAATGAAGAATTAAAGACATTTATGGACGGGTTTGAGGCATTGGTAACGGATGAAGTAGTGAAGCGTATCGCAATCCGTGAAACAAGTGAAGCGCTTGTTGCATCTTCTGAAACGACGGAACCGGAATCCTCTGAACAGGATACGGCCGGTACGGAAACAGGAAGTGAGCAGGTAAAAGCTACGACAACGGTTAATGTACGAAGCTCTGACAGCGAGACTGCCGACAAACTCGGTAAAGTTACAACCGGAACTGTCCTGACAAGACTTGAACAGAAGTTAAACGGATGGAGTAAGGTTGTTTATGAAGGTAAAGAAGGATATATTAAGTCCGAATATCTTGTTTCACTGGATGACGGCGGCAACGATGCTGACGACGCTGATGAGAGCACAACCGGTAAGTACGTGAAGGTGAAAGAGAATGTGAATGTTCGTGCAGAAGCAAGTGAAACAGCGCAAAAATTAGGACTTGCATATCAGGGAACAAAGCTTGAACTGATTGAAAAACTGGACAACGGCTGGACCAAAGTGAAATATGAAGGTCAGACTGCATATGTAAAGTCTGAGTATGTTGAATAAATAACAAAAGAAGGTTCATAATCGAAGAGGTTATGAACCTTGTTTGTATCATGGAACGAAAGATAGGGAGCATTTTTATGGGTGTACGCATCAATAAATTTTTGGCAGATGCAGGTGTTGCATCGAGAAGGGAAGCGGATAAGCTTGTCGAAGCAGGTGTGGTATATATAAACGGTGTTGTTGCGGCAAATGCAATGCGTGTTGAGGATACGGATGAGGTTTTGGTATATGGGAAAAGAGTAAGACGTTGTGAAGAACAGCATGTGATTGCATATTATAAACCGGTCGGAGTAACCTGTACGCAGAAAGACAGTCATGCAAAGATTACGATTGCTGATGTCGTGAAATATCCGGTACAGTTGAATTATGCAGGACGTTTGGATCGTGATTCTGAAGGATTGTTGCTTCTTACGAATGACGGAATGTTGATTGAGCAGATGATGCGCGGTGCAAACGGTCATGAAAAAGAGTATATTGTCCGGACCGACAAAAAGATAACAGAACAATTTCTTGATAAAATGAGAAAAGGTGTTTATTTAAAGGAATTAGAAACAACAACCCGTCCTTGTGAGGTGATGATGGTTGGTGAGTATACTTTTCGCATCGTATTAACACAGGGATTGAACCGACAGATACGAAGAATGTGTAAAACTTTCGGATATCAGGTCACCAAATTGAAGCGGGTGCGGGTAATGAATATTTTATTGAAGGATTTAAAAGAAGGTGAATGGAGACGGATAACAGGAGATGAGCTTGACGAATTAAACCGTCTTTCCAATATGAGTGTGGGGGAAAAGTGAAATGAATCAAAAAACAGACAGAATGAAAGAACTTGTGAAAATATTGAATGAAGCATCCTATGCTTATTATGCCAAAGATGAAGAAATCATGAGTAATTTCGAGTATGATAAATTGTATGATGAATTGGAATCATTAGAGCAGGAGCTCGGTGTGGTGCTTGCCGGAAGTCCTACGGTCCGTGTCGGGTATGAAGCAGTGGCGGAATTGCCGAAAGAGAAGCATGCCCAACCTATGCTTTCGCTTGCCAAAACAAAGGATCGAGAAGAATTAGCGGCATTTCTTTTAGATAAAAAAGGTCTTTTGTCATGGAAGCTGGACGGCCTGACTGTAGTTTTGGAATATGAAAATCATAAATTGCAAAAGGCAATTACAAGAGGAAATGGGGAAGTGGGAGAAATTGTTACGAATAATGCTTCCGTATTTCGTAATGTTCCGTTACAGATTCCTTTTGCAGGTAAGGTGATTTTGCGTGGTGAGGCTGTGATTTGCTATTCGGATTTTGAGGAAATTAATAAGAAGATTACGGATGCGAAAGAACAGTATAAAAATCCGAGGAATTTATGCAGTGGTACCGTGCGCCAGTTAAACAACGAAGTGACGGCGAAACGAAATGTCAGATTCTATGCGTTTTCCCTGGTAGAGGCAGAGGGAGAAGATGCTGCTACACGTAAGGAACAGTTTGAGTTTATGAAAAACCAGGGCTTCGAAGTGGTAGAGTATAGAGAAGTGACGGCGCAGACAATGGCAGAGAATGTAGAATATTTCGCAAAGAAAGTTGCAGACTATGATATTCCTTCTGACGGACTGGTGCTGTTATTTGATGATATTGCTTACGGGAAATCTCTCGGAAGAACAGCTAAATTCCCGCGAGATGCCATTGCTTTTAAATGGCAGGATGAGGTTTGCGAAACCATTTTAAAAGAGATTGAGTGGAGTCCGAGCAGAACGGGTTTGATTAATCCTGTTGCGATTTTTGAGCCGGTTGAATTGGAAGGAACTACGGTGAGTAGGGCAAGTGTCCATAATATCAGTGTGATGCGTTCTTTAAAACTCGGGATCGGAGACAGAATTAAGGTGTATAAAGCCAATATGATTATTCCGCAGATTGCTGAGAATATTACGCAGTCGGATACAGTTGAAATTCCGCAAGTTTGTCCTGTCTGCGGACATGAAACCTTTATAGAGGCTGTGAATGATGTTCAGTCTTTATATTGTAAAAATGAATTATGTCCGGTCAAAAAACTAAAAGCACTGACATTATTTGTGAGTCGTGACGCGCTGAATATGGAAGGCTTAAGCGAAGCGACGCTTGAAAAATTTGTGCAGGCAGGATTTGTGAAAGATTATACGGATCTTTTTCATCTGGAACGGTATCGTGATGAAATTGTTTCTATGGAAGGATTTGGTGAGAAATCCTATGAGAATTTGATTGCAAGTGTGGAAAAAGCCAGAAATACAACTTTGCCGCGTCTGCTGTACGGATTGGGGATTGAAGGAATAGGTGTTGCCATGGCAAAACAGATTTGCAGGGATTTTTCCTATGATGCCAATCGTCTTGTGAATGCCACGCAGGAAGAAGTTTCGGCGGTGGAAGGGTTTGGAGAGGTTTTGGCCACAAGCTTTTGCGCCTTTTTCAAAGAACCATCCATGCGTGAGTTATGGGATGCGTTATTGGATGAGCTTCATTTGGAGCAGGTTGAATTACAGGGAAATAATGAAGCAGTTATGGGTAAAACATTTGTTGTGACCGGAAGTTTAAATCTGTTTCAGGACCGAAGTGCTTTTAAGGAATATATTGAAGGTTACGGCGGTAAGGTGGCAGGAAGCGTATCGGCCAAAACAGAATGTTTGATTAATAACGATACAACATCCACGTCTTCTAAAAATAAAAAGGCAAGAGAGCTTGGCGTATCCATTCTTTCGGAAGAAGAATTCTTGAAGCAGTATGGATTGACACTTTCGTAAAAAATGCTCGTCATCATTTTTTATTTACCTTTGGGGGCTTTTGGTTGCGAAGAACTTGAATATATGATAAAATTATTCGTTGTAGAATTTTAGCAAAAGGATAAGGTGGAGCAAATGCCAATCAGAATACAAAGTGAACTTCCGGCAAAGGAACGTCTTGAAAATGAAAATATATTTGTTATGGATGAGTTTCGTGCAAGTCATCAGGACATTCGTGCACTGAAAGTATGTATTTTGAATCTGATGCCCTTGAAAGAAGAGACGGAGCTGCAGTTGTTGCGTGTATTGTCCAATACGCCGCTGCAGGTAGATGTCAGCTTTATGCACGTGAAAAGTCATGTGTCGCAGAATACATCTACGAATCATCTGAATAAATTTTATACAACAATAGATGATGTGCGGGAACAGAAGTTTGACGGTATGATTATTACCGGTGCACCGGTGGAATTGTTGGAGTTTAATGAAGTGGATTACTGGGACGAACTATGTGATATTATGGAATGGACCAAGACACATGTTACTTCGACCTTTCACATTTGCTGGGGAGCACAGGCAGGCTTATATTATCATTTTGGTTTGGACAAGGTTACATTGCCAAAGAAACTTACAGGCATTTATGAACATGTGGTATATAAGAGAAAAGAACCGCTTGTCAGAGGGTTTGATGATGTCTTTTTGGCACCTCACAGCCGCTACACAGAGGTTCCTGCTGATGCGGTACATGCGTGTGAAGGACTGACTGTTTTGGCGGAATCTAAGGATGCCGGTATCTATATTGCGATTTCGGAGGGCGGGAAGCAGATTTTTGTGACCGGACATTCCGAATACGACAGGATTACTTTGGATAATGAGTACAGACGTGACTGCAACAAAGGGCTCAATCCTGAAATACCGTATCATTATTATCCTCAGGACGATCCTTCTAAGGAGGCACTGCTTACATGGAGATCGCATAGTATTAATTTGTACAGTAACTGGTTGAACTACTACGTATATCAGAGTACACCGTATGATTGGACAAAAGAAGAATAGCATTTGATTTTGGTTTATAGAGGTGACTGACTATGAGTAAATTACTTGCAAAACTTGAACGCAAATTCGGTAAATATGCAATTCGCAATCTACCTTTGTATATGGTGATTCTTTATGCAATCGGATATATTCTGTATTTTATTAATCCGGTGGCTACGGATGCACTTGCACTGAATTTTTATCAGATTCTGCAAGGACAGGTATGGCGTCTGGTAACATGGATTATGGTTCCTGATTATTCGACGAATCTGTTTTTTATCCTCCTTGCTTTGTATTTCTTTTTTGTGGTAGGAAGGACACTGGAAAATACCTGGGGAAGTTTTTTGTTTAACCTGTTTATTTTTGGTGGATTTTTCTTCATCTTTGCAGGAAAGGTAATTGTAACTTTACTGGCATTTGTCTTAAGCCAGGGAGGTTTGATTCCCGAGGGCTTGTTCTGGGCTTTGTTTATCGGAAATACGACGGGAGCGTATTATATTGATATGTCAATCTTTTTTGCATATGCGATTATGTACCCGGATGCGCGATTTCTGGTTTTATATATTTTTCCGATTAAGGCCAAAGTGCTCGGTATTATTTACGTGATTCTTATGGCGTTTAATGTTTTTCTTGCGTTTCAGGCGGGAATTGCATACGGAATATTATCCTTCATTACGATTTCTATGTCTCTTATGAATGTTATTTTATTTTTTGCTTGGACGAAAAGAGGACTTTATAAATCACCGAAGGAAATGAAAAGACAGCGGGATTATAAAGTTAAAATTAAAAAAGCGAGTGCCGTGAGTCGCCACAAATGTGCGATTTGCGGACAGACCGCAGAGAGTAATCCGAATTTACAGTTTCGTTATTGTTCAAAGTGTGAAGGAAATTATGAATATTGCTCGGAACACTTATTTACACACGAACATGTTAAAAAGAATGAATAGAGCAGGAGGAAGGTCATGGATCGTTCTGTTTTTGTAGAAGCATTGTCACAATTAAAAGAACTTGCTGCAATGCAGGGGAATATGATTACGAGCGAACAACTTGAAGAACAGCTTTCGGTATTGTCGCTGGATAAGGAACAAAAGTCGCTTGTTTTACAATATTTGAAAGATGCAAGAATCGGTGTGGACGAACCTGCCAATCCGGATGACTACGTGACGGGGGAAGACCGTCACTATTTGGATATGTATTTACAGGAGTTAAAAGAGCTTCCTCCTTGTCCGTCAGGACGAAAAGAAGCACTTTTGCTTTCGGCGATGGCCGGGGAGAAGGATGTGCTTGGTGAATTGATACAGGCATTTTTGCCGCAGGTTGTTGATATCGCCAAGTTGTATGTCGGACAGGGCGTACTGCTGGAGGATTTAATCGGAGAAGGAAATGTAGCACTTGCGACATTGATGGATATGCTTGGCAGTCAGGAAAGTGCCGCTGAGGCTGAAGAGATGATTGCACAGATGATTATGAAAGCAATGGAAGAATTAATCTGTGAAAACAATGACGAACAGGGTGAGCTGGAAGAAATACTTGAGAAGGCCAATCATATTTTAGAAAAGGCGAATGCTTTATCAGAAGAGTTGTTACGTAAAGTTACTTTGCAGGAAGTAAGCGAGCAGACCGGATATTCCGTGGATGAAATAGGTGAAATACTCAAAATCACCGGATGGAAGATAGAAGTAATTGATTTATAGGTGAAAGAAATGGAATTTGCAAACGATAAAGATTTTAAATATGCAATCCAGGATACATCACATCTTTATCTTGGAGCACGTATGAGTTTTCAGGAAATGCTTGCGTGGGAAGATGTTCCTTTTAAGATGAAAAGCATTATACATAAGCATTTTTTGGAAGAAGGTAAGGAAGAAACCGGATTTGCGGATGCATTGGCCGGACTGACAGAGAAATCTTTCACTTATCAGGTTTGTAAACAGCTTCGATTGAAAGTGAAAGCCGGTATTTATCAGACTAAGATAAACAGAAAAGGGGAAGAAACAAGGAAATATGTCAGCAAGATGTATTCTCTTGATGAATATCTGAAATTGATTGAAGGGACGCAGGAAGTAGTGACAGAAGAGATTTCTGTTTCTAAGTTGGCGCTTTTAGCATTTTCTTTATGAAATGATTGGTAAAATATACAAAAAGGCAGCTTATGAATTGTCGAAAAGGATGAAAAGCAGACTGGATAATTGGTCGTCCGATGAAAATATGCTATAATAAGCTATTAGAGAAGGAGCAGTATTGCTTATGAGTTTATTAAAGGATAACAAACAATCCGGATACAAAAAAATAAGAAATTATTTGCTGATGGAGAATATTTTTATTGTCCTTGCTTTTTTGTTGATTATTGTTGGTGTATATAATGTCCTGACGGTTGGATTTGAACAGTGGTATCCGTATACTTATATTTTTGCGGGTGCTATTTTCCTCGTGGTCGGGGTTGCAATTGCACTTACTTTGATTCGTGCATTTCAGCGTGAAGATATTCCGGCATATATGAATATTATGGAATCCGAAGATATTGATCCGGAACTTGGATTATATTACTATGATACTTTTATTAAGAAGGCTGATACACAGATGCAGCTTACTTTGACAAACTGCTTTCTGGTGTGTTATCACATAGACGGAATCGAACATTTGCGTCATTTCGTAGGTTATCAAAAGGCTGCGGATACGATGAACGAAATCGGAGAAATTTTCCGTGTCTATGAAAGACTGAAAGGAAACCGGAATGTTGTTTCCGGAAGTAAGTCCGGGCATGAGATTATGTTGTTTGTACAGGAAGAAGACAAGGAGCGAATGAAGAACGAACTTGCTTCTATTCTGAATCAGATTAACGAAATCATGTTACGTCTTCCGACAGCGGAGAATTTCACAACGTACTGCGGATATTCCTGTTATCCGCAACATGCCGTAACCATGGATGATATGGTGAAAAATACAAGCTTTGCGGTTTATGAAGCAACAATGTTCCGTAAATCCGATCCGAATTATTTCCTTCCTGATGCGTACAGACGACAGGAAACAGAATACATGAAGGATAATAAGCTTAGAACACTGTTAGACCGCAATGAGCTTCAGTATAAGTTTCAGCCGATTGTCAGTGCCAAAACCGGTAAAATTTATGCCTATGAAGCTTTGATGAGAACAAAGACGGAAATCGGTTTGAGTCCCGTAGATGTTCTTGAACTTGCAACCAGACAGGACAGACTTTATGAAGTAGAGCATTATACTTTTTATAATGTGTTGCGTATCATGAGTGAAAACAGAGCGATTTTTGATGACAGAAAATTGTTCTTAAACAGTATTCCGACGGCAATTATTAAGGAAGAAGAATTTGACGAATTGCTGAATCAGTATGATGAACTGATGAAGCATCTTGTAATTGAGATAACAGAAAACGGCATGCAGTCCGAAGAATCCTGCGCAGCAGTTCATAAGTATATGGAAAAGAGTGGCTGTGAACTGGCTTTGGATGATTACGGAACCGGTTACTCAAATGCTTCGTCTCTCTTACAGAACAGCCCCAATTACTTAAAAATTGACCATTCTATGATTATGGGCATTGATTCTGACAGTAAAAAACAGCATTTGGTTTCAGGATATGTGTCTTTTGCAAATAATCATAATATGATGATTTTGGCTGAAGGTGTTGAAACACCGGAAGAACTTCAGATGGTAATTCAGTTGGGCTGCCATTTGATTCAGGGATTTTATACAGGCAGACCGAATACGGTTATTGCTGAATCGATTAACGAAGATATCGAGAATGAAATCGTTGCAATTAATCTTAAACTGGCAAAACTTGCTTACGAAAATAAAGTGTATATGGCAAGTAATCATGATGAGATTTCAGCCGTTAATCTTGCATTGGATTTCTACTCCCAGATTTTGGTCGGACGTTCTGAAATTAGAATCAGTGGTGATAAAGAACGCGAAGTATATATGGGAATTAAGGTACAGGATAATGTTGAAGCGACCATTACGTTGTCGGATGTCAATATGCGAGGCAGGGAAATGCCTGTTATTGATATCGGCGAGAATGCAACATTACGCTTATGCCTTGAGGGTGACAATACGCTTTCCTATGAAGGAATTTATGTTCCGAAATCATCGAAGCTGGTTATTTGCGGAGATGGTAATCTGACTATACATGTGGATCATAACAATGGTCTTGGTATCGGTTGTATGAATGACAGACCGTATGGTGTCATTTGTTTTGACGGACTCGGAACTTTACGAGTTGAAAGCAATGGTGACCTTGCTGTTGGTATCGGCGGTACAGTTGCAGACGAAGAATCTGAGTTGAGGTTTAACAGCGGTAACATCGAAGTGATTTCAAACGGTAGTAAGTCTATCGGTATCGGATCGGTGGAAGGTCATACCAGAATTGTTCTGGATGATTGTTCTGTTGCGATTTCTTCATCAGGAGCTGATGCGGTGGGAATCGGTTCCTTTAACGGAAATGTAGATATCGTATCGACTGCCGATATTGAGATGGATGCTTCCGGTAGTGTGGCAACCGGTATTGGCTCTTTACGTGACAGAGACGGACGGATTCAGATTAATTCCGGTAAAGTGCGTATGATTCTCCATTGTATGGAAGGTGTCGGAATCGGCTCCATGGACGGAACGATGGAAATTTCCATAAGCAGTGCTGAAGTATTTGTCTACATTGAAGGCACGGAGGTAGGCGGTATCGGCAATTATCACGGATGCGGTAAAACATATATTCATTCCGGCGCTGTTAAGGTTGTGCTGCTTGCTGCAAATTCAATTTCTCTTGGAGATACAAAGGGTTATCTTGAAATTTCCGGTGGAAATATTCTGTGTGACCTTTCCGGTGCGGTACAGCCGGTGAACCAGTTTGGCGTGCCTCTCTTTGAGAAAGTTATTGCTTCCGATAAAGATTATTTCTGCCGAATAGAAACGGTGGAAGGTATGTACCAGTACTTTGGAGAAGTATCGGAGTTGATTGACGGAATACATATTTATATTCCGAAATTCTGTATTGAAATGCCGTTAGAAATGACATACGATATGTAAAAGAAAAACGAAACGGAAAGGAAAATATTTCTTTTCGTTTTTCTTTCATTAAAGGATAAAATATTAAAAGAATGAAATATACAATCGTTCTTTTTTGAATGAAATGATTCAGTAATAATCCGAATAAGAAAGGTGAAGAAAGAATGACAATGGATGCGTTAAAAAATTTAGATGCATATGAGATGCTTGAAAACAGATTTATTGAGGATTTGAATTCTGCGGGTATTATTATGCGTCATAAAAAGACGGGAGCAAGAATTACCCTTTTATCAAATGACGATGAAAACAAAGTGTTTTATATTGGATTCCGTACTCCGCCTACAGACAGTACCGGTGTTGCACATATTGTTGAACATACGGTTTTGTGCGGTTCCGAAAGGTTTCCGGTAAAGGATCCTTTTATTGAGTTGGCAAAAGGATCTTTGAATACTTTTTTGAATGCAATGACATATCCTGATAAAACCGTTTATCCTGTTGCCAGTTGCAATGATAAGGATTTTCAGAATCTGATGCATGTTTATTTAGATGCTGTGTTTTATCCCAATATTTATAAAGAGGATAAAATTTTCAAGCAGGAAGGCTGGCATTATGAATTGCATAGTCCGGAAGAACCTTTAAAAATAAACGGTGTGGTTTATAATGAGATGAAAGGAGCATTTTCTTCGCCGGACGATATCCTTGAGCGGGAAATTATGAATTCTTTGTATCCGGATACTTCATACGGTGTTGAATCCGGAGGGCATCCGGATGCAATTCCGATGCTGACGTATGAGGAATATTTGGATTTTCACAGACGTTATTATCATCCTTCAAACAGCTATATCTATTTGTACGGTAATATGGATATGGCAGAGAAGCTTCGGTTTATTGATGAGAATTATTTAAGTAAGTTTGATTATCTGAAAGTAAATTCCATGCCGGAAATCCAGGAACCTTTTGCCAAACCGCGTGAATGTGAAATTAAGTATCCGATTTCGGATGCAGAGACAGAAGACGGAAAAACATTTCTTTCTTATAATGTGGCTTGTGCAACTTCTCTTGACAGGGAATTGTATATTGCTTTGCAAATTCTTGATTATGCAATTTGTTCTGCGCCGGGTGCCCCTTTGAAAAAGGCTTTGATTGACGCCGGAATCGGAAAGGATGTTTACAGTGTATTTGAAAACGGTATTTTACAACCCTATTTTTCCGTGATTGCAAAGAATGCAAATGCAGTCGATAAGGATAAATTTGTAGACATTATAGAAGAAGTGTTGGAAAAGCTTGCCAAAGAAGGTGTGGACAGACGTGCATTGTATGCAGCAATTGCATCCAATGAATTCCGCTACAGAGAAGCGGATTTTGGTTCTTATCCTAAGGGATTGATTTACGGATTAAATGCATTGGACAGTTGGTTATATGATGACAAACTTCCTTTCTGGCATATTGAAGCAAATGCGACTTTTGCTTCCATTAAGAATAAAGTTGAAAGCGGCTATTTTGAAGAATTGATTTCAAAATACCTTTTACACAACACGCATAAGACTATTGTATTTGCAAGTCCGCAAAAGGGACTTGCCGCGCAGGAAGAGCAGAAACTTGCCAAAAAGCTGCAGGCGTATAAAGATACATTAACAGAAGAACAAATTGAAGAGCTGATTGCTGAAACGGAAGCATTGAAAATATATCAGGAAACACCTGACAGCGAAGAAAATCTGGCTAAAATTCCACTTCTAGAACGAAACGATATCAAAAAAGAAGCTTGGAAACCGAATACTGTGATTGATGCAATCAATGATGCGGTTTTTTTGCGGCATGAAGTCTTTACAAACGGAATCGGTTACCTGCGGATTTCATTTGATGCAGGGCATGTACCGGAAGCATATTTGCCATATTTGGGATTGCTTCAAAATGTTTTGGGATATATGGATACAAAAAAATACGATTACGGAAATCTTTCTCACGAAATATTGCTTGTGACGGGCGGATTGAGTGTAGAGAGTTTGTACTACGAGCATGCTGATGCATTGGATGACGGAACATTGTATTTTGAAGTAAAAGCAAAGGTTTTATATGAAAATATGCAAAAAGCATTTGCGTTAATCGAAGAGATTTTATTTGAGACTTCTTTTGAGGATTCCAACCGTTTATATGAGATTATTGCACAAACCAAGTCCCGAATGGAATCAAGATTCATGACGAAAGGTCATACGCTGGCAGCAACAAGAGCTTTGACGTATCTTTCTAAAATGATGCTTTTGGGAGAACAGCTTTGCGGATTGGAGTTCTACTATTTTATTGATGAACTTGAAAAGAATTTTGACAGTCGCAAGGAAGAGGTCGTTGAAATATTGCAAAAGCTTTTGAAAGGCCTGTTAAGAAGCAAAAATCTATTATTGGATTATACTTCGCTTGAGGAAGACGCCGGGGTTCGGACCGCGTTTGCGCATCTTATGGAGCGCCTGGATCAGGGGACACTTGAAGAGATGCCGACAAAGCTTGAATTAGTGAAAAAAAATGAAGGCTTTATGAATTCCGCAAAAGTACAATATGTCTGCAGAGCAGGAAGATTGTTTGAAAACAGCAGCGAATATACAGGCTCCATGAAAGTGTTAAGAACCATTCTCGGGTATGATTATCTTTGGAATCATGTTCGTGTGGAGGGCGGAGCATACGGATGTATGTCTGCATTTAAGAAAAACGGTCTCGGATATTTCGTATCCTACAGGGATCCGAATCTGACCAAGACGAATGAAGTGTTTGAAAATGTTGTTTCCTATTTGGAAAACTTCACTGCGTCAGAAAGAGAAATGACACAGTTTATTATCGGTACGATAAGTGATGAAGATATTCCTCTTACACCTGCTACGAGCGGAAATCGTGCATATCTGATGTATCGAAGAGGCATTACTGTAGAAGAGTTGCAAAAAGAAAGAGATGAGTTACTTTCAACCACGGATGAACAGATTCGTGCCCTGGCACCGTATCTGAAAAATATGCTTGCGAGCGATTGTATTTGTGTGGTCGGAAATGAGACGGCAATTACGGAAGCAAAAGAGTTATTTAAGGAAATTAAACCCTTGTTTTCAAATTAATAACTTTTTCTAAAAAATCCCATAAAAAGTGTTTTGTGAAACGTATCATTATACAAAGACAGAAAAAACTTTATATCAAAACACTTTTTAGGGAGGAAAAGATTATGAAAAAGAGATTATTGAAAAAACTGGCGCTTGTATTTACAATTTGTTGTGCAATGGTGCTTCCTGTGGGATGCAACAAGTCTTCGGCTCCGGCATATGCGGGGGAAGATTCGGTGGCAGCGGAAAGTTATGAGGCTTATACGGATGTAGATTATGGGTATGCAGAGAATTCGGTTGATACAAGCGGTGCTGTTGAGACTACATCAATGCCCTCTGAAAATCTTTCCACAAACCGCAAACTGATTAAAAATGTTTCGATGGATGTGGAAACAGAAAACTTTGATGAGTTTATTGCACTTATCGAAACAAAGACATCGCTTCTTGGTGGATATATTGCCAAGTCAGATATTTATTTCGGCGATAAGTATGATGATGAATTTGTGTGTAATGCACATCTTGAAATCAGGGTGCCGGAACGATATTTGGATTCTTTTATCGGTGAAGTGGGAAATATGTGTAGTGTGGTTGAAAAAACCATGGCAACAGATGATGTCACCTTACAATATGTGGATACACAGGGACAAAAAAATATGTTTCTTGCAGAGGAGCAGAGCCTCCTTGCCTTGCTTGAGAAAGCAGAGAACCTGGAAGATATTACATATTTAAATTCCCGCCTTTCGGAAGTGAGATATCAGATTGAAAATACAGAAAGCAGATTGCGTACTTATGACAATCTTGTGGATTATGCGACTGTAAAGCTGAATGTTTCGGAACAAATGGCTCCTTCAATTCAACCGGAAGAAGAAAAAGGATTTTGGGCAGAGCTTTTTGAAGATTTTATGAATAGTCTGGAGTCGGTTGCCCTCTTTTTTATAACATTGTTCCGCATTCTTGTGGTTACATTGCCTTATCTTTTCACCATAGCTGTTTTGGCAGGTGTATTTGTCCTTGCAATTAAAATTATAAAGGCTATAATGAAAAAGAAAAATAAAAAAATGATTGTTTCAAAAGAAGAAACAGAATAAAGGAAGAGAATGTATGATGGAGAATAAGAAGTCCGGATTTGTTACAATGATAGGAAGGCCGAATGTGGGAAAGTCGACATTGATGAATGCCCTGATTGGTCAAAAGGTTGCAATTACCTCAAATAAACCACAGACGACTAGAAATCGTATTCAGACTGTATATACGGATGAGGAAATGCAGATTGTATTCGTGGATACGCCCGGACTTCACAAATCCAAGAATAAACTTGGGGATTATATGGTGACGGCGGCGCAAAGCACCATACATGAGGCTGATGTGATTTTGTGGCTGATAGAACCCACAACTTTTATCGGTGCGGGAGAGAAAGCGATTATTGAAGTGCTTCAGAAAGTGAAAACACCGATAATTCTTGTAATTAACAAGATTGATACGGTCAAAAAAGAAGAACTTCTTGCGGTGATTGATACGTATCGTAAAGAGCTTGATTTCGCGGAAGTGGTTCCTGTAAGTGCTTTGAAAAATAAGAACTTTGATGTGTTGCTGGAATGTGTGAAGAAATATCTTCCGTACGGACCGTTCTTTTATGATAAGTCAACGCTGACAGATCAGCCGGAACGGCAGATTGTTGCAGAATTAATTCGTGAAAAGGCACTTCGTCTGCTTCAGGATGAGATTCCGCACGGAATTGCTGTCAGTATTGAATCTATGAAGTTTGAAAAGAAAATCGTTTTTATAGAAGCGACCATCGTGTGCGAGAGAGATTCCCATAAAGGAATTATTATCGGAAAAGGTGGTCAGATGCTAAAAAAAATCGGCTCGCTTGCGCGTGCGGATATTGAAAGAATGCTTGGGAAACAGGTGCAGCTTAAAATTTGGATAAAAGTAAAAAAAGACTGGAGAGACAGTGATTTTCTTTTGAAAAATTTTGGCTTTCAGGCAAAAGATTTCGAATAGTTTTTTGAAAAATTGCAAACGATATCTATTGAAAAACAAAGAGAGAAGGGTTTGCAATGAAGAACGTAAACGAGTGGAATACTTTTATGAAAACAGGTAGAGTTGAGGACTATTTACGTTATACAAGTGTATCATCAGATACTTTTTCAAATCGTGCCTCAATTGAATCAGAAGAAGATAAGAAAGACGTAGGACAAACACATGCAGAGTCTGATTACCGTTCTGGGGATTGTTATCAAATCAGAACCAGTGAAAGAATTTGACAGAAGGCTCGTGATTTTGACAAGAGAACGCGGTAAAATTACGGTTTTTGCCAGAGGAGCCCGACGTCAGAATAACCGCTTTTTAGCGACAACAACTCCCTTTTGTTTTGGGGAGTTTGTTCTATTTCCGGGAAGTAGTGCATATTCGCTCTCAGATGCAAATATCACTTGTTATTTTGAAGAAATCAGGGATGATTTTGAAAAGATGCTTTACGGGATGTATTTCCTTGAACTGGCAGATTATTATACCCGTGAAAATAAAGAAGATGCAGACCTTTTGAAACTATTATACCAGTCGTTAAAAGTACTCGGACTGGAGACGTTTCCGAATCCGTTTGTACGTGCGGTTTATGAAATTAAAATGATTATGTGCAACGGTGAATTCAAGGGAATTCCGGAAGGCGAAGACCTTCGTGGCATTGAAAAGGTTTTGCGCTATCTTTGGACAGAAAAACCGGAAAAAGTATATTCTTTTCTGCTAAGTAACGAGATGACAAAGGAATTGATTGATGTTGCAAACAGGGCACGGAAGGAAAGCATTGATAAAACGATGCATTCTTTGCAAATGCTGGAAGATTTGATATAATAATCTGAATGTTGTTGTGTGAAAGGTGAAACTATGGGAACAAATAAAGTACATAAACAGAATATACAGGTGAAGGAAAAGGGAAAATTCCTTACAATTTTATCAAAGTATAAAATGCATATAGCAGCTTTTTTGATTCCGATTGCTGTAATGACTGTTCTTTATGCAATACGTCATGTGTATCCGTTTGGAGACCGTTCTTATATGAGAATGGATTTTTATCATCAGTATGCACCGTTTATGAAAGAATTTGCACGCAAACTGAAAGAAGGCGACAGCCTCTTTTATGCGTTTGATAACGGACTTGGTGTAAATTACTGGGCGCACTATGCGTATTATCTGGCGAGTCCGTTGAACTGGATTTACCGCTTTGTACCAAATGACATGGTTGTTGAAGTTATGAATTTCACTATGGTTTTTAGGAGCGGTGTTGCAGGTCTTGCTTTTTTCCTTTTTCTGAGTAAGAGATATTTGAAAGAAAATTGGATGATGGTTGCTTTTTCACTTTTTTACGGAGCATCATCATATTATCTTGCTTATTCCTGTAATATAATCTGGAATGACTGTTATGCACTGTTTCCTTTGGTTGTTCTCGGTGTAGAAGAACTGGTGCGGGGAAAGAGCGGTAAATGGTATGCAATCGCGATGGGAATTTGCGCCATCAGTAACTTCTATTTGGCGGTTATTGTGGGCTTTTGCCTTATTTGCTATCTGCCGATTGCTTTCTGTGCCCAAAAAGGAATCACTTTTCGTGAAATTGTGATTGCACTGGCTCGATTTGCTGCGATTACGGTTTTATATGTTTCGGTGGCAGCGGTTATTATGTTGCCCGTATATCTTGCCTTACAGCATACTCCTTCCGGGAATTCTACGTTTCCGCAAGAATTGACAAGTAATTTTAGTATACTGGAAGTGTTGGAGAGATTGTTAATTAATATGCCGAGCGTATTAAACAAAAGTAAGCTTCCGAATATTTATTCTTCAGTCTTTTTCCTTTTGGCGTTTCCTATGTTTCTTTCCGTAAAAAGTATCCCATGGAAAGAAAAACTGGTTACGGCTTTTATGCTTGTCTTTTTGTTGTTGAGCTTTCAGTTAAATATTTTGGACTATATCTGGCACGGACTGCATTTTCCGAACAGCTTTCCGGCAAGACAGGCGTTCTTCTTTATATTCCTGGCGATTTCGGTTATGTATCAGGTGTATGAAAAGAGGCAGGAATGTTCCGTGAAAGTACTTTGCATCGTTGGGGTTGCAGAAGCAGTATTACTTGCCGTTGCATGGATTTTTGCGGGGAAAGAGATGGAATATAAAGGGACACATGTGTACCTTGTTTCCATTGTGTTGCTGTTGATTTATTTATTCCTTTTGTTTATCGAGTTGAAAGATATCAAGAATAGAGCGAAAACGGCAAAGGTGTGGTTCTGGTTTTTGGCAGGGGTATGTCTTCTGGAAGTATGTGTAAATACGTTTGTTACCGGGATTAATTCAACAGTAAGCAAAAACAATTATGAAAAGAATGATGCGGTAATTGCCAAAATTGTCAGGGAAAAAGAAGAAGATGAAGCAGGTGCCTTTTTCAGAATGGAAGAGATTTCAAGAAAAACGGTGAATGATGCTGCATGGAACGATTATAACGGAGTGTCTTATTTCTCTTCTACAATCAGAGATGATTTGGCAGAATTTTATAAACAATTCGGATTGCGCTACAGTAACGGTTCTGTTTCATATGCCGGTGCAACGCCTTTTGTAGGTTCGCTTTTCGGTGTAAAGTATGTTATTAATGATGAGGATGTTCTTCCCGGCGTGCGCTATACGAAAGAAGAATATACAGCAGGAAATAATACGTTGTATTGTTATACGAATGAGCAGGCACTTCCGCTTGGATTTTTGGTTGATTCTTATTTGGATGAACAGTTTCAGTTTCCCGTTGAAAGAAATCCGTTTCTGGTTCATAATGAATTTGCGAAAGCATTGCTTGGTACGAATGACAAATTGTTTGTAGAAGCTTCTGTCTATGAGAAATATTATCTTGGGCAGAATGAAGATTTTGCCGAGGGCGCAGAGGATGCAATGAATGATTCCGAGGAACTTTCTACTCTTGCATTTGAGGTTCCGGCAGAGGAATCACCGTGCATGTTTATTAAAAATGCGGATTCAGTAAATGTAACAGAACGCAATCTTATTAGCGGAGAAGAGAAAACCTATGAAGTGGATGATTTAGAGTACCGAAAGATTCTTTCCTTTGGTGTGACTTCATATCCGAGAGAGATTTGCGTTACTCCTTCTGACGATGAAACAAAGTCATTGAATGCATTGGTTTATTTCATGAGTCAGCAGGTACTTGATCAGATATATGATGTGCTGGCAGCAAATCCGATGCAAATTAAGGAAATGAGTGATACAAAGATTTTGGCTTTGATTGAATCACCCAAAACAGCAACGGTATTTACATCCATACCCTATGAAGAGGGATGGAGTGTTTTTGCAGATGGTGAAGAAGTGCAGGTTTATGCATGGAAAGATGCATTTTTGGCATTTGAAGTCGGACCCGGAACACATGAACTGGAATTTACCTATATGCCTCCGGGCTTTAAGGAAGGTCTGATTATTTCCGTAATTGGTTTGCTTGTGTCCGGAATCTTGCTGTTTTCAGGGAAGAAAACCTTGAAAAAAAAGAAAGCCTTGAAAAAGTAAGTTGACTCAGATATAATTAAGTGCATGTCTTAAAAGTAATTAGACGGAGGAGATTCATGAAAAAAGCAATAGCTGCAGTTCTTGGAATCGTTGTTATGTTGTTTACGGTTGCCTGCAATCAGCAGAATCCGGACAAAATCGGAGCGACAACCATGTATGTTGATAAAGAGGGAAAGGTTTACGAAACAGTTGTGGAAGATTTTAGCATGCCACAGTATGATGAGGAAGAGTTAAGCCTTACCATTGCAGAAGAAATTTCTGCGTATAACAGTAAAAACGGTGTTGATACGATTGCTTTAGAACATTTTAAGGTTGAAAACGGAATTGTGAAAACGCAACTTACGTATAAAACAGCATCGGACTACGAGGCTTTTAATCAGGAAGCTTTTTTCAATGGTACGATTTCCGAAGCGCTTGCGGCCGGGTATACGATGGATGTTATTTTGCAGAATCCTTCCAATCCCGATGAGACAATTGATTTGTATCAGATTCTTACCATGCAGGATAAGAAGGTTATGATTACAGATATTCCCGCACGGTTGAGAGTACCGTCCAAAATTTTATATGTTAGTGAAGATGTTAAAATAATTGATGAGTATGAAGTGGATGCGTTTGAGAATACGGATGCCACGATTATCATATATTAAGACGCATAGGAGGTTGGCTATGGAAAAGTCAATGGAGAAAATTGTAACTCTTGCCAAAACAAGAGGATTTATCTATCCGGGTTCCGAAATCTATGGTGGATTAGCAAACACATGGGATTACGGAAATCTTGGTGTAGAGCTGAAAAATAATGTAAAAAAGGCATGGTGGCAGAAATTCATCGTGGAGAATCCTTATAACGTAGGTGTGGATTGTGCCATTTTGATGAATCCCCAGACATGGGTTGCATCCGGTCATTTGGGTGGATTTTCTGATCCGCTTATGGATTGTAAAGAGTGTCATGAACGTTTCCGTGCTGACAAAGTAATTGAGGATTTTTGTGCAGAAAAGGGAATTGCTTTGACAGAAGCAGTTGATGCGTGGTCCCAGGAAAAGATGATGGAATTCATCAAAGAGAACAGTATTCCGTGTCCTACTTGCGGGAAGCATAATTTTACAGACATTCGTCAGTTTAACTTAATGTTTAAGACCTTCCAGGGTGTAACGGAAGATGCAAAGAATACAGTATATTTAAGACCTGAAACCGCACAGGGTATCTTCGTAAACTTTAAGAACGTTCAGCGTTCTTCCAGAAAGAAAATTCCTTTTGGTATCGGTCAGATTGGTAAGTCATTCCGTAATGAGATTACACCGGGTAACTTTACATTCCGTACCAGAGAATTCGAACAGATGGAACTTGAGTTCTTCTGTGAGCCTGATACAGACCTTGAATGGTTTGCATACTGGAAGAAATTCTGTATTGACTGGTTACTTTCTCTTGGTATGAAGGAAGAGGAAATGCGTGTACGTGACCATGATCCCGAAGAACTTTCTTTCTATTCCAAAGCAACAACCGATATTGAGTTCCTCTTCCCGTTTGGTTGGGGCGAACTTTGGGGTATCGCAGACAGAACCGATTATGACTTAACACAGCATCAGAATGTATCTAAGCAGGATATGACATATTTTGATGATACAAAGAATGAGAAGTATATTCCTTACGTTGTAGAGCCGTCATTGGGCGCTGATCGTGTGGTTCTTGCATTCCTTTGCGGCGCATATGATGAAGAAGATTTGGGCGAAGGCGATATGCGTACCGTGCTTCGTTTCCATCCTGCACTTGCACCCGTTAAGATTGGTGTGCTTCCTTTGAGCAAGAAGTTAAATGAAGGTGCTGAGAAGGTTTATACGGAACTTTGCAAGAAATACTACTGTGAATTTGATGACAGAGGAAATATTGGTAAGAGATATCGTCGTCAGGACGAAATCGGTACACCGTTCTGTGTTACATATGATTTCGAATCTGAAACAGATGGTTGTGTAACAGTACGTTTCCGAGACAGCATGGAACAGGTACGTGTTAAAATTGAAGAACTGGATGCATTTTTTGCAGATAAGTTTACATTCTAAAAGAATAAGTTTAGGACGAAATGGTGAGTTTCACCATTTCGTTTTTTTTAATCTAAAATGCATAAGATTGTGTGGTTTTCGAAACTCTCGGTTGTGAAAAGTTGAAACATCTTAATCATTTCTTAATCATTTCGAGACTTTTATCTTAAACTTTTTTTCGATATACTGAGTAGGAAGTCATAAAGGAGGAGAAAAGAATGTACAACATTTTATTATGTGATGATGAAAAGGATATTGTGAATGCTTTGAAAATATATTTGACGGCAGAAGATATGTGTTTTTATGAAGCCTATAATGGAAAAGAGGCGCTTGAAATACTTGCCGGTGAGGAAATCCATTTGATTATTCTGGATATTATGATGCCGCAAATGGATGGTATCTCAGCGCTTGCAAAGTTAAGGGAAACGAGCAATGTTCCGGTGATTCTTCTTACAGCCAAAAGTGAGGATACTGATAAGATTCTTGGTCTGAATATCGGTGCAGATGATTACATTACCAAACCGTTTAACCCTGTGGAAGTGAATGCAAGGGTTCGCTCGCAACTTAGACGATACTTTACACTTGGAGGAAAAGTAATGCAGGAAGGGGTTTTTAGCGTAGGAGGATTGGAGATGAATGATGTGGCCAAGGAGATAAGTGTGGATGGAAAGCCTGTAAGTCTTACACCAACGGAATATGATATTCTAAAGCTTCTCTTGTCAAATCCAGGCAAAGTGTTTTCTCCTCGTGAAATATATGAAAAAGTATGGCAGGAGCATTTGTACGGCAGCGAGAATATTGTAGCGGTACATATCAGACACATCAGGGAAAAGATTGAGATCAATCCGACGGAACCAAGATATGTAAAAGTAATCTGGGGACAGG
Organism: Lachnospiraceae bacterium; assembly: GCA_015056945.1. Lineage (GTDB taxonomy): Bacteria > Bacillota > Clostridia > Lachnospirales > Lachnospiraceae > UBA3766. The sequence continues at coordinate 83,661 of SVFH01000005.1, read as the reverse complement.
GATATAAGATTGACAGAACGAAAAAAAAGTGGGAGGTGTAGAAGATGAAAAAGTTTAGTAATATTGCATCCAAAGTGATTGCTTTTATTATTTCTGTGATAATGTGTGTGCTTCTTCTGGGAACGGTAATCGGATGCGGACTTATGGTGGAAGAAGGAGTATATTTAAAGAACCGGAAAGACTGGTATCAGGAGGCGCTTGGCGGAAGCGTTAACAGGGATATTGCATTAGAACTTTTATGGCCTGTTATGAACGGGAATGTAAAGGCAGCAGATGATTTTTGTAATGAACAGGACGTATTTTATGCTGAGATAAAAGGTGAAAAAAACGGAACCAATTATGTTTATGGCGAACAGGATAGTCGAAGCAGAATCGAGTATGTAAGTGACTGGGAAGTTTATAACGGTGTTATCTCTTCCGCCGGTGCATATGATGAGTCGGTAGATTACGAGCCGTTCAATGTCCGTATCGTGATGAAAGATGAACTGACAAGCACAAGCAGCATATATTATCCTGAGTTATTTGCCGGGCTGATGTTCTCATGGAAATATTGGATTTGGGCGCTTCTTGCACTGGAAGTGTTCCTGTCAATCGGGCTATTCTGCTATCTTATGTGGGCATCCGGTCGCAGAGAAGACGGAAGTGTAACCAAGGGGTGGGGGACATTTGTACCGATTGAAATTCTGACTGTGGCGACGGCGGTAGCCGGTTGTGTCAGCCTTTGTATCATAGATGAGACGTTTGACAATGAGGTGTTCAGTTTATGCCTTGCAGGTGTGTTGGGAGTGTTCTGCATTAGCATTTCACTTGGCTGGTGTATGAGTGTTGCACTGCGTCTGAAACTCGGAATCCTGATCAAAGAATCGCTTTGTGCTTACCTTTGGAAGGGAGTAAAGAAGGTCATTGTATGGATAGTTCCGTTGGTTCTAAAGATTCCTTTGGTTTGGCGTACCTGCCTTGTACTGGCAGGGGCATCTGCACTGCATCTTTTGTGGTTCATTTATTTTCAAGGGGATTGGGATATGTTTCTCCTGGGTTTGGCGGCAGAGGTGCTTCTGATTCCGTTTGTGCTTCTTTATATTGCAATTGCCTTTTGCATACTCCGTAAAGGTGCGAAGTCTTTGGCGGAAGGTGATTTGTCAGCGCAGATTGAAACGAAATATCTGGTTGCGGATTTAAAGGCGCATGGGAAGGACTTAAACAACATCGGATGCGCAGTAGCGAAGGCAGTGGAAGAACGCATGAAAAGTGAGCGTATGAAAACAGAACTGATTACGAATGTTTCTCATGATATCAAGACGCCTGTAACCTCCATCATAAATTACTCCGATTTGATTCAGAAAGAATCGGATCCTGAAAAAATCAAAGAGTATGCGGAAGTGATTGAACGTCAGTCCGTTAAATTAAAAACTTTAGTAGAAGATTTGGTTGAAGCTTCTAAGGCAAGTACAGGGAATCTCGAAGTACAACTGATGCCTACGGATGTTGGCGTACTTTTAACACAGGCTGTAGGGGAATATGAGAAACGACTGTGTGAAGCCGGCCTTGAGCCGATTATAAAGTGTCCTGAAAAAAAGGTTCTCATTATGGCGGACGGCCGTCGGATGTGGCGTGTGTTTGATAATTTGCTAAATAATATATGCAAATACTCTTTGGAGAAAACACGTGTTTATCTTACGATAGAGGAACAGGCGAAGGAAGTTCTGATTACATTCAGAAATACTTCGCGAGACGCATTGGACATTGCACCCGAGGAATTGATGGAGCGTTTTACCAGGGCAGATGATTCACGACATTCAGAAGGAAACGGACTCGGTCTGGCAATTGCCAAAAGTCTGATACAATTGCAGGGCGGAACGCTTACGCTTGTGATTGACGGTGATTTATTTAAGGCGCAGGTGAAATTTCCGACGGTGACAGAGAATTGAAAATTAATTGTTATGTAGAATGAAAAATCAGTGATTTGAGAGAATGAAACGTTATTCTTTCAGCGCTGATTTTTCTTATATTTGTTTTTATATACCCCTCATATAAAAAAGATAAGTTTCATGGTGAAAATAGCGAAAAGTGGTGGATTTTAGTCTTTTATTATGTTATAATGTTTTAGCTAATCAAAGATTGGTAAATGAATTGAGTGATTAACGGTATGCAAATACCGTTTTGATACGTTTTTGCCAAACGCCCGATATCGGAAATGTGCAATGTTGTATTACCGGTCGAGGGGGAATAAAATTTCGAAGGAGGAAGGATAATGGCAAAGAAATGGGTGTATTTATTTAAAGAAGGTAGCGCAGATATGCGTAATCTTTTAGGTGGTAAAGGTGCGAACCTTGCAGAAATGACCAATATCGGTTTACCTGTACCGCAGGGATTTACCATCACAACAGAAGCATGTACACAGTATTATGAGGATGGAGAGAAGATTAATGATGAAATCCAGGCTCAGATTATGGAATACATTGCAAAGATGGAAGAAATCACAGGAAAGAAATTCGGCGATAAAGAGAATCCCCTCCTTGTTTCCGTTCGTTCCGGTGCGAGAGCTTCCATGCCCGGTATGATGGATACTATTTTGAATCTTGGTTTGAATGAAGAAGTTGTTGAAGTTCTTGCTGCGAAATCCGGCAATCCCCGTTGGGCATGGGACTGCTACAGAAGATTTATCCAGATGTTCTCTGACGTAGTTATGGAAGTAGGTAAGAAATACTTTGAAGAACTCATCGATGAGATGAAGGAAGCAAAGGGCGTTACACAGGACGTTGACCTTACTGCAGATGATTTGAAAGAACTTGCAAATCAGTTCAAAGCTGAATATAAGGCAAAAATCGGTGAAGAGTTCCCTACAGATCCGAAGGAGCAGTTAATGGCTGCCGTTAAGGCTGTATTCCGTTCATGGGACAACCCCAGAGCGAATATCTATCGTCGTGACAATGATATCCCTTATTCATGGGGAACTGCAGTTAACGTACAGATGATGGCATTCGGTAACATGGGTGATACATCAGGTACCGGTGTTGCATTTACACGTGATCCGGCTACAGGCGAGAAGAAGCTTATGGGTGAATTCCTTATGAATGCCCAGGGTGAAGACGTTGTTGCAGGTGTTCGTACACCGAACAAGATTTCAGAATTACAGAATGTTATGCCTGAAGTATATGACCAGTTCATTAAGATTTGTGCTACATTGGAAGATCATTACAGAGATATGCAGGATATGGAGTTTACCATTGAAGATAAGAAGTTATACATGCTTCAGACACGTAATGGTAAGAGAACAGCACAGGCTGCATTGCAGATTGCATGTGACTTGGTTGATGAAGGTATGATTACAGAGGAGAAGGCAGTTTCCATGATTGATCCGAGAAACCTGGATACTCTGTTACATCCTCAGTTTGATGCGGCGGCATTGAAGGCTGCAGAACCCGTAGGTAAAGCGCTTGGTGCTTCACCGGGTGCTGCTTGCGGTAAGATTGTATTTACTGCAGAAGATGCGAAAGAGTGGAATGCAAGAGGCGAGAAGGTAGTTCTTGTTCGTTTAGAAACCTCTCCTGAAGATATTGAAGGTATGAAGGCTGCGCAGGGTATCTTAACTGTTCGTGGCGGTATGACCTCTCATGCAGCGGTAGTTGCAAGAGGTATGGGAACCTGCTGTGTATCCGGTTGCGGTGATATCGCAATGGATGAAGCAAACAAGAAGTTTACACTTGCCGGCAAAGAATATCACGAAGGTGATTTCATCTCTATCGATGGTTCTACCGGTAAGATTTATGATGGTATCATTCCTACCGTGGATGCAACCATTACAGGTACATTCGGACGTATCATGGCATGGGCTGATAAGTATCGCGTACTTAAGGTTCGTACCAATGCAGATACTCCTGCAGATGCAAAGAAGGCTCGTGAACTTGGTGCAGAAGGCATCGGTCTTTGCCGTACCGAGCATATGTTCTTCGAGGAAGACAGAATTGCAGCATTCCGTGAAATGATTTGTTCTGATACAGTGGAAGAAAGAGAAGCTGCACTTGATAAGATTTTACCTTATCAGCAGGGAGACTTTGAGAAATTATACGAAGCTTTGGAAGGAAATCCTGTTACCATTCGTTTCTTAGATCCGCCTCTTCATGAGTTCGTTCCGACAGAGGAAGAAGATATTAAGAAGCTTGCAGATGCTAAGGGCAAGAGCGTAGAAGAGATTAAGACCATTATTGATTCTCTTCATGAGTTCAACCCGATGATGGGTCACAGAGGATGCCGTCTTGCAGTTACTTATCCTGAAATTGCAAAGATGCAGACTAAGGCTGTTATCCGCGCAGCAATCGCTGTTAAGAAAGCACATCCGGATTGGAACGTAAAGCCTGAGATCATGATTCCGCTTGTATGTGAAATCAAAGAGTTAAAGGTTGTTAAGAAGATGGTGGTTGAAACTGCAGATGCAGAAATTGCAGCAGCAGGAATCGCTTTAGAGTACGAAGTTGGTACTATGATCGAAATTCCCCGTGCAGCACTTACTGCTGATGAAATTGCAGCGGAAGCTGATTTCTTCTGCTTCGGTACCAATGACTTAACACAGATGACATTCGGTTTCTCACGTGATGATGCAGGTAAGTTCTTAGATGCTTACTATGACAGCAAGATTTTTGAGAACGATCCGTTTGCGAAATTGGATCAGACCGGCGTTGGTAAGCTTATGGAAACAGCAATTAAGCTTGGTAAGCCTGTAAATGATAAGCTTCACATCGGTATCTGTGGTGAGCACGGCGGAGATCCTACTTCCGTAGAATTCTGCCATAAGTTAGGACTTGATTATGTATCCTGTTCACCGTTCAGAGTGCCTATCGCAAGACTTGCAGCAGCACAGGCAGCTATCAACAACAAACAGTAATTAACCGAGCCTATGGCGAGGGATGCTTATTGAACGATAGTTCAATAAGAGATTCCGCTTGTTTTCTGGGGACTTATGAAATACCCAGAGACTATATGATTCGAAGCGCAAGGCTTTATCATAGTCAAAATACATTTCATTTCCCGGAAAAGATTATAATGAAGCTATACGTTGTATAGGGAGTCTGTATTAGGCTCCCTATATTATTTTAAAAATTCACATTACGTCCCCTACGAATGCAAATCTAATATTTTTTCATGAATCTAAGAGGTTTACACAAAATAATTTACACTCTCATTACGCCTGCATCTTACCGTCTCTTTGTGCATCTTACCCCATATTGTATTGCAATCTTTCGGCAAATCTTTTACAGTCACCTTATCAACGAAAGGAAAGGTGACAGAAATGAAAAATACCAATAAAAAACACAACCGAAAACGTCTTGTAATTATGATTCCTGCAAGCATTCTGTTGCTCATCGTCATTGCAGTAATTCTCATCCCCAAGCTTCTTTTTACGGATTACGAAGGTCTTCCTACGACAGGACCGTATGAAGTGGCGCAGGCTTCGGCAATTCTTATCGATAACAACCGTATTGAGTCTTTTGAAACAGATGGTTCCAAGCGTGAAGTGCCGGTGTATTTTTATTATCCTGTGACGGAAACGGAAGAAAGCTGTCCGTTAATTCTTTTCTCGCATGGAGCATTTGGATATTATCAGAGCAATACCTCTACCTATATGGAACTGGCAAGTCACGGCTATGTGGTAGTCAGTTTGGATCATCCTTACCATTCTTTTTTTACAACGGATACGACAGGCAAAACCATAATCGTAAATTCCGCATTTATACAGGATGTCATGCGTGTGAATGAGGAAACCATGGCGGAGGATGAAATCATTGCATTGTTACATTCATGGCTTGAAGTCAGATTGGCTGATATGAACTTTGTATTGGATACAATAAAAGAAACAAAGACAGCCGGAGTGTTACAGCCGTCCGATTGGTATGTAACGGATGAAACGGTTGCAGGTGATATTGAAACAATTTTAGCTATGACAGATACGCAGACCATAGGCGTCATGGGGCATTCTTTGGGGGGCGCAAGTAGCGTAACATTAGGCAGGACCAGAGATGACATTGATGCGGTTATTGACCTCGATGGTACAATGTTAGGAGAAGAACTCAGTTATGAAAACGGCACATATGATTTTTATAAGGGAGAATATCCCGTTCCCCTGTTGGCGTTAAGCAACGAGGAGCACTATTTGCAAGGGGAAGAAGCAGGAAATCTTTATGTGAATCATGTGGTTCTTGCAAATGCCAAAGAGAGCCATTATACTTATTTTGTGGGAAGCGGACATATGAATTTTACGGATTTGCCCTTGTTCTCACCGGCACTGGCGTCCATGCTTGGCGTGGGAGAAGCAGATGCTACAGAGTGTATTGCAACCATGAACGAAATTATCCTTTCGTACTATGATTTTTATCTGAAAGGCGAAGGAGAATTTGTGCTGGAAGAAAGCTATTAGAAGGATAAAAGATGCAGGTAAAAATACGAAAAATCGCAGAGGAACAATCGGAAGAGGTAGAAATCCGCTGTCACGAAGTGACGGAGGAAGTGCGGGAAATTGTCACATTTATAAAGACCAGAAACGGGCAGTTGACCGGCGTACAGGAAGGGAAACAATATGAAATTCCTGTTACGGATATTTGCTATATTGAAGCGGTGGATGAGAGAACATTTCTCTATACATCAAAACAGGTTTATGAGACCAGACAGAGACTCTATGAACTGGAGGAGTTGTTGAAGGAGAAATATTTTCTGCGGGTATCTAAATCGATGCTTCTGAATTTGATGAAGATACAAGCGATTAAGCCTGCGTTAAACGGACGTCTGACGGCAGTTCTAAAAAGCGGTGAAGAGATTATTATCTCCAGAAAGTATGTACAGGAGTTAAGAAGAGCCCTGAAAGGTGGTGCGTATTAATGCATGGAAAAGAATTTGTGATGGACTGTTTAAGGTCTTTTTTTGCAGCGGTAACATTGATTAATGTGGCAATATGCGTATTGGGGCTTATCATGGCGCCGGAAGAGTCGGTTGGCTATGATGCTTTTATGGTTCCTTTGGTATACGGACTACTCGGAATCCTGCCCAATATTGTCATGTATTCCAAAAGAGAATTAAAAGTCGGAGAATTACTAATAAGAAAAGTCATTCAGCTTATTCTGGTTGAATTTTTGGTGCTGTTTGCTGCTTTTTTTGGTGTAGATGATTTCTCCGGTCGTGTTCCGAGTTTTGTGGGAATGGCAGTCAGTATTCTGGTGATTTATGTAATGATTAGCCTGATTGGCTGGTCACAGAACGCTCTGATGGCAAAGAGACTGGAACGGGATCTGGTGAAGTTTCAGCAGAGTGTGGAAGAATAGGATGTGGTAATTTTATGCATGAAATGATTGCAAAATCAATACTGAGTCCGCAAAACGGAATGAACCTTTACAGAGGGTGTCTTCACGGATGTATCTATTGCGATGCCAGAAGTACCTGTTATCAGATGGATCATGCTTTTGAGGATATTGCCGTTAAGGTGAATGCACCCAAACTTTTGGAAGACACACTGCGCAGAAAAAGAAAGCGTTGCATGATTGGAACCGGTTCTATGAGTGATCCGTATCTGCCGATTGAAAAGGAGCTTAAGCTCACAAGGAGATGCTTGGAACTTATTGATGAATACGGGTTCGGCCTCGCGATTCAAACGAAGTCAGATTTAATACTTCGTGATTTGGACCTGCTAAAGAGTATTAACAGCAAAACAAAATGTGTCGTGCAAATCACCATGACGACTTATGATGAAGAATTATGTAGGATTCTCGAACCGGGGGTATGTACGACAAAGAAAAGGTTTGAAGTTTTAAAAATTTTGCGTGATGAGGGAATTCCGACCATATGCTGGATGACACCGATATTGCCCTTTATCAATGATACGGAAGAGAATATTCGTGGAATTTTGAATTATTGCAAAGAGGCGAAAGTGTATGGCATTCTTTTGTTTGGTATCGGACTTACCCTGCGGGAAGGTGACAGAGAATACTTTTATGAACAATTGGACAGGCATTTCCCGGGTATGAAAGAGAAGTACATCAGAACCTATGGGAACGCTTATGAGATTCCTTCCCCTGACAGCAGAAAATTGATGAAACTGGTGAAGGATGAGTGTGCACGTAACGGAATCGTTTGCGATAGTGAGGCGCTTTTTGCTTACATGCAGGAATTTGAGGATAAAGCAGCCGGAAAGCAGATTACATTAGAAGATTTTATCTTTCAATAAAACAAATTTAGGGAATATAGTGAAACATATTTTGAGGAGAGCAAAGAATGAAAACAGCAATCGTTTATTATTCATTGGAAGGAAATACAGAATATACAGCTGAAAAAATTGCTGAACAATTAAAGCAAACCGGTGAAACGGATGTCTTAAGAATTGAACCGGAAAAGGCTTATCCGGACAAAGGGGCAGGAAAGTTTTTCTGGGGTGGTAAAAGTGCCGTCATGGGAGAAAAACCGACCTTAAAGCCGTATGAATTTGATGTTGAGAAGTATGACAGAATCATATTGGGGACACCGGTATGGGCAAGTACTTTTGCACCTCCGCTCAGAACTTTCATTACAGAGAATCCGGAAATTAAGAATAAGAAACTTGCGGTTGTCATCTGTTTTGGCGGTGGCGGAGCAGATAAAACCATCAATAAAATGAAAAAGCTTATTGGTGTTGAAAATTTTGAGGCAGAGCTTATTTTAATAGACCCGAAAGTTAATGTCAAAGCGGAAGATGATGCTAAAATAGCGGAGTTTTGTGCGATGTTGGGAGTGTAGTATAGAAGCGTAAAGACTGTTGGAATATGGATTGAAAGAGCTGATGATTAATCGGCTCTTTTTTTGAGAGTGTAAATTATTTTGTGTAAACATCTTAGATTCATGAAAAAATATTAGATTTGCATTACGTTCGCATTACGTCACATTACGGTCGTAAGGCTGCCTTTTTTCAATAATGAACTTGACAAACATTTAAATATATGTTTAAATATACACATACGATTAAACGAGTGCTTAAATGTTCACATGAATAACAGGAGGAAATAAGATGGAAAGAAATGTTTTGCCACATGACCACGGTCAAAATGAAGGGAAGATTCTTGATAAATTGCCAACTGTAGACGAATGTAGAATGGTTGCGGATATTTTTAAGCAAATCAGTGATGGAACGAGGCTTCGTATTTTGTGGTTCTTATGTCATTGTGAAGAATGTGTAAGTAATATCTCAGCAGCAATGGAAATGAGTGATCCGGCGGTTTCGCATCACCTGAAGGTTCTAAGAAATGCAGGCCTGATAGTAAGTCGTCGTGAGGGAAAAGAAATATATTATAAACTTGCTGACACCTTAGTTGCAGAGCATATCCATGAAATCTGCGAAGAGATTTTTCAGATTACATGTCCGCTGGATTAGGAGGTACAAATGATTTTTCGGATAATAGCTATATTAATTCTACTTGTTTTTTATACATTCTATTTTGCGAAAATTGTGATTCAGAAAAAGCAATCCATTAAAACAAATCAGATGGGAATCGGTAATAAACCGAAGAAGGTATTGCGTATTGAACGTATTATGAGCATGGCAACGGTGCTGACATGTATTATTGGCGTGGGAAGCATTTTTATAGTGAAGCATTGTCCTGTAACGGAAATCAGAATTGTCGGAGTTTTGGTAGGTATCCTTGGTGTGATTTTCTTTGCGTTAGCAACGATTACAATGAAGACCAGTTGGCGGGTAGGAATTCCGGAAGAGAAAACAACTCTGATTACACAAGGAATCTACCGCTTCAGCAGAAATCCGGCATTTGTTGGATTTGATTTGTTGTATCTTTCCATATGCCTTATGTTTTTCAATATTCCGTTAGTGCTGGTTTCCGTGTGGGCGGCTGTTATGTTGCATCTTCAAATATTGCAAGAAGAAAAGCATATGCATCATATGTTTGGAGATGAATACGACACATATAAAAAACATACATCAAGATATTTTGGAAAAGGGTAAAGAATATGCAGGTGTTTTATAAAATAATATCTAAAGGTTATGACCTGTTAGATGTAATCTATTTTAGAAATTTCAAAAAAAGTCCGAGAAAAGCTGTTTTGGATAGAATATATGAAAATGAGAAAATTCTTGATGTGTGTACCGGAACTGCTACAAATGCGATTACTATTGCCAAGGAAAAAACAAATGCTAAAATTATAGGAATTGATTTGTCGAAAGATATGCTGAAAGTGGCTCAAAATAAAATAAGGAAAAACGGACTAAAAAATATCAGATTGTATCATATGGATGCGACTCATCTTAAATTCAAATCCAATTGTTTTGATAAAATTCTTATTTCCCTTGTTTTACATGAACTGGACGAGGCGCTTGCAGTAAAAATTATTACAGAAGCAAACAGGGTTTTAAAGGATGGTGGAGAAATTATTATAACAGAATGGGAACCAAGTAAGCAGTTATCCAAGAGAATATTATTTGCACCGATTCACTATTTGGAACCGAAAACATATCGCAAATTTATAAAGATGGATTTATATTCATATTTTGAGAGATATGGACTAAGCATTCAAGAAGATATACATTGTGATTATACAAGGGTAATTGTTTTGAAGAAGATATAGTATGTGATGGCGAATCTTACTATAACAAAATTTCAGGAAACAATGTAGAACTGAAAAGAAAGGGCAGTAAAAATGAAAACAGAAAAGAAACATCTGCCGTTATTTGGTGTTGGTCCTATCATCATTGCTTTACAAGTTATCATTACTGTAATAGGGATCATTATATTATACTATGGCTATTTTGATTTTGGAAAAATTGACATATTGAATATTCCGTTTAAACTCATTGGAATTGCGTTGATTTGCTTTGGTATATACCTTAATTACAGTGCAAAGCATAAGTCAAAGTTGTTTGAAATACAAAGAGGAGGAGTGATTAGATGACAGTATTCGGAATGCCTACATTGATTGAAAATAAAACTTTGGAAGAAAATATTGCACTGTGCAAATCATTGGATTTATCCTTTGTCGAGTTGAATATGAATTTTCCGGAGTATCAGATTGACAGGCTTGAAGAGATTGATTATTTAGAACAAATGGCAGAGACGGCAGGGATTTATTATACAATTCATTTGGACGAAAATCTGAATATTGCAGACTTTAATCCCTTGGTCAGAGAGGCATATTTGGAGACCGTCCGCCGAACCATAGAGGTGGCAAAACTTCTGGTAAGATTGAAAGATAAGTACGGGCAAAAAGAACAGCCCTTTATCATCAATATGCATATGCATCACGGTATCTATATTACGTTGCCGGATCGAAAGGTGCAGATGTATGAACGTGATTTTGAGGTGTATAAGGAGCATTTTTTGTCCTTTATAGAAGCTTGCGAAAGCTGGATTGGCGATGCGGATATAAGGATTGCAATCGAGAATACGGACGGATTCCGGACTTATGAGAAGCAGGTAATTGCGCGTATGCTGGAAAGTAAATGTTTTGTTCTTACTTGGGATATCGGACATTCCAAATCAGTAGGAGAACAGGACGAGCCGTTTCTTCTTAAGAATCAGGAAAAGATTGCGCATTTTCATATTCATGACGGAAGTGAGAAACCATCCCGCAATCATCTTGCATTAGGCCATGGCGAGATTGATTTAAAGAAGCGCCTGGCACTTGCGGATAAAAGGAATGCAAGATGCGTTCTGGAAACAAAGACGATTGAAGCATTGCAGGAATCGGTGGCGTGGCTAAAATCTTTGGGTGAGATGTAAAAAAAGAGCATTGACATCCGAAAAATGCTGTGATAGAATCCATTCAAATAACATAAGAAAAGCGATGACGGAAAAGAGTAGTTTATGCGGAAACATCCAGAGAGAACGGCATTTGGTGGGAGCTGTTTATGTGAAAGGTAGACGAAAACCATTCCGGAGCTGTAATGCTGAACCTGTCAGTAAGTGTTACCGTATTCCTGCGTTAAAGGATAGGATTTGTTGGAATCTAAAGTGAAAAGTTAAGGTGGAACCGTGCGATATGCACCCTTAAGACTGTTTTATATGGTCTTATGGGTGCTTTTCTTATGTTGTTGCGTAACCATATTACTAGTGTTTGATTGCAGAATTCGATTGGGAATACAAGGGATTCTGCAATAGCAAAAAAAAGAAAGGAGCAACAAGGTATGAAGATTTTAAGAAGAAACGGAGAAATCGCAGAAATTGGGTTTGAGGAAGCAGAGGGAAAAAAGGCATTCTGGCATACGAGTGCACATGTACTTGCGCAGGCTGTAAAACGTTTGTGGCCTGAGACGAAATGCGCAATCGGCCCCGCAATTGAAAACGGCTTTTATTATGATTTTGAATTTGCGTTTGCTTTTTCGGAAGAGCATTTGAAAGAGATTGAAGACGAAATGAGAAAAATCGCAAAGGAATCTCTTTCCCTGCAGGTATGTGAAAAGTCAAAAGAAGAAGCTCTGCAATTCATGGAAGAAGCGGGAGAGAAGTATAAAGTTGAATTGATTCAGGCACTGGATGCCAATGAAAAAATCAGCTTTTACAGTCAGGGGGAATATGAGGAGTTCTGCGCGGGACCTCATATTACAAATGTTTGCCAGATTAAGGCAATCAAACTTTTATCGGTGGCAGGAGCATATTGGAGAGGAAATGAAAAGAATCAGATGCTTACGAGAATTTATGGTATTTCGTTTCCGAAAGCGTCTCAGTTAGAAGAATATTTGCACATGGTGGAAGAGGCGAAGGCAAGAGACCACAGAAAGCTCGGGAAAGAACTGGGCTTATTCACGATTTTTGAAGAGGGCCCGGGATTGCCGGTGTTTTTACCGAAAGGACTGGTAATTAAAAATCAGTTGATTGATTACTGGAGAAAGCTTCATCGCAGGGATGGTTACGTGGAGGTTTCCACGCCGATTATGTTGGAAAGAAGTCTTTGGGAGACGTCCGGGCACTGGGATTTTTACAGAGACTCCATGTATTCTCTTCAGGTTGAGGGCGATGACTATGCAATCAAACCGATGAGTTGCCCGGGAGGTATGTTGATCTACAAAATGGAGCCGAAATCCTATAAAGAATTGCCAATTAGAATGGGAGAGCTTGGGCATGTTCACCGTAACGAGAAATCAGGTACGTTGCATGGATTGATGAGAGTACGTTCTTTTACGCAGGATGATGCACATATTTTTATGCGTGAGGATCAGGTGACGGATGAGATCCAAGGTGTAATGCGATTGATTGATGAGGTATATCAGAAGTTTGGTTTCACGTATGAGATAGAATTGTCAACGAGACCGGAGCATTCCATCGGAAGCGATGAAGATTGGGAACTTGCTACGCAGGCACTGGAAAAGGCCGTACAGGGAATGGGCAAATCCTATGTTGTGAACGAAGGAGACGGTGCCTTTTACGGACCGAAGCTTGATTTTCACTTAAAGGATTCCATAGGCAGAACGTGGCAATGCGGAACGATTCAGTTAGACTTCCAGCTTCCGCAGAGATTTGATATTGATTATATCGGTGCAGATGGAGAAAAGCACCGTCCGATTATGCTGCATAGAGTGGTATTTGGTTCTATTGAACGTTTTATCGGAATTTTGATTGAGCATTATGCAGGTAAATTTCCGGCATGGCTTGCACCGGTGCAGGTGAAAGTGTTGCCTGTTTCGGAAAAATACAATGATTATGCGGAGGATGTAGCAAAATATCTGAATGAAAATGACATACGTGTGGAAGTGGATGGCAGAAATGAAAAGCTTGGATATAAAATCCGCGAAGCAAGGATGGATAAAATTCCCTATTTAGTTATTGTAGGGGAGAATGAGCAGAAGAATCAATCTGTATCCGTGAGGGTACGGGATGCAGAACCGGTAAAACAAGAGTTGGGAGAAAAGAAGCTTGATGAGTTGATTGAACTTGTAAAAGGTGATTGTTTCAATTGATCAGTCTAAAAGCACATATAAAACAAAAATAACAATATTGTGATATGTGCCCGTGAACAAGTTCAAAAAATGTAGTAAATTCGTAATAAATCAGCGTATTTTGCATGGAATATCCATTGTATTGAGGGGGAAATTATGCTAGCATAGTACTTGTAGTTTTTTGATAAAAACCATACTAAAAGGAGGAAGAAAGGAATTGAAAAAGAGAAAGATTGAAGCAACTTTCAGACGTGTTTTTGCAATAGCTTTGGCACTGATTATGATGCTCTCTACCGTTGAGTTATCATCCATCCGTGTTTTAGCTGCAGAGAATGCGGAAGAAGTTGTGTCAGAGGAAGCTTCGGAAGAAGTTTCTGAAGAGGTAACAGAGGAAGCAGTGTCGGAAGAAACGACAGAGGGAGCTTCTGAAGAGGTAACAGAGGAAACTGTGTCAGAAGAAACGACGGAGGAAGCTTCTGAAGAGGTAACAGAAGAATCTGAAGAAATAACAGAGGAATCTAATGTTGTTGCGGATACGCAAGCAAATGAGGTGCCGTATACAGGTACGATTAATGAAAATGATGTGTTTGGACGTATACTTGCCATATATGAAGATGAGATGAGAGCTTCAGGTATGGAAGTGACGACAGAAAATCTGATTGCTGTTTTACAGGCACAAACGGAACCGTTTCAAAGAGTTTTCTTTAATTTAGAGAAATCTTCAGGGTTCCATACTATTTCGTCTGAATTATGGAATGAAGCACTGAAGATTATGAAAGAAACAGAGGAATTTGAAACGAATATTGCTTTTCAAATCATGGATGACCATGTTGCATATGGATATGAATTTTGGTCACCGATAAAACGCGAGAATGAGGTGGAGCTTTCGGTTTCATATTCAATCGGTAATCCGGATGAGGGTATGTCTGTTTGTTTTGCATCAACTGATTTCGGTTGTTATAGCGAATGTGAAATCATGCTATACTGGGCACATGAGGAGCGTGAAAAACTTGTCTTAGCATATGGTGATTGTGAAGAATATGCACTTTTTGACGGAAACGATTATCTTTCAGATGCATATGTTTCCATTCGTGAAGGCTGGTATGTAGATACTTATGTATTAGACTTGGCCGAACTTGAAGCAGGTAAGACCTATACAATTAAAGGGGTAAACGAAAATAATGGTGGCGGAACCTTACCTCCCGGTACCGAAATGGGACCGTTTAATGAAGATGGCAAATATATAGGATATGCCAGTGTACAGGATGATGGTTCTTCTGCATTAACACTTGATTCTAATATGATTGATGCTGATTCTTTTAATGCAGATGTTTGTGAGGATATTGTTTCTTACTGGTCTTCAAAAGGAATAAAGTTTGATAATATTTTTGTCACACAATCTGCTGCAGGCGGTTATGTAATTAAGAAAGATATTTATGAAATGTTACGTACGCGTATATTATCGGAAGATAGAGGGCAGATTAATTTCCAGTTTAATAATCTGATAGAACCCGGTGAGGAATCGGATGGTGTTGTGATCAAGGAACGAAATGAAACGATGGTGGTTTGGGGCTTTGAAAACCCTGAAGCGTTAGAGAGTGATATCAACGGTGAGATTTCAATCCAATTAAACGACGATAAAGAAACCGTTCTTACGTTTGCAGATAAGAGGGAATACAGTGAGGACACTTTTGTTACAGTGTACGCTACGGAAAACAATGAATTGTATAAAAATGTTCTTTTGCCCGGATTGGGAGAAGCAGCTGATTTTACTGTGGCTTCAGAACACCCCTTGTATGTTTTTAGAGAAGGATTGATTCACAATCCCGTAGCTTCAATAAGATACTGGACTGATGCTGGGTATACAAAATTAATCGTTGATGATATGAGTAGGATTGAGGCGACGTTTCCCAATGTGTTGTATAATCCTTCTGTTACATACGAAAAAGGTCTTTTGGACACGGTAAACGGATTAGTGCTTACCGTAGAGGAAGAGGGAGCGCATAATATTTCATTTCGTATTGTGGATGGAGAAGCAGGTCTGGAACATTTTACAGAGGATTGGGTATTATATGGAGCTACCCCCGGTTCTTCAGTGACAGTATTGTGTACTTATCTTGATGCCGCAGGCGAAAGGATTGCACAACTTTGGAACTACAACACAGTCCATGGCGCAACAAAGTTTAAATTTACATATCCCGAGATTGAACTTGAATGGGATGGTACGGACAACGGAGATGTTCATTTCCTTGAAGTAGCATATTTACCTGCTACAGAAAACATTTGGCCGGATACTTGTACATGGGAAGTTGTAAGCGGAAACGGTATTGAATTCCTTCCGGATTATTACTACGAAAACGGTTGGGGCAAAAAGTATCCCTATAAGATTACCGGTTTTGGTGAGACAGTAGTCAAAGTCAGCTATGCAGGAGCAAGCGCAACCTGTGTAATTCGCGTGCTTCCTACTGTTAAAGTACCTGCAATTCCTGCAATCTACGCAGCTCCGCAGGTAAACGGCACATTGGCAGACATTGATTTGAATGCGATTGTTAAAGGTGCAGAGGGTACTTTTGCATGGAAAGATGCATCCGTTAATTTAGCAGATTATGCAGGTGCAGATTTCATGCAGGCAGAAGCTATATATACCGTAAAGGGAAGAAATCCGGTTTCTGTTTTGGTGCGTGTGGATCTTGTTTGGATTACCGGTGTTGAAATCGGTGCCTTTAATAACGAACAGGCTTATATTGCATTACCGAATTCCATTAAGAAGGATGAAAAGATTGTTTTGTGCGCAGAACTTTTGACAAACAATTCATCCAAGGAGGCAGTTGATTTACTAAAACAGTATGTGAAGGCAGGCAAGCTTTCCGTAAAATGGACAGACAAGGAAAAGGGAGAACTTTTATCAGAAGAACTTATTTCCGAGGCTGCAATCTGCGCTCCGAGAAGCTATACTGCGGCTACAAAAGGCAAGAAAACCTTACAGGTTTCTGTTATGAGCGCAAACAGTAAAAAGGCACTTGCAATAAAGAAGGCTAACTTAGTTGTAACTGCAAATGATTTATTTTCTTTTGCGCCGGAAGTATTTACATTGACAGATGCAAATCCGACAGAAATGAAGGGTATGCTTACAGTGAAAGTTGCTTCCGAGAATTATAAGGTTGCTAAGAAACTTACTGTAAAGAGTGAAGATACCTCTGTATTAAAGCTTGGCAAAGTGAAAACAGAAGTAGCGGAGAATTTCGTGACAATCACAATTCCTTATGAATTTGTAAAAGCCGGAACAACAACACTTTCTGTTATTTCATCTGACGAAGTAAAGACGGCCAAAGGCTTTAAGTTGGAGCGTGTGGATTATGCGCCTAAGATGGGTACGGCATCCGTAACACTTGATAAAGGATTAAATGATGAGGTTCCCGGAGATTTTGTTGAGATTTTCAGCCACAACGATGTTGTGATTACAGGCGAAATGAAAATCAAAGAAGCGGAACATGCAAAGAACTTTGACATTAAGTATGCCGAAAACAGTATGTATCTTGTTACTTTGAAGAATCCGTCATTAAAGAACGGAACATATAATGTAACATTACAGGCAGAATATACGGTAAAGGGCGAAAAGAAGCAATTTGAAAGCAAATTAAAAATTGTTGTAAAAGAAACAAAAATTAAGCTTACAATCAAACAGAATGCTCCGTATAACGAGTTTTACAAAAAAGGCGCCGATATTGAATTTACAACCAAAGTTGCAAAGGGCGCATTGGTAAATATGGAAATTGCTGATCAGAACAGTCCTTTTATTTTACACTGGAATGAGACCAATAAGTATGCATTATCTTTAAGGGATGAGTTTGTCGGGAAAGATTTAACCGCGACTCAGAAGAAGGTTACTCTGGCATACGAAGTGCACGCAGATGCTGCAAACTATATAGGAACAACAACCTTTACGGTAAAAACCGTTAAAAAGGCACCGAAGGTATCAAAATTCTGGGCGATTAAGGGTAATGTTGGAGAAATGAATACCTATTACGGCATTACAAAGTTGTCATATACACCGGTATTTTCTGATACAAAAGGTGCACTGGATTCTCTCGAGGGTAAGGTGCAGCTTGTTGATGCAAAGACAGGTAAGCTTACTGAACTGGTAACATTTAATTGGGGAGACGAAAGTAAAGGCACTCCTGTTAAAGTAGGTAAGAATACTTATTATCTGTATACTTCATGGAACGGTATTTGTGTTGAATTAGCGAATCCGGATACTGCAGTAAAAGCTACAGATGTTATGAAATTCAGAATTTCTAATGACAACTGGAAGGGAACTGTGGATGTAACCATTAAAAACAAAGTTCTTGTATCCAAGACCAAAGTAAAACTTTCAAAGAATACTCTTACATTAAATGTAAATGAAGCAATGTATCGTGATGCATATGATTATATTGAGGTTCAAATCGGTAACAGCGGTAATCTTTCCTCTGTTGAAACAGAAGGAACCCGGATTACCGGTTTGGATGAAAAATCCAAGAAAGCAATGGAGCATAACTTGAGGATTGAGGGATATCCGACTGAAATTTTCGCTTCTGTTGTTGACAAAGGTGATAAAAAGGCCGGTACATATCTTGAAACGGGTATTTACAAGTACAAAGCAGAAACAAAGCTTGGTGCAGGAACGGTGTCCTTTAACTTTAATGTAAAGATTGTAGATGAGTCACTTGAGAAGTCAATCAAGGTAACCAAGAAGGGCAGCATTGACGTGTTAGACCGTTATGGTACATATATGACATTAAGTGTAACCGAAAAGGGAAATCTTGAGAATATGTTCCTTGAAGATATGCATTTAGAAGGTGCTGATGCGGCTTTGTTTGAAACAACTTATGATGGAAACGGAAAGTGTAAGGTATATGCGAAAGAAGGCGTACAGCTTTCTACCAAGAAGATGTATAAGGTGACACCGGTTTGCAAGTATGAGGATGTTATTGTGAAAGCAGCACCGGTTACTTTCCAGGTAAAACAGGGCAGTGTTAAATTCGTGAAATCATCTCACGGAGATACTTTATATGCAAACAAAGGAAATCGAATGCTTGTTTTCCCTGAAGCATATACAAACGGAAGATGGACAGACATTAAAAATGTGGAACTCTTAAACTACACAGATGACTTAAAATACGAAAACGGAATTTTGAGCTTCAGAACAGACAAAGAACCTACCACAATTAAAAAATCACAAGGTACTTACACCTTGAAATTTGCTGTGACGCTTACGGACGGAGCAGTAGATAAAAAACCGTACACATTCACATGTAAGGTAAAAATCGTAAGATAAAAGAAGTATATTTGAGACATGCAAGGGACTGTTGCGCGGCTAAAATTTTTGGTCGTGTAACGGTCCTCTTTTTTATGGAAAAGCTATGTGTATGATGCTATAATTGATTTGTAAATAGCAGGGGCTTCGGAGGAAACAGACATGAAAAAAATGATGAAAAAGAATGTGAAGAAGATAGTGATTGTTGTATTAAGTCTGACGGGTATTTGTCTGGCGGGATTCCTGACAGTAATCGGAATCAATCTTTATATGATAAACAGTGTGTCGGACCGAATTTTGACAACAGAGGAAGCAACTTTGTTGAACGATGTTGATTGTGCAATTGTTTTGGGGTGCCTTGTATGGGATGACGGAACTCCAAGTATGATGCTTGCCGACCGTATTAAGAGAGGGGATGAGTTGTATGAAACGGGTGCTGTGCCGAAGCTTCTTATGAGCGGAGATCATGGACAGAACGGCTATGATGAAGTAAATACAATGAAAAAATATGCGATGAAAGAAGGAATACCATCGTCGGATATTTTTATGGACCATGCCGGATTTTCTACATATGAAACCATGTATCGTGCAAAAGAAGTTTTTGCGGCGGATACAGTGATAATTGTTACACAGGAATATCATTTATACCGGTCTTTGTATATTGCCGGAAAACTTGGGCTGAATGCTTACGGAGTACCTGCCGATTATCATGTATATCAAACCAGATACCGTAATGAGGCACGTGAATTTTTGGCAAGAGTGAAGGATTTTATATCTTCGCAAGTTAAGCCTTTGCCGACATATTTGGGAGAGGTGATACCGATTTCGGGAGATGGCGATTTGACGAATGATTAGCTCTAAAAGAAGAAACAAAAACAAATAAAATGGCTAAATTGTCAGAAAATTATTCACAATTCACAAAATTATGGTATAATAAGACTATCTTTAAGGTAAGGGGATGGCTACAATGAAGAAAAGAGTTTTACTGGCGGGGACAAATCAATCCATTATAGATGATTTTTTTTATGTGTTGAATGAAGATTTTGAAAGCATGACGACTTCGATGCGTACAGATGATATTATGATGCATATGGAATATTTTAAGCCGGATGCATTTGTATACTGTATCGGCGCAGAGAGCAAAGAACGTATTCAGAAACTTGCCAATTATATGGGGGATCTGGCTGAAAAAGGAATTACGTTTATTCTAATCGGTGATGCGGAAGCTTGCGAAGAGTTTATGCATATTAAAGGTGAAATCATTAAGTTGGTTGTTATGAAACCTTTTACTGCAGTAACTGTCGGCGAACAGTTGAAGTATTTCCTGGTGCAGAAAGAGGAAGAAGAACGTCAGTTAAAAGAACAGCAGGAAGCGCTTGCGGAAGCAAAGCGGAAAGCACAGGAAGCCTCCGTTGTGAAACATGTTCTGGTAATTGATGATGATCCGATTATGCTTCGTATTATCAAAGAACGACTGAAGGATGAATACAACGTTGCAACGGCTGTTAGCGGTAGAATAGGACTGAACTTCCTTTCCAGAAAGAAAACAAATCTGATTCTTCTGGATTATGAAATGCCGGATATGGATGGTGCTGAAGTGTTAGAAAAAATTCGCGAGAGGGATGACTTGAAAGAGGTACCGGTAATCTTTTTGACAGGTATTAATGATACGTCTAAAATTCAAAAGGTGTTGGCAATGAAGCCGCAGGGATATTTGTTGAAACCGATTGATGGCGATAAACTGATAAATACAATTCGACAGACAATAAAGTGATAAATTTATTTTTATAAATGGGGAACAGAGGGTTACGCGATGGAACGAGATGAACTACGACTGACAGATTTGATTAATGTGGATACACTACAAAATATTCAGGATTCTTTTTGCGGTATGTGTAATCTCGCAATCGGAATTGCTGATGCGGATGGTGTAATGGTAACCAAAGATACACTGGGCGCAGATTTTTGCTGTGAATATGTAAAAAAGACGGCGATTGGAAAGGCAAGATGCGAAGCCTGTGATAAAAAGGGCGGTGAATTGGCATACCAAGAAGGAAAAGCAGTTATTTTTAATTGTCACACAGGGCTGGTTGATTTCGCTGCACCTATTATTGCAAACGGCGTTAGGGTTGGGAGTATTAACGGTGGTCAGGTAAGGACGGAGGATATTCCGGAAGAGAAGCTCCGCCAATATGCGGACGAGATTGGTGTTGATGCAGATGGATTTGTTGCGGCATATCAAAAAATCAGACTGATTGATAAAGAAGAACTGGAGCGTTCTACGGATTTCATTTATCGTATGTCTAAAATAATTTCGGATATGGCTTATGATCGGTATTCTTTGATGAATGCAAATGAAGAGATTGAACGTGCGGCGCAGATGAAAACGGATTTTCTGGCTAATATGAGTCATGAAATCAGGACACCTATGAATGCTGTAATCGGTATGGCGGAAATGGCTTTGAGAGAAGAACTTCCGTCTGAAGCAAGGGGATATGTGGGGCAGATTATCACTTCCGGAAAGGCTTTATTGACTATTATTAATGATATTCTTGATTTTTCAAAGATTGAAGCCGGGAAGATGACAATAGAGGAAGATGAATATGAACCGATGTCGATGATTAATGATATTACAAATATCATTAATACCAGAATCGGTGAAAAAGATGTTGAACTTATTCTTGATATTTCACCGGAGATTCCGTGCAAGCTGTTGGGGGATGTAAACCGACTGAAACAGGTTATTATTAACCTTGCCAACAATGCAGTGAAATTTACGAATGAAGGACAGGTTGTTCTTAGCATGCATTCCGAACGGAAAGCGAACGGAGATGTGGAGTTGTCGGTATGTGTGAAAGATACCGGAATCGGAATCAAACAGGAAGATTTGCTCCGTCTTTTTGAAGCTTTCCAACAGGTAAACAGCAAACGAAACAGAAATATAGAGGGAACCGGTCTTGGCCTGGCTATCAGTGAAAGGATTGTGAAACTGATGGGCGGAAGAATTTGGGCGGAAAGCGAATACGGAAAAGGAAGCAGTTTTTATTTCTGTGTACCGCAGAAAGTGCTTGATAACAGAGCGTCTATTTCAGTGAAAAAACGTGAGGAAATTCGTGCGGCAGGGCTTGTGGCAAACGGGTACTTAAGAGAACATCTGATTAAAGATATGCAGTATCTCGGGGTGGCGTATGAATCTCTTGAAGGACCGGAAGAACTCTCGCGTCTTACAGAGAAAAATATTTCATATCTGTTTGTCGGACAGGGAATTTATTCTGCTGAAATCGAAGAATTTGTTAAAGAACATCCGGAAATCAAAGTAATTCTTATGACGAATTTCAGGGATAGTTTCAAATTTAGTTATAAAAATTTCCTGGTGGTTAAGAAACCCGTTTATGTACTGACACTTGCAGCAGTATTCAATGGGGAAGATCTGAATATGGGATATACCGGTCACGCAGATGATTTTGAATTCATTGCGCCGGAGGCTGAAATACTGATTGTGGATGACAATGCAATTAATCTCACTGTTGCAGAAGGATTATTAAAGCCGCTTAAAATGAAGATTGATACGGCAATCAGCGGTCAGAAGGCAATAGAGATGATAACGGCAAAACACTATGATTTGATTTTTATGGATCATATGATGCCGGAAATTGACGGTGTTGAGACAACGCATATTATCAGACGATTTTATAAAGAGTATGAAGATGTTCCGATTATTGCGCTTACAGCAAATGCAGTCGGCGGAACAAAGGAGATGTTTCTTTCGGAAGGTATGAACGATTTTGTCGCTAAACCGATTGAAATGCGTGTGATTCTTTCGAAATTGCGCACCTGGTTGCCTAAAGAAAAAATCGTTAAGAATGTAAAGGTCGAAGAAGATACGCAGGAAGTACTTTCTGAAAATGTAATACAAATTGAAGGGCTTGATACACAGTATGCCTTGAAACTGCTCGGAAACAAAGAGCTGTTTATGGCGGTTTTGAAAGACTATTATAAAGCAATCGATAAAAAATGCGAGGCGATTAAAAAATTCGAAATGCAGGAAGACTGGCATGCGTATACCATTGAAGTGCATGCGTTGAAAAGTTCTTCCAAACAAATCGGCGCTCTGGAGCTTTCTAAATTTGCGATGCAGATGGAGAAAGCAGGAAATGAAAAGGACGGGGAGCAGATTCATCGGTGTACGGATGATTTGTTGAAACAATATCGCCGGTACAAAAAGATTTTAGAACCGTTATTTGAAATGTCAAAAGAAAAAGAGGATTATAAGGCCGTTGCCTCAAAAGAGGAAATACTGGAATTATTACTGCAGATTCGCTCTGCGGCAGAAGAACTTGATATGGATTCTGTTACAGATATTCTTGCCGCATTCGGAGCTTATGAACTGAGTGAAAGAAGTGCAGAGATTTTTGCGGCACTTGAAAATGCAGTGCAGGATTATGATGTGGAAACATGCGAAGCGCTGGTTGATGAGTGGGAAGAATTAATCAAAATGTAAAGGATGTAATGATGAGCAAAATAGTAATGTTGGAACGTGAAAATATCGGAGAGGATGTGGATTTATCGGCTTTTGAGCAGTTAGGGGAGCTGACGGTGTATGAAAGATGTACGCCGGGAGAAATAGAAGAACGGATTAAAGATGCGGAGATTGTAATTTTGAATAAAATGCCGATGAATGAAGAAACACTTTCCGGAGCGAGGAATTTAAAGCTGCTTTGTGTGACGGCAACCGGCATGGACAATGTTGATTTGGAATATTGCAAGACGCACGGAATCCGGGTAAAAAATGTGAAAGGGTATTCCACCGAGAGCGTGGTACAGCATACTTTTGCAATGTTCTTTTATCTGTATGAAAAGCTTTCGTATTATGATGAGTATGTTAAGGATGGTAATTATACGAAATGTCCGATTTTCACTCATTTTGCCGAACGTTTTCATGAACTTTCCGGCAAAACATGGGGAATTGTAGGACTTGGAGAAATCGGAAGAAGGGTAGCGACTGTTGCCGAAGCATTTGGCTGCAATGTCATTTATTATTCCACAAGCGGTAAGAATCATGATACGCAATTCAAGGAAGTGGATTTCGACACGTTTCTATCTTCGGCAGATGTTATTTCCGTGCATGCGCCTTTGAACGAAAAAACGCGATATCTCTTTGGCGCTGATGCCTTTGATAAAATGAAGGAAAATGCATATTTTATCAATGTCGGAAGAGGACCGATTGTTGATTCCGCAGCACTCCTTGCGGCACTTGAATCGAATAAAATTGCGGGAGCGGCGCTGGATGTACTGGAAAAAGAGCCGATGTCACCGGATGACCCGCTTTTACAAATGAAAGACAGCCGCAAATTATTGATTACGCCACACATTGCATGGGCCACTGTGGAAGCGAGAAAAAGACTGATGCGGGAAGTATACCGAAATATTACGGAAAACTGATAAAAACCTACCATTTTTCGTTATTTTATGTTATAATTTATAAAATGGGTGGTACTTTTTGGCGACATCGTTGTGAATAAGCAAAAAACTAGTGAGGTGACGGGTATGGACAGCAAAATACTTTTAGAAAACGGAACGAATGAACTTGAGATTTTGGAATTTGTTGTTGGTGGGAACTCATACGGAATTAATGTTGCAAAAATTCGCGAAATTATTCCTTATCAGCCGGTGACTCCGGTGCCGAATGCACACCCTAGCATTGAAGGCATTTTTATGCCGCGTGATGTAATGATTACGGCAATTGATTTGTCAAACTGTTTACAGCTCGGTGCGGCTAAGAGCGGAGGCTTATTTATTGTAACAAGTTTTAACAAGCTTGATATTGCTTTCCACGTGGAATCTGTTGTTGATATTCACCGGGTTTCCTGGGCAGATATTATTAAGCCGACAGCGACAGTTGCTTCGGTAGAGGATGGTATTTCTACCGGAATCATTAACTATAAAGGCAAATTAATTATTATTCTCGACTTTGAAAAAATAGTAACAGATATTAATCCGGATACCGGTATTAAGCTTTCTGAAATAGATGCATTGGGAGCAAGAGAGAGAAATTCCGTGCCTATTATTATTGCAGAAGACTCCTTGCTGTTAAATAAGTTGATTAGTGATTCACTTCGTAAAGCAGGATATGATAATGTGGTTCGTTGTGAAAACGGTCAGGAAGCATGGAATGTAATTCAGGATTGTAAAAAAATGGGAACACTGGAAGACCATTTCCAACTCCTGATTACTGATATCGAAATGCCTTTGATGGATGGACATCATTTGTTAAAATTGATTCGTGAAGATCCTCAAACTGCGGACATTCCGGTTATTATTTTCTCTTCGCTGATTAACGACGAAATGAGAAGAAAAGGAGAACAGCTTGGCGCTAATGCACAGTTGTCTAAACCTGAAATCGGTAATTTGGTAACACAGATTGACGAACTTGTTCTCAGATAAATAGATGCGAATACATAGAGCGATAGAGCCGGGATTTCCCGGCTTTATCGTATCATAATGCGTTTGAAGCACACGCTTCTTTAAGAGGATGCGTGAATGCAGGAGGGCTTATGGAAAAGGATAATGATAAATTGCAGGATGTAACAGACGGACAGCTTTTACGGGAAGAGTTATTAGACTTAGAAGACGTGGATGCACTGTTAGAACAGGTGATGAAGGAAGCGGAAGAAAACAAAGTTTCTGAAGAATATTCTTTTGAAGATGATGAATTGCAGAGAATGAATACAATTCTGGAAACAGCAGCACAGGGAGTTCCTCTCGACGATGAAATTCTTACGATGCTTGAGTCGCTGGATGAAGAAGACAGAGGTAGCGGATTTGCAGCTTCAGTAAGGGCGGAGGCTGAAAAGGCTGAGGCAACAGCTCACGAACAGGAAGATGAGAATTGGGCAGATGTGTCGAATGTGATGCTTGGCGAAGAAGATTTGGACGAAATTGAACCAAAAAAGAAACGCGAAAAAAAGAAGAAAGAAAAGAAAAAGAAGAAAGAAAAAACGGATAAGGTTTCCTTATGGAAACGTATCATGGCGTTTGTTTTTGAAACGGAAGAGGAAGATCTTTCCGAAAATCTTTCCGATACAGAAGAAGTTTCAGAAGATGCCGCTCAGCCGAAACCGGCAAAAAAACAAAAGAAAGAAAAAAAGAAAAAAGAAAAAGGCGCTCAGTCTAAAGCGTCTGCAGATGATAATGCTGCAATTGCGGCAGAACTGTCAGCAGAGGATAAGAAAAAAGCTGAGAAAAAGAAAAAAGAAAAGCCCAAAAAAGAAAAGAAGGCAAAAACGGAAAAGCCTGAAGAAGAAAAGACAAAATCGGGAATCGGCGCAAAGGGAATCATTGCCACGCTTCTTGTATGTTTTTCTTTACTTGGTATGATTATGGCAGCATGCTATGCCTTGCCTTCCTATTTGTCATTACGCGCTGCAAGAAAAGCTTTTTATGAACAGAATTATGCTGAGGCTTTGCATCGTTTTCATGGGAATAAATTGAATGCGAGCGATGACATTTTATGTAAAAAGGCAACTGTGTTGCATGCACTTGCACTTTCTAAGGAACAATATGAAATTTACAATGCGCAGGGAATGAAAACAGAAGCAATTCATGCCTTGTTTGAAGGATACAAAGTATGTCTGGACAAAAAGGCGCAGGCAAATCAGTATGGAATTACTGAAGAATGGAATTTGTACAGAGAGCATTTTCTGACAGTTCTACAGAGCGAATGCAACGTTTCTGAGACGGTTGCAGACTTGATCTGTGAAATGAAGCCTTTGGAGTATACGATTGTTGTTGATAATCTTGCAGAGGGACTTGCATTTGATGCCGTTACGTTAGATACTCTTCTGGGAGATACCGGGCTTGAGACAGATAAGCCGGAGGAACCGGAAGAATCCGGAGATACGGTTCAGGAATTGGAAGATTTACTGCCGGAAGAAATTGAGTTACTTGAGAAATTGAAAGAAGAACAGCAGCAGGAATCTTCTGAGGAAATACCTCTTTATGAAGGTAATATTATTGATGGCGAAGTCATCTTTTATAATTAGAATGTAGCAGAAGGGAAAAGAAATGATAGCAATTATTGATTATGATGCTGGCAATATTAAAAGTGTCGAAAAAGCAGTCAAACGTTTTGAAGAAGATGTGGTGATAACACGTGATGCAAAGGTGTTACGCAAAGCCGATAAGGTAATTCTTCCCGGTGTTGGTGCGTTTGGTGACGCAATGGCTAAGCTTGAAGGATATGGCCTGGTAGATGTTATTCATGAAATTACGAAAGAAGGCAAACCTTTTCTGGGAATTTGTCTCGGGTTACAGCTTTTGTTTGAAGAAAGTGAAGAAACACCGGGAGTAAAAGGGCTTGGTCTGTTAAAAGGTAAAATCATCAGAATTCCTGATGCAGATGGACTGAAGGTTCCACAGATTGGATGGAATTCCTTGAAGTTTGAGAAAGAAACACGTTTGTTTGAAGGATTGCGGGACGGTGCGTATGTATATTTTGTACATTCCTATTATTTGAAAGCAGAGGAAGACATTGTAATTGCTTCTACGGAATACGGAACGCATATTCACGCAGCAGTTGCGAAAGACAATGTTTTTGCCTGCCAGTTCCATCCGGAAAAGAGTTCAGATGTCGGATTACGGATTCTTGAAAATTTTGTAAGAATGTAGGAGTGAGAAGAGGACAATTATGCATACAAAAAGAATTATTCCATGTCTTGATGTGAATGCAGGACGTGTTGTCAAAGGAGTAAATTTCGTAAACTTAATTGATGCGGGAGATCCGGTCGAGATTGCGAAAGCTTATGATAAGGCAGGAGCAGATGAAGTGGTATTTCTTGATATTACGGCATCCTGTGATAACCGCAATACCGTGGTTGATATGGTTAGAAGAGTAGCAGAAGAAGTATTTATTCCTTTTACGGTAGGGGGAGGTATTCGTACCGTTGAAGATTTTAAAGGTATATTGCGTGAAGGTGCAGATAAAATTGCGGTGAATTCTGCGGCAATTATGAATCCGAATTTGATTGCAGAGGCTGCAGATAAGTTCGGAAGCCAGTGTGTTGTATTGGCAATTGATGCTAAACGCAGAGCGGATGGAAGCGGCTGGAATGTTTATAAGAACGGTGGCCGTGTTGATATGGGAATTGATGCAGTTGAATGGGCGATGAAAGCCGATAAGTTAGGTGCGGGAGAAATCCTTCTGACAAGTATGGATTGTGATGGGACAAAAGCAGGATATGATTTAGAATTGACCGGATTGATTTCTGAAAATGTTTCCATTCCTGTAATTGCGTCTGGAGGAGCAGGAACAAAGGAGCATTTTTATGATGCTTTGACAGTCGGCAAGGCGGATGCGGCTCTTGCAGCCTCTTTGTTTCATTTCAAAGAGCTTGAAATTGTTGATTTGAAACAATTTCTTGCAACAAAGGGCGTATCCGTACGCTTATAATTGCTTGAAAGGATGGTTTGCCAAACAAATGTCAGCGATTACAAATGATTGGCTCTCTGTGCTACAGCCGGAGTTTTCCAAGCCATATTATAAATCACTATATGAAACGGTAAAGAAGGAATATGAAACCTATCGGATATATCCGGATTCAAAAGATATATTCAATGCGTTTCATTTCACACCGTTAAAAGAGGTAAAGGTGGTCATTATCGGGCAGGATCCTTATCATAATGTGGGACAGGCTCACGGGCTTTGTTTTTCTGTTCAACCGGGTATAGATGTGCCGCCTTCTCTTGTGAATATCTATAAAGAATTGCAGGATGATTTGGGATGTTTTATTCCGGACCATGGTCACTTGACGAAATGGGCTTCTCAGGGGGTTCTTCTTTTGAATACGGTTTTGACCGTACGTGCGCATGAGGCGAATTCACATCGCGGAATTGGTTGGGAAACTTTTACCGACGCGGTGATTTCTGCGCTTGACAAAGAAGATCGACCTATTGTGTTCTTACTGTGGGGGGCGCCCGCGCAAAAAAAGAAACAGATGTTACATAATCCGAAGCACTTGATTTTGGAAGCACCGCATCCAAGTCCTTTGTCAGCATACAGGGGCTTTTTTGGGTGTCGGCATTTCAGCAAAACCAATGCGTTTTTAGAATCAAACGGTTTAACACCGATTGACTGGCAGATTGAATAGTGCCGATTCGGATCATTTTTATAAAAGTAAAAAGGTTATTATATTGTGAAAAAATTAATTGGTACAAAAGATTTTTATGTAATGGTTTTGAAAATTGCCGTTCCTATTATGGTTCAAATGGGAATTACCAATTTTGTCGGCATGTTGGATAATCTGATGGTCGGACGTATTGGTACGGAACAGATGACAGGTGTGGCGGTAGTTAATCAGCTTTTATTTATTTTTCATATTTGCATTTTTGGCGGATTGTCCGGTGCGGGTATTTTCGGTTCGCAGTTTTACGGTAAAAACGACCGGGATGGTTTGCAATATGTTTTCCGCTATAAATTATTGGTGGCATCGTTAATTTCAGTCGTTGCAATATTAATTCTTGCAATAGGGGCAGACGGGCTGATTGGGTTGTTTTTGACGGACAATGGAGAAGGGGATGTTGCATTAACTCTTAAGTATGCTAAAGATTACCTGTTCTATATGCTGTTTAGTCTGTTGCCGTTCGGAATCAAAGAATGTTATGCTTCTTCTTTAAAGGAGACGGAACGAACGCTTTTGCCCATGATTGGAAGTTCGATTGCTGTTTTGACGAATTTTGTTTTGAATCTGATTTTGATTTTCGGGCTTTGCGGTGCACCAAAACTTGGTGTTGTAGGAGCCGCAGTTGCAACGTTGGTTTCAAGAGTGCTGGAACTAATATTTATTGTAATAAGTGCCCATCTTATAAAAGATACTTTTTTAAAGGGAGTATATCGCAGTTTCAAAATACCGGGAGCTTTGCTTAAGGATCTGTTGATAAAAGGGACGCCTTTGCTGGTAAATGAAGCGATGTGGTCAGGCAGTGTGACTGCACTGAATCAATGTTACTCTATGCGTGGTTTAAGTGTTGTTGCAGCAATAAATATTATGTCAACCATATCCAACATGTTCAATTTTGTGTTTATTTCTCTGGGAAGTGCAATTGCTATTGTTGTAGGCAAACAGTTGGGGGCAGGTAAATTTGAGGAAGCAAAGGATAGTGCAGCGAAGCTGATTGCGTTTTCAACAGTCTGCTGTGCATTTATGAGCATTTTGATGATTTTGGTTTCCGGATTTTTTGTTGATTTTTATAAGACATCCGAAGCAATCAAGACACTTGCATATACATTTGTTGTGATTTGTGCAATAGTCATGCCATTTGACGCTTTTAATCACGGTTGTTATTTTACGTTGCGATCGGGCGGTAAAACTTTTATTACCTTTTTGTTTGACAGCGTTTTTGCATGGGTAGTCAGCATTCCTGTCGCTAATTTGCTTGTTCGGCTTACGCCATTGGAGATTGAACCTTTATTTGCAATTTGTTCCTCCTTATGCCTGGTAAAATGCGTGATTGGATTTATTTTGGTAAAAAAAGGCATTTGGGTTCAAAATATGGTAAATAATTCGTAATTATTGTTTGCTTTCTTTTGACTTTTTGTTTGTAAAAGTATATAATATTGTGTGATGATTGTTATCTTAATTTAGATTTAGATAGAAATAGCTATGAGAGGGAATTTTTTTGTCGGGAGGTTAATTCATGAAAGAGCTAATGATTATGTATCATCCGGTCAAAAAGGAAATTAGATTTTTGGCAAAGGCAAAGGGTGAGTTTGTAGAAATTCCGTATGCTATGTGTCCCTGGTTATCCCAGTATGGACCTGATAAAGGGGAATTTTTATTACAAAATCATGGAAATAAGTTTTTTGAAGATATTTGGGAACAATTCCTTCGTGACAAAGTTAGTCTTGTTTTTAAAGGGACTAAAATTGATTATGATGACTTCAAAAAGAAGGTAAAGGAATACAATAAGAATGCGGGGGAAGAGCGTTTCAAAATCAGCAAATTTATTGAACTTCCTTCCGTGGCAGATATTTATTCTTGTATCAATGACTTTTGCGAGGATACCATTGAAGTATTTTCAAATGAGTTAAAAGGTTCTGATATCCAGAAATCTTTTCTTGTTCGTAAAGAGCAGTTTGAAGCGAAGAAAGAAAATTTGGAAAAGAATGATGTTAATTTGTGTCTTGTTGGTACATATTCATCCGGAAAGTCTACTTTTATCAATGCTCTGATTGGTAAGAGAATCCTTCCTGAGAGTATCAGCTCAGAAACTGCCAAAATGTTCAGAATCCGTAACTGCGAAGAACCTTCCGTATCTTTCTTTGTAAAGAAAGGGGAAGACGATGGTAATGTGGTTTCTGTAAATATAACTTGGGATGAAGCAAATCATAAGTTTTTATTCCACGCAAATGGTGAATGTGAAATTACACAGGAAAAGATTAACAGTGAAATTAATTCTGCTTTGATGTTCCGATTACAACAGCATGAGCAGTTATATCAGATTTTAAAGAAGTTAAATGATATTCCGAATGCCGGTATTAATGTAGATGATGAGTATGTAGATGGTATTATTGATGTTGCATTTCCGATTCCCTTGGATAAGAATGTCAGCTTTACCTTTTATGATACTCCCGGTACAGATAGTAATTCCAATGAGCATCTTCTTGTTTTACAGAAGGCATTGCAACAGCAAACAAACTCAATTTTGATTGTGCTTTATGAACCGACCAAAATGGAAGGTACCGGTAATTCTGTGCTTTATAATCTGATTAATTCATCCAGAAGTGATAAGGATACGAATGGTGGTGTAACCATTGACCTTACACGTTCTCTGCATATTATTAATCAGGCTGATACAAAAGGTCTTGCGGAGCTTTCAGAACTTAAGAATAAGAAAGTCGAAGTTACGCTGAAAGAGACCGATAAGATTTATAATGAAGAGCCTCAGCAGATTGAACTTGCAAAAGAACGACTTTTCTTTGTTTCTTCTAAAGCTGCTTATATTGCGAAAGCAATCAGCAACAATGTGGATACGGAAGATGAAAGAAAGTGGCTTGCAAATCACAGAAATGAGATTAACAATGAGCCGATTGATGATCCGTTCTTAGGTAAGTCTGATATTAGTGAAGTAGATACCGGAATGTACTTCAAATTAAATAAAATGGCAAATGCTGATAATGAGACAAAGAAATTATTGGATGATTGCTTTGATGAACTTAAGAAGTGTGATAATCCGGAAGATTCCAGTTTGTATCCGATTTTACAGCGTATCTATGTTAACTCCGGTATGTTTGCCATCGAACGCGAAATTGTTCGGTATGCACAGAAATATGCGCTTGCAGTAAAGGCAAAAGGTTTATATGACGGAATTAAGAGCGTTGTAGATTTTATCAGAGAAGATTATGAAGTAATCGAGAAACAAGCTCGCTTGTCTAAAGAAGAAATTGCGAAAAATATCGAAACAATGAAGACCAGTATGGTTCAGGATATCGATACTGCATATCGTGAGTATCAGCAAAATATGACTACTGAAAATATGGTGTTCCAGATTGATGATATTAACACATTATATACTGTAATGGGTAATCGTCAGATTCAGGCAGGTAAGATTGCTGATAAGATGAAATGGATTGCGCTTAGACCGGAAGTATTTGAAGAAAAGAATAATATTATCCGTAATGAGTTAAATCGTTATTTGCAGGAAATCGATGATTACTATAAAGTAAATCGCGGTAGAATTCTGCAGCAGCAGATTGAAGAGTTAAAGGGTATCATTATTAATAAGATTACCGGATACAAAGGAATTGACGAGGAATTAATTAAGCGTATTACAAATGTTGCAGATACACAGGTTCCTCCTTCCAGTCTGAAAGCTTTGAAAATGGATGAATATATTAATAAGCAGAAGGCAATCTTTATCTTTTCAACAAATGATAAGAAGTCTTATAAAAACGACGTTGAAACAATGTTCGCGCAGACTACACGTATTCAGTTTGATTCATATATTGCTGAGATTACCGAAGTTGCGAAGACTAAGACTGCAGAATTGATTCAGGAGTTTAAAGATAACATTGATATTATTTCGAGTAACTTGGAACTTTTAATCAATGATGAGAAGAAAGCTACTGCTGAGCAGGAGAAGGCAAGAGCTGTACTTGAACTCGTGGAGAAGAAAGATTTAGAGCTTACACGTAAGATTTGGGGCGAAGAAGAAAAAGAAACAGTAGAAACAGAGAAGAAGCCTGTTAAGAAACGTGGTAAAAAGAAATCAGATGATGCAGAAGTAGAAGAAGAGACGGTAGAGGATGCAGATTCTGTTACATCTGATGATGCTGAAATAAAAGAATCATCAGATGATGAGAAAGATAAGAAAGAAGAATAAGCAAGTTAAGAGCTGTTTTCGAATATGATCGAAGACAGCTCTTGTTATTGCATAGGAAATTCCTATGCAATAACAAAGCTCCGCTAAGGATGCACACTCGCAAATACAAAAAACCCGAAGAATATATTATCATATCTTCTTCGGGTTTTTCTTTCATAAGAAAAACTTATGATTAATAATTGTTCTTAAATGCGTGCAAGAAGATTATTTTTCTGCCTTTTTAACAAGTGCAGCATATTTCTTCTTAGCATCTGCTTCAGCCTTGGCAAAGAGCTCTTTTGCACGTTCCGGCTTGCTTCTCAACAAGGAGTTGTAACGAACTTCGCTTGTGATGAATTCCTGATAATCTGCTGTAGGCTCTTTGGAATCTAACATAAACGGATTCTCGCCCTGAGCATCTAATCTGGGATCGAAGCGGAACAAGTGCCAGTAACCAGCTGCAACAGCACGTTTCTCTTCGGTCTGAGCACCCTTCATGCCGCCCTTAATACCGTGGTTGATACAAGGAGCGTATGCGATGATGAGTGAAGGTCCGGGATAGCTTTCAGCCTCGATGAATGCCTTGATACACTGATTATAATCAGCACCCATAGCGATCTGAGCAACATATACGTAACCATAGCTCATTGCGATAGCAGCAAGGTCTTTCTTCTTCACTTCCTTACCTGCAGCAGCGAACTGAGCGATAGCACCGGTAGGTGTAGCTTTAGAGGACTGACCACCTGTATTGGAATAAACTTCTGTATCGAATACAAGGATGTTAACATCCTGTCCGCTTGCAAGTACATGGTCAACACCACCGAAACCGATGTCGTATGCCCAACCGTCACCACCAAGAATCCACTGGGATTTCTTTGCGGCGAAATCTTTGTTTGCAAGGATATAATTTCTGTCTTCGTCATTGCATCCGCAAGCTTCCAGAGCAGCAATCATCTTCTTTGTTGCAGCAGCGTTGTCGGTAGAAGAATCCTTTGTTGCAAGGTAATCTGCCAAAGCAGCTTTTACATCATCTTTCTCAGCTTTTGCAGCGAGAGAAGTTGCAGCATCGAGAACACGTTTTCTGAGTGCTCTGTTAGCAAGTTCCATACCAAATCCGTATTCAGCATTGTCTTCGAAGAGTGAGTTAGCCCAAGCGGGTCCCTTACCTTCTTTGTTTACAGTGTAAGGTGAAGCAGGTGAAGAACCACCCCAGATAGAAGAACATCCTGTAGCGTTAGCGATGTACATTCTGTCACCGAACAACTGAGTCATTAATTTAGCATAAGGTGTTTCACCACAACCTGCACAAGCTCCGGAGAACTCAAGGAGAGGCTGTTTGAACTGACTTCCCTTAACAGTCTTAGCTGCGAATTTCTCAGTAACAGCTACAGGAGTGTCAAGTGTTACACCATAATCGAACATAGCCTGTGCATCACCCTGGGTTTCGATCGGCTTCATAACGAGAGCCTTCTCACCCTTCTTACCGGGACATACGTTAGCACAAGATCCACATCCGGTACAGTCAAGAATAGAAACGCTCATCGTGAACTTGTGTCCTGCAACACCTGTTAAATCAAGCTGCTGTGCGCTTGCAGGAGCTGCGGCTGCCTGAGCCTCGTCCATAGCAACCGGACGGATTGCAGCGTGAGGACAAACATAAGAACAGAAGTTACACTGGATACAATTTTCTGAATTCCAGCTGGGAACATCAATTGCAACACCACGTTTTTCGTATGCAGCAGAACCCATAGGAAGAGTACCGTCAACATAATCAACGAAAGCGGAAACAGGTAACTGGTTACCGGTCTGGCTGTTGATTGCATTCTGGATGTTGTTTACATAGTCAACAACATCTTTTCTCTGACCTGAAACATCTGCGCCGAGTTTTTCATCAGCTGCGTTTGCCCAGCTTTCAGGAATTTCAATCTTAACAAATGCAGTAGCACCTGCGTCGATTGCATCGTGGTTCATCTTAACGATATCGTCACCCTTCTTGGAGTAAGAAGCAGTAGCGGCATCTTTCATATATTTGATAGCATCTTCTGCAGGAATGATATCTGCAAGCTTGAAGAATGCTGACTGAAGTACTGTGTTAATACGTCCGCCAAGACCGATTTCTTTACCAATCTTGAAACCGTCGATGGTATAGAAGTTAATCTTGTGGTCATACATATACTTCTTAGCCTGTCCGGGAAGGTTCTTCTCTAAGTCTTCCATATCCCATGCACAGTTCAAAAGGAATGTACCGCCATCCTTCAAATCCTGAACCATGTTGTACTTTCTTACGTATGCAGGCATATGGCATGCAACGAAGTTAGCCTTGTTGATGAGGTAAGTTGACTTAATAGGATCTTTACCGAAACGAAGGTGAGAAATTGTAACACCACCGGATTTCTTAGAGTCATAATCGAAGTATGCCTGTGCATACATGTCTGTATGGTCACCAATAATCTTGATGGAGTTCTTGTTAGCACCAACAGTACCGTCTGCTCCGAGACCCCAGAATTTACAGCTGATGGTAGAAGCAGGAGTTGTGTTGGGATTCTCAACTCTGTCTAAGGAAAGGTTTGTTACGTCATCAACGATACCAAGAGTGAACTGCTTCTTCTCCGTATTTCTGTATACTGCGATAATGTCAGCAGGAATGGTATCCTTGGAACCTAAACCGTAACGACCTGCGAATACAGGAATGGATTCGAATTTAGTTCCCTTTAATGCAGCAACAACGTCTAAGTAAAGAGGATCGCCGAGTGCACCGGGTTCTTTTGTTCTGTCAAGAACACTGATTGACTTAACTGAATCAGGAATAGCAGCAAGTAAGTGCTTAGCACTGAACGGTCTGTAAAGACGAACTTTGATAAGACCAACTTTTTCACCGTTTGCAACCATGTAGTCGATGGTTTCTTCGATGGTTTCGTTAACAGAACCCATAGCGATGATAACCTTCTCTGCATCGGGAGCACCATAGTAGTTGAATAACTTGTAATCAGTACCAATCTTAGCATTAACTTTGTCCATGTATTCCTGTGCAAGGTCAGGAATTGCATCGTAGTATGTGTTACAAGCTTCACGAGCCTGGAAGAATACGTCCGGGTTCTGAGCTGTACCACGCATAACCGGATGCTCAGGGTTTAATGCACGGTTACGGAATGCAGCAACTGCATCCATATCACACATTTCAGCGAGATCATCATAATCCCAGATCTGGATTTTCTGAAGTTCGTGTGAAGTACGGAAACCGTCAAAGAAGTGCATGAAAGGAACGCGGCCTTTGATTGCTGTTAAGTGAGCAACAGCACCTAAATCCATAACTTCCTGTACACTACTGGAGCAAAGCATAGCAAAACCTGTCTGACGGCATGCATAAATATCGGAATGATCGCCGAAAATAGAGAGAGCGTGGCTTGCAACAGCACGAGCCGTTACGTTGATTACGCCCGGTAATAATTCGCCGGCAATTTTGTACATATTAGGGATCATAAGGAGTAATCCCTGAGATGCGGTATAAGTTGTAGTAAGAGCACCAGCCTGAAGGGAACCGTGTACAGCACCTGCTGCGCCGGCCTCAGACTGCATTTCGGAAAGAATTACTTCGTGACCGAAGATGTTCTTTCTTCCCTGAGTCGCCCAGTTGTCAGTATAATCTGCCATGGGTGAAGAGGGTGTGATAGGGTAAATCGCAGCAACATCTGTAAACGCATAAGATACGTGAGCAGCAGCTGTGTTACCATCCATGGTCTTCATTTTTCTAGCCATGTTTTTGATACCTCCTGTTAAAAATTTGTAATTTCTCAACGCGCATTGTAAAAACAAAACGGTTGTTCATCGTAAGGTTTTTATACATAAAAAATCCTACTAATGCATCTTTTATATTCTAATATATAATAAATGATTATTCAAGTGTTTTCCGAACAAAAGTAAGTGGTAATCCTTGTTTATTTCAGTGCATTAAGGATATCTCGGATATTTGCTGATAAGGCATAAATTGTATGAACCGGTTCAGAAATAAACTCAAGATAATGTGCATCGGAATTAGAGATTGCTTTTCGGTCGGATAGCACGGGGTTTTCGTTTGTAATTCTGTGGAGATTTTTGAAATCCTTTATTTCGAAAGCTGTAAAAAGACTATCCGGAGGAACAAAACCTAAATTTGCAAGCAGGCTGAAAGAATTTTTGTCGATGTGAGCAGGAATCATAACCCCTTGATAAGGTTGCAATAGTGCAAAAACATCGTCGAAGGAGATGTCGGTTGCTGAAATAAGAAGAGTGGGATATTCACCGATTACTTCGTCATTTTCATTCATAATCTGCTGTTTTCCGAATGTCTCGGGTCGGTTTGGAATCGGGAGAATATGTTTTTCGACATAATTGTCAAACGCCATAGCCTGTTCTAAGGACGGAAAAAGGCAGACTACGTGCACTTCTTCCTGTGTAGTGAGCTCCATGCCGGGAATTACCGTGATTCCGTATTCTTTGCCAAGTTTCATTGCGGCGGCACAGTTTTTGCATGTGTTGTGGTCTGTGATTGCAATGATGTCAAGGCCTTTCAGGGCGGACATTCCTACGATGTTAGCAGGAGTCATGTCGTCATCGCCGCAAGGCGAGAGACAGGTGTGAATATGTAAATCATAGTAAAAAGATCTCATAAAAATCACCTCTTACAAAAAGAAGAAAAAGCCGATGTTAATCGGCTGATTCATGAACTTTAAGTGCTGCATCAAAAACCGGAAGAGGGGTTGTAAATACAACAATTTCTTCGGTGATTGCCTTTTGTAAGGTGGCTTCATCGAATTGGGCACCTTCGGCAAGAATAATGCAGGAAACATCTGTCAACGTAGCTACGGCAAGGGTGTTAACATTTGCCATGACGGTTACCCAACATGCATTTTCACAAGCTTTTCCCATTGCGATGCTAAGCAAATCGCAACAAAAGGGTTTGGAGATTTCCCGGTCCGGATTCGGGACCGGTGTGATTAATGTAAAATCTTTACATGAAATGATTGTGTTAATTGTAAGCATAGGTACCTCCGAAAAAAAGATAAGTTTATACTCCGTTGAGTTTGGAAATGTCATCGGAGAGTTTGTGAATATATTTCTTTAAAATATGGATGCAATCTTCTTTGCGGGCAATTCCCCGTACAATGTCTTCGGCAAGCGCTTTGCAGGTCGGAGCACCGCAACAACCACAATCAAGACCGGGAAACTGTTCGCACAAAGTTTCAATCTGTTGCATTTTTTCCATGCTTTCTTTCATGGTCTGCCCAAGTTCGAAAACGGGTTGGTATGTAACTTCCGAAGTCCAATCGGGAGAGTAAGGGAGTGCGTTTGCGGAATGCGCTCCGGATACCGGCATATACTTTCGTAAATTGGCAAGTTTTGCTTTGGCAGCAAACGGGTTTTCGACGGTAAGCACACCGCCGACACATCCGGCGTTACATGCGTTTAATTCAATAAACTGAAGATCCGGAGAAAACTTGTCGTCTTCAAGGTCTTCAAGCACGCGAATGACGTTTTCTATTCCGTCTGCAGCAAGGTAGGAGTCAGATAAAAGACCTCCGGCTTCTCCGCCGGTACTTCCCCAACTTATGCCGATTTTACCGCCAATCATCAATTCTTCCGGTTCATCTATTACTTCGCGCATATAGCTGATGAGCGCAGGATAAATATCTTTAATGGCGAAAACACCGTCAATATTGCTTTCTTCATGGCCGATGGGCTCTCTTTTAGCTGTTACTTTAGATGGGCAGGGCGAGATGAAAAATGCACCAATACGTTCATAAGGGATACCGGTTCTTTCACTGGCTCTTTTTTTAGCAAGGTCAGCAGCGAGCTCTGCAGGTGTAATCAGCGGAAGCAGATGTTCTACAAGATTCGGAAAACGAACCTGAATCAGACGAACTACAGTCGGACAGGCTGTGCTGATTAAGGGCCAGTTTTCTTTATGTGACTCGACATACTTTCTGGATTCTTCTGAAATAAGTTCCGCAGCGGCACTTACTTCGTAAACGTCATCAAATCCCATTCGTTTTAAGGCTGTTAATAAAATGTTAATGTCTTCAAGACGGTTTACCTGTGCATAAAGAGACGGCGCGGGTAAAGCGACGGAATATTCATAATTGCGTATCATATCGATAAAGTCGCGCTTTGCTTTTTTGGCATGATAAGGACAAATGCGGATGCATTCGCCACAATCAATACAAAATTCCGGCGTAATGACAGCGCGGCCGTTTCTGACACGGATTGCCTGTGTGGGGCAATGTTTGATACAGTTTGTGCACCCTTTACACTGGCTTTCCAACAGATAAACAGAATTGCCGTATGAGTTCATAATAAAGTTCCTCCTCGTCATTTATTATGAAAATAAATGTTTACAAGCGGATAATCATTGTTACTGTTGTTCCGACATTTATTGTGGTGTCGATTTGCATATCATCGGAGTTCTTTTTCATATTGGGAAGTCCCATACCTGCTCCGAAGCCGAGTGTGCGGATGTTGTCGGGAGCGGTGGAGTAGCCGGCTTCCATTGCTTTGTTGATATCAGGGATGCCGGGGCCTTTGTCTGCAAGAACTAATTTGATTTCTTCTTCAGTAATAAATACATCTATGGAACCGCCGTTTGCGTGGATTACCATGTTGATTTCGCCTTCGTATAGCGCAATGGAAACTTTACGGATGATTTCGGGAGGGATTGCCAGCTGTTTTAAACGTTTTTTGACATCACTTGAGGCTTCACCGGCACGGGTGAAATCATCGTCACATACGGTGTATTTTAAGTGAAGAACATCAGACATCATTCGCACCTCCTCTTAATCCGTTTGCATAAAGAAGCCCACAAGATTCGAACATGCGATGTTGTGTAATCAAAATAGGGATATCCATTTCTTCTGCCATTGATATCATTGCGTCGTCCGGCGTTTTGCCACGTACGAAGACAATGCAGACGATGTCCATCATTTCGGCGGTGCGGATTACCTGCGGATTGCAAAGCCCCGTCAATAAAACACATTGCGTTTTGGCAAACGCAAGAACATCACTCATCATGTCGGAACCGCATGCGGTAAGAACTTCTTTGTTTGTATTCGTGTTTTTGGTTAATACCCTGGCATTTAATAGAACGGAAATTTCGCTTACTGTCATAAAATTTTCCCCCTTCCGGAAAACAGATTTTGACGTTGTGACACTGCTTGTGTGCGGAATGAATTATTTTTTCCAAACACATTGCATATATATAAGGAAGAATCATAGCAATGACATATGTACTCCTTAAGAGACAGTATATCATCTAAATGGAACAAATACAATAAAATGAACAAAAATGAGATGCTAATGACGACAGAAAACGAGCTAAATTAACAAAAATGCACAGAAAACGCATGCGCTTTTTGGATATATTGTTATGTAAAAAAAGATATAGTAACACTAGAAATTCTAAGGAGTATATGATAAACTATATTGGATATAATAAATCCTTTTCACAAATGAAAAAGAAAAGGGTTTAAACAGCTCTTTAAAAAATAATCAAGGAGGTTTTTTAGGATGAGTTCTAAGAAAACAACAGTACCTTTTGCCGGAACAAAAGAGCAAGAGGAAGCGCTTATGAAAGTCATCGCTGAAAACAAGGACGAGCAGGGAGCGTTAATGCCTGTAATGCAGAAAGCACAGGATATTTACGGATACCTTCCCATCGAGGTTCAGACCATGATTGCTGACGGAATGGGAATCCCTCTTGAGAAAGTTTACGGTGTGGCAACTTTCTATTCACAGTTTTCTCTTAACCCGAAGGGCAAATACCAGATTTCCGTATGTCTTGGTACCGCTTGCTATGTTAAGGGTTCCGGAGATATTTACAACAAATTGGAAGAGTTATTGGGAATCAAAGGCGGTGAGTGTACAGCTGACGGTAAGTTCTCATTGGATGCATGCCGTTGTGTAGGTGCTTGCGGTCTTGCACCGGTATTTTTGGTAAATGATGAAGTTTACGGCCGAATCGGTACGGATGAACTTCCCGGAATTTTAGCAAAATACAACTAATTTTCCAAGTGTAAGTCAATGGCAGATGGTGCCGGAGACATCAGACAAACGGAGTGATGAGAGATGTTAACGGAAATATCACTGCATGTATTGGATATAGCTGAGAATTCAGTTAAGGCGAAAGCAAAGCTTGTTGAAATTGAAATTGAGATTGAAGAAGCAAAGAATTTTTTACGCGTTTTGATTCGGGATGATGGCGTTGGCATGACCAAAGAGGTTTTGCGAAGCGTGACGGACCCGTTTTATACAAGTCGTAAGACTCGTAAGGTTGGTCTGGGTGTTCCTTTTTTCAAGGCGGCTGCTTTGCAGACGGAAGGCGATTTTTCAATTACCTCCGAGCCGGGAGCAGGAACGACTGTGATTGCAGAGTTTACGCTTAGTCATCTTGACCGGATGCCGATTGGCGATATTTCGGCAACAATACATACGTTAGTAGTGTATCATCAGGACGTGGATTTCAGATACCGCTATTCAGTTAATGGGAAAGAGTTTGTGATGGATACCAGGGAATTCCGGGCTGTGCTTGGAGATATATCCTTTGCGGAACGTGAGGTATCCGAGTATATCATGGAGTTTCTTGCGGAGAATCACAAAGAAGCGAATGGTGGCAAAGTATATTAATTATAGGAGGAAGCATATGAAATCTCTTGAAGAATTAAAAGCAATCAGAGAAAGAATGCAGGGACAGGTTGGTTTACGTAACGAGAGCGAAGCATCAACACGTGTTGTTGTTGGTATGGCTACCTGTGGTATTGCAAGCGGCGCAAGACCTGTACTTGTTGCACTTGCTGATGCAGTTGCAGAGAAGAAAATCGAGGATGTTGCCGTAACACAGACCGGATGTATCGGATTATGTCAGTATGAACCGATTGTTGAAGTAATTCAACCCGGGAAAGAAAAAGTTACATATGTAAAAATGGATGCTAAGAAAGCGCTTGAAGTTGTTGAACAGCACTTGATTCGCGGACAGGTTGTTACAGAATATACTATTGGAAATACAATGAAATAAGAATTGAGGAGGACAAATTAAATGTATCGTTCACACGTATTGGTTTGTGGTGGAACCGGTTGTACTTCCTCAGGAAGTCAACAGATTATTGATACTTTTGAAGCAGAGATCAAGAAGAACGGATTAGAGGAAGAAGTTTCAGTAGTTCGTACAGGATGTCATGGTCTTTGTGCATTAGGCCCCATTGTTTTGGTTTATCCTGAAGGATCATTCTATTCAATGGTTAAAAAAGAAGATGTTGCAGAAATCGTTAGTGAACATCTCTTGAAAGGTCGTGTAGTAACAAGATTGTTATATCAGGAGACAGTAAAGGAAGACGAAGTAATTCCTTTGGCAGAGACAGGTTTCTATAAGAAGCAGAAGCGTGTTGCTTTAAGAAACTGTGGTGTTATTAATCCTGAAGTGATTGATGAATATATTGCAGTAGACGGATATCAGGCACTTGGTAAGGTTCTTACTGAAATGACGCCGGATGATGTAATCCAGACTTTATTAGATGCAGGCTTACGTGGCCGTGGTGGTGCAGGCTTCCCGACAGGTATGAAGTGGAAACTTGCAAAGAATCTTGTTCCTGATGCTGATCAGAAATATGTTTGCTGTAACGCTGACGAGGGTGACCCCGGTGCATTCATGGACCGTTCCGTATTGGAAGGTGATCCTCACGTAGTATTGGAAGCTATGGCAATTGCAGGTTATGCAATCGGCGCTAACCAGGGTTATATCTATGTTCGTGCAGAGTACCCTATTGCAATTGAAAGACTTCGTATTGCGATTGGTCAGGCTAGAGAATATGGTCTTTTAGGTAAGAATATTTTCGGAACAGGATTTGATTTCGATATCGACTTAAGACTTGGTGCAGGTGCATTCGTATGTGGTGAAGAGACTGCTCTTATGACTTCAATTGAAGGTAAGCGCGGTGAGCCTCGTCCCCGTCCTCCTTTCCCTGCAGAAAAAGGTCTTTTCAAGAAACCTACTGTATTAAACAATGTAGAAACCTATGCAAACATTCCTCAGATTATTTTGAATGGCGCAGAATGGTTTAACTCCATCGGAACAGAGAAATCCAAAGGTACTAAGGTATTTGCTCTCGGTGGTAAAATTAACAATACCGGTCTTGTGGAAGTTCCTATGGGAACAACATTACGTGAAGTTATTGAAGATATCGGTGGTGGTATCCCTAACGGCAAGAAGTTCAAAGCTGCTCAGACAGGTGGACCGTCCGGCGGATGTATTCCCATTGAACACTTTGATATTCCTATCGACTATGACAACTTACTTGGTATCGGTTCCATGATGGGTTCCGGTGGTTTGATTGTTATGGACGAAGATAACTGTATGGTTGATATCGCTAAATTCTTCCTTGAGTTTACGGTTGATGAGTCTTGTGGTAAATGTACACCTTGCCGTATCGGTACCAAGAGATTATATGAAATTCTTGATAAGATTACCAAAGGACAGGGTACATTGGAAGATATTGATAAGATGGAAGAGCTTTGCTACTACATTAAGGCAAACTCTCTCTGCGGTCTTGGACAGACAGCTCCGAACCCGGTTCTTTCAACACTTCGCTACTTTAGAGATGAATACATTGCTCACGTAGTTGATAAGAAGTGTCCTGCAGGTGTATGTAAAGGCCTTGTATCCTTCGAAATCGATCCTGAGAAGTGTAAGGGATGTACCATGTGTGCAAGAATTTGTCCTGCAGGTGCAATCTCCGGTAACTTAAAAGAAGCACATGTAATCAACAAAGAGAAGTGCTTGAAGTGTGGCGCATGTATTGAAAAGTGTAAATTCAATGCAATCGTAAAGAAATAAGGTTTGAGCAACGTAAACATTTTTAGGAGGTAAAATAATGGAAACCATTAATTTGAAAATAAATGGGTTTGCTGTAGAGGCACCCAAAGGTTCTTCCATTCTTGCAGCTGCTAAATTGGCAGGAATTGATATCCCTACTCTTTGCTACCTGAAAGAAATCAATGAGATCGGTGCATGCCGTAT
Organism: Lachnospiraceae bacterium; assembly: GCA_015056945.1. Taxonomy (GTDB): domain Bacteria; phylum Bacillota; class Clostridia; order Lachnospirales; family Lachnospiraceae; genus UBA3766. The sequence continues at coordinate 39,078 of SVFH01000005.1, read as the reverse complement.
CTGTATGGTAGAAGCAGATGAAGGAAGAGGCGCAAGATTGGTTGCAGCATGTGTATATCCTGTTACCGAAGGTATGCAGGTTTATACAAATACTCCGAAGGTATTGGAGTACAGAAAGAAAACATTAGAGCTTATTTTATCAGATCATGATAAGAAATGTCTCTCTTGCGTACGTAGCGGAAAGTGTGAATTGCAGAAATTATGTAAAGACTACGGCGTAGAAGATGAGAACAAATATGCAGGTATTACGAACGATTACGAAATCGATGATTCTGCAGCTCATATGGTACGTGATAATAACAAATGTATCAACTGCCGTCGTTGTGTGGCTGCTTGTGAAGTAACACAGGGTATTGGTGTTATCGGTGCTAACAACCGTGGATTTATCACAGAAATCGCAAGTCCTTTCGGTATGGGACTTGGCGAAACAAGCTGTGTTGCCTGCGGACAGTGTATTGCTGTATGTCCTACCGGCGCAATTTATGAAAAATCTGATATTGATAAGATTCTTGAAGCAATCGCAGATCCTTCCAAACATGTAGTGGTTCAGACCGCTCCTGCTGTTCGTGCTGCTTTGGGTGAAATGTTCGATATGCCCATCGGTACCGGCGTAGAAGGTAAGATGGTTGCAGCGCTTAGAAGAATCGGTTTTGAAAGAGTATTTGATACTGATTTTGCAGCTGATGTTACAATTATGGAAGAAGCAACTGAGTTACTTGGAAGAGTTACAAATGGCGGTGTTCTTCCTATGATTACATCCTGTTCACCCGGATGGATTAAATACTGTGAACATTACTATCCGGAGCAGTTAGGACACTTGTCATCCTGTAAATCTCCTCAGCAGATGTTTGGTGCACTTCTTAAAACATTCTATGCTGAAAAGATGGGATGGGATCCTAAGGATATCGTTTCAGTCAGTGTAATGCCTTGTACAGCTAAGAAGTTCGAAATCGGACGTGATGATCAGAATGCAGCAGGCGTTCCTGATTTGGATTACACCATGACAACAAGAGAACTCGGACGTATGATTGAACGTTGCGGTATCGATTTCGAAATCCTTCCGGATGAGAAGTTTGATGACCCGATGGGCGAGAGTACAGGCGCAGCAGTAATCTTTGGTGTAACCGGTGGTGTTATGGAGGCTGCTCTTCGTACAGCTGTATGGAAACTTACAGGTGAAACCAATGACAGCCCGATTGAATTCAAAGAAGTTCGTGGCTTAGAAGGTATCAAAGAAGCAACTTACGAAGTTGCTGGTATGAGCGTTAAGGTTGCTATCGTATCCGGTCTTTCAAATGCTAAGATTATCATGGATAAGGTGAAAGCAGGCGAAGCTGATTATACTTTCATCGAAGTAATGGGATGCCCCGGCGGATGTATCAATGGTGGCGGACAGCCTCAGGTACCTGCTCGCGTACGTAACTTTACTGACTACAGAGCACTTCGTGCAAGTGCACTTTACAACTATGACGAAGCAATGCCTGTAAGAAAGTCTCATGAAAATGCTTCTGTTAAGGCACTTTATGATGAGTACCTTGGCGAGCCGAACGGACATAAGGCACATGAATTACTTCATACAACTTATGTAAAGAGAAAAATTCACGAGATTTAATTTGCTGAAATAATACAGGCGTCTGCCAGTGAAATAAGAAACACCTTGATTTTGCTTTTCTGTGAATAAACAGAATGCAAAGTCAGGGTGTTTTTTTGGTTCTTTTTAATTGATTTTATTGTTCAAATGGAATAAAATAAAAAGTGTTTTGTAAAAAGAGACATAATTGACAGATTGATTCGAAAAACATATAATTATTTTTGTTTCGACAAATCGGAAAAAAGTAAGGCGGCTGTGTGCCGGGCCTGACTTGTAATATAAACTAAAGTATTTTGGAGGTACGTATTGTGAAAGCGTATGGAGTTAATGAATTAAGAAAAATGTTTCTTGATTATTTTGAACAAAAAGATCATTTGCGTTTGAAGAGTTTTTCTCTTGTTCCGCAGAATGATAAAAGTTTGTTGTTGATCAATTCCGGTATGGCGCCTTTAAAACCGTATTTTACAGGTGCAGAAATTCCGCCGAAAAGCAGAATTACAACATGTCAGAAATGTATCCGTACAGGTGATATTGAGAATGTAGGTAAAACAGCCCGTCACGGTACTTTCTTTGAAATGCTTGGAAATTTCTCTTTTGGTGATTATTTTAAGGAAGAAGCGATTTCTTATACATGGGAATTTTTGACCGAAGTAGTAGGACTGGATAAGAATCGTTTATATCCTTCAGTTTTTGAAGAGGATGACGAGGCTTTCGAAATCTGGAATAAAAAAATCGGAATTGCACCGGAGCGCATTTTCCGTTTTGGCAGAGCTGATAATTTCTGGGAGCATGGCGAAGGCGCTTGTGGTCCTTGCTCCGAGGTTTATTATGACCGCGGTGAGAAGTATGGCTGTGGAAAACCTGATTGTACGGTCGGTTGTGAATGCGACAGATACATGGAAATCTGGAATGACGTATTCTCACAGTTCTACAATGACGGTAAAGGGAATTATTCTGAACTTGAAAAGAAGAATATTGATACAGGTATGGGATTGGAGCGTCTTGCATGTGCAGTACAGGATGTTGATTCCATGTTTGATGTAGATACCATGAAGGCATTACGTGACCATGTTTGCCGTCTTGCCGGCAAGCAGTATGGTGAGGACTATCAGACAGATGTTTCTCTTCGTGTCGTAACAGACCATATCCGTTCTGTTACGTTTATGGTGTCTGACGGTATTATGCCTGAAAACAGCGGTTGCGGATATGTAATGCGTCGTCTTTTGAGACGTGCCTGCCGCCACGGAAGAATTCTCGGTATTCAGGGGGCATTCCTTGCAGAACTTGCAGTAACTGTTATTGAAGGTTCTAAAGATGGTTATCCCGAATTGGAAGAAAAGAAAGAATTTATCCTTAAAAATATTGCCAAAGAAGAAGAGCAGTTTAATAAAACAATTGATCAGGGACTTTCCATTCTTGCCAAAATGGAAGAAGATATGGAAAAGAACGGAACAAAGGTACTTTCCGGAGAAGATGCATTTAAGTTATATGATACATTCGGATTCCCGATTGATTTGACTATCGAAATCCTTGAGGAAAAAGGATTTACTTATGATGAAGCAGGATTTGAAAAGGCAAAAGCAGATGCGAAAGCACAGTCAAAAGGTACTTATGTGGGTGCTGAACATATGGCAGGTCGTGCAAAAAATGTATATGACGATCTCGATTTGAGCCTTGAAACACATTTTGTGGGATATACAGAGAGTGCATGTGGTGCAAAGATTACAGCTTTAACAACAGATGCTTCTTTAGAAGATGCTGCGGTTGTTGATGCGCTTGCAGAAGGACAGAAGGGAACTGTTGTACTTGATACTACATGTTTATACGGAACCATGGGTGGTCAGACGGGTGACAGCGGAGAAATCTCTACTGCAAACGGTGTATTTAAAGTAACCGAAACAATCCATCTTCCCGGAACCAAAATCGGGCATGTTGGATATGTTTTAAGCGGTAGCGTTAAGGTTGGTGAAGAAGCACTTGTGAGTGTGGATGCAGATCGTCATGCGAATATTTGTAAGAACCACTCTGCGACACACCTTTTACAGAAAGCATTAAAAACCGTGCTTGGTAACCATGTAGAACAGAAGGGATCTCTTGTAACACCTGATCGCTTGCGTTTTGACTTCTCACACTTTGAAGCGATGACAGCAGAGCAGATTGCAGAAGTTGAAGCAATTGTAAACAAAGAAATTGCGCTTGCATTACCTGTTGTTACAGATGAAATGAGCATTGCAGATGCAAAGAAAACCGGCGCGATGGCTCTCTTTGGTGAGAAGTATGGTGAAAAGGTTCGTGTAGTCAGCATGGGTAAATCTGATGCAGATGAAATTGAAGAAGCATTTAAAGAAGCATTTTCAGTTGAACTTTGTGGTGGTACACATGTGTCAAATACTTCTTCTATCCAGTCCTTCAAATTATTGTCAGAATCCGGTGTTGCAGCCGGTGTCAGAAGAATTGAAGCACTTACCGGAGATGCTGTTCTTGCATATTATGCAGATTTGGAGAAGAAGCTTTCTAAGGCGGCAGAACTTTTGAAGACAACTCCTGACAAATTGGAAGACAGAATTACAAGTCTTCTTGCTGAGCACAAGGCACTTGCTTCTGAGAATGAGTCTTTGAAGAGCAAAGCAGCAAAGGATGCTCTCGGTAATGTTATGGATCAGGTGATTGAAGTTGCAGGCGTTAAAGTACTTGCAACAAAAGTAGCGAATGTAGAAATGAATGGGCTTCGTGATTTAGGAGACCAATTGAAAGAGAAGCTTGGTGAAGGTGTGGTTGTATTACTTTCCGATAAAGACGGTAAGGTAAATATGATTGCAATGGCAACTGAGGAAGCGATGAATAAGGGTGCACATGCAGGAAATCTGATTAAAGGCATCGCCGGATTTGTTGGCGGTGGCGGCGGCGGAAGACCGAATATGGCACAGGCAGGCGGTAAGAATCCGGCAGGCATGGATGCTGCAATTAAGGCGGTGAAAGAAGTTCTTGCAGGTCAGATGAAATAGCTTGCATGTTGAATTAACACTATTATCTGCAAAAAAAGGTTGACGAATGAAGATTTTGTGTTATAATTCTATTTGTGCAATTTAGAAATACCCGAATAGTCAGTGCACAATTTAAGACTAGGAGGAGGGTGAGTGTAGATGTCAAGAGTAGAAGTTAAAGAAAACGAATCTTTGGATAGCGCATTGCGTCGTTTCAAGAGAAGTTGTGCGAAAGCCGGAATCCAGCAGGAAATCCGTAAGAGAGAGCACTACGAGAAACCTAGCGTAAAGCGTAAAAAGAAATCAGAAGCTGCTAGAAAGCGCAAATATAATTAATGAAAATTAAGAAGAGATTTCCTTTTTAGGAAATCTCTTTTTGAATTTTTAACGTAGGTAATTGACGATTGTATAAATTAAAAATATAATGTGATTACAAATTTTGGTTTGTACTGTAATAATTTTTTTGTGAGTATGTGTGATGTACAATCTGATGTTTGGTTTGCTTATAAATGTGAAAGGAGAATTGTTATGTACGAAGGTGGTCTGTTTGAAGAGAAAAAAATCGGAAATGATTATGCCGACCCGATTGCCGGTATGAGAGTGAATGAAAAAAAACAATCTTTTTTTGGGGGAGGTATATCTAATTGGGTTTATATTGCAATGGTACCTTTATTAGGGCCGATTGGAACAATTATGGTTTCTTCCGGTTTGTATGGTAGCTTAGCGTTGTTTCAGTTAAAACTTCCGCTTGCATTGAAGATTTTGCTGACAGTAGTTATTGCAGGGTTTGTGTTAATTTGGTTGTCGGTGTTTGTTTTGTTTAGTGCTATTGTTTTATTGGAGGTATAAAATGTTTGCGAAAATGTTGAAAATGTGTATTCCGTCCGTTTTATCTGAGATAGGAATATTCCTTGTGTCCGTAGTTCTTTGTTTGGTTTTGATTATCGTTACTTCATTTTCGAGCGGTAATTCGGAGGACGTATTTATATTATTGTTATTTCTTTATATTATATTGCTGATTATGGGAATCATTGCAGTAATTAGTCTGTTTTTGTTGCATCTTATATCCGTAATTCTTGCAAATATAAAACTTACTAATATACCCGGATTTTCAAAAGAAAGATTACAACGTGAACTTGCCAGGATGCCTAAATTCAAGAAGATTTATGCATGTAGTGATGCGATTGTATATTTAGATCAATACAATATGGTTCAGACGATAGCACTTGATGACATTATATGGGCATATAAAACATATGCTGTAAAATATGATGAAATTGAACTTGGATTAGTAACCGGTAAAATGGTGAAAATCCTTGTAAAAGAGAGTCCTTCTGTAATAAATAAAGGTGCCGCGATAAACTATTTACTTCGCTTGATTGCACGAAAAAATAAGGGGATTTTAATTGGATATGATGAGTCTCTTGAAGTGAGCTTCAAAGAGGATTTTGATTCTTTTTTGCAGGAAGCAAACAAAATTGAAGTGGTTGAAAGCGAAGTCTTAGAACAGGAATATATAAAAAATAATTATTATGAAAAGGATTTTTGTGCATAGCATTTTGCCAAATGTTTTTCATGACTGTTTTATGTATTGAAAATCGAAAAAATTCCGCCCGTTTTGTGATGGGCGGGATTTTATTTTTGTGGATATTGAACCTAATGAGATTTTTTCTCTGTTTTCTTTTTGTTCTGGGACAAGATAAAAAAACATAGGATATGTTAACATAATTTATGGGGTCATCGATATGAAAAGAATGGTTACAAAATTTATTTGCATGAGTCTTGTGTTTTTTGTGTTTGCAGCCGAATGTATGACGGTGTATGCAATGAACCCGGAGCCGGAGCTTACAGCACCTTCGTATGTGCTAATGGAAGAAACGACAGGAAAAATTATTTGTGCACGAAATGAAACTGAACGAAGAAGTCCTGCCAGTATTACCAAAATCATGACGCTTATTCTTGCGTTTGATGCGTTGGAAAGCGGAAAGATTACATTAGAAGAAGAGGTTATGACAAGCGCATATGCAAAGTCAATGGGTGGCTCGCAGGTATTTTTGGAAGAAGGGGAGATGCAGACAGTTGATACTTTGCTAAAATGTATTGCAGTAGCAAGCGGAAACGATGCCAGTGTGGCATTGGCAGAGCATATTGCGGGGAGTGAAGAGGCCTTTGTGAATAAAATGAATGAAAAAACAAAAGAACTTGGTCTGACAGATACCTTTTTTGAAGATTGCACAGGACTTACAGATTCGCAAGGACACTATACTTCCGCGCTGGATGTGGCTAAAATGTCAGCATATTTAATCAATACATATCCAAAGGTTTATGAATATACCGGGATTTGGATGGAAGATATTGTTCACAAGACAATAAAAGGAGAGAACATATTTACACTTTCCAGCACGAATAAGCTTCTGAAACAGTATCCCTATACAACCGGATTGAAAACAGGCTCTACGGATGCTGCAAAATATTGTATCAGTGCAACCGCAAAGAATGGTGATTTGTCCTTGATTGCAGTTGTGATGGGTGCTGATACTCCGACTGCCAGATTTGATGAAGCAAAGGCGCTGTTACATTATGGATTTGGTGTTTCGCGCTTTTATCAGGATGACAATGAAATTCAAATGAAAGAACTTCCGATTCAAGGGGCACTTTGCTCTAATATTCCTGTAGAAAAAGAAAAAGTGTTCCGATATCTGGATACTGTTGGAATTGATTTCTCTAAAATCGAACGTCTGGAAAAGTATGCTGAAAATCTTGAAGCTCCGGTTGCAAAAGGCTCTGCAGTGGGTGAACTGAAATACTTGTGTGAAGGAAAAGAGTTAGGAAGTGTTAAAATAATAGCATCAGAAGAAGTTGTCAAAGCAACATATACGGATTTTTTTCTGATGCTTTTCAGAAATTTTCTTTTGTGATATAATGACCCTTAGTGAAAATGAAATTGAATCTTACGGAGGTCAGACATGATTTGGGTGATGATTACAATTGCAGTGATTGTCATTGTTTTTCTGATTATAAATATTGTTGATATGAACCGTTTTACGGTGCGTAAGTATCGCGTGGAATCAGAGAAAATCAAGGCGCCGTGTACAATTGTTTTTTTGTCGGATTTACATGATAAGAGTTATGGGAGAAGAAATGCGAAACTGATACGCGAGATAGATGAAATCGGACCGGATCTTGTTTTATGCGGCGGAGATATGATGGTTGCATCCCCGGGTAAAAAAAATGAGAATGCAATTGCTCTTGTAAAAGATTTGGCAGAAAAGTATCCGATGTTTTATGCGTTTGGGAACCATGAATATCGCGCTGAATTGTATCCGGATAAGTACGGGACGATGTTTCAGGATTACATGTCTGCAATCGGAGAATGTAATATTAAATTTTTAAGAAATACATCAGCGTATGATGAAGAAGAAAGTCTTTATATCAGCGGACTGGAAATTGAAAGAGAGTATTATAAGCGTTTTAAGACGTACCCCATGGCAGAAGATTATGTGCAGGGAAAGCTTGGTGAGGCATGCGAAACAAAGTTTCATATTGTTATGGCTCATAATCCGGAATATTTTCAGAGATATGCGCAATACGGCGCAGATTTATATCTTTCCGGGCACATTCATGGAGGTGTTGTGCGTCTTCCGTTTGTGGGAGGATGTGCTTCTCCGGCAATCAGATTTTTCCCGAAATACAGTGACGGCTTGTATAAGCTGAACGGTAAAAAAATGATAGTCAGTTGCGGACTTGGAAGTCACACGATTCCGATTCGTATCTTTAATCCGGGTGAATTAACAGTGATTTCATTAAAGCCGGCCTTTGATGCCGATACAAAGGAGTAAAAGGCAAAATACGGAGGAAGTTATGGCGATTGCAGTTAAGCTTGAGGCATTTGAAGGTCCGCTTGACCTTTTATTGCATCTGATTGAAAAAAATAAAATAGACATCTATGATATTCCTATTGTGGAAATAACGAAGCAGTATATGGAATATATTGAAAAAATGCAGGCTGAAGACATGAATGTGGTCAGCGAATTCCTGGTTATGGCTGCAACGCTTTTGGATATTAAGTGTAAAATGCTTTTACCGCCGGAAGTGAACGAAGAGGGCGAGGAAGAGGATCCGAGAGCGGAATTGGTTCAGAAACTGTTAGAGTACAAAATGTACAAATATATGTCTTACGAACTGAAAGACATGCATATGGAGGCGCAACGGTATTTATATAAAAAACCGACAATCCCCGGAGAAGTTCTTGCTTATCAGCATCCGATTGACTACGAGGAGCTGCTTGGGGATTCGACGCTAAATGCCCTGCATGAGATTTTTGAAAGTGTGATGAAACGCCAGGGAGATAAAATTGACCCGGTGCGAAGTACTTTCGGAAAAATAAAAAAAGAAGAAATTAATTTGGAACAGAAACAGTCGTATGTCTGTGATTATATTGCAAGAAAAAAAAGATGCAGTTTCAGAGAGTTGCTTGAAAAGCAACAAAGTAAAATGGAAGTAATTGTAACTTTTTTGATTTTACTTGAGATGATTAAGGTGGGGAGCGTTGATGTTTGCCAGGAAGAAGTATTTGGTGACATTGATATTACATATAAGGCTCCGATGACGGTTGCTGTGGATTTATCAGAGAAACAGGAGTGAAAAAGTGGAAAGAGAACAGGCGAAGGCTATTATTGAAGCCGTATTATTTACAATGGGGGATTCCGTGGAGGTCTCCGCACTTGCTATGGTGCTAGAAGAGAGTGAGGCATTTGTGCGTGAAATACTGGAAGAAATGAAAGTAAATTATGCTTCGTCCAAGCATGGAATTCAAATTGTCGAACTTGAAGATGCAGTGCAGCTTCGGACAAAGGATGAACATTATGATGCTTTGATTAAAATCGCAAATGCACCCAAAAAACAGGTTTTGACGGAAAGTCTTTTGGAAACTCTTTCTATTGTTGCGTATAAACAGCCGGTTACCCGTCTGGACGTTGAAAAAATACGTGGTGTAAACAGTGATCACGGAATCAGCAGATTGGTGGAACTTGGTCTGATTAAGGAACTTGGAAGATTGGATGCACCGGGCAGACCGCTGTTGTTCGGTACAACAGAACAGTTCTTAAGAAGCTTTGGGGTAGCTTCCATAGATGACCTGCCGGAAATGAGCAGTGAATTGCTCGCCGATTTCAGGGTGCAGGCAGAACAGGAAATACAATTAAAGTTGGATATTTGAGTCTGTTTATGCATACTTTGTATAGAGAGAATAAAGAGTGTGCAAATATGAAAAAAAGGATTACTTTATTAATGATTGTGCTATCGGTTTTGTTTGCCGGTATGCCGGTATATGCAAAAGAGGAACCGGATTTACACGCCCGTGCGGCATTGCTTATGGATGCTGCAACCGGGCGTGTTTTGTATGAAAAGGACGGGTATACTCCATATGCGGTTGCAAGTACTACGAAGATATTAACTGCTGTCTTAGTGCTTGAGGCAGATTGTGAAGAAGAGTATGCTTCGGTGAGTGCTAATGCGGCAAAACAACCGAAAGTAAAGTTGTATGTTAAAAAGGGCGAGAAATATAAAGTGAAAGATTTATTGTATTCACTTCTTTTGGAATCACATAACGATACGGCGGTTGTATTGGCAGAACACGTTGCCGGGAGTGTGGAAAAATTTGCAGAACGTATGAATGCAAAAGCAGCAGAAATCGGATGCAGGAATGCATATTTTATTACGCCAAACGGGCTTGATGCAGATATACAGGGAAAAGCGAATCAGGCAAGTGCATATGATATGGCACTGATTACTTCGTATGCGTTACAAAATGAGCGGTTCGTTGAATTGATTCGGACAAAAGAGCATACTTTCACGGATGAAACAGGAAGGCGACAGGAACAGGTAAGTAACGCGAATCGGTTTCTGGATATTTATGATGGTGCAATCGGCGTGAAGACAGGGTTCACAAATCTGGCAGGGTATTGTTTCGTAGGAGCGGCTGAAACTAAGGTCGGAAAACTCATATGTGTGGTGCTTGGTTGCGGATGGCCACCGAAGAAAAATTTGAAATGGCAAGACAGTGAGAAACTGATGGATTATGGGGCAAATACGTTTGAGAGGGTTTTGCTTGAAATTCCGCCTGTTACTAAAACAGTAAAAGTGAAAAAAGGGAAAAAAGAGAATATATCTGTTGGCGGCGAGAGGATGGAACTCTTTGTTCCGGTTTGTGAAGAAGACAGAATCTCTAAAGCCATGTTCATGGAGCATCTTGTTTGTGCACCGGTGGAAAATAATAAAGCGGTTGGATGGAGCAAGGTGTATTTGAATGGTGAAATGGTTTTAGGGCAGACAATTTTTACAAAGGAAAACTGCTCTGAGAAACGATTTTCGGAATGTTTACAAAAAATATTACATAGATTTTACATTTAGAATGAAAAATCTACCAAAAAAGATGAAAAAAAGCTAGTTTTTTATCTCCTTTTTGTGTTATACTGATACCATCCGCGAATTTGTGTAATTTGCGAAAAAAGGTATATTTTTATAACAAAAAATTATATATGGAGGACAGTGAAATGAGTACTACTTCAACAAGTAAAGCAAGACAGAGAATTGAAGCTTTGCTCGACGAAAACAGTTTCGTTGAAATCGGAGCACTCGTAAGTGCGAGAGCAACTGATTTTAATTTGAAACAGCTTGATACTCCTTCAGACGGTGTTATCACCGGCTATGGTGTAATCAACGACAATCTGGTGTATGTATACAGCCAGGATGCTTCCGTAATGAACGGAACAATTGGTGAGATGCATGCAAAGAAGATTGCAAACCTTTATGACATGGCGCTTAAGATGGGCGCTCCTGTGATTGGATTAATTGATTCTGCAGGATTAAGACTTCAGGAGGCAACCGATGCATTAAATGCGTTCGGTGAGATTTATATGAAACAGTCTTTGGCTTCCGGTGTAATTCCTCAGATTACAGCTATTTTCGGAACTTGCGGCGGCGGACTTGCGATGATTCCTACGCTTACAGATTTTACATTCATGGAAGAAAAGGATGCGAAGCTTTTTGTAAACGCTCCGAATACTCTGGATGGTAATTCAACTGCTAAATGTGATACTGCATCTGCTAAATTCCAGAGCGAAGAAGCAGGAATTGTTGATTTCGTTGGTGCAGAAGCTGAGTTATTCGGTCAGATTCGTGACCTTGTTTCTTACTTACCTGCAAACAATGAAGAAGAAGCTGATTATGCAGCTTGCGATGATGATTTGAACCGTGTATGTGCACAGGCAGCTGCAGGTGCGAAGGATGCTGTGATTGCACTCTCTGACATTGCAGATGACGGTGTGTTTGTTGAAGTGAAGAAAGCTTATGCGAAAGATATGGTTACAGGCTTCCTTAAATTAAACGGCATGACTGTCGGAGCTGTTGCAAACCGTAGCGAAGTTTACGGTGAAGACGGTAAAGTAGCAGAGAAGTTTGATGAGGTTCTTTCCGTACAGGGATGTAACAAGGCGGCTGAATTTGTTCAGTTCTGTGATGCATTCTCTATTCCGGTATTGACTCTTACAAATGTTAAGGGCTTCAAGGCTACAACATGTGCAGAGAAAGGCATGGCGAAGGCAGTTGCACGCCTTACATACGCATTTGCTAATGCAACCGTTCCTAAGGTAAACCTGATTACCCAGAAGGCATTCGGAAGCGCATATGTTGCAATGAATTCCAAAGCACTTGGTGCAGATGTGACTTTTGCATGGGAATCAGCTGAAATCGGAACCATGGATGCAAAACTTGCTTCCAAGATTATGTTTGACGGAGAAGGTGCAGATGTAATCGATGAGAAAGCAAAGGAATACGCTGCATTACAGAATAATGCATTAAGCGCAGCAAAGAGAGGATATGTAGATTATATTATTGCTCCTGCTGATTCCAGAAAATACATCATTGGTGCTTTTGAAATGCTTTACAGTAAAAGAGAGGAACGTCCTGCAAAAAAGCACGGAACAGTTTAATTGAAGAAAGGATGGCGCAATCATGAAAAAGATGATTACACTCATTTGTTGTGCACTTTCCGCAATGATTCTTTTGGCAGGCTGTTCACCGGCTGTTAATTTAACGGATGAGCAGAATGCTCAGATTAACAGCAACGTGACAAGCGTAATCAGCATTGTAGTTGCAGAAATTTCTCAGGATGGCACATGGACTGCTTATGATGAAGCAGACAGAACTGCACAGCTTGATCTTGATGATGAAGTATGGGCTGAGAAACAGGAAAATTGGAAAGAAATCAACAATTTGAAATTTGATAGCAAGGGTGTTTACGAAGGTGCAATTAACTCTTATCTTTATGCTGTTGGTGAGAGTGGAGAAGCAACATCGGTTAAGGAAACACTGGAATATGCTATCGTAGATGATAATCTTACCGTAACCGCTACATTGGTAACGGCGGAAAGAACCGTAGAAATGGTAATGCTTTATGATGATGATATGAACATTACCGGTATTTCTTTTAATCCGGTTTACACAATGGGAGAGAACATGACAAGAGCAACTTTAAATACCGGCCTTGGTATGGGTACCGTATTTGCTGTTTTGATTTTGATTATGTTTATTATCTCAAGTTTTAAGATTATTTATAATATTCAGAACGCATCTGAAAAGAAAAAAGCTTCCAAGAACATCAAGGAAGAAGCAGTTGATCAGACAATTGCACAGATTATTGAAAAAGAAGAATATGCGGATGATTTGGAACTGGTTGCAGTAATCAGTGCGGCAATCGCAGCATATGAAGGAAGTTCTTCCACAGAAGGCTTTGTGGTAAGAAGCATCAAAAAACAGAAAAAAGATGGCTGGAAAAGAGCTTTATAGGAGGATTTAGAAATGAAAAATTATACTATTACAGTAAATGGTAACGTATATGATGTAGTTGTGGAAGAAGGTGCAGGAAGCGGTGCAGCTCCTGTTGCAGCTCCTGTTGTAAAGAAAGCAGCTCCCGCAGCAGCTCCTGCTGCAGCACCTAAGGCTGCAGGCGGTGCGGGAAGCATTAAAGTAGAAGCCGGTGCTGCCGGTAAAATCTTTAAGATTGAAGCCAAAGTTGGTCAGGCTGTAAAGAAAGGTGACGCAGTTGTTATTCTTGAAGCGATGAAGATGGAAATTCCTGTTGTTGCACCTGAAGACGGTACCGTTGCAAGTATCGACGTTGCAGTTGGTGATGCAATTGAAGCAGGCGCAGTACTTGCTACTTTAAACTAACAGAAAGCAGGGTTTAACCTAAATTAACAGGAGGTTTCTAGAAATGGAATATATAATTTCAACCTTAAGTAACCTGCTTCAACAGACCGCATTTTTCAATTTGACATGGGGAAACTATGTTATGATTGCGGTTGCGTGTGTGTTCTTATTCCTCGCAATTAAGAAAGAATATGAACCTCTGTTGTTACTTCCTATCGCATTCGGTATGTTGCTTGTTAATATCTATCCGGATATTATGGCGCCGATTGGGGAGGACGGACATGCAGGCGGATTACTTTATTACTTTTATTTATTAGATGAGTGGGCAATTTTACCGTCCCTTATCTTTATGGGTGTAGGTGCGATGACAGACTTCGGTCCCCTCATTGCAAACCCGAAGAGCTTTTTGCTTGGTGCTGCGGCACAGTTTGGTATTTTTGCGGCATACTTCGGCGCGTTGGCATTCAACGAAACCGGTCTTGTAGACTTTAATGATAAGGCTGCTGCAGCGATTTCCATTATCGGTGGTGCAGACGGACCGACTTCTATCTTCCTTGCAGGTAAGCTTGGACAGACAGCGTTGCTCGGACCTATTGCGGTTGCGGCATATTCTTATATGTCTCTGGTTCCCATTATCCAGCCGCCTATTATGAAATTACTTACAACCAAGAAAGAAAGAGCAATCAAAATGGGACAGCTTCGTCCTGTATCCAAATTAGAGAAGATTCTCTTCCCGATTGTTGTAACAATCGTGGTATGTATGATCCTTCCTACAACAGCTCCCTTGGTTGGTATGTTGATGCTTGGTAACTTATTCCGTGAATCCGGCGTTGTACGTCAGTTGACAGAAACGGCTTCCAATGCATTGATGTATATCGTAGTTATTTTACTCGGTACATCCGTTGGTGCTACCACAAGCGCGGAAGCATTCTTGAAATTTGATACGATTTGTATCGTTATCCTTGGTCTTGTTGCGTTTGCATTCGGTACCGCTGCGGGTGTTGTATTCGGTAAAGTAATGTGTTGGGCAACAAAGGGTAAGGTTAACCCGCTGATTGGTTCGGCAGGGGTATCTGCGGTTCCTATGGCAGCCCGTGTATCCCAGAAGGTAGGTGCAGAAGAGGATCCTACAAACTTCCTCCTCATGCATGCAATGGGACCGAACGTAGCAGGTGTTATCGGTACTGCAGTAGCAGCCGGTACTTTCATGGCTATCTTCGGTGTAATGTAAGATTTAAGATGATAATGGAGGAATAAATAATGGATAATATGGTGAAAAAACCGATTGGTATTACGGAAACAATTTTACGTGATGCACATCAGTCCCTTATTGCAACCAGAATGCCGACCGATCTTATGCTTCCCATCGTAGAGAAGATGGATCAGGTTGGATATCATTCCGTTGAGTGCTGGGGTGGTGCAACATTCGATGCTTCCCTTCGTTTCTTGAAAGAAGATCCGTGGGAGAGACTTCGTAAATTAAGAGATGGCTTTAAAAACACAAAACTTCAGATGTTGTTCAGAGGTCAGAATATTCTTGGATATCGTCACTATGCAGATGACGTGGTAGATCAGTTCGTACAGAAATCTATTGCAAACGGTATTGATATTATCAGAATTTTTGACTGTTTAAATGACTTAAGAAACCTTCAGGCGGCTGTTGATGCTACAAATAAGGCAAAACAGCAGGAAGGTCGCGGTCATGCGCAGATTGCACTTTCTTATACATTAGGTGATGCATATACAATGGATTACTGGATGAAGATGGCAAAAGATATTGAAGAAATGGGCGCAGATTCTATCTGTATTAAAGATATGGCTGGTCTTTTGGTGCCGTATAAAGCAGAAGAGCTTATCAAAGCTATGAAGTCTGCTACAAAGTTACCGATTCAGTTACATACACATTACACTTCTGGTGTTGCAAGTATGACATACTTAAAGGCTGTTGAAGCAGGTGTTGACGTAATTGATACTGCAATGTCACCTTTTGCTATGGGTACATCACAGCCTGCAACAGAAGTTATGGTTGAAACCTTTAAAGGAACTCCTTATGATACAGGATTTGATCAGAACCTTCTTGCAGAAATCGCTGATTACTTCAGACCGTTCAGAGATGAGTGTCTTGCAAACGGACTTCTTAATCCGAAGGTTATGGGTGTTGATATTAAGACTCTTCTTTATCAGGTACCCGGCGGTATGTTATCTAACATGGTTAGCCAGTTGAAAGAGCAGAACGCAGAAGACAGATATTATGACGTATTGAAGGAAATTCCTGAAGTACGTAAAGACTTAGGTGAGCCTCCTCTTGTAACTCCTTCTTCTCAGATCGTTGGTACACAGGCTGTATTTAACGTTCTTATGGGTGAGAGATATAAGATGGCTACCAAAGAAACAAAGGCAGTTCTTCGCGGTGAATACGGCCAGACCGTTAAGCCGTTTAACAAAGAGATTCAGGATCAGGTTATTAAGGGCGAAAAGATTATTACTTGCCGTCCGGCTGATTTGATTCCGAATGAATTAGAGAAGATTGAAGCTGAAATGAAAGAATGGAAGCAGCAGGATGAGGACGTATTATCCTACGCACTCTTCCCGCAGGTTGCTACAGACTTCTTCAAGTATCGTCTTGCACAGCAGGAGAAAGTTGATCTTGCATCAGCAGATACAAAGAACGGAGCATATCCTGTATAATATTTAAAAGAAACCTGTCATGTATGAATGCATATGTGGCAGGTTTTTTATTGCATAGGAAATTCCTATGCAATAAAAAAAGCTCCGCTAAGGATGGACACTCGCGCGCAAGGAAGATGAAGCTGACGCAACCGTGCCAGACGCGAGAGTCCGCTTGCGGACTCTTTGTTCTTATATGGGAAAGTTCGCGGCAAGGATGACAGTTGCCGCGAACTTCGCATTCTTTGATTTGTTAGAAAATATGTCTTTTAATGTTAGAGAAAATACGATACAATATGAAAAAGGGCAGAGAGGATGATGGCGGATGACAATATTTTACGCTTTTACGATGATAGCGATGGGTATCATTATGGCATTGTTTCTGATTAGATTTCAGGATAAGAAAGTTAATTACTATATCCTGGTTATTTTGATGCTTATGTCAATAAGCAATGCCGGTTATTTTCTCCTTTCAATATCGGATACGTTGCAGGAAGCGTTTTTGGCGAAGAAAATAACATATCTCGGAGGCTGTTTTATCCCTCCTGTTATGTTATTTCTGATTTTTAAAACTTGTAATATTCGCATCAATAAGTATCTAAGATCTTTTTTGATTGTATATAGTTTTTTTGTATATATATTGACTTTAAGCATTGGTATTTTTAACTTTTATTATAAGAGTTCTTACGTGGTTTTGATAAAAGGTGCAACGGTTTTGATTACTGAGTATGGCTTTGCACGGATATTTTTTGAATTACTTCTTTATGGATATCTTTTTGCCGGATTAGTGATTTTGGGGTACACTTATAAGAAAAAAAAGCAGATTTCCTATAAAAATATAGTTATCCTGACCGTGTTTGAATTGATCAACATTGCGATCTTTATTTGTTTAAGAAACAATAGGTTCCATATTGAGGTTTTTCCCATAATTTATGTGATTGACGGATTGGTTCTTCTATATTTGAGGCGTCGTGTTACACTATACAGCCTCGAAGATAATATTATCAGTTCTTTGGGCAAAAAAGATATCTACGGATACATTATGTTCGATAAGAGAAGAAATTATCTTGGGGCCAATGCACTTGCAATGAAGATTTTTCCGGAGCTTTTTTTCTGCCGAGTAGACAGCCCGATTGTGAAACGACCTGAACTGGATATTTTACAAAAAGAATTGGATGAGTTTGAGTCGGACGGAGATACTTTATTTGAGCTTGACCAAGGGGAAGAGCATTATGAAGGTCATATTAAGCGGATTTGGTATGCGGATAAAGATGTTGGGTATTTGTTTGAAATCAAGAATGCAACCGATCGTTATAAGTATACTAAGCTTTTGGCAAAATATAATGATGAACTGGTCAGTGAGATTGATGAGAAAACAGCCCATATCAGGAAAATGCAGGCTAAGTTACTTGTTAGTATGGCAGATATCATCGAAAACAGAGACGGAAACACCGGCGGCCATATTAAGAGAACCAGCCATGTGATTAAAATTTTATTGGATGTCATGAGGGAAGATGAGTCATTTGACTTAGAGGAATCTTTCTGTCAGGCAATTATTAAGTCTGCGCCCATGCATGATTTGGGGAAAATAGCAATTGATGACAGTATACTCCGTAAACCCGGGCGACTTACGGAGGAAGAGTTCGCAATTATGCAGACGCATGCGGTAAAAAGTGCTGAATTGGTAGAAAAAATTTTGACAAATGTTGAGGAGCCTGAATTTGTTAAGGTAGCCAAAAATATAGCATGTTACCATCATGAAAAATGGAACGGGACAGGATATCCGGAGAAATTGAAAGGGGAAGAGATTCCTCTGGAAGCTAGAATTATGGCAATTGCGGATGTATATGATGCACTGGTTAGCAAGCGTTGCTATAAGGAAGCAATGAGTTTTGAAAAGGCATATCAGGTAATGAAAGACTCTATGGGCAGTCATTTTGACCCGCAGTTAGAACCAATTTTTGAAAAAAGCAGGATGAGATTAGAGCAATATTATTCTTCCTAAAAGGACACGCTGGAAGATTATATTGCAGAAATTTAGATGAAACAGGCAGAGGTTAGAAAATGAAATTGACGGTAATGGACAGAATTCTTGATACATCAGGAAGAAGAAGCAAAGGCCACAAAGCGGTTGCGGCTTTTTTTGAGGCACATACGGATAAGGCTGTTTTTATGAATGCAGCCCAGATTGCACAAGCTGTTGGGGTGAGTGAATCGACAGTGGTTCGTTTTGCGACTGCAATCGGATATGATGGATTTATTGAATTTCATAATGAGTTAAAAGGATATGTGCATGCGAATATGGGGATATATGCTGCGGAGGAAGAAGAAGCAGAATGTGAATCGCCATTGGTAAGGGAAGTGCTCGAAGCAGATATTTACAGCGTCCATGAAACCATGAAAGGGTTGAACGCGGATTCTTTTCAATCTGCAGTTTCGTCGATTATAGAAGCTGAGAATATTTATATTGTCGGACTTCGTAATAGTGAACCGTTAGCACGGTTTTTATACTTTTATCTGCAGATGATACGACCGAATGTTCATCTGGTGTGTTCAACGAATGCAACAGAAATTTTTGAACAGATGATACGTATCGGCAAAGAAGATGTTGCAATCGGAATCAGTTTTCCGGGATATTCCATGCGTACCATTAAGGCGCTTGAATTTGCCAATGACAGATGTGCAACGATTATTGGTATCACGGATAATGAACATTCTCCTTTGAAAATGTATTCTTCCTGTAATCTCTATGCGCCGTGTGCCCGTGTTGGAATTCTGGATTCCATGGTTGCACCTCTAAGCCTGATGAATGCGTTGGTTCTGGCTGTCAGCAGAGAAGTTCCTGATGCAGTTTGCGAACACTTACGGATTTTGCAGGAGACATGGTCAAATTATCAGATTTATCAGACAGATGAAATTAACCCGGGAAATGTATAAAATAATAACAGATTAGGAATCACTTATGAAAAAGATAGCAGTTGTCGGTGGCGGAGCAGCGGGAATGATTGCTGCGATTCGCGCTTTGGAGCTTGGCGCTAAAGTCACATTATTTGAAAAAAATGAAAAACTGGGAAAGAAAATATATATTACCGGTAAAGGCCGGTGCAACGTAACAAATGATTGTGATGCGGAAACTTTCTTTTCTCATTTGACAGGTAATGAGAAATTTATGTACAGTGCATATTATTCTTTTGATACATGGGCAGTTCAGAAACTCTTTCAGGACGAAGGATGTCCGCTTAAAGTTGAACGCGGAAACCGTGTGTTCCCTGTTTCAGACCATTCGTCTGATATTATCAAAGCACTTTCGAAGAAATTGGAACGTTTAGGATGTGAAATCAGATATAAAACTACGGTAAAGCGCTTGATTGCAGAAGCCTTAGAAGAGCCTGATAGAGAGGATGGAAATGGTAAAAAAGCCAAAAAGAAATCATACCGCTATCAGGTAAAAGGACTTGTTTGTGCCGACGGAAAGAAATATTTTTATGATGCGGTTATTCTTGCGACGGGAGGATTATCTTATCCTTCTACGGGGTCTACGGGTGACGGATACCGTTTTGTCAAAGAATTCGGGATGCAAATAATTCAACCAAAACCTGCCCTTGTACCTTTAGAAACAAAAGAAACCTGGGCGCATGCATTACAGGGACTTTCCCTGAAAAATGTTGCCGCCACACTTTTTGTTGACGGAAAAAAAGTTTATTCGGGACAGGGAGAGATGCTTTTTACTCATTTCGGAGTGAGCGGACCGCTTATTCTGACTGCAAGTTCCGAACTGGCCAAACATCCTGGTGCAAAGGAGTGTATTGTTTCAATCGACTTGAAACCTGCTTTAGAGGAAGGACAGTTTGATAAAAGATTATTGCGGGAGTTCGAAGATGCAAGGAATAAACAGCTTAAGAATATATTGCCGGGCGTTTATCCCATAAGACTTGCTGAAACAATACTTGATATTGCGGGGATTGATGGTTCTGCTGCAGCGCATTCTGTTACGAGGGAGCAAAGAGAAGAACTAGTGAATATCACCAAAAATCTGACGCTGACCATTACAGGAACACGCGATTTTAAAGAAGCGATAATAACAAGCGGCGGAATTTCCGTGAAAGAAATAAATCCGTCTACGATGGAATCGCGCATGGTGAAAAAATTATATTGTGCCGGAGAGTTGTTGGATGTGGATGCTCATACAGGAGGTTTTAATTTACAGATTGCATGGTCAACAGGACATCTTGCCGGAGAAAGTGCGGCAGAGGAAGAAAAAGAATAATAGGAGGAAGTGAAAAATGGGTATGAATGTTGCGATTGACGGCCCTGCAGGAGCAGGGAAAAGCACCATTGCAAAAGAGGTTGCGAAGGAGTTAGGATATATTTATGTGGATACGGGTGCTATGTATCGTGCAATTGCACTTTACTTGATTCGTAATGGTGTGAAAGCAGAAGAAAATGAGTTGATTTCCGAAAAATGTAAGGAAGCAGATGTGACCATAGAATATGTTGACGGTAAGCAGGTTGTATTCTTAAACGGAGAAGATGTAAACGGGTTTATCAGAACCGAAGAAGTAGGAAGTATGGCTTCTTCAAGCTCAACCAATCAGGATGTTCGTAAGCGGCTTTTGGGACTTCAGAGAGAACTTGCGGAAAAGAATGATGTAATTATGGATGGGCGTGATATCGGTACTAATATTTTACCGAATGCTCAGGCCAAAATATATCTGACGGCAAGCATTGAAGTGCGTGCGAAAAGAAGATATGACGAACTGGTTGCCAAGGGAATGGAATGTGATTATGAAGAAATCAAGAAAGAAATCGCCATCCGTGATGAACGTGACATGAATCGTGAAATCGCACCGCTTCGTCAGGCGAAAGATGCTGTTTTACTTGACTCTTCAGAACTTTCTGTCGAAGAAGTGAAAGAACGCATGATTCAAATTATCAAATCTAAAATAGAGAAGTAAGAAAGGAACGTATCGTTTGGCGGTACGTGTAAAATAAATATGAATGTTAAACTGGCTAAAACGGCTGGATTTTGTTTTGGCGTGAAAAGGGCGGTTGAAACGGTATATGAACAGATTGAAACCGGTAAAAAAATATATACGTACGGACCGATTATTCATAACGAAGAAGTGGTGAAAGATTTACAGAATAAAGGCGTTGAAGTGATCAATTCGGAGGAAGAATTACGAGAATTAAAAGATGGTGTGGTGATAATTCGTTCTCATGGTGTACCGAAGTATATTTGCGGAATCTTGGAACAAAACGGGGTGGAGTATGTGGATGCTACATGTCCGTTTGTGAAACGGATTCATAAAATTGTCGAAAAGGAAAGCAAGGAGGGGCGCCAGATTATTATCATCGGTAATGAAGGACACCCTGAAGTAGAAGGAATCCGTGGATGGTCCGAAACACCTGCAATTGTTGTCGAAACACGTGAACAAGCTGAAAAAATGGTCTTTTCAGAGGCAAAAAAGGTAAGTATTGTCTCACAAACGACTTTTAACTACAAGAATTTTCAAGAATTAGTTGAAATTTTCCAAAAAAATTGTTATGATGTTAATGTTGCGAATACTATTTGCAATGCGACACAGGAACGTCAGGATGAAGCGGCAATAATTGCGGCTGAAGCTGATGTTATGATTGTCGTAGGGGGAGCTCATAGTTCTAATACTCGGAAGTTGTATGAAATCTGCTTGAAAGAATGTGAGAATACCTATTTTATTCAGACACTGGCGGACTTGCATTTAGAATTACCTAAATCTGTTGAACTGGTGGGAATTACAGCCGGGGCATCAACCCCAAATAATATTATTGAGGAGGTTCAAAATTATGTCAGAATTAACTTTTGAACAAATGCTTGAGGAATCATTCAAAACAATTCATACAGGAGAGGTAGTTGAAGGAACCGTTATTGATGTGAAACCGGATCAGATTATCCTTAACATCGATTACAAATCTGACGGAATTTTACCGAAGTCTGAGTACACGAATGATTCTACACTTGATTTAACAACCCAGGTTAAGGTTGGAGACAAGTTGGATGTCAAAGTATTGAAAGTGAATGACGGAGAAGGACAGGTTGCTCTTACATATAAGAGACTTGTTGCAGACAGAGGAAGCAAGAGAATTGAGGAAGCATTTAATAACCAGGAAGTATTAACTGCAAAGGTTGCTCAGCTTTTAAATGGTGGTTTATCCGTTATTGTAGATGAGGTTCGCATCTTTATTCCTGCAAGCCTTGTTTCAGATGTTTATGAGAAGGATTTAAGCAAATATGCTGATCAGGAAATTGAATTTGTTGTCAGCGAGTATAATCCTAAGAAGAGAAGATTTATCGGTGATCGTAAGCAGTTAATCGTAGCCAAGAAGCAGAAAGCACAGGAAGAGCTTCTTGCAAAGGTTAAAGAAGGCGATGTAATTGAAGGTACAGTTAAGAATGTAACGGATTTTGGTGCATTCATTGATTTGGGCGGTGTAGACGGACTTCTTCATATTTCAGAAATGAGCTGGGGAAGAATTGAACATCCGAAGAAGTTGTTCAAGTCCGGTGATGCTGTTAAAGTTATGATTAAAGAAATCAACGGCAACAAGATTGCACTCAGCACAAAGTTTGATGATGCAAATCCTTGGAAAGATGCAGCTGTTAAATATGCAATCGGAAATGTTGTAACAGGTGTTGTTGCAAGAATGACTGAATTTGGTGCATTCATTGAATTAGAACCCGGTGTAGATGCATTGCTTCATGTTTCCCAGATTTCTAAAGAACATGTTGAAAAACCTGCAGATGCACTTAAGATTGGTGATGAAGTTACAGCAAAGGTTGTTGATTTCAATGAAGAAAATCAGAAAATCAGCCTTAGCGTGAAAGCTTTATTGACACAGGATGATGCTGATGATGCAGATGTTGCAGATGTTGATGTAGAAGCTGTTGCCGAGGAGGCAGATGCAGAATAATTGCAAGGGCTGATGGATTCTATGTATGACTATGAGTATTTTAAAGGGCAGGTGCTCAAGTTAACCAAAATCGATTTGAATGCTTATAAAGAGAAACAGATGAAACGAAGAATTGATACACTTATTTCGCGTCATCATCTGGATGGTTATCAGGCTTTTCTGGACAGAATTCAGGAAGATTCTGATGTGATGGAAGAGTTTGTGAACTATCTTACGATTAATGTTTCTGAGTTTTATCGAAATCCTGATCAATGGGAGATTCTTGACAAAGAAGTATTTCAGTCATTGTTTGAAAGGTTTGGTCAGCGTCTTACAATATGGAGTGCTGCATGCTCAACAGGTGATGAGCCGTATTCATTGGTAATGGCATTATCCAGATATATGCCGTTATCCAGAATTAAGATAATAGCAACGGATATTGATAAACAGGTTTTGCTCGCCGCCAAAAACGGAATTTATCCGGCAAAGAGTCTTGAGAATGTACCGAAGGATTTGAAAGATAAATTTTTCGTGGAAGAGGGTTCCTTATATAGGATTTCAGACGAAGTGAAACGTTGTGTAGAATTTAGAGAACATAATCTTTTGCGTGATACATATCCGAGCAATGTAAATTTGATTGTTTGTCGAAATGTATTGATATATTTTACAGAGGAAGCGAAAGATGAAATTTTCAAAAAATTTTACAATTCACTTTCACATGGTGGAATCTTGTTTTTAGGAAGTACAGAGCAGATGATTGGATATAAAGAAGTTGGCTATCAAAGAAGAGCTTCTTTCTTCTTTGAGAAACCTGTTTGATATGATTTTAAAGGTGTTTTTGTTTGTACAAAAACACCTTTTTTATTGCATAGGAAATTCCTATGCAATAAAAAAATCGCTTCGCTAAGGATGCACATTCGCGCGCAAGGAAGATGTTGTTATCGCAACCGCGCCAGACGCAAGAGTCCGCTTGCGGACTCTTTATTATACATAAACTTTACTTGTCATTCCTAAGAAAGCTATGCTATACTGTGTCTAGTAAGGGAGTAGTCAGCATGAAATGTGCGATTGAGTTCAACAGCAAGGAGAGAATCCTGGCTCAATCTGAAATGACGAGACTTATCTGTATTAGCAGATAAGTCTCTTTTTTTTTACTTCAGAAGAACCGGTGAAGTGAAAAATACTCCTAAGGAATATGTAGTGTGCAGAGAGGAGATTGTTCATGAAAGAATTGTATCAGATGACAAATGAGGAGTTATTTGAAAAACTACACTCAGATGGAGAAGGATTAAGTGAATATGAGGCAAAAAAACGGATAAAAACATATGGATTAAATAAACTGAATGAGGTGAAGCGAAAGAATGTTGTTCAAATTTTTCTGGGACAATTTTGTGATTTGCTTGTTGTGATTTTACTCGTAGCAGCCGGTATTTCTATGATTTCCGGAAATATAGAGAGTACGATAGTAATTGTTGTTGTTTTAATCCTGAATGCGATTCTTGGGACGGTTCAATATATGAAGGCGGAGAAGTCATTAAAAGCATTAAAATCTTTGTCTTCACCGAAATCAAAAGTTCTTAGAAACGGATGTAAAAAGGAAATTTTTTCACACGATATTGTTCCGGGAGATATTCTTCTTTTAGAGGCCGGGGATATGATTGCATCAGATGGTAGAATTTTAAAAAATTATTCTTTGCAGACAAATGAAAGTTCGCTGACCGGAGAGTCCTTAAATGTAAATAAAGATGAAAGTGTATTAGTTGGCAAATTTCCACTTGCGGAACGTAAGAATATGGTGTATGCAGGTACGCAGGTTGTGTATGGTCGAGCGGAGGTACTTGTTACAGATACAGGGATGCAGACAGAAATAGGAAAAATTGCAGAATTAATGAATGCAACGGAGGAGAAGAAGACTCCGTTACAGAGAAGTCTTGATTCCTTTGGAAAGAAACTTGCTTTTCTAATTATAATAATCTGTATTTTGGTATTTATTTTACAGATTATGCAAAAAAACCCTTTGATTGACTCGCTTATGTTTGCAGTTGCGCTTGCCGTTGCGGCAATACCGGAGGCATTAAGTTCCATTGTAACAATTGTTCAGGCAATTGGAACACAGAAAATGGCAAATGAGAATGCAATCATGAAAGAACTAAAGGCGGTAGAAAGCCTTGGTTGTGTTTCGGTTATTTGTTCAGATAAAACAGGAACTTTGACACAGAATAAAATGACAGTAACGGATATCTATACGGATAAACGGTGCATAAGTCCTGATGAACTCGATATTGTAAATGAAACACATCGTTATTTATTATATAATGCTGTACTAAATAATGATGCGCATTTGGGTGAAGAATCCAATATTGGCGATCCGACGGAATTGGCATTGCTTATGATGGCAGAGCTTGCAGTTGAGAAAGGAGCAACTCTGACACCATGTTATCATGAGAAATTGCGTGAAAGTTTGAAGCGTAAGGAAGAGCTACCGTTTGATTCACAAAGAAAATGTATGAGCACGAAATATTGCATTGATGGAAGTGAAATAGTTCTTACTAAAGGCGCAGTGGATGTACTGCTGGATAGAATTGTTTCCGTCCATACAAGCGAAGGTGTCAGGGCTGTTACAAAAGATGATATTGTGGATATTCTTCGACAAAATCAGGAATACAGTGAAAAGGGACTTCGTGTTTTGGCATTTGTTTATAAGGAAGAGTCGGAAGGAGAAACCTTAACATTTGCATCTGAAAAAGATTATGTTTTTCTTGGTTTGGTTGCAATGATTGATCCGCCAAGAGAAGAAACTGCACAGGCGGTACAAGATGCAAAGGAAGCCGGAATCAGAACGATTATGATTACGGGAGATCATAAAGCAACGGCAGTTGCGATTGCTCAAAAAATCGGAATATTCAAAGACGGAGATTGGGCGGTTACAGGGCCTGAATTGGATGAGATGTCGGATGATGTGTTGGATGATAATCTGGACAATATATCTGTATATGCGAGAGTTTCACCTGAGAATAAAATCCGAATTGTAGAAGCATGGCAGAGAAAAGAATGTATTGTAGCAATGACCGGTGATGGTGTAAATGATGCACCTGCATTAAAAATGGCTGATGTAGGGGTTGCGATGGGAATAAACGGAACAGAAGTGTCTAAGGATGCATCAGATATGATTCTTGCAGATGATAATTTCGCGACAATCATGAAGGCGGTTGTGAACGGAAGAAATGTATATAAGAATATTGTGAATGCAATTCAATTTCTTTTATCAGGAAATATGGCCGGTATTCTTGCTGTGGTATATTGCTGTATATTTGCTCTTCCGGCTCCGTTTGCAGCTGTTCAGCTTTTGTTCATCAATCTGCTGACGGATTCGTTGCCTGCGCTTGCAATCGGAATGGAAAAAGGAAATAAAGGTCTGTTAAAAGAAAAGCCGCGCCATGCCGGACAGGGTATACTGACAGGACAGTTTTTGCGAAACTTAATGGGATATGGAATTTTGATTGCCATTGTAACACTAATTGCATATCATATTGGATTAAGAGAAAGTGCCGGCTTAGCAGGCACAATGGCATTTTCTACATTGACACTTGCCAGATTGTTCCATGGTTTTAATTGCCGGAGCAGTGAATTGATTTTTCGCATTGGATTATTCAGCAATAAGTGGAGCTTATGTGCGTTTGTTTTGGGTGTAGCATTACTGGCATGCGTATTGTTCGTACCAATATTACAAAACTTATTTATGGTTGAACCACTGTCAATACAGCTTGTGTCAGTTGTTATACTGTTGTCTGTGTTGCCGACTGCTGTTATACAAAGCATCAGAATTTTCAAAAAGTTAAATTTATAGTTAAATAATAGTTGCTATTGACATCCTCTTTTTTGTGTGTTATAACTGTATCAATACAAGTGGTACAGCACAGAAAGGAGGATGTTATGATTTCGTTAGATATGAAAGCGAATACACCAATTTATGAACAAATCATTGAACAAATTAAGTTTCATGTATTAAAGGGACACTTGAAACCGGGAGATCCCATTCCGTCTGTTCGTAAAATGGCTTTGGAATTGAATATTACGCCGGGGACTGTCGCAAAATCTTATCAAGAGTTAGAGCGTCAGCATATTATAGAAACTATTCGGGGAAAAGGGACGTTTATTGCAAGTAAGATTGAACTGAATCCGGATGAAGCCAAGGTGATGGAATGTAAAAAGATTCTTCGTTCAACCATCTTAGAATTGAAAGTAATGGGAATAACATGTGAACAAATTGTTGATATGGTACAAGAATTGTATAAGGAGATGAGTGTATGTTAAGTGTAAAGGATGTTCATAAATCTTATGAAAAAAGTGAAGTTTTACATGGTGTTTCTCTAAACGTAAATCCCGGTGAAATTCATGGGTTAATAGGAGAAAACAGTGCCGGTAAAACGACATTAATTAAATGTATTGTAGGAATTTACAGAACAGATGCCGGTACAATTACAGTGGATGAGAAACCTGTTTTTGATAATCCTGATGCAAAAAGAAGGATTGGCTATGTTGCAGACTATAATGAATATTTCAGTTTCTATTCTGCTAAAAGAATGGTTGCATTATATAATGATTTTTATCCGAAGTTTGATGTTGATAAATTCAATGCATTGAATGAAATATTTACTTTGCCGCTGGAAAAGAATATATCTTCGCTTTCGAAAGGTCAGAAAATGAGACTTGCCATTATGTTAGAAATTGCGAAGAAACCGGAGTATCTGATTCTTGATGAACCGACATCAGGGCTTGATCCTAGTGCAAAAAAAGCTTTTTATAAACTTTTAACCGAAGAAGTGGATGAAAACGGAACAGGTGTATTAATCAGTTCGCATAATTTAGACGGATTGGAAAAAGTTTGTGATTCCGTTACGATGATACATGCCGGAAAAGTAGAAAAACAAATGAACCTTGAAGCTTTGAAAGAGGAACTTACGAAAATCCACGCAATTTTTGAAAATGGAGCAAGTCCTGAAATCTATCGAATTTCGAATGTTTTACAGGTTAGTAATGTCGGCAGCATTTATACATTCATCATTCAAAATTATAATGACGAGACGGAAGCTGTATTAAAGCAGTGTGGAGCAGGGTTCATTGAAAATGTTCCGCTTTCTTTGGAAGAAGTATTTGTTACCTTAGAAAAAAACAGAAAGGAATAGATGCTTATGAAAGATATCATTAATTTTATAAAAGCAAGGCGTAAGTTTTATTTGCTGATGCTGATAGGAACCGTTGTATTTACGTTGTATATGTCATTTATGAATGTAAATGTGTTTGTTTATTCTTCTTTTACTGAGATGTTGCAAAACGGTGTTACAAAAGAGGCATTAGAGGAGTATCTTACAACAGGTGCAACAGAGTTACAATTAGGTTATGATAATGGCGAACTATTGAAGGAGTGTTTCTTTGACGCAATGCCTGAGTTGGTTCTTACATGTCTATTAATGGCGGTTCTTATGTTTCTTACATTTTGGGGCGTTGAAGGGAAAAAGCAAAAAGAATTTATTGAGATGCTTCCATGCAAACGAGTTACGAAAGAATTGGCAATTTTTATACCGCAGTTTATTGTACTTATGGTAAATTGTCTGGTGGGAATCATAAGCACGATGGTGCAGATTACATGGAAGAACAAAGCAATTTTAGATTTACAAAAACAATTTCCTGAGTTGCTGAAAGGTAAAATTTCAGAAACGCTGATTGCAGATGCAAATAAATCATTTTTATCGCAGGCGGCATTGATTGTTCTGTTTTTGGTTGGTGTTTTTCTCGTATATTATTTATTCAGCATGATGTTTAAAAACCGATATGCCGGAATTATTGTAGGAGTTGTTGTTAACAGTCTTTGGGAACTGTCCATCTGGAGCACTATCGAGTTATTTGGTATATATTTAGAACCGCAGCAGTTTGATTTGGTAGACAATATTGTTTTGATAAATCCGATTTGCAGATATCATTACGAACCGGAACCTTTGAGTTTACATGCTGTTATTTCTTTTTGCATATTATACATTCTTATTCTGATTGCTATGTTTATGTTTTGCAAATATACGGAGCATTCAAAAGGTAAACTATGCTTTTTTAAATGGGGAGACATTTGTTTCGTTGCATTTAGCGGATTGTTAACTGCTTGTATCCTTGATACGTTTTCTTTTTCATTGTATCTGGATTATTTACTTATTGGTGATACACTTTTGGTGCATGTGATGAGAATCCTTTGTGTTGGTTGCGGAATTTTTTGCAGTATTATCTTATATAGAGGAATGTATCATCAGAAAAGACATATCTTGAAAGTTGAGGTAAAGAAGGAAAAGAGTAATAGGAAAAATAATTTTTTCTTTGGCAGAAACGGATACTTTATTGTTATGGTGATTTTGTCAATACTTGCAGTGATTACTCAGTTTAATGCATATATGCCTGTGCGATATGAGATATTGAATTTCAGGAAAGGATATGTAGGTAGTGAAGTGATAGGGTATATCTGTGAAAAATTTGATATATTTTCAGTGTATGTAAATTATGAGGAACAGATGTCAATTTTAGGAATGATTTGCTTCGGTGTAATAGTATATAAGTGTTTCAATATGTATTTAAAAGGTAAGAAAAGTGCGCTGTATTTTATGGAAACACTTCCGGTGAAGAGAAACGCACAGTTTTTGGTTGAACTGGCTCAAACCTTTTTACTGGGATTTATTCCGAATACCGTTTCGTTTGTTTGCATACTGTTACATTTGGCTGCATCTTACAGCATCATAGGAACTGATGCTTGGAGCCTTCTTCCGGGATTGTTTCTCTGTTACGGCATGGGAATCTGTTTCCTTGTTGGTGTAATCGGCGTTTTGTTCTTTATAGATGTCGTTATTGTGGGAAGGATTTTCAAAATTATCTGTCTGGTTTGTTCCGGTATTTTTGTGGGCAGCATTTCTGTGGTATTTACGGAGTTGATTTTCTATGGAAAGATAGGCTTTAGCGAACAGGCATTCCGCATTATTGGAGCGGTGCTGATTCTGAGTTTAGGCGTTGTTATGCTTATTGGTGCATATGTTTTGAATCAGAAAAGAGATTATTCGGCGGATAAGTTCTATTTTAAGTTTGCTGCTTACGGATTTACACTGATTGTCACGCTCCAGTTTGTAATAGTTTTGTTTGCAGGATACACGGCAATGGAGCATTATGTGTTCTTCCCTGTGTTGATTGTCGGAACGGCTTGTGTATTTTTGCTGACAGCGAACTGGTGTATTCCGGATGTGCATGATGCACTAAATAAAATAGGGAAAAAAGAAAAAAAGAAGTTCTGACACTTTCGTTTTTATAGGGAAAAAGGAAAGAAGATTGAAATGAAGAAAGCCTCGTCGCGATAACGACGAGGCTTTTCGGTTTGGTTTAAAAAGTTACATTTCATTCATTAATAAAGTCTGCAAAATGTGTTCGGCATATTTGTTAAAAGATGCACGACTTGTTTTGAATTCATCCGTTAATTCAAAGAAAAACTCTTTGTCTTTGTAAGTTCTCTTGTAAAAAGGTGTAAACAGCATTTCCCACTGCGGAAGGAAAGTGGAATACTTTCTTGTATAGCAGTTACCGGCAGATGCTTGTTCGCGATGATCCTTGTCCACAAAAGTAGCAACCGATTTATGAATTGCAATATCTTCTTCGGGAAGATAGTAGTAATCTTTATAATTCGAGTAGAAATATTTCATCTCTTCTTCATAAAGAGGCACTTTTAATACGCCGTCAATTGCATTTGCCGTGAAATAACAGCCGGCATTTGCGTTTGAAACAGGAATCGGAAGCGGTGTTACAAAACGTAAGTTTAATACCAGTTCCTGACGTTTCTTGTTTTCGTAATCGTTATAATAATTTGCCTGTACCTTCATGACACGAACAGGGAGATTGAACAAATCCGTATAAGCAAGAACTGAAAGTAAGTCAAGCATTCCGGAAACATCTTCCTGATTATGAAGAAGAATGACTTTTTCTAATTCTTCGTTATGGCTGCATACATAATCATGATATTGATTGATTAATTCGGCGCCGGAATATATGTCTTCACGCTGTAAACCAAGGAACTGCTCAATGGTTTTTTGTTTGCAGTCAGTCATTTTTAAGAAACTGCGATATGGTTTGATTCTTTTATACAAATCTACGCCCTGATATACCTCGAACAGGAACGGAATTTCGTAAATATCACATTTCTGCTGAAGATAGGGTATATCAAAACGATTGCCGTTAAAATGAATCAGGAAATTATAATTGAGGCAAAATTCAAGGAATGCCTGTAAAACGGTTAATTCTTCGTCATAGTTTTCGGCCAGCCATTGAATCGTATGCCATTCATCCTCTTTGAAATAGGCGCATCCGATTAAATAAAGATTGGAACTTTTGGCGGTGAAACCTGTTGTTTCGATATCCAGAAAAAGGATTTCCTCCGGATTTGCCAGGCGCTCGATGGGATAGCTTGGTTTCTTTTCTCCTAAATCGTTCTGAATGATTTTCATAGTGAACCCCTTTGAAATAGTTTTTTGTAAAAGCGGATAAATACTATCCTTTTATCCACGCTAATATCATATCATAAAATAAGAAAATTAAGTAGTATTTTTTTGAAAATATTTCTAAGATTGGTGCATGAACAACCTTTATGCGGATATGAACGATTTGCGCACTTTTGATGCTCGAATGTTTCTGTTTAAATTCGTGTAAATTTTCATTTTTTTACTACCTTTTGAGCTGATTTTATGATATATTTGAATAGTGTGAGCATATTATCAAAAATGATATAGCAAGAAACAATAAGAAAGAGGGTATAAAATGGCTAGATTTACATTTCGCGGAGGTGTTCATCCTTACGACGGAAAAGATATTTCCAAGGATAAGCCTATAAAAGGATATAATCCGAAGGGTGATGCGGTGTATCCGCTTTCCCAGCATATCGGAGCACCGGCGCAGGCAATTGTGAATAAGGGAGATGCTGTTTTGGTCGGACAAAAAATTGCCGAAGCAGGTGGTTTTGTTTCATCTCCGATTTATTCTTCGGTATCCGGAACGGTGAAAGCAATTGAGCCGCGCAGGGTTACAACCGGAGATATGGTGATGTCCATTGTGATTGAAAATGATGGCGAATTTAACGAAGTTACGTATGAAACACCGAAGCCGGTTGAACTTCTGCTGAAGGAAGATATTCTGAAACTGATTCAGGAAGCGGGTATTGTCGGCATGGGTGGTGCCGGTTTCCCGACTCACGTGAAACTTGCACCGAAGGAACCGGAAAAGATAGATTATGTGATTGCAAACTGTGCGGAATGTGAGCCGTATCTGACAAGTGATTACAGAAGGATGATTGAGAATCCTGAGAAACTTGTGGAAGGATTGAAGATTATTTTGCGCCTTTTTGACAATGCGCGCGGAATTCTTGCGGTAGAGGATAATAAGCCTGACTGTATTAAAGTTTTGAAGGAGTTAACTGCGAAAGAAGAAAAAATTTCGGTTGTATCCCTTCATACTAAGTATCCGCAGGGATCGGAACGTCAGTTGATTTATGCCGCAACAGGAAGGGCAATTAATTCATCCATGCTTCCCGCTGATGCCGGATGCGTGGTAAATAACGTAGATACCATAGTTGCAGTCTATCATGCAGTTGTGGAAGGGAAACCTCTTTTAAGAAGAATTGTTACCGTTACGGGAGACTGCATCAAGGAACCCTGCAATTTTAATGTGCGAATCGGTACGAATTACAGGGAATTGATTGACGAAGTCGGTGGTTTTGCCAAAGAACCGGAAAAAATTGTTTCGGGAGGTCCCATGATGGGATTTGCTTTGTTTGATTTGGATGTACCGACAACCAAGTCTTCCTCTGCCTTGTTGTGTTTAAGTCATGACGAGGTTGCGGATGCAGAAGAAACAGCCTGTATAAACTGCGGGCGTTGTGTTGAAGTTTGCCCGGGACGTGTTATTCCCAGCAGACTTGCAGACTTTGCACAGAATAACCGTAAAGAAGAATTTGAAAAAATGAACGGAATGGAATGTTGTGAGTGCGGTTGTTGTAGTTATATCTGTCCCGCGAAACGACATCTTACACAATCGATAAAATCCATGAGAAGAACCATCTTGGCGGATCGAAGAAAGAAGTAGGAGGAACGGTGATGAAGGAGAAATTACAGGTTTCAACAAATCCCCATATACGCGACAAATGGAAAACCAACAACATTATGTCACTTGTTGTAATTGCACTTATGCCAACAACTATTTTCGGTATATGGAATTTCGGATGGTATGCAGCATTGCTGATTGCCGTTACGATTGCAAGTGCCGTTATATCCGAATGGCTGTTTTGCAAAATAATTAAGAAAAAAAGCACAATTAAGGATATGAGTGCTGTTGTGACAGGACTTTTACTGGCGCTTAATTTTCCGCCGCATCTTCCGCTTTGGATCGGAATACTGGGCGGTGCGTTTGCTATTATTGTAGTTAAAATGCTTTTTGGCGGTCTGGGCCAGAATTTCATGAATCCGGCACTCGGCGCAAGATGTTTTCTATTGATATCTTTTGCTAAATATATGACTGATTTCACATGTGATGCATATACAGGGGCAACACCGCTTACTGCTTTGAAAACAGGTGAAACGGTGAATGTACTTGATATGCTGATTGGAACAACGGGAGGAACAATTGGTGAAACATCCATGATTGCAATTTTGCTTGGAGCATGCTTTTTGATTATTATGGGTGTGATTGATTTAAGAATCCCCGGTATGTATATTCTTACGTTTGCTGTGTTTGTTCTTATATTTGGAGGTCGCGGTTTCGATTTGTCCTATTTAAGTGCACACCTTGCAGGCGGCGGTTTGATGCTTGGTGCGTTTTTCATGGCAACGGATTATGTGACAAGGCCGATTACCAAGAAAGGTCAGTATTTGTATGGTATTTTACTAGGTATTCTGACGGGTGTATTCCGTATCTTCGGACCCGGCGCAGAGGGGGTATCTTATGCAATTATTATAGGCAACTTATTGGTGCCTCTGATTGAAAAAGTAACTCTTCCGAAGCCATTTGGGAAAGGAGGAGAGAAGGCATGAAAGAAAAGGGTTGGATAAAAGGTCTTGTTAAGGACACTTTGATTATTTTTATCATTACTTTGATTGCCGGAGGTTTGCTTGGATTTGTGAATGAATTGACCAAGGAACCGATTGCATTACAGGAAGCAAATGCGAAAGCTGCGGCCTGCAATGAAGTTTTTCTTGAGGAGGGAGCAGACGGCAGTCTTACGCAAGTCGTATCTCTTACTTTTCAGGAGTTGGATGAGAGCAGGATTTCTGCTTTAAAAGGGTTTATGGAGAACCAATATGGTTCAAGTATTTATCTTACAGAAGCGTATGAGGCGTTGAAAGAGGACGGAAGTTTGTACGGATATGTTCTCGGAATCACGACCAAAGAAGGTTATGGCGGTGAAATTGGTTTGTATATGGGCGTGACAACAGAGGGTACGCTGAAAGGGGTTTCATTATTGTCTATTGCTGAAACACCCGGACTTGGTATGAATGCGGAAGCCGTTTTGATTCCGCAGTACAGAAATGTCACTACAGATGCTTTTACCGTTGTGAAAGGTGGCGCAATGAGTGATTCTGAAATCGATGCCATTACGAGTGCTACGATTACTTCGGATGCGGTGACGGGAGCTGTTAATGCCGGACTTGAAGTCTTTCGTGAATTAACGAAGGGAGGGGAGTCATAATGAAAAAATGTTTAGAACGTTTATATAACGGAATCATTAAAGAAAATCCCACCTTTGTTTTAATGCTTGGTATGTGCCCAACGCTGGCTGTTACCTCGTCAGCAATGAACGGTCTTGGAATGGGACTTTCTACGATGGTGGTGCTTGCACTCAGCAACCTGATTATTTCCATGTTGCGTAAGGTGATTCCCGATAAGGTGAGAATTCCTGCATATATCGTTATTATTGCAACATTTGTAACCTTAGTTGAATTGTTATTACATGCTTATGTTCCCGGCTTGTATGCATCCCTTGGTATTTATATCAGTTTGATTGTTGTAAACTGTATTATTTTAGGCCGTGCCGAAGCGTATGCTTCGAAGAACGGAATGATTCCTTCTTTCTTTGATGGTGTCGGTATGGGACTTGGATTTACGGGAGCACTTACCTTAATTGGTCTTATTCGTGAATTTATTGGCGCAGGAACCTTTTTTGGAATGAAAGGAGCAGATTTATACGGAACTCCTTTGAATGAATTGATAATCACGGTTGTGAATCAGGTGATAAATCCTGACAGTTCATCTTCGTTTGTACAGGGGTTGAATGCGCTTGTTACCGGTGAAATTGCGAGCTATTCACCGATTGGGATTGTAGTTATGGCACCCGGTGCTTTCTTTATACTTGCGTGCCTTACTGCGATTCAGAATGTGGCAAAAGAAAAGGGTGCGAAAGCAGGTAAGGATGTCAGTAAAATTCAGTCCGGTTGCAGTAGTGATTGCATGAATTGCAGTGATTCCGGTTGCGCAAAGAGACTGATTCCTCAGGAAAAGATTTGCGAAGAAACAAAAAACAAAAACGAAAATATAGAGAAAAAAGAAGAGATTACGACAGAAGAAGAGAAGACGGAAACTGTGTCTGAACAGGCAGACGAGGTTTCAACTGATGAAAAGAATGATACTGAAAAGGAGGAGAACTAAATGGGCGAATATATTGGTCAGTTACTTGTAGTTGCAATCGGTTCTTCTCTGGTTTCTAATGTTGTGCTGAGCCAGTTTTTAGGTCTTTGTCCTTTTCTTGGAGTATCAAAAAAGGTCAAAACGGCCGCCGGAATGGGTGGTGCGGTTATCTTTGTAATTACGCTTGCATCCCTTGTGGCAGGACTGATTTATCAGTTTATTTTGGAACCTCTCGGAGTAACCTATTTAAAGACAATTGTTTTTATTTTAATTATTGCTGCATTGGTTCAGTTTGTGGAATTGTTCTTAAAGAAGTATATGAAGTCCCTGTATCAGGCATTGGGAGTATTTCTTCCTCTTATTACAACAAACTGTGCGGTTCTTGGTGTTGCGATTAACAACGTAAACCTTGGGTATGATTTATTAACCGGTGTTGTAAATGGTTTTGCTACTTCTGCCGGTTTCGCGATTGCCATTGTTATTTTGGCAGGTATTCGGGAAAAAATGGAGTTTAATGATATACCCAAACCTTTTAGAGGCATGCCGATTGTTCTTGTAACTGCCGGACTTATGGCAATTGCATTCTGCGGTTTTGCAGGATTGATTTAAGGAGGCGCGCAGATGGATATCAAAGGAATTATAATAGCAGTCATTATTATTGCGGCAGTTGGTTTGTTTATTGGAATTTTCTTAGGGATTGCTGCAATTGTATTTAAAGTATTTGTTGACCCTCGTGAAGAAGAAATACTTGCCAATCTACCCGGCAATAATTGCGGCGGATGCGGCTATCCCGGATGCAGCGGACTTGCGGCAGCCATTGTTAAAGGCGAGGCGCCGGTAAATGCTTGTTCGGTCGGCGGTGACACAGTTGGCAAAGCGGTTGCAGATATTATGGGGGTAGAAGCAGCAAACAGTGAAAGAAAAGTAGCATTTGTTAAATGTGCGGGAGATTGTGAAAAGGCTAAATCTTCATACGATTATACAGGCGAAGAGGATTGTTCCATGGCAATGTATCTTCCGGGACAAGGACCGAAAACCTGTAATTTCGGATGCCACGGTTACGGAAGCTGTGTGAAAGCCTGTCCGTTTGATGCAATTGAAGTGATAAACAATGTTGCAGTGGTTAACAAAGAAAAGTGTAAAGCTTGTGGTAAGTGTGTTGCTGCATGTCCCAGAAATTTAATAGAACTGATTCCGTATCATGCGAAGTATGCTGTTGCATGTTCTTCAAAAGACAAAGGTGCAGCTACAACAAAAGCCTGCAGCGCAGGATGTATCGGTTGTGGTCTTTGCAAAAAGAATTGTGAAAAGAATGCAATCGAAGTAAGTGATTTTCATGCGACAATTCATTATGATTTGTGCATTGGTTGCGGTGAGTGTGTCGAAAAGTGCCCGAAAGGTTCTATTGTTGCGCACAAATGAAACAGCACACTTTTACCATTGATACGTTTACGGAAGTGTTGATGTAATGGTGCCGTCTGTTTCAACAAAAATGGCATTTGTATTCGGAAAGGACTTGATGAATTCAAGTCCTTTTTCAGTACCGAGTAACAGGCACGCAGTACTGAGCGCATCGCCGGTAGTAGCATCGTCAGAAAGAATTGTTACACTTACAAGTCCGGTATCTATGGGCATTCCGGTTCCGGGATCCAGAATATGGTGATAAACAATGCCGTCGTAAAGGAACATACGCTCATAGGTTCCCGAAGTTGTCACACATTGATTTGTGACAGAAAGGGTATCCAGATAGGTGTTTTTATCTTTGGGATTTCTGATGCCGATTTGATAAGGTTTACCATCAGGTTTTTGACCGATGGTAAGAATGTTTCCGCCCAAATTAATGATTGCGGATTCGACATTTTGAGAGATAAGATAATCACGGATTTTATCTCCGATATATCCTTTTGCAATAAATCCCAAATCAATCTTTGCGTTTGGATTGATAAGTCGAACTTTTCCGTCAGATAGTTCGACTTTTTGGTAATCCACATCTGCAAGCGCTTTTTGGATCAGAGCGTGTTCAGGCGGTTTTTTCTCGGATTCGCTTCCTGTAAAATTCCATAAATCCATTAAAGGAGCAACGGTATAGTCGAGCATTCCGTCGGTTTGTGAACAAAACTGTGCGGCAATCTGTAACAGTGCATATGTTTCGGCATCAACAGAAATCCATTCGCCGTTTGAGTGATTGATGTTAAAAATGTCGCTTCCTTCAACGGTACGGCTGAGAAGGTTTTCGTAATGTTGGCACAGGGAAAAGCATTCCTCGTGAAGTGAAGCATCTTTTTCATTGTAAAAGGTAAATGATACGACAGTATTAAAATAATACCCTTGAAATGATTCCGTTTTTGGGGATATACGTTTTTGGGATGCAAAAAAGAAGCATGCAAAACATGCCGCAATGATTAGCAATAGGGATATTATTTTTTGACTCAATTTATTTTTCATAATTTTACTATACTGAAACATTTTTTTTATTACAATGTTTTTTGGAAAAATATTTGCATAATATTTTTATTTTTTCGTAAAAGAATCTAAAAGGAAGAATCAAAGAAGATAAGTAACACAATCCTTTTAGAAATGAGTGTACTATTTGTTTAAATAAACCGGATAATAAAGGCAAACAATAAAGGCAAACAATAAAGGAATGGAGGATATTCTCTTTGTTAGAAAAATTTTATGTTTCCATTAAAAATTTCTGCGACATCATGCACGCGACAGGAATTAAGACAAAAAAACAACAGATTTGTTATGTGGTATAATGTGATAAATATAGTGCACAAAAAGGCTTATATAAATTTGTTTTATTTATCAATTGCTTACAAAAAACTATATAAGTATAATAATGTATGCTTAAATATAGGCTTTATTTCAAAATTATAATTTAGAAGGAGCTAACTATATAAAAATCAAGTAGTTATTTATAAAAATTGATTTTAGTTAGCAAAAGTATGTACCTTGAAAATATGTGAATAATTGTGGATTTTGTGGCACAACAAATAAACCTTACAAAGA
>SVFH01000045.1 GCA_015056945.1 Lachnospiraceae bacterium | reverse complement strand
TATTATAAAAATGTGGTTGGGTGATGGTTGTAAGGAAACACCTGAAGAAATGGCTGAAATCTTGGAAAGCGAATATCGTGGCAGGTAGTTATTGTACTAAAAAATAACACGCCTTAAACAAAGAAAAGCGGAATCGAGAAATCATAAGAAATCTCGGTTCCGCTTGTTTCATTTATGGCAAAAATTCAGGGTTTACTTTATAGCGTGAAGTACCGCCTACCTGTCTTTCATCTCGGGTTATAATATCCCTCGAAATCTTTGGTAAATATTTTTTGCTGAAGCTGGGACCTAAATACGCATCAAAGCTGATAGTTGGATGCTGAATCCACACCGTGTCAGGCTGTTTGTTGGCAATGTAATATGAAATCAGAAACTCCATAGCTTCCCGAACTTTCTTTTTATCGCCATTGCATAATTTTTCACTTAATTCAACGGCTTCAATTCTTGCCTTGACTTCATCCGGCAACGGCTTTGCATTATCTCTTAATGGCCCTTGTTCTAAAGCCGTTGCAATTGCATCATCAAAACGGTCAATCCAAGCACCCTTGGTTTTAGGATGAAATAATGGGATCTGCATCTGTATAACATGATTTGCCCATTTTTTATCAAACTCAGCATCTAATTCCTTAATTTTGGTAAAAACAGTATCACGGATTTTTTTCTCATTCTTTTTACCATAATCAATTATATTATGAGCATCAAGAATTTTATCTGAAATTTGGTCACATACCTTATCAGGATGACCTTCTGTTACAGATTCGGATGTAAAATAATATTTATTCAAAATAATCACTTCCTATCAATCAAATCGTTATACATAAATCCCTTTAATATAAATCCACAGCCTTGCACAAAGAGAATAATTGCAACAACAATATTTATTCCCACCAAATCATCAATAGGCTTAACCATAGAAGCTGCACCCGAAATAAGCTCTATAAATCCAATCACCGAAAAGCCTTGCCAACATTTTATCCGTTCCTTTTTCAGTTCACGAGAGTCTATAACCTTTAACACTCCCGAAAACAGTTCCCATACTCCGAAGAAAAATGGTATCATTACCGGCAGTATCATTTGATTAAACAAAGGAAAAAGGGATAACAAGGCTGTTGAAAGTCCGTCTGCAAACAGCCAATGTGAGCCATGAATTTCTTTGCCCTTGTTAGCATATATGATAATATTTGAAACACCGGCAACAAGCATTATAAGTCCTAAAAAAACAGCTATATCAATTAAATTATCACTATGAGAGCCAAGAGCAAGCAGTCCGCCACCGAACAGAAAAAGTCCGGCGGCAAACCATAATATTTGTGCTATGGAAATTTTGGGGGTTCGATTTTTATTTCCCATAAAGAGACCTCGTATATCTTATTTTTTGCAGCCTGTGCATCCTCCGCAATTACATTGATTTACCCAAAGGTCGTCTGCTTTTTCTACCCAATTATCTGCATAAGGTTTGCATTTGCTGTAAAGATTTTCAACATCCTCCGGAGATTGCATATCGGTTGAATGCGCACCTGATTTCTTAACCATATCACGAAGTGCTTCGGGGTTTTCAAGCATAGGACATGGGCGAAGATGGTTATTGTTAAAAGGCTGACCTTCTTTGTACGCCATAAAGAGTGGCGACTGAAGTGCCTCAAGAATGGTTTTGTCCTTTATATTTGAATCGGAGTAGTGAATGAAAGCACAAGGCTCCATATCGCCGTTTGCGTTAATGTGGAAGTAGTTTCTGCCACCTGCAATACATCCCTTTGTAAACTGACCGTCATGCTGGAAATCGATTGTAAATATCGGCTTTGTTTCACGGAATTTTCTGATGCGATAGAACATCTTTTCACGCTCTTCGGGCGGTGGTAAAAGCTCAACTGCCGCATCGGTTCCAACAGGCATATAGTGGAAGAACCAAGCAAATTTTGCTCCTTTTTCCACAAGCATATCAATGTATTCCTCTGATGAAAGAGAGTCAATATTCTTTGATCAGTAAATTCAATTCTGGCATCGCTGAATAGTTTCTTCGAGCATAACGGATGGCATGAAATCAAACTCAAGAATTTGAAAATACAACGGAGAATATTCTGCCAAAGCGAAAAGGAACTGACCAAGGGTGAATATGAAAAACTTTTACAAGCGGCAAAGGATAAAAACAACGAGAGAATTTATCTTGTAATGCAGACAATATGTGCCACAGGGATTCGTGTAAGTGAATTATCTTTCATCACCGCTGAAGCTGTGAAATGCGGTCAGGCACAAGTGAAATTAAAAGGCAAAATCAGAATGATAATATTAAACAAGGACCTCTGCCGAGTGCTGAAAAAGTATATGCAGGAGCAAGGTATAACTCAAGGCTGTGTGTTCGTAACACGAAATGGTAAACCACTAGATAGACACGGAATATGGAAAGCGATGAAAGACCTATGTGAGAGTGCCGGCGTATCCAAAGAAAAGGTCTTCCCACATGCACTCAGACATCTATTCGCAAAAACTTATTACTCATTGCAAAAGGATATTGTACGCCTCGCAGATATTCTCGGACATTCAAGCATCAACACTACAAGGCTTTATACCATAGAAAATGGCGATGAGCATCGCAGACAAATGGAACGCCTGGGTCTCGTGTGTATGCGGACATAAAAAAAGCCACATAATCAACATTATGTAGCGAAATCAATCTTAATTTACATAAAATTATATCATAAAAAGTCGAAACGGTCAATGATTTTGAAGACAAAGCAGAAGATAGCACTGCAATTTCATACAAAATGCATATTTTACGGCATGAAAATTTGACCAATGGAATAAACAAAATCACATTGGTCTGAAACTCTTTCCAATTTGCGACTACCGAACTAAGATTTAATAATCTTATCCCAATTACGGAAGTCTTCTTTCCAACATAATGTTGATTATGTTGGTTACGGAGAATGATTATGAATAAAGAAGAATTAAGATTGCACAGATGTTGCTTCACAGGACACAGACCTGACAAAATGAATATTGGCGAAAAGGAAGTAAAACCATTGCTTGATAAAGTGATTGACGATGCCATCGCCGAAGGATATGTAACCTTCATAACGGGAATGGCAATGGGTACGGATATATGGGCAGGCGAAATTGTATTGGAACGAAAAAAGCATAACAAGGACATTCACTTGATATGTGCTTTGCCACACCCCGGATTTGAGAACAGACGGAGTTTAGCAGAGAAAATGAGGTTTAATAAAATTATCAAAAACGCTGACCTCGTTAAAGAAATAAATGACCACTATTTCACTGGATGCTATCAAGTAAGGAATGAATGGATGGTTGATCGCTCAAACCTCGTAATCGCTGTCTTTAACGGACAGAAGAGCGGTACGAAGAATACAGTGGATTACGCTAAGAGAAAAGGTGTGAATGTGGTTAATGTGCTAGAAAAATAATCCTTCGTAGACTTTGCAAAACTTCTGTGGTATGTTTGTGTTGCGAAAGGCAAATAAACATATCAGGGAGTTGAAAATTATGAAGAAGAAAGTATTATGTACGGCACTTGCGGCGGTAATACTAATGTCACAGACGGCATCGGCGGCACCATGGAGAATTAATCGAAATCAAATCGTATTCGACAACGAACTTGGAATCAGAGGATTCTGCACGTTAAGGTTCGCTACTGAAACAGGAAGCTACATAAGGCCTGTAACGAAATTGTACGGCACGAAAATCAGCCTTGAAGAATATGTGCCTACAAGAGAGGGTTACACCTTCGCAGGATGGTTTACCGATCCGAGAACCAAACAGAATCAGGTAACAGAATTCACATTCACAAGTCATGATGTAGTCTATGCGAAATGGAACAGAATTGAAGATGAAATCAGTATAGATGAAATCATGCAAAAAGACCAATGCTACCTCACCGATGAGGAACGGAAAATTAGGACAGAACACATCAAAGAACAAAACAAGGCATACATAGACGGCTTCGGCTATGTTGCCCCAAGTAAAACAAAAGTAATCATAGTAGACTCAGACGGAGATATAAATAAAGTGGTTGGTGAAATGAACTAAATAGAATGCCAGAATGGGCACGGTGAAATATCCGTGCCCTAATTTCTTTGTGTCAAAATTTGATGTGCTGTAAACAAAGAATAAGGGGTCTTTTGAAGATTGTAAAATCTCTTTCGAGAATTGATGCTATTCTTTTAGAAAATTGATGCTTTTTCTTTGCAAAAACGCTTGACTTGTGGCGACCTTTACGGTATTGTTTGTGTTGCAAAAAAACAAACAAAAAGGATGTGATAAAATGAAGAAACAACTACTGACGAATGGTAATGTATTTAAGAGAA
Organism: Lachnospiraceae bacterium; assembly: GCA_015056945.1. GTDB lineage: Bacteria > Bacillota > Clostridia > Lachnospirales > Lachnospiraceae > UBA3766. The sequence goes on along the minus strand of SVFH01000045.1, from coordinate 164 downwards.
CAGATAACCGCTGGGGCGGTGTTATATGGTACAAGGATGAGCAAGGCGAACGCAAAAGAAAATCCTTCTCAGGAACTACCAAGCAAGAAGCTAACAAGAAGATAACCGCCTACATAGCAGAATTCGAAAAAGCTATCGAGGACACAGATGAGAGCAAGAAACTG
>SVFH01000004.1 GCA_015056945.1 Lachnospiraceae bacterium | reverse complement strand
ATCATGTGTGACACTCTTATTATCATCTAATGCTACAGATACGAGATGCTTCATAGCGTCTTCTTTTCCCTTACGGATTGCTTCGGGAATTTCAGTTGCCTTTCCAAGACCTGCACCTACATGTCCGTTGCCGTCACCTACTACTACCAATGCTGTGAAACGGAAGTTACGACCACCCTTAACAACCTTGGTAACACGCTTAATGGTAACAACCTTTTCTTTTAATTCACCCAACTGAGCGGGATCAATAATATTGCGTTCCATGTGCTCTTATCCTTCCTTTCCTAAAATTCTAAGCCAGCTTCTCTGGCTGCATCAGCTAAAGCTGCAATCTTACCCTGGTATATAAAGCCGCCTCTGTCAAAGACTACCGTAGTAATGCCCTTATCCAATGCTTTCTTTGCAATTACTTTACCTAAGTATGCTGCTGCATCAACGTTATTGGTCTTCTCAAGTTCAGCCTTAACATCTTTATCAAGTGTAGAAGCTGCAACTAAAGTGTTACCAACTGTATCGTCGATAATTTGAGCATACATGTGATTATTACTTCTAAACACAGCCAAACGAGGTCTCTCAGCAGTTCCGCTGAAACGGTTACGAATTTTTCTGTGCTTATTTTCACGAATTTTTGTTCTGGATTCTTTTCTAACCATGTTCACACTCTCCTTATCTACTTCTTACCAGTCTTACCAACTTTACGTCTGATTGTCTCATCAACATACTTAATACCTTTGCCCTTGTAAGGTTCAGGTCTTCTCTTATCTCTGATTTCAGCTGCGTATTGGCCAACTTTCTCTTTGTCGATACCTTTAATGGTAATGATATTTCCTTCAACTGCTGATTCGATACCAGCGGGATCTACCATCTCCACCGGATGAGAGTATCCTAAGCTAAGTGTAAGCTTATTTCCGGCTTTTGCTACTTTGTAACCAACACCATTTACTTCGAGTTTCTTCTCGTAGCCGTTGGTAACACCAACTACCATGTTGTTGATTAAGGTTCTTGTAAGACCGTGTAAGGACTTCATTTTCTTTAAGTCGTTAGGTCTGGTTACAAGAATTTCAGCACCTTCTAATTTAATATCCATCTCTGCAGGTAAAACTCTTTCGAGTGTACCCTTGGGACCTTTTACAGTCACTTTGTTATTTTCTGCGATATCCACAGTAACACCTGCGGGAACCGCGATTGGCATTCTTCCTATACGTGACATGCCCGTACCTCCTTATAAAGTGTATAAATAATTAGTTACATGCATAGCAGCTCGAAAACCATGTGCTTCGCACCTGCGCAGCTTATGCTGCTTTACGTTTTCTCGCTGTGTGGCCTCATAAAAACAAATACTTCGCTATGCTTGTGCTTGTTTTTATTGCTACTACCAAACAAATGCGAGAACTTCGCCGCCAACATTTAATGCTCTGGCCTGCTTGTCAGTGATTACGCCCTGATTGGTAGAAATGATAGCTACACCTAAACCTCCGAGAACTCTGGGGAGTTCGTCCTTGCCTGCATATACACGAAGACCGGGCTTGGAGATTCTCTTAATACCTGTAATGATCTTGTCGTTCTTATCTACACCATACTTTAAGGTGATACGGATAGTCTTGAAGTTACCATCTTCAACGAGATCATAGGCTTTAATATAACCTTCGTCTAAAAGGATCTTTGCGATAGCAAGTTTCATTTTAGATGAGGAAACATCTACTGTATCATGCTTTGCAGCGTTTGCATTACGGATTCTTGTAAGCATATCTGCAATAGGATCGCTCATTGTCATTGATTTTGCCTCCTTAATTCATTCTTATGTCACGGAACCTTTTAAGAGGTTCCACCGGTTGCAGAGAAAACTCTCTGCTTTTCCGGTTTCTATTTTACCAGCTTGATTTCTTCACGCCAGGGATCTGACCTTTGTATGCCAATTCTCTAAAGCAAATACGACAGATGCCGTATTTTCTTAAATATGCATGAGGACGACCACAGATTCTGCAACGATTGTATTCTCTTACAGAAAACTTCTGCTGACGCTGCTGTTTAAGCTTCATTGCTGTTTTAGCCATGAAATATACCTCCTTTGATTTAAGACAATTGTTACTTTGCAAACGGCATGTTGAAAAGTCTCAGTAATTCACGAGCTTCTTCGTCAGTATTCGCTGTTGTAACAAAGATTACATCCATACCTCTTACTTTATCTACCTTATCGTATTCGATTTCAGGGAAGATAAGCTGTTCTTTGATACCAAGAGCGTAGTTACCTCTACCATCGAATGCGTTAGGGTTAACACCTCTAAAGTCACGTACACGAGGTAATGCAAGGTTGATAAGACGATCCATAAACTCGTACATCTTATCACCACGAAGGGTAACCTTACAACCAATGTTCATACCTTCTCTGATTTTGAAGTTAGCTACGGAATTTTTAGCCTTTGTAAGAACTGCCTTCTGTCCGGTAATGGTTTCCATATCCTTTACAGCAGCCTCAAGAGCTTTTGCATTATCTTTCGCTTCGCCAACGCCCATGTTGATAACGATTTTATCCATTTTAGGAATTTCCATTACATTCTTGTAACCGAACTTCTTTACCATAGCGTCTGCGATTTCAGTCTTATATAAATCTTTAAGTCTACTCAACGTTTTAGACCTCCTTCCTTAGAATTAATCAATAATGTCGCCTGTTGATTTAGCAACGCGTACTTTCTTACCATTTTCAACCGTAAGGCCGATTCTGGTTGTTTTACCTTTGTGAACGTACATAACGTTAGAAATATCAATAGGTGCTTCCTTCTGAATAATTCCGCCGTTAGGATTTGATGCTGAAGGTTTGGAGTGCTTACTTACAACATTCACGCCTTCAACGATTACTTTGCCGTTCTTTACGTCAACGGAAATTACCTTGCCTTCTTTACCGTTAGAACCACCGGCGATTACACGTACGGTATCGCCCTTCTTAATTTTCATCATAGACATCTTAGGCACCTCCTATAATACTTCGGGAGCCAGAGAAACGATCTTCATATACTGTTTCTCACGAAGCTCTCTTGCTACAGGCCCAAAAATACGAGTTCCTCTCGGGGTCTTGTCATCTTTAATGATAACTGCAGCATTTTCATCAAACTTAATATAAGAACCGTCTTTACGACGAGCGCCTTTAACACTACGTACAACTACGGCTTTCACAACATCGCCTTTTTTAACAACACCGCCGGGTGTTGCATCTTTAACAGAAGCAATGATTACATCACCAATGTTCGCATATCTTCTTGTTGAACCACCAACAACTCTGATGCAGAGTAATTCTTTTGCACCGGTATTGTCAGCTACTTTCAATCTGCTTTCCTGCTGAACCATGCTTTTTTCTCCTTCCACTTTCTTTGTGAATAAAGTCTTATTTTACTCTTTCAATGATCTCTGCAAGTCTCCATCTCTTATCCTTTGAGAGAGGTCTTGTTTCGACAACTTTTACGGTATCACCGATGTTGCATTCATTGTTTTCATCATGAGCTTTTAACTTATAAGTCTTCTTAACGATTTTTCCGTAAAGAGGATGCTTAACATGATTTTCAACTGCAACAACGATTGTTTTATCCATTTTATTGCTGACTACCTTACCGGTACGCACTTTTCTCAAATTTCTTTCCACAGCTGTTCTCCTTTCTCAATTATGGCTGCCTGAAATTAGGCCTGCTGTTCCTTTGCTTTTTCAGTGATTACGGTCTGAATTCTTGCGATATTCTTTCTTACTTCCTTAATTCTGGAAGTATTGTCCAACTGATTTGTAGCATTCTGGAATCTCAAATTGAAAAGTTCTTTCTTGGCATCAACCAAAGCCTGTGACAGCTCTTCAGGGGATTTTGCCTTTAAATCTTCTACATATTTATTAGTTTTCATTTGCTACACCACCTTCCAAGTCCGCTTTTGAAACGATCTTACATTTACAAGGAAGTTTATGGGTTGCAAGACGTAAAGCTTCTCTTGCTACTTCTTCGCTAACACCGGAGATTTCAAACATTACACGTCCGGGCTTAACAACTGCTACCCAATATTCCAAAGTACCCTTACCGGAACCCATACGAGTTTCAGCAGGTTTTGTTGTTACAGGTTTGTCAGGGAAAATCTTAATCCAAACCTGACCACCACGCTTAATGTGACGAGTCATAGCAACACGGGCTGCTTCGATCTGGTTAGATTTAATCCAACAAGGTTCCGTTGCAATGATACCAAACTCACCGTAAGTAATTGTATTACCTCTTAACGCTTTACCTCTCATGGTACCGCGGAACTGTTTACGACGTTTAACTCTTTTAGGCATTAACATTATTTATCGCTCCCTTCCTGATTGCCTTTAACGGGAAGTACTTCGCCCTTGTAGATCCAAACCTTGATACCCATTTTACCGTAGGTTGTATCTGCTTCAGCGAATCCGTAGTCAATATCTGCACGAAGTGTCTGAAGAGGAATAGTTCCCTCGCTGTAGAATTCGGTACGAGCCATATCAGCGCCGCCTAAACGACCGGATACTGCTGTCTTGATACCAAGCGCACCGGACTTCATGGTTCTTCCCATACAAGACTTCATAGCTCTACGGAAAGATACACGGTTTTCAAGCTGTGCAGCAATGTTTTCTGCAACAAGCTGAGCTTCCTTGTCAGGTCTCTTGATTTCCTTAATATCTACATTTACTTTTTTACCGGTTAACTTCTGAAGTTCCTTCTTGGTTACTTCGATATCTGCGCCGCCCTTACCGATTACAACACCGGGCTTAGCTGCATATACGATAACTCTAACTTTATCAGAAGCTCTTTCAATTTCAATCTTGCTGATGCCTGCTGCATACAATTTCTTCTTTAAAAACTTTCTGATGTTGTAGTCTTCAACAAGGCAATCTGCGAAATCTGCATCTGCATACCACTTAGAATCCCAGTCTTTGATAACTCCGACTCTAAGGCCATGAGGATTAACTTTCTGTCCCATATTCTTCCTCCTATTTCTCGTCAAGCACGATTGTAATGTGGCTCATTCTCTTTTCGATTCTATAAGCTCTACCCTGTGCTCTCGGTCTGATTCTCTTCATTGTGGGTCCCTTGTTTGCATAGCACTCTGCAATGTAAAGGTTGTCAACGTTCATGCCGTTGTTGTTCTCTGCATTAGCAATTGCGGACTGCAATAACTTCTTGATGATGCTGGATGCATATCTGGGATTATACTCTAAGATTGCCAAAGCGGTCTGTACATCTTTGCCTCTGATGGCATCAAGTACGAAGCACGCTTTCTGAACAGAAACTCTTGCATAAGATAACTTTGCAGAGGGTCTTGTTTCCTTATTGTTGGCATTTCTTTCTCTTTTAAATTTAGATCTGCTCATTTTATTAGCTTCCATGGATAAAAACCTCCTTTCAAATTATCTTATCTAACTTTAGACTTCTTCTCGTCTTTTCCATGTCCTCTGTAAGTTCTTGTAGCTACGAACTCACCGAGCTTGTGTCCAACCATATCTTCGGTTACATATACGGGGACATGCTTTCTTCCGTCATGAACTGCAATCGTATGTCCTACGAAGGACGGGAAGATTGTAGAACGACGGGACCATGTCTTGATAACCTGCTTGTTACCTGCTGCATTAAGTGCATCAACTTTCTTTAATAAGCTGGCATCTGCAAAAGGTCCTTTTTTTAATGATCTAGCCATTTTGTTTCCTCCTTATCAACTGTTGCGATTATTTAATACCGCGTCCATCGCGTCTTCTTACAATAAGTTTGTTAGACTGTTTCTTTTTCTTTCTGGTCTTCAAACCAAGAGCGGGCTTGCCCCAAGGTGTGCAGGGACCGGAACGACCGATACCACACTTACCTTCACCACCACCATGAGGATGGTCATTCGGGTTCATAACGGAACCGCGAACTGTAGGTCTGATGCCCATGTGACGCTTACGACCTGCTTTACCGATATTGATAAGGTTGTGATCAACATTTCCGACAACACCAACTGTTGCACGGCAGCCGATGGGAACCATTCTCATTTCGCCTGAAGGAAGTCTCAATGTAGCATACTTTCCTTCTTTCGCCATCAACTGTGCGCTGTTACCAGCGGAACGAACAAGCTGTCCGCCTTTTCCGGGATACAATTCAATGTTGTGTACCTGAGTACCTACAGGAATTGCTTCCAAAGGAAGGCAGTTACCGATTCTTACTTCTGCAGAAGCACCGTTCATAATTTTCATTCCATCCTTCAAACCTTCGGGAGCAATGATGTATGCCTTCTCGCCATCTGCGTAAGAGATCAAAGCGATATTTGCTGTTCTGTTAGGATCGTATTCGATACCTACTACTGTTGCAGGGATACCATCTTTATTTCTCTTGAAATCGATAATTCTGTATTTTCTTCTTGATCCGCCACCGCGGTGTCTAACTGTAATTTTACCCTGATTGTTACGTCCAGCGTTCTTCTCCAAAGATACACACAAGGATTTCTCCGGTGTCTTCTTTGTAATTTCAGAGAAGTCCGAACCAGTCATATTTCTTCTGGAGGGTGTATACGGGTTATATGTCTTAATTCCCATTTCAATTTCTCCTTTATTATCTGTTATTTGTTATCATGCTTCATTGCATATAAGTGACCTGATTAGATACCTGAGAAAAGTTCGATATCCTTGCTATCAGCTGTAAGCTTAACGATAGCCTTCTTGGTCTTTGCAGTCTTTCCGTAAACCATACCACGTCTCTTGTTTTTACCTTCGCAATTCATGGTGTTAACTTTATCAACTACGGTTCCGGGGAACATTTTTTCAACTGCTTCTTTGATCTGATTCTTGGTTGCTTCAGGATGAACCAGGAAAGTATATTTCTTGTCGCCCATGCCGGTCATACTCTTTTCGGTAACAACCGGTTTGAGGATTACGTCGTAATATTTAATATCTGCCATTATGCGTACACCTCCTCGATTGTAGAAACAGCATCCTTTGTTACAACAACTGTTCCTGCCTTCATAATATCGTATACGTTAATCATGTTTGCTACTACAGTGTTTGTATCAGGAATATTTCTTGCGGAAAGAATGATATTCTTGTCGTTCTCGTTGATTACTACAAGACCTTTCTTTACGCTTAAGTTGTTAAGTACTTCCTGGAATTTCTTTGTTTTGATTTCGTCAAGTTTCAACTCATCAAGAACAAGGAACTTACCATCCTGTACTTTGCTTGTTAATGCAGACTTAAGAGCGATTCTCTTTTCTTTCTTATTTAACTTGAAAGAGTAATCTCTCGGAGTGGGTGCAAATACCACACCACCATGTGTCCACTGAGGAGATCTTGTTGAACCCTGTCTTGCATGACCGGTTCCTTTCTGTCTCCAAGGCTTTCTTCCACCGCCGGAAACCTCTGCGCGAGTTTTTGCTTTCTGTGTTCCCTGACGCTTATTTGCAAGGTGCTGAACTACTGCCAAGTGCACAAGGTGTTCGTTAACTTCTACACCAAATACGGCATCGTTCAAGTCCATTGTTCCAACTTCCTTGCCTTCCATATTGTAAACAGATACTTTTGCCATCTGTGTGTTCCTCCTTTCGTCCCGATTATGCTTCCGCCTTAGTAGTTTCTTTGATAGTTACTAAAGCTTTCTTAGGTCCGGGTACGGCACCCTTTACCAAAAGCAGATTCTTTTCTGCATCTACACGTACTACTTCGAGATTCTTAACAGTTACCTGCTTATTTCCCATATGACCGGGCATTCCTTTACCTTTGAATACACGGCTGGGGCTGGAGCATGCACCGTTTGAACCCTGATGACGATGGAACTTAGAACCATGAGCCATAGGTCCTCTGTGCTGTCCTAATCTCTTGATAGCACCCTGGAATCCTTTACCTTTGCTGATTGCAGTTGCGTCGATCTTGTCGCCTTCAGCGAAGATATCAGCTTTGATTTCCTGTGCCAAAGCGTACTCAGCAGCATTCTCAAATTTGAACTCTCTTACATAACGCTTGGATGAAACGCCGGCTTTCTTGAAATGTCCCTGCATAGCCTTACCCACGCCATGTACATGAACGATTTCTTTCTTGCCTGAAGCATCTTTGTTAATAATTCTGTCTTTCTTGTCTACAAAGCCAACCTGTACTGCTTCGTAACCATCATTTTCGATTGTCTTAATCTGTGTTACTACGCAAGGTCCTGCCTGAAGAACAGTTACCGGAATGAGAGTTCCGTCTTCTGCGAAAATCTGTGTCATACCGATTTTTGTTGCTAAAATAGCTTTCTTCATTTCTTTACCTCCATTTGTTTCTACTACAGCGGCATCTGAGGTTTGTTCGGATGCATACTAGTTGTAGAAGGTTTTATTTGTTTGTTACTTTGATATAAACTCCGGCCGGCATCTCTAAAGTCTGCAATGCATCAATGACTTTCTGATTGGGCTCGATTACATCGATCAGTCTCTTGTGTGTTCTCTGCTCGAACTGTTCTCTGGAGTCTTTGTATTTGTGTACGGCACGGATGATTGTTACAACTTCCTTCTTAGTAGGAAGGGGAACAGGTCCGCTCACCTTTGCTCCGTTCTTCTTAACTGTTTCGATGATTTTCTTGGCAGAAGCATCAACGATCTGATGCTCGTAAGCTTTCAGTGTGATTCTCATTACTTGATTTGCCATAAAAAAAGTCGCCTCCTTTTCGCACTTTATGAAACTAAGTACGACAAGCGGTGACTGTACACTCTCCCGTGTGTGTCCTAAATGTTTACGCAACCCCAGAATCTCTTCCGAACCATAAACATCAGACTTTCACGTTGTTTCTACCTGATGTAGACATTTTGTTTTGTACAGTGACTTGTCGCCAGTATCTTGACTTGACATTCGCTCCATATAAAAACTCATCCCGATGTATGAGATGACAACCTTATACTTCATAGCTATCATGCCACAGCAATGCCTAGTATACATCATGTTTCCACAATATGCAAGACTTTTTTTAAATTTTTTCTATAGCTTTTCATCTAACTTAAATGTTGTATCGGATTGTATGAGTGCGAATCATTCGCTTTGATTATATAAATAGAAGAAACAGTATACATTTTAGCATTGTATTCCGTTTCTTCTATATATAATGTAGACGCTTCTATTATTCACACCGCTTAACCAATCGGGAAGATTGGATTCCAAAATGCAACACACTCTCCGAGAAAGTCATACCCAAACATAATCATAAGCAGATTACGTACAATAAATGTTCCGAGCACAACAACAAGAATACCCCAGATTTGCCACATAAATACTTTCACATGCCACGTTCCGCTTTTATCGATAAAAACATCATAAATACTCATACACAGGCACTGTACATATATATATAGTAAGTACAGCACAATCGGATGCGCCATAAAAGATGAAATAATATCTCCTTCTAAAAGGAAGCGCACCGCTCTCGTACCCCCGCATCCCGGGCAATACAGATGCAAAAAAGCGGGAAAATAGCATCTTGCCGGCGAAAACGAAACCTGTATCCCATTCTTTCGGCATACTGCAGCAATTGCAATTGCCGCACCGCCCATAAGTACCAACATGGCAAAAATTAAACGTTTTTTGTTCTTTATCTCTTTCAATTTATCCAACTTCTTTTCTATTCATTAACAGCAGAATACGAAAAGTCCCACTCCGCCCGAGAAGAATGAAACAAGCAAGTCACCCAAAATCTGAAGAACAATTGCCGCAAATCCCAGCGCCCATCCCCAGATTGCAAATGCTTTCTTGCTATTATTTTTAGCCTGTCCGAAGAATCCGAAGATAATTGCAAGAAGGGATACAATGTAACAGGGATTCAGAAAAAATCCGACAATTCCCAATACCAAAGCTGCAATACAAATACCCTCACCACCAACATTCTGCTGGTATGGTTCATACACATAATCCGGAGCTTCATTATACTGTCCGTAAACATTTGCATTCTGATTTGTCTCAGAAGGTACTTCATAAACAAAAGCTGTCTTTTGTTCCTCAACCGGCTCTTCAACAACTGCTTCTACAGTTTCCTCTGCAATTTCTTCTGCTTCCACTGCTGCTTCTTCCACTACTTCCGCTACAACTTCTTCAGCAGTTTCTACAACTTCCGCAGTTTCTTCGACAGCTTCTGCTACAACCTCTCCTGCCGCTTCCACTGCAATCTCTTCAGCAGTTTCTACAACTTCCGCAGTTTCTTCGACAGCTTCTGCTACAACCTCTTCTGCCGCTTCCACTGCAATCTCTTCAGCAGTTTCTACAACTTCCGCAGTTTCTTCGACAGTTTCCGCTACAACTTCCTCTGCAACTTCTGCAGGTGTTTCCTCGGAAGTAATCTCTTTCATAATATCTTCCGGCGTAATGTCTGTTTTATTTTCATTCTGATCCATATATAACTCTCCCTTGTCAATATTTTTTTGTAGTATCAGCATAGCAACTTATGATTAAAAAGTCAACCACACCAAGCCTTACGAACACACAAAAAACATTATTGTGCCGCGAAGTTTTCTCTTTTCCATGTTGGGATGGTAAAATCAGGTTTTCTGTGTTATGATGCTTAAGACGAAGTATTTTTCGGAGGTTATTATGTGGATTGCAAATGAATGGAAAGACTATGAAGTTTTAGCCACCTCAAACGGCGAGAAATTGGAGCGTTGGGGTGAATATATTTTGGTCCGCCCGGACCCACAGGTGATTTGGGACACCCCGCATACACACGAGGCGTGGAAAAGAAAGAACGGACACTATCATCGAAGCAGTAAAGGTGGTGGCGAATGGGAGTTTAGAAACCTCCCGCAGGAATGGAGTATTGATTACAAAGAATTAACCTTCCGCCTTAAGCCCTTCAGTTTCAAGCACACCGGTTTGTTTCCGGAGCAGGCTGTGAACTGGGATTGGTTTTCTTCTATTATTAAAGATGCCGACAGACCGTTAAAAGTATTAAATCTCTTTGCCTATACCGGCGGTGCAACCTTAGCCGCTGCCAAGGCCGGCGCAAGTGTGACACATGTGGACGCTTCTAAAGGTATGGTGCAATGGGCCAAAGAAAATGCCGTTGCATCCGGTCTGCAGGATGCCCCTATTCGTTGGTTAGTCGATGACTGTGTGAAATTTGTAGAGCGCGAAATACGTCGCGGCAACCATTACGACGGAATCATTATGGACCCGCCTTCTTACGGCCGCGGCCCCAAAGGGGAAATATGGAAGATTGAAGAATCTATTTTTCCGTTTGTACAACTGGTTTCACAGCTGTTACACGAAGATTCCAGATTCCTTCTAATCAACTCATATACAACAGGCTTACAGCCGGCAGTTCTCTCCTATATGATTCAGACTGCAATCACCCCGAAGTTTGGCGGTAGTGTCGAGGCGCAGGAAATCGGTCTCCCCGTCACAGAAGATGGACTGGTTCTTCCCTGCGGTGCATCAGGACGCTGGATAAAAAGAGAATAAAGAGTCCGCATCCTTAGTGGAGCGATTTTTTATTGCATAGGAATTTCCTATGCAATAAAAAAAGCTTGCATATCACAATGATACGCAAGCTTTTTTAAATTTTTATTAATATGCGCCTGCTGCGCTAAAGTATGCAACAAATGCTGCTCCATAAATCGCAACAATAATTACAACACCAATAATGGATAATACCAATCCAACGATTCCAAGCCAGAATCCCCAGCCTGCCATACCTTTGCTCTGTCCTCTCTTCTTTGCCATGTTACCAAATATAATCGCAAGAACCTGAGGAAGAATTGCACCGTACATACAGGTAACACCTAAAATACCCAATACCAAAGAAGCAATTGCCAAACCATTACCCTGAGACTGCTGTGCCGGTTCTGCATAAGCATCTGTGTAATTGCCGCCAAATTCATTATTCAAATTGTTTCCGTCCATTTTTCATTCCTCCATATTTAAGTAAATTACTTTTTCAACAATATTAAATTATCATACTATCGTTCAAAAAACAATCTTTATTTTTTCATTTTTTCATCAAAACGCATGTACTGCGTTCCAGAATCCCATTCATCTTCGCAATCGCAATTCCGAAATTTGTCATCGGCACATTCTGCTCCTTGCAAAGTTGCGAGCGCCTGGCCATTTCTTTCTCATTCAGTGTACATGCGCCGCAGTGAATCACCAGTCGATACCGGGAAACATCTTCCGGGAAATCCATGCCTGATGAAAAATCAAATTTCGGTTTGCTACCGCTAAATTTGCGGATTAAATTCGGCAATTTAACCGTTCCGATATCTCCGCACTGTCTGTGGTGTGTACATCCTTCCGAAATAAGAATTCTGTCTCCGTCCTGAATCTTTGCAAGAACATCTGCGCCTTCCATTGCCGGATAAAGCGTTCCTTTATATCGCGCCATCAGAATCGAAAAGGAAGTCAGAGGAATCTGTGGCGGCACCATTGCATTTACTTCATGAAAAGCCTGAGAATCCGTTATCACAAGCCGCGGTTCTTTCTTCATTCCACCAAGCGCACCCGGTAAATCTTCCGGTTTCACAACACTACAATAAGCACCCGCATCAAGTACATCTCTGATAGTTTGCTGTTGCGGAAGAATCAAGCGTCCTTTCGGTGCCGATTCATCAATCGGTACAACGAGCACCACATGATCACCGGGCTCTAATAAATCCGCTACCAGACGTTTGGCCTGCTCACACTTAGTTCCGAATGCGGCAATGATTTCTTTCAACGCATTAATGCCTTCTCCCGTCGCAGCACTCACGCATATAATCTCAAAAGGTGCATCGTCTTTTATCTGCAATGCTTCTTTTATCGGCTCAATATCTTTAATTTGCAAATCACTCTTGTTAAAAACCAGAATACAGGGAATCTTCTTCGATGCAAATTCTCGACACAATTCAAGTTCATCCGCAACATCTGATGCAACACTGTCAGTCACCACAATTGCAACATCTATTTGCTCCATCACCCGTTTCGTTTTGCGAACACGCTGTAAGCCAAGCTCTCCTTCATCATCAAGTCCTGCAGTATCAATTAAAACAACTGGTCCAAGAGGTAAAAGTTCCATCGCCTTACGCACAGGGTCAGTTGTTGTTCCGAGTGTATCTGAAACAAGCGCAACCTCCTGCCCTGCTATCGCATTCACTACGCTGGATTTCCCTGCATTTCTTTTGCCGAAAAAACCAATTTGAACACGTTCGGCAGATATTGTTTCATTTAATCCCATCCGTCTCCTCCGTTTCTACCGTCTCTGCATCAGAAACGGAAATCTCTTCCGTTGGATTCTTTGATTGCCTTAATATTCTCTGTTGCAATCTTTTTGATTTTCTCTCCGGGTATTTTTTGTAATTCATTCTCTACCAGCTCATAACCAATCTTTTTGGTTTCTTCCGAAGCGTAATCCGTCAGATACTCTGTCAAAGTCATAAGCGCATTGGGATGACAACAATTCAGAATCTGGCCGTTCTTGCAAAGTGCCATGAAACGGTCTCCGGTTCTTCCCTCACGGTAACATGCTGTACAGAAAGAAGGAATATGTCCTTTTTCCATTAACCATTTCACCACCTCATCGAGCGTTCTCTGGTCCGAAACATCAAACTGTTCAGAATCATGCGGACGTTCTTCTTCCGTATATCCTCCTACAGAAGTACGGGAACCGCCACTGATTTGAGAAATACCAAGTCTTAATGCACGACCACGCACTTCTTCGTTTTCTCTTGTGGAAATAATCATACCTGTATAAGGAACGGCAAGTCGGATACATGCAATAATCTTTTCAAACATTTCATCCGGAATGGAATTATCAAAAACATCCGGATCAATATCATCTGCACGCTTAATTCTCGGCACACTGATTGTATGCGGTCCGACACCATGAACTGCCTCTAAATGCTCCGCATGCATAATGAGTCCTGCAAATTCATAACGGTACTTTTCAAGTCCGAATAAAACACCAAGACCTACATCATCAATACCGCCTTCCATCGCACGGTCCATCGCCTCAGTATGATAATCATAATCATGCTTCGGTCCTGTCGGATGAAGTTCCAAATAACTTTCCTTATGGTACGTTTCCTGGAACAGGATATATGTTCCGATTCCGGCCTCTTTCAATTTGCGGTAATTTTCCACGGTAGTTGCCGCAATATTAACATTCACACGGCGAATGGCACCGTTTTTATGTTTAATGCTGTAAATTGTTTTAATACACTCTAAAATATACTCCAGCGGATTATTTACCGGATCTTCTCCGGCTTCAATCGCCAGTCTTTTATGTCCCATATCCTGTAACGCAATTACTTCAGCACGCACTTCTTCCTGCGTAAGCTTCTTGCGGGTAATATGCTTATTCTTGTAATGATACGGACAGTAAACGCAACCGTTTACACAATAGTTAGAAAGATAAAGCGGTGCAAACATAACAATACGGTTGCCGTAAAATGCAAGCTTGATTTCTTCTGCAATCCGATAAATCTCCTCATTCTTTTCCGGAATATCACATGCAAGCAAAACCGATGCTTCTCTGTGCGTCAAGCCCCCGCATATCAGCCCGTTTCCATTCTTCTTCGGACGCGCTTTCTCTAAAATCTCATCAATCAGGGCTATGTTATTCTTATTCGCCTCTGCATATTCGAGTGTCGCAAGAATCTCTTCATGATTAATGAATTCATCTGCTTTCAATGATTTTGGATTATAAATTGCCATTTTTCTCTTTCCTTTCTTTTCGGTCAGATTTCTCTTTCCGGTTAGATTATATTTTTCACAGTTCTCCTGTGCAAATATCTCCTCTTTTTTCAACGACACAGTAGCCAATCTTTTCCATGCGCACCTTCAAATCCGCAAGACCATCGGCCGCCTCTGCGCCGGTATTTATTTTATTATCGTATATCTCATAATTATGACGCACATTCTGTGGCGAGAGATTCGGCATCACAACATTTGCTCCTGCCAGAATTCCTGCCTCTCTCCCATCCGGTCTGATTGTACCAAGTGCCGTCGTTGCCGGTAATAAAACCGTAGGATGAATCAGGCGTATTAACGAAAGCAGATAAAGCGTATCCTCATAACTTCCGTTCTCGAATGCCGAAAAAGGCGTTGCATGATGTGAAATAAAAGGACCGATTCCGCACATCTGAGGGCGAAATGCTTCGATAAACTTCAGTTCCTTTGCCAGATGTTCCTTCGTCTGATACGGAGAACCCACCATAAAACCGCAACCTGTCTGATATCCGATTTCTTTCAAATCATTTAAACACCGCAGCCTGTTTTCATGAGACATTTCTGCCGGATGCAATTTCTCATAATGCGTTTTTGTCGCTGTCTCATGACGCAAAAGATAACGGTCGGCACCGGCCGCGTAAAGCCTCTCATAACTGCCACGGCTACGCTCTCCGAGAGAAAGTGTTACCGCGCATTCAGGGAAGCGCTTCTTAATCTCACGCACAAGAACTTCAAGTCTCTCATCCGTATAATATGCATCCTCACCGCCCTGTAATACAAAAGTCCGAAACCCTAACGGATATCCGATTTCGCAACATTCCAAAATCTCCTCTTGCGTAAGACGGTATCTGAAGCAATCCTTATTGCTGCGTCTGATTCCGCAGTAGAGACAGTCATTTTTGCAATAATTTGAGATTTCTATTAAGCCTCTGATATAAACATCTTTACCGTAAAACCTCTCTCTGACCGTCCTTGCATATTCCGCAGCAAGAGCGCGGCTTTCTTCATCGTTATGTTGTAACAAATACAGATATTCTTCTTCCGGCAAAGTATGCGTAGCACAAAGACTCGCCAATGCTTCTTCAATTCTTTTATTCATTGTTCCCCACATTCGAATATGCTGTCTTAACGCTTACGCCGGACAAATTTCCTATCTTTCCCGCAAGCGCGGAAATAATATCCTGAGGCGCATCAACAGCAATACTCACAATATTAATATTTCGTTCGCGATACGGCAAACCCATTCTGCCTATGATATAGTGTCCATATTCATGCAAAATATGATTCAACGCATCAACAGAATCCGTGTTTTCTACAATGATTCCCATCACCGCAACTCTGGTTTGCATCTATTTATTCTCCATTTCCCTCCGATGAACCGGAAGTGTTTTTTCTTCATTGCCGTACCACATGATAATCAGCGTACCATCTGCAACGCTGATTTTAGCCATTTCTTTTGTAAAAGAATTGCTCACACCCAAAGCCACATCCGAATTAAGCTCTGCGTCACAAAGTGTATACAATAAACCTTGTTCATACACACCCTTTGAAATAGTTGTATTTGAAAAAACCGAAATTCCTCCCCGGTATCCGGCTTCAAATTCCAGCACCGCGCGTCCGCTTTGAAAAGATGACGTGCCCGCCGCAATTGCCGTCATCACATATCCGTCTCCGAATAAAAAAGCAGAGATACCTTTCCCCGCTAATCGGGCAAGCAGCTGAATTGCAGCCAGCGTATGATCAAGGCGACCGCCGGTTGCACCATAAATATATAACGTCTCATATCCTTTCTCCATTGCCATTTCACAAGCAAGTGCAAGGTCCGTATCGTCTTTCATGACAGGATGCCGCACGACATTTTCATGCTCCGGCTCATATCCCAGCGAGTCAAAATCTCCTACCACAAGATTAGGTTTTATTCCCATCTGCTTCAGATATGCATAACCTCCGTCTGCTGCAATCATGTAATCATTTTCTTCCGGGGCAAAACATTTCTTTGCAAACTCGCCGGCCCCCACAATGAAACATCTGTTTTTCATCATTTTTTCAACACCATTTTATTGATTTCATTTAGCACACGTTTCTTATCCGCCGACCACATCGGCGCAATCAACTCTTTTTTATTTCCGTCGCCGGTCAACCGATGCACTATCATACCGGGCGGTAAAAGTTGCAACGCATCTCTTAAAATATCCAAATACGCATCAAGTGTAAGCACTTCAAATTTGCCCGCTTCATATTCGCAAGCCAAATCTGTTCCGCGCAACACATGTAAAAGCTGCAGTTTAATACCGTTTACACCGGAATCCGCCACATACTTAACCGTCGCAAGCATCTCTTCTTTACTTTCTCCCGGCAGTCCGAGAATGACATGAACAATCACCTCTATACCACATGCCTTCAAACGATTTACTGCATCGTCATAAACCGCTCTTTCATAACCGCGCCGTATGTAGCGCGCCGTATGTTCATGCATGGTTTGAAACCCAAGCTCAATCCAGACAGGTTTTATCCGGTTCAATTCAGATAAAAGAAGCAACATCTCATCGGAAATACAGTCCGGACGCGTGGCAATAGAAAGAATTACCACTTCCTCATCATCAATTGCCTCACGAAACTTCGGTTCAAGTTCTTCCACCGATGCATATGTATTGGTAAAAGACTGGAAATATGCAATATATTTACCGTTTCTATTTTTTGCTGCAACCAACTCTTTTCCTTTTCGAATTTGCTCGCGAATAGGAAGACTGTTCTCCTGTGCGAAATCTCCGGATCCCTGATTACTGCAAAAAATACAACCACCCACCCCAATCGTACCATCACGATTGGGGCAGGTGCATCCTGAACTTAATGCTATTTTATATACTTTACATCCAAACTTTTCTTTCAGATATTGATTTACGGATTTATACATGACAAATATCCGTATACTGCGCAATGTCACGATTGGTTGTACACAAATCCTGAACATTCAAATCGCTTACTTCGTAGTTACCTGTTTCTCTTGCAATCTTCTTAAGCTGTTCATTCAATGCATCCAAATCCTTGTCAGAATCTTTCAGTACGATAACATCTGCACCCATTGCAATAATCTTTGCAGCTTCATCAGCATCTGCAACATCTTTCACTTCAATCATAAGATCCAAATCCGACTGAACGGTATTCAGATATTTCTTTGCACGATACAATGCATAAGGAAGAGGAACAACATTAAACTTGTTCAATACAACGAAATCAGGTTTTGCAAATACGCAGAACTCCAAGTCTCTTTCAATTCTTCCTGCTGCAAGTTTAATTCCAATCGGGCATCCGTCAGATTCAAGTCTTAAGAATGCAACAGCCTGACGTAAATCTTCTTTGGAACTGATTGTCTTCTCAATACCTTCTCCACGGCCAACAATAATCTCAATCACGTCTGCTGCCTGGAAATCTTCACTAGTCAATCCGTTATTCGGTGCATACTCAACTACATTCTTTACATTGCTCTTAATGACGGGCTGTTCGAGTACCAAAGGACGTTCTGCACCAAGACCGATTACGGTAGCGGTTTCAATCACTGCTTTCTCATCTAACGGCATCGGACTAAGCTGTGCCGGAAGAATCATAATAT
This sequence comes from Lachnospiraceae bacterium, assembly GCA_015056945.1. Taxonomy (GTDB): domain Bacteria; phylum Bacillota; class Clostridia; order Lachnospirales; family Lachnospiraceae; genus UBA3766. Next base: position 118,610 of record SVFH01000004.1, on the reverse strand, counting down.
CTTCAAGACCGTTTCCTTCGGCTACAGCCTTGCATGTATTAGGAACCACTGCTGCCGGCTTAACCTCAACCACTGCCTCTTCAACTGTTTCTGCTGTTTCTTCAATGGTTTCTTCTACAGGAGCTTCTTCAATAATCTCTTCCTGAACTTCTTCAGCCTTTTCCTCAACAACTACGTTTTCACCCAACTCTTTGGCAATGAACTCATAGCGTTTCGCATTGCTTTCCTGGCCTTTCAAAGTATTGGACATGCTGTTATTAAATGTCCATTTCTTATCCGGATCCTCTACTGTCTCAATATAAATCTCTTCTACTTCATTGGAATTGGATTCTTCCACATCATCAAGATCTCCAAAGCTGAATTTATCTTCAACGACCTCTTCAACCGGTTCTTCGATAACTTCTTCTACGGGAACTTCTTCCGGAATCGGTAACGGTTCTGTTCCGTCAGGTGTAATAATCAATTCATCTTCCGGCAATTCCGTAACAATATCTTCAAAGAATTCTTCATTCAATTTAAGCTTTTCTACTGCTTCAGGCGGAGCGACAAAAACAGGAACAACATCTGCAACCTTATCTTCTTCTGCAGGTGTTTCTTCAGTAGCTTCTTCTGCTTCAGCCTCCTCTGCTACAGCCTCTTCAACGGCATCCTCTGCCACTGCTTCTTCAGTAGTTTCTTTTGCTTCTGTTTCCTCTGCTACAGCCTCTTTAACGGCATCCTCTGCCACTACATCTTTAGTAGTTTCTTCTGCAACTGCTTCTTCTGCCGCTTCACCAACAGTTTCTTCTGCAACTGCTTCTTCTGCTGCTTCACCAACAGCTTCTTCTGCAACTGCTTCCTCTGCTGCTTCTTCAACAGTTTCTTCCGCAACTGCTTCTTCTGTAACTTCTTCAACAACTGTTTCTGCTACAGGTGTTTCTTCTGCTACTGCTTCTTCAACAACTGTTTCTGTTGCAGGTGCTTCCTCTGCTTTAGATGCTTCTTCTGCAACAACTTCTGTTACAGGATTCTCTACCTTGAAAACATTCTCTGCTTTTGCTTCAAGGGGTTCTGCCACACGGGGAAGTTCTTCCATTCCGCCCTGCCATAACGGTTTAAACGCAGGCGCTGCATCCTCTTTCTTCTCTTCCGTATCATCATCAAGATAGCCCTCTGTTGTAGTAAGAATCGGCATATCCTCTGCTTTATCTTCTAAATTCTCTGCCTCGAAAACTTTCTCTTGGGCTTGTGCAGTAACTTCTTTCGTCTCTGTTTCTTCAATTTCTTCGGTCACCGTATCTTCTGTAATCTCTTCGGCTACCTTTTCTTCTGTATTAACTTCCTTCACTACATTATCTGCAAGTTCTTCTGTTATCTCTTTCACTTCCGGCTTTACTTCATTGCCGTTTAAATCAAGTACGCGTTCCACGGAAGCATATGCATTCTCAATACTCCATGCCTTCTTAACAGGTGCTTCTTCTTTATCCGCTTTTTCTGTTTTGGTTCCGCCAAACGGAGACCAGAATTCCTGGCGTCTTTCCACAACATATTCTGTATTAATGTCTTTCGCGGTTTCAAGATCTTTCATCAATGCTGCTGCCGGATTGATTGTCTCTGTTTCCGCATCTTCTTTTACAACATTAAGTGTAGGTGTTTCGGTAACAACAGGCTCTTCTTTTGCAACCGGTGCTTCTTCTGCAACAGCATCCTCTTTGAATGCCGGTGCTTCTTCAACAACCGGTGCTTCTTCAACAACCGGTTCTTCATTTACAACAGGTGCCTCTTCAACAAGCGGTTCCTCGTTTGCCGCAGGTGCTTCTTCTGCAACAGCACCCTCTTTGAATGCCGGTGTTTCTTCAACAACCGGTTCTTCATTTACAACAGGTGTTTCTTCAACAGCCGGTTCCTCATTCACGGCAGGTGCTTCTACTGCTGAAGCCTCCTCTATGGATGCCGGCATTTCCTCAGCATCAGTATCTGCAACCATTTCCTGTGCAACCGCATTCTCAACTACCGGTTCGTCATCCTCAATCGGGCGGACTTCTACATCAATAATGTTATCATCATCTCCGTCTGCCCATTCAAAGAATACTTCCTCTTCTTCAAGCATTTTGAAATTAGACTTATCTTCATTGCAAATAGGACACTCCGTCAGTTCTTCAAACGGTCTTCCCGCCTGCTGTTCGTTATAGATGTAACCACACACCTTACATTCGTATTTTGCCATGACAAATCCTCCCTTTAAACCGCCATCTGTCTTATTAAAGGCCCGTTAATTTATGAGCCGACAATTCACTTCTTTTAACATACCATAAAATGACTGTTTTGTCTATTTTTTCGACACGTTTTTTATGACGATTTATTGTGTTTTCATGCGATTATTTTATCTTGCTCCTTCCACTGTCTGACAAACCTTCTCCACACAATCAGAAAGCAAATAATGTGAGCAATCAATGTTAAAAACCAGGATATCGGATATGAAACATAAATCGTTTCGATACAGTGAAAGGCTTCTATTTGAAACACTGTTGCCAGCCATACCAGACGCAACGCGCACGCACCAATCAGTGAAACAATCATCGGCATTACCGAATAACCGATTCCACGCAGTGCACCAACCATAACTTCCATCATGCCACACAATGCATAGAGAACACAGATATATAAAAGTCGCACCATTCCGGCCTCGACGACAGCCGGATTATCCGTATACAATCCAAGGAAAAACTTTCCGAAAATCACAATAGCATTTCCCATAACCAAACCGACCGCGATTACAAGAATCTGTGCCGTAAGCACAACTCTGGGGACACGTTTAAACTTCATGGCTCCGACATTCTGGCTTACGAATGAAATGGTTCCCTGATACACGGAATTCATCGCAATGTAAACAAATCCTTCCAGATTTCCGGCTGCCGAATTTCCGGCCACGACAATATCTCCGAAAAGATTCACGGACGACTGAATGAACACATTCGAAAGAGAAAACAAAGTTCCCTGCACACCCGCCGGCAAACCAATCTGCAGAATTTTGAAAAGTGTTGTGCGGTCAATCTTTATTCTGCGCAAATTCAGACGTATCTCCCCGTCTTCGCGTGTCAGACATCTGATAATCAGAAACGCGGAAAGGATCTGTGAAATCACAGTTGCAAGAGCAACGCCTGCCACACTCATCTTGAAAATAATTACAAATAAAAGATTTAATACAACATTTAATACACCCGCTGCCATAAGGTAATACAGCGGTCGTCTGGTATCTCCGATTGCACGCAGAATCGCACTGCCGAAGTTATAAAGCATCATCGCCGGCATTCCCAAAAAATAAATGCGCAAATAGAGTGTCGCAAGCGGCAACACTGTTTCAGGTGTTGACATCCATCCTAATAAAAGAGGGGAAACAACAAATCCCACAACCGCAAGAACACCGCCGCTCACCAGCGCAAGCGCAACAGAAGTATGTACGGTTTTTTCAATCTCACCTTTGTTTGACGCGCCAAGAAACCGCGCCGTCAACACATTCGAGCCCACGGACAATCCGATAAATATATTGGTAAAAAGATTAATCAAAGATGAAGTTGCGCCGACTGCTGCCAGAGGTTCATCTCCGGCAAAACGTCCCACCACAATCACGTCTGCAGCATTAAACAGAAGCTGCAGCATGCCGGAACACATCAACGGAAAACAAAACAGTACAAGTTTTTTCAGTACAGAGCCGGAACACATATCAATCTGATACTTTTCTTTTTTTACTTCACTCATATCACTTCCTCCTTTCCATCGTAACCACCCAATCCCCGACAAAAAAGAATAAAAGCATATCCTATGAATTGATAAAACAGGGAAGGCGTAAAAATCCGTAATGGTTTTCACACTTCCCTGTTATTAACTCATACATTTGAAACTGTTGCAAAAAAACTACTCCACATCAGAAGTACAATGTGCACACTTCACTGCATCAATGGGAATTTCACTCTTGCAGTACGGACAAACCTTTGTTGTCGGTGCTGCTTCTTCCTCTTTCTTCTTCGGAGTCAGTGCCTTTGTAACCAAATTCACAAATTTTACAATCAGGAATACAACGAAAGCCATAATCAGGAAATTAATAACAGCAGTTATAAACATACCGTAATTCAAAGTCGCTTTTCCAAGCAACGTAATACTGTATTGGTCGAAATTTGCACCACCAACCATTCCGATTAACGGGCTGATAATATTATCCGTAAGAGATGTCACAATATCCTTAAAAGCAGCACCAATAATAACACCGACTGCCATATCAATTACATTTCCTCTACAAACAAAATCCTTAAATTCCTTCAAAAAACCTTTCATAGTTTCCATTCCTTTCTTTTGCGCCAAAAATATCTCTTTCAACTTTGTTGTACATTATAAGTTCATCATTTCTGAAAATCAAGTACCTTTTAGTGAAAAATACTTTTGGACACAATTTTAAACTTCACTTTCTTTGTACCGCCGTAATTATCAAGACCGCGAATCGTAACAGTTGCCGTTCCCTTTTTCACGTTATTCTCTACCGCAATAATCTCATAATCAGAAGATTTCAAAGGAGCGTCTTTGCCGATTCGAATCTCAATATCACTCTTTGCGGGTACAACCTCTTTGCCGGTATAGACCTGGTCTTTGATTTTGACCTTTGCCTTGGAAACGGATGCATTTACAACACGGTATACCGTACTGATGCTTCCCGTATAATTTCCTTTGCCCGTTACGACAATCTTTATTTCACTTCCCGCCGGCAGTATTGTTCCTGCCGCAATTTCACTACCGTCCGGATTCAGATAACGGAACGTCTTCTCATAATCTTTGCCTGCCTGAAGTTTCTTACCGTCTGTATCTATCAATACAGGGGCCTTGCGGAATGCATTCGCCTTGGCAGAATATACCGCGTCTTCTACGCTGATTGCCGCCTGTCCGACGGAAGCCTGTTTGATTGTAAATGTAACGGAAACCGTTTCCTTGAAACGACCCTTTCCTTTCAGAAGAATCTGAGGCATCTTGTTCGCCGGCGCATCCGAAGCAGTAACTGATTTATTATTTTTGTAAGAAAGTGTATAATCAACACCTTCCGTAAGCACCTCACCACAATAGCTCACAACGGGTTTGGGCTTTGCGCCTCCTTTGGTATAAGAGACTGCCTGCGGTGCTGAAATTTTTATCACCTTCGCCTGATCCCTTTTCATCGAATACGGTGTAATGGTAAACGTCTTTTTCACCGTACCACTGTAAGAATTGATTCCCGTAAAAGTAATCGTCGCTTTACCCGGTGTTACATTTTTACTATAAGCAACCTTATAGTCCTTATCTTTGACAAGTGTCTTTCCGCCATATGTCAAAACAGCGTTCTGCACAATTGCCTCACCGGTATATTCCTTGGTCACAATACCTGATATTTTAGCTTTGGAAAGTGCAATACCGGTTATGGCAAAATTCTTTGTTTTTACACCGGCATACGCTCCTATTCCGCGGATAACAACCTGCGCAGTACCGATTTCCCGGTTATTCAAATACGTAATACGGTAATCTTTTCCTTCTAAAAGAATTTTGGATTTATACTTCACCGTAACATCGGGGCATACTGCAAGTCCGTTCTGATAGGACTGTTTGGCAATATTTGAAATACTGCATTTAGACATCAGAATTTTGTCCGTAATATTAATTTTAACGCTTCTCTCACCCGTAAAATTCTTCTTGCCCACTACCGTAATCACATACGTACCGGGATTCTTGTATGCTCCCTCTGCAGTATTACGCCATTCAAGCGTATAATCTTTATTGTATGCAAGCTTCTTTGTACCGAATTTTACCACCGGTTTGTTTTTCAACTGCTTACCGGTCGCAACCACGGTCAAATCTTCTGCGCTCACTAAATCCGTTGAAACATCTACCGGCAAAATACCGAAGTATACTTTCTGTGTTCCGGAATAATTGCCGATTCCCTTCACCGTGACTACTGCCGTTTTTTTACCGGCAGGACTTGCGTCCTTGTTATATTTATATGATACTTTGTAATCCTTATTTAATTCCAGCTGTTTCGCACCGTCATATACCCAAACCTCCGGCTTCAGTGCAGCACCGGTATAACGCATATCGCCGATTGGTTTCACAAAGAAACCTTCTGTCATCTTGCGGAAATACGCATACGCTTTGCTGTTTTGGTAGAACACCGTATCCGCGGTATACTGCGCGCCGCTTCCGTCAGCACCTTCGTACCATCCCATGAATGCGTAACCTTCCCGTTCTGCGGGAACCGGGAAAGGCTGTCCTTCTCCTGCGCACTGTCCGTACGGGATATACAGAGTTGTAATCTTATCTCCATTCGCTGTCTTTTCAACAAGTGACACATTTGCGGCCACATTTACCTTACAGGTTGCAGACATTCCCTGTGCCGTAATTCTGATTGTTGTTTCACCGGGCGACACGGCTGTAAGTATGCCCTCATTGCTTACTTTAACAACCTGCGTATTGTCACTTTCATAAGTAAAAGAAAGCAATTCCATCACATCTTCCGGAATGGATGCATTCTCAAAATTCACATTAATCTTTTGTTCTTGCGTTGCCTTCAAATAATAGACATCCTGTTCTGCCGCAAAAGTTTTCGGCAGCACTACAACTCTAATACTCTGAGAATACGCGCCCGCCGTAAGGGTAAGCTTCGTAATTCCCGGTGCCACTGCAGTCAGAACACCCTTTGCGGAAACCGTCGCAATCTTTTCATTCTCTACTTTCCAGTATTTGGTTTTATCCTTTGTCGAATCCGGAAGTTTCACTGCTGTCTGAACCGTCTGGGTACTTCCGATACGAAGCGCATACTGTACTGCTTCCGTGTCACTTCCGTCTTCAAACCAAATGCCGTACACGGTGATTTTACAGGTGGCCTTTTTACCCTTATAGGAAGAATCTCCCCCCTTGTAGGTTGCCGAAACCGTCGCAGTTCCGGGTTTCAGGAAGTTCACAATTCCCTCGTTTGTCACGCTGACAATTGACTTGTCGCTTACGGCCCAGGTGAAATCTGCACTGTTTGCAGGTTCGGAAGAATTATCCATAAAAGGCACCAGCTTAATCTGCGGACCTTTTTTATCTTCCTTGTAAGACTTGCAGACTTCATAACTTACCAATCCGCCATCGTTGTACACCTCACGCATGAAGGTGATGGTTCCCTGATTAGACGGACAAGGCACGGCAGGCATATTTTGATATACCGGCACCTTGAATACAAATGATTTATTTGTCGCGCCGGCTGACTTATAGGCAGATGCAATGCTCTTTCCTTCCGTTGTAGGCGCCATGATATTCTGCATGTACTGGTGGGTATAGAGTGTACCGACCATGTCAAACTTCTGAAGGTACAGGGTATCCTGACCAACTTTGATATAACCGGTTCCGATAAATTGAGAACCGCCGACAATAGATTTATATCGTGTATTCCATCCCTGCTCTTTGGCATATTTCAAGCCGTTCGTAATAATCTCCTCATTGGTCTTACCGGACGCCTTGATATTGAAATAATTATAGTATCCCGGGTACTTTGAATGCGTACCGGAAATCAACGGCGAAGTTCCCGCTCCCTGCTCCTGCATAACGCGTGAAGCAAGATGATAAGGGCTTACCGTACTCTCAATACCGGCCTGCATGAAAACTGCCGCATAGCTTACCCCTTCATTCGGCACATCGCCCGCCATGAAGGATTTGCTTAAAAGCTGTTTCACCGTATCCTGGTTATGATAGGATTTATTGTAAGTCAGTTGTTCAAACTGGAACACATTCGTTTCATCCAGGAAATTTCTTGGATCCATGAAATGACGAATGATAAAAGGCTTCGCATAATACCAGTTCGGAGAATGATATTCCCCTTTCCAGGAATCATCCACGGAAGAATGAATCAGACTTCGCTCTCCTACTTCATTCTCTGCTGCCACGTCAAAATCCACTGCTACATTGAACGGAACGAAATGCCAGTTCGGATGATCCGCTTTCATATCGTTAATATATGTCCTGTAGCTTTCCGGGAACGAATTCACTTCCATGGTACCGTATTCCGCTCTCTCTACAACAGCCGCAATCTGTGCTACATCCAATTGCAAGAGTTCTCCCAAATACTGTCTTTCCCACGCAAGTAACATTTCATCGGAATAAACAAGGTTCGCTCTTTCAATATACCCTGACACCGGCACTTCCCCAAGGAACGTCACCTCATACCAAAGTGCATTTTCTGACACTGCAACATCTCTGACGGCAACGGTATCACCCGAATATACAGTCTGCACCGTAACTCCATCCGCTTCCGGTGTTTCTTTCATTTCATAACTTTCCGTCAGATAAACAAGCGCCATCAGGTCCTGTTCTGACGCAAGCTTACGCAAAGCATCCCTTGCTTTCTCAAACTTTGCATTATATGCAGCACTCTCCTCTGAAGTTTCTTCACTGCTTTCCTCGGAAACATCTTCCGTTGCTTCCTCACTAATTTCTTCTGAATTGTCTTCCGTTGCTTCTTCACTGACTTCTTCAGAATTGTCTTCCGTCGCTTCTTCAGAGCATTCTTCACTTACGCCTTCCGAATCTCCCTCACCGGTCTCTTCTTCAGAAGCATCCTCACTTGCTTCCCCGGAAACATCCTCGCTTACCGCTTCCGTATTCTCTTCGCTTATCTCTTCTTCAGAAAGTTCCTCACTCACGTCCTCGGACGCTTCTTCCTCCTGCTGTATCTCAAACGTAGCATTCGCTCCCATCGCATTGACGGGATATGTACTTGTAATCATCATAAGTCCGGTTAAAATAACCGCAAGACTTCTCTTTATCATGTCAAATCTCCTTCCTGTCTCTTTTGTTGCTTTACGAACGGGTTTCTTTTACACTCTAATCTATTTTATCAATTAAAAGTATTCATTTCAATGGAAAATCCGCCCAGACAATAATAAAGAATGTGCATAGCACATTTTCCGCGCGTGAGCGGTGTTGCTCGGCAACAAAATTCCTTGCCGCGAACTGCGCATCCTTAGCGGAGCTTATTTTTATTGCATAGGAATTTCCTATGAAATAAAGGAAAAAGCAACACATACATGTTGCTCCCTTCCCTTTATTTCATGTAATTTTTTAACATTGTTGCGTACTCAACCGGTTCCTGATCAAGGAAAGATAAATTACCGCAATCTTTCTTAACCACCACATCTGCATCCGGGTAGAGCTTATACAGTCTGCGGATATTACACTTGCAATCTTCACTTCCGTAGAAATAGTGTATCGGAAGTTCAAGTTCCTTGGGCAGTGCGAAACGCATGTAATCCCACGTCATATTTTTCACGGACGAGAAACTCATACCCGCCGCATTACGCTGCATTTTTTCCGCCCACTCGTTCGTGTATTCTTTGGACAAACAAAGCTTTTTCTTAAAAGGCCCTTTCGCCCACAAGGAAAAAATTCTGTTTTTCACCACTTCCTTACAGTACAAAGCCTTCCAGTAAAAAGGTCTGTATGTTTTCAGATTATCGACAAAAACATGTTTGGCCTGAATACGACCGCGACGCGCAAGGTTCAAAGCAAGAATAGCCCCCATGGAAAAACCGGCAATTAATTCAAATTCTGTCATATGCAGTTTCTTTAATCCGTTTTCGAGGGTATACATCTCATAGGCATAACTCTTAAACTCACGCTTCTGTCCGTCATGTGCATTGTACGTAACAAGCACCAAGCAGTACTCGTTCATGAAATCACATAATGATTCAAGACAATCTGCCGACTGGAACATACCTGGTAAGAGCAGAACCTTTTTACCATTTTTATTTCCTTTAATTTCAATATGCATTGTAATTCTTCTTTCTTTTTTGTCCGGAAACAATCTTCTAAAAAGACTGCCTCAACAACATTTCTTCTTTTTTACATTACATCATGAATGGCAAAAAATCAAGATTTTCTCACTCATTTCCCCGATTCGCCATGTCCTTTAAAACTCATAATCAATGCAGGCACGGCTCTCGCGCACAGACCCTACGAACTTGCCGAACTCTACATGGATAGGGTCTTTCTGGTATGCGTCAAGCGTTGCAACATCATCAAAATCAAGAATCAGGGATACATCATAATTGCTTTCGGGTGTGCCTTCCTTATTGGTTACGACTTCAAATCTTTTTAATCCGGCAATCTCTTTTAAACTCTCTGCACGGCTGATAAATTCCGCCTTGTTTGCTTCCTTATCTTCTTTTAACGTAAACATACAAATATGTCTGATCATTGTTTCATTCTCCTTATGATTTATTCTCTAAAATCGCTTTTATGCAGGCATTGTTAATGGCGTCTTCTTTCCCAAAATACTCTGCACTTTCTTCTAAAGATAAATCATACCACGTTCCGTTTGTAAAAGCAAAGCTTTCTCCTATTTCGGAAACCATATGATAATTTACTTTACCGATAGCGGCAAGCGTCTCCCCCTTTTTGCCTTCCACTGCGGCACTACCGGTTTCTTCACTGTTTAAGTATCTTACAACAACACTGAATCTGTCACCTTTTTGCAACGGTACCGTTTCTGTCAAATCAAACACATGATACCCCTTGTTTGTGACCTCCAAAGAGAGTGAGGTCATCCAGTCTCCGTTATCAGGTGTTCCGTCAAGAGGATTACCGTATACGTCAATTTCAACCTGCTGATTTGCATCCAGTGTATAAATACCGACTGCCTTAAGAGCACCTTCTTCTTCCATCGTGAACACATTGGCAACCGTTGTGTATTCATCTTCTGTCTTAATCAAATCCCTGTAACCGATTGCATCATGAAATAATATTTCTCCGTAATCCGCACGTTCGCACATCTCATAGGAAATCATATCTTTGATGGTAGCGTCTTCATAGGAAACCCATATTTCCCTGCCAACTCCGAGAGCATCCCCCCCAGGTTCATACACCAGCCACGCCCCGTCATGTTCCGGTTGCGCACCTTCCTTGAAATTCGTTTTCGGATACTGATCATCCCAGCCGACAAGGAGGGCCATCTGTGTCATTAATCCGTTCGATGTTTTACAATAAAAGGCACTCTCCTCGCTGAAGGAATTGAAATTCAAGCCGTATCCGAATTGCATGGCGCCCTTTTCCATAAGCGTTCTTTTGATGGTATCCCTGTCGTTGATATCACAGTGGTTTGCATTCAGTAAAAACCAGTCCGCATCATATTCTCCGATACGGCAATCCGCCGCATCCTGAATCAGTTTTTCAGCCGAACTTTCGACGCTTGCCATATCATCGTCCTTAAACTGCACCTTTTCTTCCGACAACGGACCGGCTCCGTTTGCAATTCTTGCAATTATCATTTCGCCTTCAATCCCTTTGACGAGGCAGGTTGAAAGACTTGCGCTCTCACTCACCACCAGCCTCAAACAGTCATCAGAAGTTTCTTCATCAAACATGGCAGGGTGCCTGTTTGCCCAGAATACCAGATGCCCCTCAGACAAATCTACATTACCTTTCTTTGCCTTTCCCTGAACAAGCAGATTGGATTCTATTGCATTATAAGCACTATAAGCCCAGTTTACCGGGCGTCCGTCATGGCTGCTCCCATACATAAGTACATCCGTCACAACCCCTTCCTCATCAAGGGAATACTTTGTTGGCAATTGCGTTCCTTGCGCATCAGAGCTTATTTCTTCTGACAACGCTCCCTCTGCGTTTTCCTTGAAATCTCCGCTGATACCTTCCGAAGCTGCCCAGTCTTCTTCCCACTCACTGTAAATATCTTTCTGCGCACAGGCGCTAAATGTACACATTGCAAGCAATATACCTGCTATTATTCTCTTTTTCAATTTGTTTCCCCTTACTTATTCACTTTTCTTTTTCATTAATACATTCATAAACACATTGTTCAGGACATTTCGCTCACCAAACACTTCTGCTGAACTTTCCTCCGAAAGATCATACCATTCACCGTTTTTCCTTGCGAAGCTCTGTCCCTTGGCCGACGTAAAATACAGATTGAGATCAACCCCCATGGAGAAATCAAATGCCGGACCCTCCACCGGAATACCTCCGAATCCGTCACTCCATTTATCCTTCTCATCATTTGCATACATTAATACAACACTGAACTTTTCACCGGCGTTTACGGAAACACTCTCATCCAGTTCATACACTTTGTATCCGGGTGCATCCGATGTGATGGTCATTGTAGAGGCAAGTGAACCGCTTGTCGGATTATCGTCAAAGACATCCGTGTACACTTCTACAACCACCTGTTGTCCCGGCTGGAATGCCATGATGCCGATTGCGCTTATCTCCTCATCCGCCCCGGTTTCAAATATGTTTGCCGCGGTTGTATATTCTTCACCGTCAGCTTTCAATATTTCATTATATCCGATTGCCGAATAACTGAACACGTCACCGTAACGTAAGCGCGGGACGACATCATAGGAAATCATTGCTATGGTACTTCCGTTCTCGTAAGAAACCCATATATAGCCATCCGAACCAAGTTTCGCTCCCATGCAGTCATAGACAAGCCATGCGCCGTCATGTTCCGGTCTTGCATCTTCCCTGAAATTGGTTTTGGCATAGCTGTCATCCCAACCAATTACAACTGCACTGCGCATATCACGCCCGCCGGAATACTTTGTGAAAAACGAACCGTTTTCGTAAGCATATTCATTAAATTCGTATTCAATCTGTACTGCACCTTTTTGAAGAATTGCATTCTTAACGGCATCGATATCTGTCACATCCGCAAGCGAATATCCGGTAATAATCCAGTCGCTGTTTTCCCGCTTTACCGTTCCCTGCGTTTCACCCAGCATCAATCCTTCAATCGAAGCGCCAATCTTTTCTTTATTGCTTTCATCAAACGGTACATCTGTTTCGGATACGATTCCCATACCGGCCAAACCGTTAAATATGTTCTCGAATCCGGGAACTCCCTTATAAAAGGTATCCGTTATGTTCATTCCGTATGAAGAACTCATATACATAATATCGTTTTCCGGATTTGCCAGATAGTCCTCTTCCGTATTGATTGCATAATAAATATAGTTACCTTCCGACAAATCAATGGTATCTATATCTGCCTCTTCCTGCTTAATAATACCTGCTTCCAATACCTTGAAAAGAGAATAAGCCCAGTCCACAGTCGGAGAATCATTTTCCTTCTGACTCAGTTCATACGGTCTTATCAACCCCTGCTCTTCCGCATTATATTTGGTTACCTTAACATTACCAATCAGCTCCTTGGGAATCTCTTCTATACTTTCCGACTCCGAACCTTCCTCCTGCACAGTTGTCTGCTCGGATGAAGCCCAATCTTCCTCCCATTCGGCAAACTGGTCTTTTGCCCCGCATCCTGCTAAAAGTGTCATTGCGCAAAGCAACAATGCAATTACCCGTTTCTTCATATCCATTATCCTTTCTTCTTTTATCACTGTAACAGAATAGCAATACTTTATTAAAAAAGTATGAATATTTTGTCAATTTTTCTTTGTTATTCTTTAAAATTATAATAACAGGCAGTAGTATTTCTCTACTGCCTGCCTTATCTACCTGTCTATAAACGATAAAAACTTTCCCCAAATAAGCTGTTTACTTGTAATTTTATAACTGACCTCTTTCATTCCCGCATACTCTCCGATTCCCATAACCGTAACTTTTGCAGTTCCTTTTTGAATGTTATTCTTGTAAGAATCTTCGAGAATGATAAAATCCTTTCCTAATTCGAGCGTATTTCCGTCATGCTTCACCACTATATCATCTGCGGATAACGTAATCTCTTTTCCGTTGTATACCTGTGACCGGATTTTGACGGAAGCTTTCTTGAAATCAATCGGTTTAATCATATACGAAAATCTGATTGCCCCACTGTAATTACCTTTGCCGTTTACCTGTCCGTAAATAGTCGCACCAACAGAAACTGTCATTTTCTTATCCAGAATCATTCCGTCCGGAAGAAGATAAATAACCTCTTTATCATAATCGGTTCCAGCTTTGAGTATCTTACCATTTGCGTCTTTCAGAACCGGTTTACTGATATAATTTCCTGCCTTCTTTTTGTATACAACATCCGAAACAGAAAGTTTCACACGACCACCGGAGGTTTGCAACTTACAAGGCAAAATGCAATACGTATAAGTTTTAACACCTGTGTAATTTCCTTTTCCTCTGACTTCAACCGTAGCAAAAGGAACCTTGTCGTTAACAGGAGTAATTTCATCACGATGTGTTATTTGGGTATGGTTGCGGTACTTAAGCGTATAGTCCTTTCCTGCCTGCAAAATAACACCATTGTGTTTCAACTCAAATACAGGCTTTGTACCGCCTTTTTCATATTCATAATATCCAAGTTCGGTTCCTGACGGCATCCCCGAAACAACACTGTTTTGCGCAAACAAATCCAGTGCCTTAATCCTAAACTTCTTCTTACAGACACCCGTATACTTTCCGGTTCCGCGGATTTGAACCGTTGCGGTTCCGGCTTTCATATTATTCACATACGAAACCGTATAGTCCTTATCTTTTACAAGCACTGCATCATTCAGCATTACACTAAATTCCGGTTCAATTCCACTTCCGGTATAAATCTGTTCTCCCGGTCCCGAAACAATTGCTTTATTTAGCGCTACACCGGTTATTGCAAATTTACCCTGCTTTATTCCTGCATACTCACCGATGCCTTCCACAATGACAGTTGCCGTGCGTACCGATGTATTATTCCGATAGGAAACAACATAATCCTTATTTTCCGTCAAAATCGTACTACCGTATTTAACGACCAGATCTGATAAAACTACTTCCCCCGAGCCCGGATAAGGAACCTTTTTGGTATAACTTAGTTTGGCTTTGGACATAAGCTTAGCGGATGTAACCGTTAAATCAATCTCAAGATTACCGCAATAATTTCCCTTGCCGGCAATCAATATTTGATAGGTGCCGGGCTCACGATACAAACTGCCTGACGCATCTTCCGTATAAGAAACAACGAAATCTTTTTTATTGGAAAGCTTGATATTATCCCAATATATAGCCGGAATTTTTTTCTGTATCTTTCCGTTATATTTTACTGAAATATCATCTGCATATACGTCCGAGTCAGTAATGTTTTTTGGTAAAATATCGAAGGTCTTTACAGCTTTTCCGCTGTAGTTACCTTTTCCCTTAATAATCACGGAAGGTGCTTTCTTGGCATCATCCGAAAGTGCAGCATTTTTATTGTTCTTATATGAAATCGTATAATCTTTTCCCTTCTGAAGAAGTACGTTGTGGGAATACACCCTGATTTCCGGTTTCACAGCTTTTCCGGAATAAATAACCGGCTCAATTTCCGTGCACCACAGTCCTTGCGGAATGATTCCGTCTTCCGGTACATCTTCCGGTAAAACATCGCCGTTATCCTCTTCTTCCTGAGAGTCCGAAGGATCCTCCGTGGGTTCTTCCGTGGGTTCTTCATCCGAACTCTCTTCTGAAGGCTTCTCTTCGCTTTCGTCCTCTAATTTAGGAACATAATCTTTCTTCTCTTCATAACCGCAACGTTTACAAACGCATAATGTATAGCCTTCTTCTTCTATTGTAGGCGGAATAATGGTTTCCTCGAAATCATGGCCTAATGGAGCAATTTGTTCGTAAGACAATTGTGTAAAACAAGCGCTACAGATATAGGAGTCAAAACCGCCCGTTTCGCAGGTCGGCTTCACACGGATGTACTCCTTAAAATAGTGCATACACTGCTCTTCCTCATCCTCGGAAGGTTCAAATACCGTCACATCCGAACGGTCAAATTCCGGAAGAATCTGATATTCAATCTTCTCAATCCACGCATCATTGAAAAACATAACGCCGGCCAGAGTGGTCAAATTTTCCACCGAATATGTTCCGATCATAATTTTGCGCTTCGAAACGATATTTTCAAGATCTTTCGAAACATAGGATTCCGAAAAATCAAGAACAGCGTATAATTCAGCAACATTCAATTCATAATTATAGTTGCATTCATATGTCAAACCCAAAATCGGTTTATTCAGATTAAATTCATCGAAAATTGTAATATCGCAATTTTCTTTCGAAGTCTCAATATCCGTACCGTCGAAATAAACATTTCCCGATACATTATTTCCGGGTTTGATTTTTTCATTATTTGAGATATCAGAAGAGGAAGCTTTTTGCAATTTCCCCCATTCGCAGGGTAGAATTCCTCCCTGATTATTATTTACTCCAAAAACCTTACCGTTATATTCTTTTTTTACCTTAAATTCCTGGGAGCGGAGTGCATACGAATTCTGCAGGCACACCTTTACACCGTAATAATATTCCTCATCCTCGGCGTAAATCAACACAGGGAAATCGCCAATCGGATTCGTTCCGTTCGGAATATGCATCCATGCTGCAAAAGAGTC
Source organism: Lachnospiraceae bacterium (assembly GCA_015056945.1). Lineage (GTDB taxonomy): Bacteria > Bacillota > Clostridia > Lachnospirales > Lachnospiraceae > UBA3766. The sequence goes on along the minus strand of SVFH01000004.1, from coordinate 102,264 downwards.
ATATTGATCGACAAATGCAGTATCCGCAAACATATAAATCGGCGGCAAATTACTTCTTGCCGTATTTTCTTTCACCGCCTCACCATTCATATAACTCGTTTGAGAATACAGAGTCCTGTTTGCATATGATATTACCGCATCCGGTGCCGTAAAAGCAGTCTCCGGCGTAAGATGCGTTTCATTCAGGGGCGAAACAAACGGAATTCGTTTCAAATATTCCCCGATAATCTCTCCCTGCACCTCTGTTGTTTCTTCAGTTGCCAAATACAGATGATCCTTTACGAAATCAAATGAATAAGTGTTTTTACTCTTTTCTTCTACCGGCAAATCATAAGTCAAATCAAATTCCAACTCTTTATCCGGTAACGGCTCTAATGTAACCGGATTGTTTTCCGAAGGATAGTAAAACAACGAAGAATTCTCTTTCTCCTTATTCCACAACCATACAAGTGTACCCGGAATCAGCTGATTCTTACAGCTTTCTTTTGCATATGCATAATTCTGCGCATCGTGAATATATTTGTATGATTTGGCAAACGAAGTCAAATCAATCTGATTATTTACGCAGTTCTCTTTTAACAATGTATCCGAATATAAAAACTGCGGCATTTCATTTGCATTCTTGGCAAATCCCGTTATATTACCTCCGATTCTGACATTGGAAATGGAGGTGACAATTTTATCTCCATACGGATATAACGATGTTCTGCCGTCAAAATTCAAATATGTCGTATACTGCGAATTTCCGTCGCTGAATACATTTCCGACCAATCGCAATCCATCCGAAATATGCATGGTTGTAATGTTGCCCTCACGGATTTCACTGCTCCATTTTTCGCGCGGAATATTATCATACTGAATAAAATGATTGGTAATACTAATGGTTCCGTTGTGGGTAAGATTATTACCGGCAAAAATATCATTTTCTCCAAACTGAAAATTCCAGACATAATCAAACACATTTCCCACATAAAGAGAATTGCCGTTTCCGTTAAAGCGGAAACCGTTGGTGAACTGCATGAATTCAATCCAACAGGTCCGCATCGTGGAATAAACAAAATCCGTATCAACCAGGAAATATGCGTACGTACAACCGATGCCGTAATTCTGTACGCTTCCGGTCGCATAAATATGTTGCAATACTGATTCCGTAAAAATGCAACGGTTCATAAAACCATGTGAATAATATAAAACAAATCCGCCCTCAAGAATACACTGTTCAAAGGTACATTCTTTGTAAACACTGTCCAGATATCCCGCGTTCAGATTTTTAATCTGCATATGCTCAAATCTGACCTGATAAAAGCACGTTCCGCTGTACTTCGCCCCTTCTATCTGACCGATATTATTCGGATACATATTGATATTCATAAAATATCCGCTTACTTTACCCGTATCTTTTGCCCCCTGCACGAACGCACCGGTTTTGGCAAGCTGCTCACTATATACATCCAACGTAAAACCGCCGCCTACAAGCTTGTTATTCTGCGCTTTGGCACCGCCGTTTCCGAGAACACGGTATGTTTTATCTCCACGCAGCAATATGGGGGTTGATATTGTATACGTACCTTCTACAATCAGAATATCTCCCGTTTCCGCAATTGTATCAAACGCTTTCTGAATTGCGGAGCTGTCGTTTCCGAAATCATCCGGATACGCTCCGAAATCTGACAGATAAACAATATTTCTTCCCGACTTCAAATCCTCATATAACTGATTGTTTACGTTCTCTTCAAACAACGCATCCGGAGCTCCGACACTTCCCAATGCCGCATACCCTAATGTTTCATTTGAATCAGGATTGTAAAAACAGGACAAATCTATTTTCACGCCACCGTTGGGTGAATAATAGATGCAGGCTTCTTTAGAGGATTTTTTTGAAAGAAAATATTTCGTTTGCCATTCAGATGACACACCGTTATCTTTTAAATTTGTATTATCTTTAAAAATATCATCTTTCCGGAAGGAATCTATCTCATATGCATTATCAAGAACCTGCGTTCCGGAAATTGCTTTGTCACGGAACTGATTGCTGTAATTTGCAATATGATACAAATAAGTATTACTCATATCCTTTTCAACAAATTTACACTGGGTAATCGCCGTACCGCCGGCACAGGAAATAATATACGAACGGTTTCCTGCCGTCATCTGATTGAAATCAGTTTCCCTTTGGTTATAAGAACCTGCATGTATCACATATGCATTTTCACCTTTGTTTCCGGCACTGTAAGGTTCATATCCAAAAGATTCAAAATACGCAGCAATATCACCATATGTATTATCTGTGAACAAGCAATTTGAAACAGCATTTGTGGCATCACCTGCGGCATAAAATTCAATTCCGTAAACATGGTCAAACGTATTATTTGTGTATGTCACACCGTAAGTATCGGATGCAGGCTTGCAAAAATAAAAGTTTTCAAGATAATTATTGTTTATCATTGTAAGATTCGGCCCAATCCCGGTTGTAAACAAAGGAAGTTCCATATGCCCTTCCACGTTAACGGGAGCACCAAAAAAATAATTATCATGAATATAGCAGTCAATAAAATGTGTGCCCTGCAACACTACCCTGCAGGGACCGACCGTATTGTCCGAAATATGCGTGGACATATGTCCTTTTATGCCTGCAAACGGAGATTGAAAGCCGGAGAAGATATTATTGGAAATCATTGACTGCGAAATGTTCATTCCTTCAAAACAATTGAAATTTTCTACCGGCTGCACTTCAGGACTTAAAACATATTTCATAATCTCTTCCGCAGTATTATCTGCACGGAACGCTTCATGCGCATCCGCCGCAACAAAAACAATATCCGTAACAGAACAGTTCTCATAATATGTATTGCTCGAATTCGCCTTAAACAATGCCGTGTTTCCGTTATCACAGACAAAAACAGTTCTGCCGTAAACACCATTCAAGGTAAACTTGCCCCATACAGGCAGATTTTTCCCTAAATAATATACTCCTTCTTCCACAAAGATTTGAGAAGAAGGTTTGCCTGCCGCTGCAAGATTCGCTTCCGCATCAATCGCATACGTTAACATATCGGCATAATCATAGCCGTTCTCCCCTGCTCCGGGAAACAACAGATTTCCGTTTACATCCTCTAAATCCATATAGTATGACGGGAACTTCTTATAAGCAGTCCCTCTGAAAATACTGTTATTCACATCCTTCTTTTCAGACGCACCGATTTCCCCGATAGTACCGTAATGAATCACTCCGTCATTCGGATCATAATGAATGGAATACTCGTTCTCATCCTTCACATCATTATCTGCCGAACTGTCATCTGCAGTTCCTTGCGGATAATTTATTGTCTCATCCGGAACCGTTATATTTCCTGTCCAGACAATACTGCACGCAAGCAGCATCAAAAGTAACATAACCATTGATTTTTTATGGCGTTTTCTCATAGTTCTCACCTTTCAAAAAAGGGGATTGCATATTTCATCCAATCCCCTTTATCAATTAAAATAATGATTTTAGCGAAAAGGGAATAATGTCTTTTGCCCATTCAAACGGCTTACTCTTTATTTTAAAGCTTACCGTCTTTGAACCTGCATAATTTCCGACACCCTTAATCGTCACAGTCGCAGTACCTTTATTCACGTTATTCGTATAAGAATCTTCCAGAATAATGAAATCTTTACCATACGATAATTTCGTATTATTGATTTTGATTGTAATGTCCTTCTCACTCAACGTAATGGCTTCACCCGTATAAATCTTGGATTCCGCAGATACTTTAGCCGATTTAATATCACTCGGGCTGAGCGTGTACTTCGCCTGAATTACTCCGGTATAATTTCCTTTTCCGTTAACAAACACTACTATCACATCACCGACATTAAGTGTTGCCTTAGAATCAATTACATTTCCTGAAGTTGTTTTGTATACAAACTTCTTCTCATAATCTTTTCCGGCCACAAGCTTCTTCCCGTCAACATCCGTAATAACCGGCTTATTTACGTAATTGCCCTTCTTGTTTTTGTACATAATATCCGGAGTCAATATTCTGAGTCCTGAAATATCTTTTGCCGTAATGCCAAACTGATATTTTTTCGAACCTGCAAACCTGCCTTTTCCTTTTACCGTTAGCGTTGCGGCATTCGTAACTTTATTATTTCCCTTATAAGAAAGTGTATAATCCTTTCCCTCTTTCAGGAGCATGTTACCATACATCAGCGTAAGCTTCGGCTTCACCCCGCCTTTGACATAGGAATAAGTCAACGCACTTTCCGGCAGTCCCGAAACAAGATTCTCCTCATCCGCTATCAGATTGTAAGGAAGAATTTTGAACTTCTTTGTAAGAGAACCTGAATATGCATGAATTCCTTTGATTGTTACCTTCGCCGTTCCCGGATTAATATTGCCGGAATATTCAAGAACATAGTCCTTTTTTTCAACCAAAGTTTTACCCGCTAACGTAACCGTCGGTTTAACCTCAATTTCATCCGAAGTGTATACCGAATTCTCCAAACCGGTAACCTTCGCCTTATTAATCGATGTGCCTACAATCCGAAACGTAGATTTCTTGGTCCCGAAAAACTTATCCTTTTTGTTGTTTCCGTATACAATCAACGTTGCAGTGCCGATCTCAACATTATTCTCGTAAGCAACCCAGTAATCCTTGCCTAATTCAAGCACTTCTTTGCCGTAGGTGACCACCAAATCGCTTACTTCAACCGCCTCTCCTGTATATTCATACGTTTTGGCATGTTTGATTTTTACCTTACTCATCGGCTTATTTTCAGAAATGATAATATACGAAGCCGTACCCAGACCGCCGTAATTTCCAATCGGATCAATGCGTACCGCATATTTGCCCGGTGTATTATATGCAATCGTATTTCCGGAATCACCGTCATTAAAAGAAACCTTATAATCTTTATTTAAGACAAGCTTCTTTTTGCCCCATTTAATGGTCGGAACCTTTTTCTGTGTTTTTCCGTTATAGCTAAGATAAATCTCTTTCTCGATTGTAATATCGGAATCATAAATAGACTTCGGCTTGATTTTAAAGGTCTTGGTAACCACACCTGTGTAATTGCCTTTTCCCTTAATCTCAATTGTAGGTGCTGTTTTGGAGTCCAGTGCATTATTGGCATTTACATTTCTTTTATAGCTGATGGTATAATCTTTTCCTTTTTGTAAAAGTGTTTTTTTGAAATAAACCTTCACCTCCGGTTTAATCGCTTTACCGGTATAGGTCTGATCCGGAATCGATGTACACCACAAACCGTTCATTACTTTTTGCCCGGGCTGCGGAATGATATCCAGATACTCCATCTTCATTTCATCGCAATTTTTACAATAATATTTACGATACCCCTGGCTTGTTTCAGTCGGTTCAACGGTCTCAGACAATTCGAAATCATGGCCGTAATGCTTATAAACGATTTGGTCTACTTCTTCACATTTGGTACAGCGTCTGATCAGATATCCGTCTGACAAACAGGTTAACGGTGCCTTGGAAATCTCTTCCCAATCGTGTCGGCAGGCAAACATATTCAATTCCGTCTGATAAGAAAAACCACAGTCTTTGCACACGTGTGTATAAATGATTTTACTCTTATCAGCTGATGATTCCGAAGAATCCACAAAATTATGTCCTTCATAAGGAATATTCTGCTCATAAGAATATCCGCATTTCTTACATGTGTTTAACACAATATCACACTTATTGCATGCGCCTTCGCGTGTCAATTGCTGCAGATAGTCATGCTGACAAGAGGAATCCTGCGACTTCGCATATTCAAACTGGAAGCTTTCAATCCATGTTTCATCGCCTCCCCATAAGCCGAAGATTTTTTCTTTATCTTTGACACTGAATGTTCCTACAAATACTTCTCTTCTGGTCGCTTTCAAGGAAGGTGTAACAGATGTATCTTCACCAATACTGCTGAAATCAAATGTAGCAAATAATTTCACTGTTTCATAAACATCGTTATATTCCATTCTGAAATCAACACCATAAATCGTACTGCCGTATTTGCTCATATCACCGCCAAAAATGGAAGTGGTGGTGTAGTCGCCGAATAAATACTTTTCCTGCTCACCCTGATTCGGTCTTGTAATATCAGCCAATGCATCGTACTGTGTAAGCCCAACAGCATATTTTGACCATGCCCCGATAGCTTCTGCTGCTGCTTCATCACTTCTGACAGCCGTATCACCGGGATCATTAAAATTGTTTCCGCCATTTTCATAATTCTTGATAATTCTTGTCGGTGTATAGAATATCCCCAAATTCGGATTGCTTGTTGTATATCCGATCGTAATACCGTAATAGTTTTCTTCATCTTCCGAGAAAATAATGACCGGCGCCCTTTTATTTATCCATGTATACGCATAAACAAAATCCTGATAAAAGCTTCCCGTTACGCCAACCAGTTTTTCACCGCTTATCTCCGGATCATCAAACACCAATGCGTAGGTCGGCGCACAGCCATCCGGTTCCTCTACGACATCTTCGGGGCGTTTCTGATACATATAAAAGCTTGTCTTTCCATCCTGCGCTGTACGGATATCATACAGAATTGCCTGCATATAGATATCCTGCTTTTCTTCAAGCGAAAGATGTTTGATATCGTTATAGGTAAAATAACGCTTATTACCGTTACCTGCACCCTGTCTTTCTTTCTCTTCTGCTTCAGGTTCCGGTATTTCTTCAGGTGTTTCTTCCGTTGTATCTTCGGAAGGTTCTTGTGATGCTTCTTCCGAATCCGCTTCTGAACTTTCCTCTGCTGCTTCTTCGGATGTTTCCTCTGTAGTTTCTTCAGATACTTCTTCCGATGCCTCCTCAGATACTTCCTCTGAAACCGCTTCCGATATCTCCTCCGTTGATTCCTCTGCAAATACTCCTGCTACATCATCGGAAACGACCGATGCATCTTCTGCTCTTTTTTCTGATGCAGGTTCCTTGTCCTCCGCATTATTGCTGTCTGCTGAAGAAAAACTATCGAAATCGGCGACATTATATTTTGAATTTCTGTAAATCTGAACCGTCTGCTTATCCACAAAACCGTAAAAGGTTTCTTTCAAATTTTCCAAGTCTTTTTCAGACTTATTTTTGAAATCATATAATCTGAATTCCGTGTTTTTCTCATACCCCAATTCACATTCGTTGGGCGCATCAAAAATCACTTCCTGTTTAGAAGGTTCCGTAATAATCTGCGTCAGTTTCTGCGCTTCTTTCTTTGGATAATCAACTACCAGTGCTTCACCGTTTACATATGTTTTGGTCAACGGAACAGACCATGAAGCCACATCAGCCTTGGTAATATGAAACGTTTCGTCAACATCTGATGTATCCGGGTCATCTTCCTGATCCACAAAATAGAAATTCTGCAAGTTGAAAGTATTATTTTTACAATTTTCCAAAACAATATTGTCAGCCCTGTCATAAGGAGTAATGGGTCTCATGATTTTATATACACCTAAATGCGCAGACGTATTACCGTTGCCGGCAACTCTGGCATTCGAAATGGATACCACTTCTCTCCCATTCTCATCTTTATAACGGATGGACGGACTGTCAAAGGAAACGAAATGTGTCTGTTCACTCAGTGTTCCGATACACATATTTCCAATCAGACGCATACCATCATTGATATGGTACATAATCATCGGTTTATCAGTTAATGCATCCGGTAAATCGATAGGGAAATTCGAGTTGACCATATGATTTACAATCGAAGAATAACTTGCTCTTGTCATCGTATTTCCGCACACCACATCATTTCTGCCGAAACTGTAGTTGAAAGTATAATCTATCAGATTACCCCTGTAAATACTGTTTCCTTCTCCCGTCAGTGTTTTGCCGTTTGCAAACTGACCGAATTCAAGCCAGCATCCGCGCCATGTGGAATGCGCAAAATCAGAACTGGAGATAAAATATTTGTATGTAATATCACCCGGCGTATATCCCTCCGCAGGATCAACACCGGTACTTCCCGTACCGTATACATATTTGATAACTGTATTATCCGTAACCGTGCGATAAAAGAATCCGTATTCATTGTACTGAATCTGTCCGTCGCTGATAATCGTATCTTTCAAATTACATTCAGTAAAACATCCGACACCACGTTGTACGCTTCGCATCTTAAAGTAAAAATCATCCGTATTTACCTGATAAAATCCGCTTGTATTGCAATTATGCAAATATAAATCAACATTGATAAAATAGCCGTCAATCGGCGCATTATCATCGCCACTCATTACAAATGCACCTGCTCCTGCAATTTCATTGGTTTTACTTGTTCTGATTCCGCCCTCAGCATAAACACGATATGTTTTACCGCCGCGTAATACGATTGGTTTGTCAATGTAATAAGTACCTGATTCAATGAAAAGAATCGCATCATGTGAAGCAATATAATCGAAAGCTCTCTGTAAATTCTGATGATTTGATGCCGTATTCCATGAAATGGCACCGAAATCCTTCTTTAGAGAAACAATCTCATATTCTCCGGATTGAATATCTTCATAATATCTTTCACGAATTCCCAAATCACTCAATTGTTGTTCGTTTGCACCAACTTTGCCCAAAGCAGCATATCCTAAAGCAGGTTGGTCGGGACTCTTAAAAGCCGTCAGATCCACGTAACGCTTCAAATCCGTTGAAACATAAATATGATCTTCCATCCAGCATACAGGATTCGGCCCTTCAACGCCGATATATCCCATAACCGGATTACCATCCTTGTCTTCCCAGCCTTTGGGCCCCCATTCAATGATTATATTATCATGCCAGCCTTCCGAAAGCGGCTTTCCGTTTTTCCAGTCGTCAATGAACAAATCTTCTTTTACATATTCATTAATCTCAAACGCATTATCCGCAAAGCTTACATTAATTGCAGAGCTTCTTCGCCCATCATAAGTCGAAGACCACTCTGAATTGGAAAGGCATAAAAGTGTCGTTTTTTCAAGCGAGTCACAAACGATTTTATTTTGTGAAAATGCAATTCCGTTATGTAACTGAATCAAAGCAATCTTTTTATCCTGATTATAAACAGAACTTTTTTTTCTGGAAACGGCATCATCACCAACAATGGAATCACGTATAATATAACCGGTATCCGGATATACTTCATGATTCAAATCATAATCAAAATACTTGGTGGCATGATCGTACGCTTTCAAACCAAGCGAATCAAAATATGCTTTGATATCGCGATAAGAACAATTTCTAAAAAGGCATCCGCTTACCGAAGAAGAACTCTCTACTGTCGTATCCATTACAAAATTATAGGTTCGCTCAAATGTCAGATTCGAATAAGATGTATGCGGATTCCAAGTGGACGCGCCATTTCGTGAAAAATAGAAATTGCAGATATAGGAATTACTGAAAACAGTCGTTCCCATGCTGAAAGTCATTTGAAAAATCGGTATTTCATGCAATTCATCTTTGGTGAAATATCCACCGTAAAAATAGTTATCATAGAAAAACGCATCATTTGTTTCAACACCCCAAATTGCAATTCTGCAAGGTCCTACCGTTACATTCGTAACCCTTGTAAGCATATCAATAAAACAGGTATGAAACAAAGAGCAAAAGCCGGACAAAGCAATATTCTGCACTTTGCCGTACTTGATTCTTATATGATCAAATAGTGCGTAGCCCTCCACGGACTGAACATCATCACTTAACAGGTTCGCATGAATTTCCTCCGCAGAATGCTCCGGTGTAAATGTCTCGTGTGAACCCTCAACAACAAACGTCATATCTGAAATTCTGCCAAAGTACCATGCATATTTTGAAGTCACATCTTTGTTGGCAAAAAATCCGTTTTGCTCAATTCTGTCCCCATTCGAATCCGTAAAATTCGGTTTCACAACAAAAACCGTTTTGCCTGCAACACCATTGATATTAGTATACCCCCAGAGCCAGACAGATTCCGTAAAGTAATAAACCCCTTCCTCTACATATACATCCACATTTCCTTTCGCCCTTGCAACCTCAAGTGCGCAATTAAACATTTCCGTATAATCATAATAAGGGTTATCCGGCGAATAATCCGGGAACATCAAATCACCATAAACATCCTCCATAGCAATCAAATCATCCGGGAAATGGACATAATCCTTATCCGAATCATAGCGATTATTGTCATCCAAATAGGAAAGCATGCCGATTTCTCCGGTATACCCATATGGAATCATTCCTTCATTCGGGTCGTAATTCACCGGAAAATTCTTAGCCTCGTCCCCATTATTAAAAACTTTAGCTCCATTATCAGCAGAGACTGAAAAGGGCATTCCCGTCACTGAAATAAAAATAACTAATAACATAGCTAAAACTTTTAACGCCGCTTGTTTTTTAATCATCTAAACACCTCTCCTCTATTTCGTATTATCATCAACAACTGTCGTTTTAATTATAAAAGAAATCATAACCGTTAACAATATGTTTATGCTATATAACTTCATTAATCCGCCTTGTAATAATGCAAAAGGCGTCTGCCCAAAAACAGACACCTTTTGCGAATAAAATATTTAGAAAATAAAGAAGTTAATTCTCTTTTCGCCGGTGAAGTTTCCTTCCTTTTCACCATTCTTTTCAATTGCTTTGATTATGATGGTTGCACGGCCGCGACTGTCGTTGTTCTCGTACTCGACTGTGTAGTCCACGCCTTCTTTGAGCTTATAGCTGCCAAGCTTTAAGCTTACCTTCGGTGTCACCGCCTTGCCCTTAAAAGGCTGAACCTTAATCACATTTGCTTTCACATCATTGATGTCAGCTTTATCAATACTGAATGTAGACACAATCTGCTCATCCGTTACTTTTTCAAAAACTCCCTTTTTGGGCTTAAGGATTATGGTTCCCGTACCGGAATTTACGTTATCCTTATAGCTTATCGTAAATACGGCGGAAGGATTCAATACTACTTCTTCTGAGCCAAGCATACCATTCTCAAAATACCACGCCACCATATAAGGTTTTACCGGTTTATTTGTAAAAGTAGCCGGAACACCTAAACATATCATATTTTTCGATACAAACTCAGGCAACTTTGTAATCTTGAATGTTTTAACAATCTTTCCTTTGTAATTACCCTTGCCGGTTAAAGTTACTTTCGCGGTACCAATCTTTGTATTAGAGCTGTACTTCAATGTGAAGTCCTTTGTTTGAATCAATTCTTTTTCGGCTTTGGAATCATATACTTCCACTTCCTCTTCACCGAGCTCTACAGGATATCCGGTGAATACTTTGGACTCAGCAAGGTTTACATGAATTCCATCCTCTGCTTCCGCCAATACTTTCGGTGTAATCTTAAAGGTTGCAACTGCCTCACCGACAAAGTTCTTCTCATCGCCCTTCACGATTACGGTCGCCGTACCGGCATTTACGTTGTTCAAATATGTTACACTGTAGTGTGCCTTATCCACTTCCGTCTTTCCGCGGAATACCTTGATTTCATCCTCTGCGAGAGTGATTTCACCTCCGGTATACACTGCGGATTTCTTTGTAAGCTTCATACTTACCTTCTCATCGGTTACCCATACAAAAGCTTTCGCGCTTCCCTTGAAGTTACCGATACCGTTGATGGTATATTCCACCTTAACGGTCTTATCCTTTTCACCCTTTTGTTCACAGGTGATCTTATAATCCTTTCCTGCTTTCAGGGCTACCTTCTTATCATTTGCCGTGTAGTATAACTTCGGTGCCGGCTTTGCATTCTTGCCGGTGTACTTAATGATATTTAATACATCCATTGCGATATAATCGCTTAATGTTTCGCCGTTACCGATTGCAATCGGGTTAATCACAAAGGTTCTTGCAACGCTTCCCGTGAAGTTACCCTTACCTTTTACTGTCACTTTAGCTGACGCAACCGGGTTACCTTCTTTGTCAAGCTTGCCTGCCTTCACGTTATTGCTGTAAGAAAGTGTATAGTCCTTGCCTTCTTCAAGCGCAATCAGTTCTTCGCCGTATTTTACCGCAACATATACTTCAGGCTTTAATGCTTCTCCCGTATAATCCTGCGGTGCAATTCCCGAAATAACATTACCGTTCTCATCAAGAGCGGTCCCCACAATCAGATTATCCTTAGTAAATTTCACTTTCTCAATCTTAAAGGTAAGTTTTCTCTTGCCTGTTGTGTTCATGCCGTCTCCACCATACAGATAGATGGTTGCTGTTCCGGGCTTGTCATTCTTATCAAATGCCATGTTGAACTTAATCTCTTTTGCACCTGTTTTCTCTAAGTATTTTGCATCCACTGTAGGGATGATTTCAATCGGTGCATCAAGAATACTCTGCGCCGAAATCTTATTGAATTTCACTTTTGCAAGATTTACGCCCTCGATGCTATATTCATATGTGAATTCCTTTGCATAGTTATTAACACCGGTAACAACTGCTTTCGCCTTACCGGGCTGTTTATTATTCGTTGCTTTCACAACGTAGTCTTTTCCCTCTTCAAGAAGTTTTTCTCCAACCTTTACTTCTACTGCAGGAAGAAGACCCTGTGCAAGTTCCTCATTGGCGTACTCACTCAGTTTGTATGCATTCTTCGAAAGTTTAATGTTCTCCTTTTTTAATTCCACTGCAAGAATTGTAAAAGGAACCTTTACCGTACCCTTATAAGCACCGATACCATTGATTACAACAGTTGCATTTTTGCCGGCATCCACGTTATTTTCATATGAAACCGTATAGTCCTTATCCTGTTCAAGAACTTTCTTGTTAGTGTCTTCAATCTTTACAGCCGGCTCATTAGGTTCGCCTGTATATGTATATTCCGTCTTATCAAGCGTAATATCAAAATCCTTCGTATTTAAAGAAACCGCTTCCAGCTCATCAACAAGTTCACCACTTCTTAACACATCAACACGTATGGTTGCTTCTGTTTCACCAATAGCTACGTCAATCCATGATGTACACGGTTCTTCTGCTACAATGACAAACTCTGCTACACCCTCTTTGTTCGTAACTGCCTCAACATAGGTTTCATCCTTGAGAAGCTCACCACTGACTTCAAAGGTAAAGCCGGACAAATCTTCTCCGTTACCCTTTACATACAGTTTGACGGTTTTCTCCGTTCCTGCCTTCACCGCAACATTCTTAGGAATCACTACTTCCTTAAGTAACGCTGCAGCTGCAGTCATTTCAATCTCCTCACTTGCCGCATCACCAAATCCTTTTATGCCTGCATAAGTTTCCATCGCAGATGCATCACTTACAAGCGTATATGTTTCGCCGCCTTTTGCCTTGTTCGTGAATTCAATGATAAATTCCTTAGCTACATTAACGCCCTTGTAATCAATTGCATTATATGGTGTTACGGATACAACCTTACCAAGACCTTCTGTCTTAAATGCTTCAGCAGTAACCGTATCTGCCTTCATATAATGTGAGAAATTAACTTTTACCTGATTTCCCGATAAGTACACAGCCTCAATCACTGCACTTTCGGTACTGATTAACTCAAGGTTAACATCGGTACGGATGGGCGGTACACTCATCCATTCACTTTCTGCGGTCTGATAGCCTTCTTTATTTACTACTACCTGCCAGTATCCTACCGGAACATCCCAGCCGTAGTAGCCGTTTGCGCCTGTAACCTGAGGATTAACCTGTCCGTAATTTTCGGCATCCCACAAAGTCTTTTCTTCATCAGAAAGATTTTCTTTATAATAAATTTCCGCAGTTGCTCCTTCAACACGGTTCTCAAGTGCTACTTCATAGATATAGCCGGAAGGGTCAATCAACATGAAAATCTCAGCGGCATAAATAGTGAATGTTTCACCACTCTTTAACACGCACACAATTTCAACATAGTTCGGCACTATCTTCTTTCCGGCACATTCAGCTTCCCATGTGCCGTCTTCTATTTTTACCGTATTAAGCGTGCGCTTTGTAGCAGTCGCTTTTGAAGCAACCTTAACCAACACTTTGTCAAGCATATCTGACTCGGTCAGATTGACGGTATAACGTATCGGCACGTTCGGATCAAATGAAATACGACGGTTATCTTCGAACGGATTTGTAATGTCCATCTCATACGGCTCATCCTTTCCCCATTCAGACCATTGTATGGTTACGGAATCAAGCTTTATGCCGTGATCTTTATATAAAAATGTCTTAACTTCACTCTGCCCCTTATATCCGTCTCGTTCTGAAACAACATAAACCTCATACTGCTTTCCGGAAACAGGATCTTCAAGCGGAATACGAACACCAAATTTACCGTTCCAGTCCGCCTTTGTTGTTCCTGCTAATTTACCATCAACATAAACATAAGTTGTACCATGACGAAGCCCTGTTCCGTAAACAAGAAATGAATCCATGTTCACTTCATCCGGTATGGAAAAAAAGGGGCTTCCGTCCCATTTCACGTACTTGCTTTCAGAAAAAATGGTACCATCTTCATTTGTTACATTGATTTTCCAGCTATCATCAGCAGCAGATACTGCTACTTTCACAAATGTCTGCCATTCGCCTGCAGCATCTGTAACAACTTCCGTTGCATACACATCATCCACATAAACCTTCACAACAGAATTCGGGTCAGCTTTACCTGATAACACGATTTCTGTCTGCGATGTCACTTCTGGTACTTCGAGTTCCATTCCAACAGGAATTACATTACATGCAGGGAATTTATTTTTTAACTCATCTGCTTCATCCTGCAGGCAGAAAATAGTTACACCTTCACCATCATTTGCAATTGCATCTGTATCAAATGCATCTGCCGCACCTTCAAAAACAGCAGAAATTCCCAAACTGCCGTTTGGTGTAAATGCATTTGCTTCAATACTATTTACACCTGAAGGAATCGTCACCTTGGAAACAGGACATTTCATTTTACCGGAAGGAGCATAAAATGCGTCCGTTTTAATTGTTGTTACAGATTCCGGAATGATAATTTCCTTGGAATTACTGTTTGATGCCGGCATTGCATAAAGAATAGTTCCGTCCTTACTTAATACCATGCCATCTACCGTCTTATAAACTTCATTCTCTTCTGCGATATTTACTTTTTCCAGAGCGGAATACGTTGCAAGCATCTTACCGGAAATGTTTCCCTGAAAGTCTGCCGGCAATGTAAGTTTTCTCACATTGGCTTCACCAAAAAGTTTGGTCTTGTTCTCAACTGACATCTGTAACGCTTCACCATCAAGAACAAGTTCATCAACTCCGCATATCCAATTATAATCGCCCTCAAAGTGATTCGGTCTATATGCATATTTAGGTTCTACTACCGTTTCAACGTTCGCAAGCAAAATCAACTTATCAAGCTTCGTATAAGCAAACGCTTCTTCCTCAATTGTTTTTACATTCTTTGAAATCGTAAGTTCTTTCAAAGGAGACTTCTCACAGCAGAACCAAAATGCATTATCGCCGATTGTTGTAACATCCTCCGGAATCACAAATGATTCTACCGGTTTATACATCGGATATCCAATTAATGTACGACCACCATCCTGTGGTTTTGTGTATAATACATCATCAATCGCTTCGTAAGAAGGATTTCCTTCTTCTACAATGTACTTTTCCACTTCCATTGTACTTTGGTCGATTCCAAATGCCTCCTTAGGCAACTCGGTTACTTCTTTCGGTATCTCAACAGTTACTTTTGACTGAAATACAGCATGTTGCTGAAATTGTCCATTTATCTCAAAATTATTTCTTGGTAGAATAATTTTGTTAAAAGAATAACATTGAAACAAAACATATGCTTCCATTTTTTCTACATGTCCGAAATCAATTACTTCCAAATTAGACGTATCGCAAATACATCTGGAACGTAATTCCTTAACTGTTTCGCCAAAAGTGATTTTCTTAATACTGTCTAAACAAATAGCATATGTATCAACAATCTCAATAGGCGCAGGAACAACAACTTCTTCTGCATCACCTTCATAAGAAATCAACACACATTTACCATTTTCATCGGTTGCCACACGAAAACCACCATTAAGAACACGCTCGTTCGTGTAGCCCGTTGCACCAAAATCATCCATTTCTTCTTCTGAAGAAATCGGCTCTAAAACCTCTTCCGTATTCTCTTCTGTACTTTCTTCCGAAATTTCTTCTGTTGCAACTTCCGAAATTTCTTCTGTTGCAACTTCCTCCGTAGCCTCTTCAGATGCTTCTTCACTTTCAGAAATCTCTTCACGCAAAGGCGCTTCTGTTTCTGTTTCAGTCTCCTGTAACTCGGATGGTGCCGCCATAACATTTAATGGTAAACCCATCTGAAGTACAAGAGCTACTACCAGCATTCGGGCCAGTATCCGCTTCATTTTTGAATCTTTTTTCATTTTTTCCTCCTTATATTTTTCAAAATGATATATTACTGTCATTTTTAAGTATATGTGCACGAGCACATGTAATACAAGTGACAAAGCCACTTAAATTTTTTTATTTTTTTGTCTAAAATGACAGAAATAATATTTTAAGAACTTTTATAACAAATTTCAGTTCTTTAAAATATCATGTCCGCGGTTCATATAAAGGGATAATTTCACTTGCAATAATACGGCAGATGCCTGCCACTCCATACGGAAGGGCACGCAAATCAAGCTTCATGCGGGGATGGTGAAGCGGATGCTCATATCCCTCCCTGCTATCACCTGCTGCAAGCGCTAACATCACTGACGGAACTGCTTGCGATACATAAGCGAAATCCTCTGAACCGCCACTGTTACCGGCGGGAAAGTCCTGCGCTCGAAGTACGGGTTGCGCTCCTTTCAGGGCTTCATAACAAAGCGCGACCAACTTCTCATCATTCTTAAGTGTCGGAGCGCCGGATGTGAATTCAACGCTTGTCGGCGTATGATAAATTTCTCCCATCCCTTCAGCAATTTCCTGCAATCTCTTCTTCATCAGTTCCCTTGTTTCCTCTTCAAACGCCCGCAGACTCCCTTTTAAAAGAATCTTATCCGGAATCACATTGGCAGCATTCGCCCCTTCGAGCGCACCAATGGTAAGCACGGCTCTTTTTCCGATTTCAATTTCTCGTGCCTTAATTTCTTCCAATGCAACCAAAAGATGTGCCGCCGTTGTAAGCGGGTCTTTACCAAGATGCGGCATAGATGCATGACACCCTTTCCCTTTGATTTCAATGGTATAGAAATCTGCAGCAGGCGCACTCACCCCTGCATTTGACACAACCAAAGTTCCCGTTTCAACCGGCACGGCACACATCACGTGAAGCATGAGTGCCTTCTCCACTTCAGGCTCTGACAAAACACCTGCCTCCAACATATCCTTTGCTCCCGCAAGCAACTCTTCAGCCGGCTGAAACATCAGTTTCACCGGAAATCGCAATTGCTTCTCATACTGTTTCAGAACACTCGCCACACCTAATAAAATTGCCGTATGTGCATCATGACCGCAGGCATGCATATTCCCATTCTTTGCCGCATACGAGAGGCCGCTTTCTTCAGCAATCGGAAGTGCATCCATATCCGCTCTTACGAGAAAAGCTCCCCGTTCCTTCATTCCCTCCGGTATTGTCCCGCTTCTCTCCCCACCGGCATGCTCTCCCAATGTCACCACTAATCCGCACTTTCCGCAAGCTTTCGGAGACAAGCCGATTTCTTCCAATCTCTTTCTTACATATCCTATTGTTTCATACAATTCAAATCCTGTTTCCGCATGCGCATGAAGAAACCTGTAATCTTCGTTTAACGTTTCCGTAAATTCCGGTGAAAAGATTCTTTCTTTCAGGCAGTCTTTCATTTTAATTCCCTCACAGTTATATCAATTTCTTATTTTCCTGTTAGTATTCCATATTTCGGACATATTATTTCATGCGGCAGGCGAAACATTCATTGGCAATGCCATCTGAATCACAAGAATCACTACCCGCATATGTGACAGTAATCGTTTCGTATCACAGAATTGTAACATCATTATTCTTTTTTACAAATTTAAGTTCTTACGATTTCTTTTTTTATAATTAATCTGCCACATTCTGCCGATATATTTATATGTGAAAACTTTCATAACCAAGGAGGAAAAATAATGAAAAAATTAGTAGCTGAATTTATTGGTACCATGGTACTCGTTACCTTAGGATGCGGTACTGCAATGTTGGTGGGATGTGACTCTTCAGACGGTAGTGCGTATCTCTTAACCGCCCTTGCTTTCGGCCTTGTAATCGTCGGCATGGCTTACTGCGTCGGAAACATTTCCGGTTGCCACATCAATCCTGCCGTTTCACTCGGTGTACTCATAAGCGGCGGCATGACTGCCAAAGAGTTCGCAGGCTATGTTGTTGCACAATGTCTTGGTGCTTTTGCAGGCTCAGGTCTTTTATTCGCCATCTTCAGCCTAGGCTCCGTAACTGACATGACCGGTGGCTTTGGTTCAAACGGCCTTGCCGGTGTAAACGGAAATATCTGGGCAGGTCTCATCGTAGAGATCGTATTAACTTTCATCTTCGTTCTCACCATCCTCGGTGTTACAAGCAAGAAAGCAAATCACGGTTCTTTCGGTGGCTTAATCATTGGCCTTACATTGACTCTCGTACATATTTTGGGAATCGGTCTTACAGGTACAAGTGTTAACCCCGCACGTAGCTTCGGACCTGCACTCATGGCTGCAATCACAGGTACTTCTGCACCTATCACACAGCTTTGGGTATTCATTGTTGGCCCTCTTGTCGGTGCAGCACTTGCCGCATATGTTTACAAATTTTTAGAGGCTTCCAAGGAAGTGAAGTAAAAAATGGCAGGCGGAATTATCCGTCTGCCATTTCTATTTCTTTCCCAAACATTCTTTGAAGCTGTATATTTCCCGTCTCTACCAAATAGGGTCCGTATTCAGGAAATTGTAATCGTCATCGAATCCGTTCACATACGTAAGCTCGTCATCGCGTTCTGCTGCCGCTTTTTCCTGTTTTTCCTTGAGCTGATTTTTCATCATTTCTTCACGCTGTTTCTTAGCTTCTGCCTGTTGTTTTTCTTCTTCCGTCTGCTGCTTATCAGATGATTCGGAGTTATCCTCATTCGGGTTATCATTACTCTGGTCAGAGTCTTCTCCACCCTCCTGATTCTGCTGCTGTTGCTGTAACTGTTCAAGCATTTTATCAATTTCTTCTTTTAGCTTCTGTGCCTCTTTGTCATGCCCTTCGCCATCATCTTTGGCACACTCTTCTTGCAGAAGCACATCTCTTGCGGCCAGAAGCACCTGTTTCGTCTCTTCCGCATAGCTTAAATCAGCATACGTATCTTTAATCGTTCCAAGCATGGCAAGTGCAAGATTAACACGCACATCACACTCTTTCTTTTTTGGCATACGCAGGGCAAGCGCTATGTTATATGCGCGGATTGCATCTTCGTAATTGCCTTGCTTATAATAGATATTTCCCTGATTGTAATGCACAATATAAGACTCGGTGAAATTAAGCAATGTCAACGGCGTAGAGGTGACATTGTAATTCTGCCGGTTGTACTGATGAATCAGATACGCGTTGTAGGCATATCTGATAATCATAACCGAACTTACGATAATCAATATAAAATATCCTATTGTCAGTAAAATTTTCTTCATCTTTATGCCTTTCGTTTAAAGCTGATTACATCCCAAATAAGCAACACGGCCAACGGAATCAGCAACCAGAAATAAGTATCCTTATATCCTGCCGTACTCGTCGTTCCTTGCGCTTGCGTATCTGTCATAATACCATTCTGAATTGAATTCAATACATGGTCAACCGCAGAGGTATTTGTCATATGCACATAGTCGATTCCGAAATCAGATGCAATCTTTTTCAAATTTTTCTCATCTATTTTGGAAATGGCATATTCACTCTCCCACGAATCCTCTTTATATACTTCCAGATATTCAGGTTCTTCTTCCGACCCCAAAAAAGAGGGGGCTTTCATTTTACCGCCTTTGGTCGTTCCGTATCCAAGAACCGCTCCGCCATCTGTGAAATGCTGTAAGCGTGAGAATGACTCCTGTTGTTCATCCACCGTATTTTCACCATCGCTGATGAAAAATACAACCTTGTAATTATCCCTGCCGTCATTCAAGATATCTTCCATTGAATCCAACACGGTATTCATGGATGTTCCGCCGGCATGGAGGGAACCCTCACCTTTTAACAGGGATAAGCTTTGCTTCACCATCGTCAAATCTGTTGTAAAAGGAACCATAATCTCCGGTGTATCCTCGAATTTCACAAGACTGAAAGATGCGCCGGGAAGCTTTTTCATAATATATTCACAATCTTCTTTCGCTGCATCCATACGTCTCCCGTTTGCAAGCCCGTAGTCCTCTGCAAACATACTGATACTGTTGTCTACAACAAACACAACATCTACCTTCGGCAACAATACCGGCACTTCCACATCCTTCACCATAACACGCAGATTAACGGCAAAAAGAAGCAATATAATCAAAATCTGTCTAATATATCCCATCCATCCTTTTCGCTTGAAAAAAAGCAGTGCAATACAGATGATTGCCATCAGCCAGATGGGAATAATCGGATTTAGTATCATTATTTTATCCTCACTCGTTTCATGCAGAATTCTACACACGCATCATTCTGCAAATAATCATATATCCTCCCAGGCATAAAAGCAGAAATACAAAAAGTGCCTGCGGCTTATCCATCACAAGCGTCTGCACATCAAGGATGGCAGTTTCTGAAGTATCCGTCGCCTCAATATCCTTAATCAGCTGGCGATACGCACCTGCCGAAGTATTTCTGTAATATTTTCCGCCCGTTCCTATCATATAATTTCTGAAATTATCCTCGTCCTCAACATGATCCGGCGCAATCGCAAAAACCTTCACATCATACTGTTTACAAAGCTCTGCCGCTTCTTTAATCGTAATAAGCGGCTCACCGTTTAACTGATTATCAGTCGTGAAAATAATGCTTCGCGAACGTCCGTTATCCTCCTCAAGTTCCGGAAAACTATAGAGTGTCGTAGCAAGGCCTTCACCGATAAAAGAACTTCCGTGATCCGCAAGTGTTCCGGAGTACTTATAATAATAATCCTGAAGGTTAAACTCACCGTTCGTCTCCATTCCGTTCATGCTCGACCAGAGGACTTCCTGCAAATGATCAATTGTCTGCAGTACATAGTCATAATCATTGGTAAGCGGCACCAGCAACACCGTCTGTCCGTTAAAAATCGTGATGCCGAAACGTTCTCCGTCAAGCTCTTTCACAACCTTTTTCAAGTTGTCGCAAATTTCATAATTCAACTCATCCATAGAGTCCGAAATATCCATGCAAAGGAAAATATCGCGATTACGAAGTTCCGGCTCGATCGTAGTAATTTCTACGGGACGTGCCATCATCACAACCATGAAAATCATCGCAGCCAGAATGGCCAGTGTTCCGAGAACGTATAAAAAACGATATTTCATTTTTAATGCTTTATATTCGGGCAGCTCTTCCACGAATTCAGCGTTAGCAACCTTTCTGCCGTCTTTGTATCTTCTACGGCCTTTAAAAGGCAGTAAACAAAGAAGCAGCGCCAACGGAATACCGAGTAAAAGCACCCACGCATTCATTATCTCCATTGTCCCATTACCATCCTTGCTTTCTCAATTGTTTCATAAATATCACCCTTCTTATCCTGTGAAAATTCGGGTGCATAACAATCATCTATCAATTCCACGAGTCCCGGAATATTACCGCGCATCAACTCGTCCAACGTATACTTATGAACCGGTTTGCCGGTCAGTTCGTATGCACAGTAACGCATCATAACACTCAGTTCCTGATATGCCGCTCTGTTATCCGTCTGACCGTTCCTGCAACGTGCTTCCAAATCAGAAAGCTTGCCGCGATATTTCTCCTTGATTTGCTCCGGTGTAAGGGGGATTGGCTTCGGCGCCGGTTTGGGCGCCTTAGGTTTACGCTTTATTCCCTTCAGCCAGAGAATAGGCAAGATAATCGTAAGAGCCAGAATAATCACGCCCAATATCACAAGCGGAACTATCGAATATTGATGCATTTCCTGCAATTCAACCGTAATTGGCATTTCTTTTTCCCTCTTTTATGAATTCATATGGCGGTGTTTCGCTAAAAGCGCTACTATTTTTTCCACCAATTCATCTTCCTTATCAATCACTGCAGAAGCAACTCTGTAATAAACAAGTTTCTTCTCATTCTCTTTCAGAATCTTCTCCCGCATCTGCGTTTCCTTCTTACGAAGTTTTCTGTTCTTTGTAAAAAAGTCCGGAATATATCTGTTCTCATCCAGATGAAATCCCTTTGCTCCCGTGTATTCCGTATCGGATATTCTCACAAAAATCACATTGTGACGATTCACAAGCTTCTTTAATGTATCTTCAGTCACATCAAACAAGCCACGCTCATCCGTAATCACAAAGATAATCATTCTGCGCTGAATATTCTTCACAAGGAAAGCCAGACTCTTCTCCAAATCAGATTCATATTCCGCCTCTGCTTCATTATCATAGAAAGTAAGCAGGCGTTCCATGTTATTCTCTCCGGTGCGCATTTCGTGATACTGAATCATGCCGCCCTTGTTATATACCGCACCGACATTATCACCGTTTCTTGCCGCCAGATATCCCAAAATTCCGCCCGCATTCACAGCAAGCTTATGCTTATTCTCCAGCCGGCTCGAATGTCCTGACATCTTTCTGCCGCAATCCCATACCAGCATCACATTGTGTTTCTTCTCCGCCACATAACGTTTCACCAGCATTTTACCGTTTCTCGATGAAGACTTCCAGTCAATGTCACGAATGTTGTCGCCCGGAACATATTCTCTCAAATTCTCGAAATCAAGACCATTGCCTTCATACACAGAGCGATAAGAACCGTCAAAAAGATTGCCGGTCTTTTTATTCGAGTAAATATGAATCTTTGCTTTAATTCCTGCTACATATTTCATTTTCATGGTGTCTGAATAGCTCCTACAATCGCATCAATAATTTCTTCCTCAGTTACTCCGTCTGCAACAGCTGCATAGTTCAATGTGATACGATGTCTTAATACACTGTGTACAAGCACCTTCACATCTTCCGGTGTTACATAATTTTTACCACGCATCAATGCAATTGCCTTTGCCGCATCCATCAATGCGATTGCACCTCTGGTACTTGCCCCAAGTGTTATATATTCTGCATATTTGGCATTGATATATTTACTCGGATTTCTGGTCGCATTCACAATCTCAATGATATATTTCTTCACTGCGTCATCAATATACACTCTTGTTGTAAGTCCTTGTAAAAAAGCAACTTCATCAATACTTGCAACAGACTGAGCACTTCTGAAAACATCCTTCTCAAGACGGTTCAGAATCTCAAGTTCCTGTTCCGGCTTCGGGTAAGTCATCTTCTCTTTTAACAGGAATCTGTCGAGCTGCGCTTCCGCAAGAAGATACGTACCTTCCTGTTCAATCGGGTTCTGTGTCGCAATAACCATATACACATCCGGCATCTGATATACAACTCCGCCAATGGTTACCTGCTGCTCCTGCATGACTTCAAGCATCGCACTCTGCGTCTTTGCGCTGGAACGGTTAATTTCGTCCAATAACACAAAGTTTGCGTTAACAGGACCAAGCTTCGTTTCAAATTCGTTTGTCTTATAATTCAGAATCTGTGTACCGATGATATCACTCGGTAAAAGGTCCGGTGTACACTGAATACGGGAGAATACGCCGTTTACCGCCTCCGTCATCGTCTTCGCTGCCGTTGTCTTCGCAAGACCAGGCACTGATTCCAACAGAATATGTCCGTTGCAAAGCATTGTTGCAAGAAGAGACATTCCAAGACGCTCCTGACCAACCATTTTACTATAGTAATACGTTGTAATACGCTTAATAATATCCCTTGCTTTATCTAATTCTTCCTGTGAAATATTGGCGCCTGCCGCATGTGTATTTACAGCCCCCTGTGCAGGCATCCCCATATTATTTGACATTGTATCCATTTCAATTCTCCTTTCCGGTGTGCGGGCTTTCGCACTTTACCGACCTATCATATCACACTTTTTATTAAGAAGATAGTATTTATTGAAATTTTTTTGTGAATTTTTTGTTACGAAATCCTAATACAAGTAAAAGTATCTGTAGGAATGATTCTACTGCGCGAAATTGCTTAACACCTTCGGAATATTGAAATCAGGATGTTCTCCGGACCATGCCGTCTGCGGCATACAAGTAAGAAGCGACATATCTTCTTCCGAAATTTCAAAATCAAAAATATCCAGATTCTGTCTCATACGCTCCTGATCAGATGCTTTGACAAGCACTGCAATATCCCTCTGCAATAAATAGCGTAAACTGATTTGTGCCGGAGATTTCCCGTACTTCCCGGAAAGTGCAACCGGTAACGGATGTGAAAGCAATGCCGCACGTCCCAGCGGACTCCATGCCTGTGCAAGCACATTATGTGCTTTGCAATCAGCAACCGCCGCTTCCTGCATATATCCCGGATGTAATTCCAATTGATCCACAACCGGCTGTATCGTTGCCTTTGCATAAATATCAGCGGCATGATGCGGCAGGAAATTACTAAGTCCCAAACCGCGAATATGCCCTGCTGCATGCAACTCCTCCATCGCTTCCCAGGTTGCGCGGATACGTTCCTTCCACGCCGCATCTTCTTCGGTCCGTTTCGGCCAATGAATCAGATACAAATCAAGATAATCCGTCTGCAAACGTTCCAGTGTACGTGCAAACGCCTCCTTTGTTTCCTTATATCCCATCTCATCCATCCAAAGCTTGGATGCAATAAATAACGCTTCTCTTGCAATTTGACTTTGCTTCATTGCCTTCCCAAGCGCTCGCTCAGTCTCATAAAGAGAAGCTGTATCGAAATAGCGGTATCCCGCATCAATTGCGTCACGAATAATTGCGCAGGTATCCGTACCATCCGGATTGTAAGTTCCGAATCCAATCGCCGGAATCTGCTGCCCGTTAGATAAAGTAAATGTTTTCATATTTTGTTATCCCTTTCATATTCTATTACCATCCTCGCGGAGTGTGTATCCTTAGCGGAGCTTTTTATTGCATAGGAATTTCCTATGCAATAAAAAATACAGATGTAAAACACCTTCCGTATCTTACATCTGTACGATTTCTTACCCTTAAATTCCTACTTCTTTCTCAATCCACGCAAGTGCCTCATCTACAGTTTCGTAATGTCCTTCCGGAATGCCTGTGTGAGACTGTTCCGTGTTGCGTTTCGCCTGCACTTTCAACATAATGGATTTACCTTCTGCAAATCCAAAAGCTTTACATCCGGCATCTACAAATTTCTTAGTCATTTCTACAAGAATCGCACCTTCTGCCGGAGTAACGGGAGACATCTGTGAACAATCTGCCACATACGCCCAGCCACGATACTTCCAACCGGAAGCGGCTTCCAGAACAGTATCTGTTAACCATCTCAATTCGTCTGCATTCGTCTTACCAACTCCTGCTGATACGATAATCCTTCTGCCTGCTACTTCATTAACAATCTGCGCTCCGTTTTGCTTTGCCATACACATACTCTCCTTTTTACGGTAATTTCATAAATATTCCGTACAAAAGATATTCCCCACAATACAAATTGCCAGAAAATTTATAGAAATATTTTATATCTTCTGACTCTTTTTGTCAATCTGATGTATGTGAAAAATCATGTATTATCCGAATCACTCTCAGTCTCTGTAGCCTTATACAGAAATTCATGCAGGATTTCCGTATTCTTCTGAAAATCAACTGCATACAAGCTACGCCCGCCCATTCCGGTCATCGTACCATATGTTCCTTGGGCCGGAATTGTCATCTGTTCGAAATTCTGTCCTAAGACTGCTGATGAATATTGCAGAAGACCCAGCATTTCCGTTGGAGTCATATTGGTTTGTATCAACGGTAATACTTCATTTAGCATCGCATCCAGTTCGAATATACTCATGTCTTTGCAGGCTGTCATAACTGCCTGAATCACCGTACGTTGCCGTTGCACCCTTTTCCAGTCGCTGTCCGTATAACGCAAACGCGAATACTGCAGTGCATCGTAACCATCCAAGTGATTTACGCCCGGGTACATCAGATGTTTAGCGTATGCATTCGTGCGAATCTCTCCGTTCAAAGCGGATGCTTCCACATCCGTAAGTGTAATATCAACGCCCCCTACGGAATCTACAAGCTGTGCAAACGTATTGAAATTAACACGCATATAGTAATCTACCTCAACGTGAAACATCTCATTTACGGTACGCATCATCAAATCCGCCCCGCCATAACGAAACATATGTGTAATCCAGTCGTATTGCCCTTCATACGGACCGTCCAGAACAGGTACACCCATACCGCGTTGCAAGCTCACCAGCTTCATCGTCTTATCTCTCTTATTCAAGGAGAGAATCATAATACTGTCCGCTCTGGCATTCGTGCTGAAATTCTTGGTACGCTCATCGGTTCCAAGCAGTAGGATATTTACAACATCCTTATCCGTAACAGTTTCCCCTTCTGCAAGAACCGCTTCCATTTCCGTCAGGCCGGCTGCCTCTTCTTCAGAAATCAGAGAATCCGTAGACTCTTCTTCCGAAACGTCTTCAACAATCATGTCTGAAGCAGTCTGTTCATCAATGGTTCCATCGTGATAGCTGAACTTATTTAGCTTGGAATAAACATAGCCCGTTGCAAGTCCGATTACAAGAATGAATACAAGTATAATACCGGTCAAAACCCAGAATCTTTTTTTGAATTTTCTCTTTTTCTTTTTTATCTCTTTTGCCATATTCTCTTCTATTTTCTATGTAATTAATAGTTGTTACTCTCTCTGACGCAACAACTATTTACCGGCGTTAGAGCGTAACATACCTTCAAATACATTATACAAACTTCACATTATTTTATCATTCACACAGATATTACGCAAGTTATTTGGAATTCAATGCTTCCAGATATCCATGCAAACGTTCTTTGCTGTTTCTGCTCATATTCTGAAATTTTTTCAACAAAATATATTCTTCAGAATCTTTATGAATAATCATATAATCCAATTGTCTGAATCGTTCACCCTGCCCCTCATTTAATAAATCATATACCGAAATATCAAGCGCATCACAGATGACCATAATCTTATCCGCTGCGGGATTTGTCCCTTTCCTTTTCCAGTCACTAATCGTGCTTTGTGAAATCCCTGTCCTTTCAGCAAATTCCTTCTGAGAAATATTCTTTTCTGACATAAAATCAAATATTTTTTCACTGATTGTCATCACATTTCCCCCTACTCGCATTTATCTTTCGTAAAACCATCATACAAAAACTTCCTCTGCTGCTTTTACTTATTTTTTGATTTCATTTTTGTCGAAACGACAAGACAACTTTCCGGTCTCTCTTAATGTACTTCACCGTTCGGTACAAAGGAAGCTCCGGCCGGTTCATCATTTTGCGGATTCGCTCCGTATATGCGTATTATACTTTCTAAAATTTGCTTGTCAACAGATAAAAGACAAGCTATGAATTAACTCAACCTCCGTTTTCCGGTCTCTCTAAATGCACTCCATATAAATCCCTATTACCTTTGAAGCTTTTCTCCCATCAAATCAATAATCTTGTCTTCAGACCATAACTCATTTGGGAAAATCGAAAGTTCTCCTTTATGTTTTCGTATAATTCTTATTGGCTCAAATGTATTATCATACACATGCAAAATATCACATATCTCCAACAATCGCTTTACATTATTTAAAGACTTATAATACCTTTTAATTATCTTATCCGTTTCAACGTTATGTCCGCCTAAAGCTACACGTGTTTCGACACGCGCGACATTGATGTACGGATCAATTGTCAATACATATATGCATTTAATAAAATACCCTTCTGACTTAGCCTTTTCAAGTAGTTCTAATTTATATTCAGATGACAATACCGTTTCAAAAGTGAAATCCTCCCGTGCTGCTATAGAGGCATAACGTCTCTCATCCGCAAATAGCGCTGCATCTTCATTACTCATTCCTGTAGTCGCCACTATATCATCTGCATTGGTGTATACTCCGATTTTTTCCAAATATTGCGTAATTGTACTCTTTCCCGATCCATTCGGTCCTGCAAAAACAAGTATCATCGGCTTTCTAGTTAACATACTTCTTCTTCCCATCTGCATATTCTAAATATGCTCTTTTAGCCTCTAAATCGTATTTTGCCACCGGTTTCTTGCAAATCTTCGCCTTATCTATCGCCACTTTAATTGCTTTTTGTGCTCTTGCATCCATCTCTGCGTCGCCACACGATATATATTTTCTATGCTCATCTAAATCTACAACCTTAATCTCACAATGTTTACCACTTCTAATTCTGGACATATTAACACCTCGCTTCACCCGTCTCTATTTACCAACTTTGACATCATATAGTTTTAAGACAGAGCAACAAATACCTATCTGTTAAAAGTATATCTGACCACACAAAAAATTGCAAGTCCTCACACGTCGACATATTGCAACACAAAAATTCAGATGTACAATAGCCACCCCGCAGCTTCTGCCGCAAAAAACTGTTCTTCATCGTTTGTGAGTATTCCGACTCATCCTCCATTTCCCGGTCCAAAACTCCCTCTGCTTGATTAATATTCTAGATTTCGTCGATTTGACAAGATAACGGTTGACCTATCCCGAATAAGGACAGGATTCTCCCGTTTAAAGATTCTGAATAAACTCCTCAAGGTCTTCTGCACTATTTAGATTCAATGCAGACGCAAAAAGTTCATCCAGCTTATTGATATCGGTAATCGTACTTATTCTCGTTCTAACTTCTTCGGAAATGTCGCCATATTTAGACAGGACTTTCATAATAAAGGCAGCTCTGCCTTCAGCTCTGCCTTCAGCTCTGCCTTCAGCTCTACCTTCTTTTTTGCCTTCGGCCTTACCCTTACTATATTCCTCGTCCATCAGCTCTTCAAACAACATATAGCGTTCCTCCATTTCCCGGTCTCGCTTAATGTACTTCACCGTTTGTTGCAACTTCTTCACAAGATCATCATCGTACTCTTTCATACTGTCCTGCAAAGAAGCTCCCATGAAATGTAAAAAATTAACTAATTGTTTCGGAACCTCCGATTCATTCGTTCCTTTCGTGTTCAAAAATATGGTATGACGCCCGTCCCTGTACGAATATTCATTTTCTTCTTCCAGGACCGCCTTCACCGTATAGCGATACTTCGATAGCCCTATCGGATCATAATCACATATAAAAATCACATATGTATCCGGTAACTCTTCGTAGTTCTTCCCGCTTGTAAGCATCTCCATATCCATCTGTGCATGATAATATCGCGAACGTTTCTGCAGCTTCTGCTGCACAATCTGCATCTCAACATTGAAATGCGTTCCGCCAGCTCCTTTCGCAAATACATCCAGACTTTTTCTACCCATCACTTCCCCCTTCGGTACAAAGGAAGCTTCGTCCGGTTCTTCGTTTTACGGATTTGCTCCGTATATACGTATTATACTTTCTAAATAATAGCCTGTCAACAGATAAAAGACAAGCTATTTTACCTTTTTATTCAAAAGCCTTCTCAAAATCACAACGCACATCGCATAAACCAGCACCCCGCAAATCGCGCCCAAACTATCCAGGCACACATCCGAGATGCACCCATTCCGCCCCGGCACAAACCGCTGGTGCAACTCATCACTTGCCGCATACACGGCAGCAATCGCCCAAGGCCAAAGATACGTCCCCATCTTCCTCCAATCACCCTTGGGGAAGCATCCGCACACCAGGAAAGCCAACAGGGCATATTCCGTAAAGTGCGCCGCCTTGCGAACCATATGGTCCACCGGTTCCAGATAGACTGCCTGCTCAGAAGGCGTCATCCGGTCGTAATCTTCTACACAAGCTTCACAGATTTCCACACTGACCCGTAGGCTGTCCTGTTTCGTGGAGTAATCCGGTCTCGAAGACATATAAAAGATTACTCCGGCAAACAGTATTGTTAAAATAATAAAAATTCGTCTTGTCCAACTAGCAACCATATTTCTCCATATATTCTTTGAAGCTTTGCTGTACTTTATCTTTCTCAGATAAAATCAGCTCCATATCCGCAGGAATCGGCCATGCCACATTCCATTATCATAATACGGATTATGGCTAGCTGAAATCATTATGCCACAATCAAATCCTTCTGTTCTTGCAACATATGAAACACTCGGAGTAGTAGTAACATGCATCAAATAGGCATCAGCCCAGGAAGCAGTTAATCCTGCAACCAAAGCGTATTCAAACATATATGATGACCTTCTGGTATCTTTACCAATGACTACCTTACACTTCTTATCAGTTCTTTTGCCATAATACCATCCCAAGAAACGGCCAATTTTAACTGCATGCTCATATGTCAGATTCTTATTAGCCTCTCCTCGAAATCCATCAGTTCCAAAATATTTTCCCATAATCTCTCCTCGCACACTGTTTAGATATTATTACACAACTCATATGCTTCTAATATACAGTCTTCTATAGAGCAGTACGTCCAGCTGCCATATCGGCCAACACAGTGTATTCCCTTAGATGCATATTCTTTCATAATACGTTCTTTTTCCATCTGGGATTCACGACTGATATGCACATAAGCAGGATTCATAATCATATAACAATAATCTACAGGTTTCTGTTCGTCTACAATTCCTGCTTTTTTCAAATCAATTAATGTCTGTTCATATGCTGTCTGCACATCTATCTCCGCATCTTGTTTATATCCAATTTCCACATACAAACTCATTGGTTGTCTACGCAAAATATTATTATAATAACCTACTCGGTAAAAGCAATACTTATCTTCCGGATAATAAATCCAATGCGACTTTTCATCATTTGAAGGACCATCAAAACCAATATTAAATACTAATACCTGATTTGCGGAAAAAACATCCGCATGGGGAGTGTTGGATATTTGTAATAAATCCGGAAAAGCAATTGTACTAATTAAATATTCATATGAAATTTCCTCTCCATTTACATATGCTATTTTAGTTTCCGTATCTATTTTTTCAATCTCAGCATTATACTGTATTTTAGATGCATCTATACGTTTTAAGAACGCATCCACGAACGCAAATGCACCATCCGCAGAATAGTAGAATGAATCATTGTACGAACTCAATTGTTCTTTTTTAAATGACTGAACAATCTGTACCGGATCTGCCATCGGGAAAAAGCGTCCCATTGCATCACGATCCAATTTGTTCAAATCACACGCATATAATTTTTGATTATATGGAATAAGAAACTTTTCAGATATGCCACCACCAAACTTAGCATAAAGCATCTCTTTAAATGTATCCATTTTATCAGTATCTTTCGTAAATAAATCTACCAAACACTCAATAAATTCTTCCTTAGGCAACTGGTGGATATTAAACTGGAACGGATAATCTACGTAATCGTCTTTATACTTTATTGCTGTTTGCTTTGTCTGAAAGACTGCACTCTCATTATGTAACAACTCATAAAACTCTTCCTGCAACTGTCTTGTTCGGAAATGAAAAAAATGTCCTGCATAATCCCACACAAATCCATTTCGCTTTACCGTACGGCAATAACCTCCAGGTTCATTCTCTTTTTCAAGAATAATGTAATCTTCTCCACTCTTTTTTGAAGCAAATGCCAAACCACTTATACCTGCTCCAATAATTAAATACTTCGTTTTTTTCATATTCTCAAACACTTCCCTTTCTTCCTTTTCGAGTTATTTTACGGATAACATCTTTCAATAATTCATCTGCTAACTTGTTCTTCAACGCAAGCAGGACACCCAAATATGTACCAAAATAAATAATGCTAGATATTACCAAGGACACAAACGGACTAAAACCACAGAATTTAATCCCCAAAGATGCAACTATACTTGCTACTACTGCCACAACAGTATCACGATAATATAACTCTCTAAAGCATCCTCTCACATCAGAATCCAGCAAATATATTTGTACAATCATGACCGCAATCTCTGCAAACAACGTTCCAATTGCAGCACCAGTCCCACCCCAAAAAGGAATCAGTATCAAATTCAAAAGTGCATCTACAATTGCACCAATAACAACCGAGAGAAGAACCGCCTTCTCACGCCCAAGTGAAACGAGGGTCTGTGTGCCTGTGATATTTGTTATTCCCACAAGCAACAACGTTGGAATAATAATCTGCATAGGAATAATCGAACCCGAAAACGATTCTCCCGCCAAAAAAAGAACAGATTCACGAGCAAATAAAACAAAATATACAGTTATCGCACTTGCAAAAAGAAGCACAAAATTTAATGCCTTCTTAACTACATTAAGAAACTGTTCCTGCATACCCTTTTTAACATAATAAGAGGTTCTCGGTAACAACACAACACCTAAAGCTGTAACAATATGCATAAGAACATTTCTTATTTTTACAGAAGTATCATACAAACCAACTGCTTCATCTGACTTGATAAATCCTAACATTGCCGAATCTAAATGAATATATACTGTTGTTGCACATGACATGGCAAAAAAGACCATCACCGCCTTCAAATGCGGCTTTAAGTTATATCCACCTATATATTTAAAACTTATGTGTTTATGGGCATTAAGCAAATTCAAAAAATTGGAACCAACAAGCGCAAAAATGGATATTCCACCGTAAAGCAAATAATCTTCTTTAGACTTTACCAGCAAGATTGTACAAATCAGTGCAACGGCCTTAAATAGAATAGAACGAATCGTAATATATGAATATGCTTCTACTGATTTATATAACCACTCCATCCCAAGTGAACTCAGTAAAATCGATATACTCATAATAAGAAACAGTTCCTTTTCAACATAAAATCTCGGAACAAAAAACAAGAGAATTAAAAAAACACCATACGAAATTGTAGTTGTGATTACGCTAATAATCAATAATTCATGCGCAGTCTTACTTAGCAATTCCTTATCATCACCCACCCGCGCACATGCCCGCACACCGTAGGTAGGCATTCCTAAATGTGCAAACATGATAAAGTATGAAATAACAGAATTAGCAAATGAAACTTTACCAACACCATCTGGAAGTAAAATTCTAGAAACATACGGAAATGTTATCAGCGGAAAAATGACCGACATTACTTGTAGCAACGCATTCATTATGGCATTTACTTTAAGTGATTTTTTTTTAGCCAAAAAAACACCTCCCTAAAAAATTATTTTCCTGCCAAACCATCCCCTACACCACTACAGCACATCTCTTCTTTATCTTGTATTACATTAATAAAGAGTTTTCTCTATGCTATCTCCTTCTTCTCTATTACCAAATATCGGTAAACTTGCTACTCCAAATGCAATAAACACTACTGCAATATACCGAGCAAAAAAAATAGTGGTTATAGTAAGGAAGCAATAAATCAGCGCAAAAGCCACTCTATGCTTTTTCTTTTCATAGTTGCCTAACATTGGTGCAATCACACTAATAATATATATGAAAAAGTTCCACAAACCACCTGTCCCTAATATTGCCATAACACTATTACTGAATCCCACATTTGTAGTGATACTATTTAATATATATTTTTGCAACGTACTTAGATTTCCAAATCCACCACCCAAAATTGGATTATTTTTCCAAAGAAGAAATCCTGCTACATAATCTTGCATACGAATAAGATATGATGCTGTTGCCATCTTGTTCACTATTATATCATAAATAAAAAAACCTATTATTGGCAAGCATGTTAAACATAGTAAAGAAATCAGGACAAATTTTCTTTTCTTAATGGAATCAACACTCATTATATACTTTAATCCCAAGCATATCGCAATTGTAAAAACACCTGTTACAGAGGTTGTAGTTACTATAGTTACAACCAATATACATATCTTTTTCCAACTACTTTTTTCCTTCAAAAACATTTCTGTGCTTAGTGCAATAGATAACCAAAGGCTAAACATAGGACCTTCGCAAAATATACTTGTATTTCTCACCAAGCCTTTTATTATAGTATTATCATACTGGGTGATATATTGTATTCCAAAATATCCTTCTATAGTGCGCAATCTTCCCCAAGAAATTACCATCTCCGTATTCGGAGCAATAATATTAAAAATTGGTCCACTTAACCAAACTATCAAAGAAACAACAGCTAGAATTAATACTATATTCTCCAAGCGAGCGAAAAGTATTTCTATTTTTCCAATTCTCTTCAACGTGACAAAATACAAAAATAGCAACGGAAGACTTATTACATACCCCAAAAAATAAATTTCTTTGGATACAGTGTTATATTTTATTATAAAATAAATAAAACAATATATTGCCAATAATATAGTTGTTAATAAAACTCTTCTCTCTTTTATTCGACTACTTTTAGAAATGGTCAATAAAAGCAGGGCGCTCAAAATGGTACAAATAAGCGGAAAATGATAATCTCTACCAGCAGAAGCATGATATACTGAATTTCCATTCAAAATTACAAAAAACGCCCAAATATATTCAATAATAGCTTGTGGCTGAATAATAAGTTTCTTTTCCTGTAACATCATAGAAGTCCCATGCTCCTCTCCATCTAACGCCAAACTATTTGCCCAAAACCCGCTTTACAACTCTCTTCATGCCATATAACATCCATAAAAGTGACGCCGATTTCATTCTAGCGAACACAACTAATACTTTATGTCTTCTAATAAGTTTTTTATATTCCACTCTATTAACCGCTGTTTTATATGGCTCTTCTCTTAAAGTATAGCTCAACTCTTTCATAATCTCTCCGTGCTTTTTAGGATTATTCGCACTAAAGAAATATCTATCTACAATCTGTTCTAATCTTCGTACCACATTTGCGGAATACATTCTTTCATATTTATTCTCTTTATCGTACTTATCTAAAAAAACTTTCCAAGATTTAAAAATTGCTTCATTAATCTCAGGCATATTTGCTTTATATGTTTGAGTTATTGACGTTTCCAATAATCTATAGTAGTACACCGGTTCCGTAATATATGCTACACTTTGAGCTGCGGCAAAAACATATGCCGAATAAATAATATCATCAAAAATCCCTTTTACTGAAGGATCAAACTCAATATTATTATTTTTTAACAAATTTCTATTAACCAACTTTGTTGTAGGTCCACCATATCCAAATGCCGGGCCGCTCTCTGGTGGCATAGGACAATATGTATGATAGAAATTTGCTTCTATCAATCCGTCGATAAATTGCCTATCATCAGTCATAAAGGATTCTTTGAAAAATTGTGCGTATATCTCCTTGTCACCTTTTACTTGATATAAATCTGCGAGTACAACATCCGCCCCCTCTTCACTTGCTTTTGCGTACATCTTTTCATATGCATCCACTGGAACATAGTCATCCGAATCGACAAATATAACATATTCGCCGGTAGCAATACTAAGTCCATCATTTCTTGCAGCACTAACGCCCGCATTTTTCTTGTGTATTACCTTTATTCGTGTATCTTTTTGTGCATACTCATCACAAATAGCACCACTATTATCCGGACTTCCATCATCTACGAGAATAATCTCAATATCCTCTAAAGTCTGTGAGCAAAGACTCTCTATACATTCTGCTAAATATTTTTCTACATTATAAATCGGAACAATAATACTTACTTTCGCCATTATCTTGTCCTCTCCTACATCTCATTTTGTTCTAAATCAAACGCCAATATGCTACGCACACCATTCATATATGTCGTATCAATTGTAATCTTTCCTGTTTTCGTTACACGTGGATGTAAATCGCATCGATGCTCACCATACCTACGAGGATCAGCAAATAAATGCAAAATCTCTTTGTATTGCTCTCCATTAAAACCGATTCGAAATACATACTGAAAATAGTCTTTCTTAGTTGGATAAGTATCCGTAACAAATCCATTGTCCAAGATACTGGGATGACCATCACGACACAAATACTGAGATTCTATAATCTCCATTTGTGCAGTACTAACGTCATATATAATATATTTACCATCCGCGGTAGTTGCTAACATCTTCTCATTATTTATCCAAGAATAATGAGAAATTCTCATCGTCTCTTCTAAAAGTATCAATCCCGTCCCATCAATATTCGCAGCATAAAAGCGCATTTTTAAAGGAAAATCCGCGCCTCTAGTCCAAATATGAAAAAACGTAAACTTATTTCCATTAGGCGAAATACAAATATGATTAATATAGTGCATTCCTTCATCTGATACATCTTTTGCCAAATCAGCCAAAGAAAATAATAGTTTTTCCCCTCCTGACTTAAGATCCATCAAAAAAATACCATCATCTTGTGGTGCTATATCATTCATAGTTTCATCTTGAATCGCACTATAGCCATATCCCGGACGCAATCGTTGCAAACGTGCAAAATTCAAACTCAGTCCATGCACAAGTGTACTATCCACATCGTAAAGGGCGCGCGATGATAACAAGCGTTCTTCTCCTGTAGATATATTGCACACCTTTGTAATATATCTACCATCATCCAAAGAATTATACATAACTTCGTCGTCAGTTAAAGGGTTCCATCTCAATCTCGCACCTTGTTGCCAGCACCATGCTCTAGTATTTGTTATCTCATGAAAGTCACCACTTAATACATCAATCCATGCTATCATTGCTGTATCACTCTTTGGATTTGCATTCTTATCAACTACATGTGCCAAGATTCTTGTACCAGACGAATCATACTGTTGTAAATCATAATAACCAAAAAAAACATTCTTATCTCTTTTATGATATACCTTAAATGGACGTTCATCTGCAAAGACCAGTTTATTCACATTTCCATTAAAAAAAGCTTTAAACCACATAGTTTGCTTTCTCATCTTCACCAATGCTTCTGTTACACCAACCCCAAGTACCTTTTGTACTTTCTGTTTTAAAGTCATCGCGTTTTCTCCTAATCAAAAAGAAAATTCTTTAATTAACTTAATACTTTTCAGTGAATTTGAATCGCTGTACATAACACTTCCTTCATACATAAACGAAACTTTTTCCTGTGAATTAACAATATCCATATAATGACGATAATACCCCCCATTCTTCAATGCAACTCCTGAAGAAAAGCCCGAATTAGAACTCGCACGTTTAATATATTCTTCTTTATCGTTTTCCATGAATTTATAATGTAATATCGCCAAGTAACATGTATCATCTGGTATTTCTTTATATGGAAATTGAAAATGTGCATTTGAACTAATCATACCCTCTTTAAAAAATACCAATGGATACTTCATCAAAGAGGGGGTTACATTCATCATTCTCATTCGCGGACCGCCAACTAATGCAACAATCTCACTATCCCCGATTACTCGTTTTTCCTCAATATAACTATCAGAATCCATCCAGCAATACGCTTTCCCTATATCACTTTCATCTATTGACCCCGAAAATAGTTCCGCATTTGCGTACATATCAAGAGTTAATGCTTTGACTCTTGAA
This sequence comes from Lachnospiraceae bacterium, assembly GCA_015056945.1. Classification (GTDB taxonomy): domain Bacteria; phylum Bacillota; class Clostridia; order Lachnospirales; family Lachnospiraceae; genus UBA3766. Next base: position 64,895 of record SVFH01000004.1, on the reverse strand, counting down.
AAACCACTTTGTGTAGCACACTGAACAACATCCTTTAATGAGTGCTTCTCCATCCCGATATACGATAACAATTCATCTGAATCAGTTAAAATATACCACCTATCAACACCATAATAACTTACTATTCGATTTATCCATGCCTCTTTTACGAAAGAACTGTACGCTTTATCAGTTGAATATAAATCAATATCTTGCTGTTCTGTCATCCATTCGAGCGTTCCATCTGTTGATCCATTATCTAAAAAAGCAAATCGCTCAACACCTAAATTACGATAATGATTAACCAACATTTTTAATCTACAAAGATCATTTTTTACACATAATACCACAATTGGATTCTCGCAATTACTATACTCTCTGTGACGTATAATATTTATCTTAGTTGTTGCGAATGCAGCAAACATCTTATGCTGTGCTAATCCATAATTCGTTCTATAATGTGTCTTCAGCAGTGATAAAAAAGCTCGTTTCCACATCTTGTAATCTTGTTCAGACAAATAACTTAATTGTCCTCCTCTGTGATTAATACTATATAATATCGGCAACTGTATCATCGAATAACAGAAAAATACAGTAAACGCTATTTTCTTTACCACTCTATTTAATACCTTTTTCATTATTCATTGTCCTTCATTATCCTAATTCACCAGCGATCTTTCAAGAATATCGGCTATTCGCTTACTTGCATATCCATCACCATATGGATTAGAGGCCTGACTCATTTCAGCATATGCATTCTCATCTGTCAATAACAAACTAAACTCCTTGTATATTGTTTCTTCGTCCGTCCCAACAAGTTTTAATGTTCCTGCCGCAATCCCTTCAGGACGTTCCGTGGTATCACGCATGACCAAAACCGGTTTTCCTAAAGAAGGGGCCTCTTCTTGAATTCCACCGGAATCTGTTAGTATCAAATAACTGCGACTCATAAAATTGTGAAAATCAAGCACATCAAGTGGCTCTATTATATGAATTCTTTCTTCTTCACCCAATATTTCTTGTGCCGTTTTTCTCACGATTGGATTCATATGAATAGGATATATAGCCTTCACATCTGAATTTTCATCAAGGACACGCTTAATTGCGCGAAACATGTTCTGCATAGGTTCACCTAGGTTTTCTCTTCTATGGGCGGTGATCAATATCAATCGACTATCTGAAACCCAAGACAACTCTGGATGTGTATACTCTTTACATACCGTTGTGCGTAATGCATCTATTGCAGTGTTTCCCGTAATAAAAATTGTCTCTTCTTTCTTTCCTTCACCAAGTAAATTCTGTTTAGACTGTACTGTAGGGGCAAAATTGTACTGACTAATAATGCCTACAGCTTGACGATTAAACTCTTCAGGATATGGTGAAAAAATATTATATGTGCGTAATCCAGCTTCAACATGTCCAACCGGAATCTGAAGATAAAATGCCGCCAATGCAGTTGCAAATGTTGTCGACGTATCTCCATGCACCAATACTACATCTGGTTTCTCTGCTTTAAGAACCTCTGCAATACGCTCAAGAATATTTGTCGTCACGTCAAACAAAGTCTGCTTTTCTTTCATAATAGATAAATCATAATCCGGTTTAATATTAAAAGTTTCAAGAACTTGGTCTAGCATTTGCCTATGCTGTCCTGTCACACAAACCAAAGTAGATAATCGCTCTCGGCTTTTTAACTCATTAACCAACGGACACATCTTTATAGCTTCAGGACGTGTCCCAAAGACCAACATAATTTTTTTCATATATTCTTCCTTCTGTTTAATCATTTCTCTCACTCATAATTGAATTAAAGATACATACTTCATGAGCACTTGTATTCTCACTAAAATATCTTTCATCTTTCACATAGGGCATACCACTTTCAAGTTTCTCACAAATTTCTCCCAAATCACAATTAAAAACTTCATTACTAATCATAGCAACGTTCGCGAATCCATCTAATGCCTCATGACATACCGGCAAATCTGATGTGATTACTGGCATTCCAAAAGTTGCCATCTCGCACATCATCAAACCTTGCGCATCAGTTCTTGTAGGCATTAATGCACAACGAGCAGTTTGCAATGTCTTTATTATTTCATCATGATTCATTGTCTTATCACACCACGTGATGTTATCAGCCTTCACATTATGTGAGAAAAACTCACCTTTACCAACAACTAAGAACTTATATTGGCTATTATTTCTTGCCAACTCATTAACAACATCTATACAATATTTTGAACCATCAAGATTACTACGAATTGTCACAAAATCATATTGCTTGTCAATTTTACTATTATACTCATTCTCTTGGAAAGCTTTTCCCACACCATTATATGTAATCTCGTAATGTCCATCTATATCTGAAAATTGAAGTTTAGTTGCTTTTAAAAACTCCTCTAACATCCATTTGCTCACAAAAACCAGTTTGGATTTATCAATAAGTCGCGGAATGTATTTTTTCCAAATAAACAGTTTAAAACAATCATACACATCTCTCGCCATAACCTTTAAGCTTGAATTTGTAACATAATCATATGGCTTAGGATACGTCTTGCTAAAACGCAACACTTCATGTCCATGAAAGAAAAACACAATGTGAGGAAAACGCTTAGAATATTTCTTCAAAAACAAATAATGATTCCTAATATTAGCCTGATGTGAAATCAACAAATCATATTCTTCTTTTTGTCTTTTATACGTTTTCAAAGAGATAACACGTATATTCTCATATACATAATCTTCTTTAGTTCCAAAACAGAGAACTGTAACATCAATCCCCTGCTCTTGATAATACAGATTTCTAACATGAACAAATCTATGTGCTTCTTTTCCATTTTCACTGGGATAAAATGTTGCAAGCACTAACGCTTTTATCGCTAAACTCATTTAACCAATCTCCTACACAAATTAACTCATAACTCACTAAACACGTCCAATGCTCTACGTATAACATCATCCATATCGTAATATCTATACTCAGCTAGTCTTCCTAAAAAGACAACATTATCCTCTTTTTCTGCTAATTGGCGATATTTCTGTGCCAACTCCTTCCATTCTGCAGTAGGAAAAGTATAAAACGGCTCCTCTCCATCACAAGGGACTTCTTTCAAGATAGTTGTCTTATCATGTTTCTGCCCGGTCAATTTTTTAAACTCTGTAATTCTCGTGTAATCATAATCCATTGGCCAACGGGTACTTGCTACTGGTTGATAAGATTCACAATCATGTGTTTCAAATCTAAACTCAATACTACGCCACTTCAACTTTCCATAAACATAATCGAAATAATAATCTATCGGACCTGTATAAATCAATTTTTCATATTCTATATCATCAATAACTTCTTTATAATCCGTATTAAGCATTATTTTGATTTCCGAATGATTCAGCATATTTTGACACATCTGTGCAAATCCACCCTGAGGATTGCCCTGATATTGATCCGTAAAATATCTTGTATCTCTGTTTTTGCGGAATGGAATTCTGCCAATCACAGATTTGTCTAATTCCGAAGGATCAACTCCCCACTGTTTAATAGTAAAATACTTAAAAAATTTCTCATAAATATCTCTACCACCTTGACTAAGCACAACGTCCTCACTTGTCTTAATCTCATCAATTTGAACTTTTCTGCTCTCGATAAAATCATCCATTTCATCTTCAGAAAGATTCAAATTATATAGCTGATTAATAGTCTCCAAAGAAATTGGCATTGGCACAAAATTTCCATTCACATATGATAAAACTCTATGTTGATACTCATGCCATTTAGTGTACTGGCATATATAATCAAAGATTTCTTTATCATTGGTATGAAATGTATGAGGACCATATTTTTGAATCAAAATACCAGCCGCATCATATTCATCATATACATTTCCACCTATATGATTTCTTTTTTCAATAACTAATACTTTTTCATGCAACTGAGTTGCAATTCTCTCAGCAACAGTGATTCCCGCCAAACCAGCACCTACTACAACATACTTAAACTTCATCATGAACTCGCTCCATATTTTTTATTCAAAAATTTTGCCGACAAAAAGACTTTAATCTTATATTTCCAATTTACATCTTCCATATATGGTAACTCTTTTATTTGCCCCTTACTTACAGTACCCTCTTCTAATTTTCTTTCAATCCATACATCAAATAGAATTTCACTGATTCTCCCACAAAATCGACTATCAAATGCAGAAAGATTTGTTTTATCTATTCTTTCGTATGCCTGAAATAATATATTGAATAACCATTCGCAATAATCATCCATCAAATCTTTTTGCAAAATCATCATATTAAACATATAACCCCATCTGCGTCTAAGAACTTTATCAAATGCACGCAAATATTCCGGGCAATCTTTCTGTATAATTTCTCTAACAATATCAAAATGTTTTCCATCATGCGTGTGTGCATAATGCGAATATAACGTTTCAATATAGTATCTTCTTTTTTTAGGTACAAATATTTTATACCGCTCAAGCATCGGTTTTAGTTCATCATAGCTAATAACCGATGCAATCATATCGTTCTTATTTTTCTTTCGTCCTACAAAATAGCGTCTATAATGAACCAACCCTTTATATTCTGCATCCAAATTCTTCCATGCCCAGAACAATCCCGTTTGAGTTCCAAAGTTTGAATTCTTATCGGATATATTTTCTCCGCTATCATCCCTTGCATATCCAAAATCCACCGGGCTTCCGTCATCATTATACTTTCCGGCTGCACCTACATGCAAAGGCAAATATATATCTGCTTTCGGCATTGCACTTCTTTTGTGCGTTGCAACAATTATCTTAATATCATTTAGCATTATACAAATAGCCTCCTCATTCTTTTCTTTACTCTAATCCCTTTGAAAAAGATCTCTTGTATATACTTTATCGCGCACATCGTCCAAACAACCATCGTATCTATTAGCAATAATAGCATCACTTACTCTCTTAAATTCGTCCAAGTCGTTAATCACTCTACTACCAAAAAATGTATCTTCATTATTCAACGTGGGTTCGAAAACAATAATCTTCGCCCCTTTTGCTTTAATACGCTTCATAACCCCTTGAATACTACTTTGGCGAAAATTATCAGAATTACTCTTCATTGTTAATCGATAAACACCAACAACAACTTCCTTTTCTTTATCTCGACTCCAATTTTCATTCACTTCATAAGCACCGGCAAGTTCCAGAACTCGTTCTGCAATATAATCCTTTCGCGTCCTATTACTTTCCACAATCGCTTCAATCAAATTCTCCGGAACATCTTCATAATTTGCCAATAACTGTTTTGTATCCTTAGGCAAACAATATCCACCATATCCAAAAGAGGGATTGTTGTAGTGCGTTCCTATTCTAGGGTCTAAACAAACACCATCAATAATCTGCCTCGTATTTAATCCCTTCATTTCTGCATAAGTATCCAATTCATTGAAATACGATACGCGTAATGCTAAATAAGTATTAGCAAATAATTTAACAGCCTCAGCTTCAGTAAATCCCATGAACAACGTATCGATATCTTCTTTAATAGCGCCTTCTTGCAACAATCGTGCAAAACACTTCGCCGCTTCTGTCAAGCTCTCATCCTGTTCATCTGTACCAACAATGATTCTGCTAGGGTAAAGATTATCATAAAGAGCCTTAGACTCTCTCAAGAATTCCGGGCTAAAAATGATATTTTTTGTTTTCTTCTTCTCTCGAATCATCTCTGTAAATCCTACGGGAATGGTAGACTTAATCACCATAATTGCATTCGGATTCACTTCCATAACCAAATCAATAACCTGTTCTACAGCTGATGTGTCAAAATAATTTTTCTTACTATCATAATTTGTGGGCGCTGCAATAACAACAAAATCCGCATCTTTATACGCATTTTCAGCATCCAGAGTTGCTATAAGACGAAGTTCTTTCTCAGCGAAGTATTTCTCGATATATTCATCCTGAATTGGAGAAATTCTCTTGTTGATATTATTAACTTTCTCTTCAATCACATCAACAGCAGCAACGTCGTGCTTCTGAGATAACAAAGTCGCTATTGACAATCCTACATATCCGGTTCCCGCAACTGCGATTTTTAAATCTTCAAAATTGCTCATAATATCCTTATCCTCTTTATCTCAATCTTTAACATAAAATTCTTTATACCACTCAGCGAACTTGCGAAGTCCTTCTCGTAGGCTCGTACTCGGTTTGAACCCAAAATCCTCTTCCAATGCTGATGTATCAGCATATGTAATCGGAACATCCCCTGGTTGCATTGGCACCAATTCTTTATGTGCATCAAAATCATAATCAGCACCAAGAACTCCAGCACGCACCAATTCCTGCTGCAAAATATCTACAAAATCCAACAAATTCTCCGGTTGGTTATTTCCAATATTGTATACGGCATAGGGCGGAATGGGTAATCCATCTTCTCCATTTACTTTATCCGGTGCCTTCTGCATAACTCTGATAATACCTTCTACAATATCATCAACATATGTGAAATCCCTCTTGCATTTTCCATAATTAAATATCTGGATTTTTTCACCTTTAATTAATTTATTAGTAAATCCAAAGTATGCCATATCCGGTCTACCGGCCGGGCCGTAAACAGTAAAGAAACGTAGTCCCGTAGACGGAATGTTATACAGCTTAGAATACGCATGAGCCATAAGTTCATTGCTTTTTTTTGTCGCTGCATATAATGAAACCGGATTGTCAACTTTATCATCTGTACTATATGGAATCTTCGCATTAGAACCATATACACTTGATGAACTTGCATATACCAAATGTTCAACTTCATGGTTCCGGCATGCTTCCAAAATATTATAAAACCCAATTATATTTGCCTCTATATAGGCATCCGGATTTGTAATTGAATATCTGACCCCTGCCTGCGCCGCAAGATTCACCACAATCTCCGGCCTATATTCTTCAAATATTGAATTAACAAGTTTCTTATCTGCAATACTTCCTTTCTTAAACACAACTCTTGAATCATTCACGAATTCATCACGACGAAATTCCTTCAAACGAACATCATAATAATCATTCATATTGTCAACACCGATTACAGTAACATCCTTCTCTTCTGACAATACGCACTTCACTAAATTTGCTCCTATGAAACCTGCAGCACCGGTAATCAATATTGTCTTGCCGCCTAAATCAATTGTACTCACACTGGCTCTCCTATCAAATTCATATGTACTATAACAACACAAAACATGGGACACAGCGTGTCCCTCCCATTTTCATCATTCTTTACTTCGCCCCTCTACCAACCAGCACAATCCAAACCGTCTTTAAGATAATCTTAATATCCTGACTGATACAGAAACCTCTAATATACTTCTTATCCAATTCCACCACTTCTTCAAAGTCCGTAATATCGCTTCTGCCGGACACCTGCCAAAGGCCTGTAAGTCCCGGTTTAATCGCAAGACGGCTTCTGTGGTGAAGCTCATACTTCTCATATTCATCTACGGTAGGCGGTCTTGTTCCGACAAGACTCATATCGCCCATCAGGACGTTAAAGAACTGCGGGAATTCATCCAACGATGTCTTACGCATGAAATGCCCGATTGGAATGATTCTGGGGTCATTATCCATCTTAAACATATGTCCCGACATCTTATTCTCTTTCATAAGCTCTGCCTTACGTGCCTCTGCATCCGGATACATGGAACGAAACTTATAGATATTGAATCTCCTACCGTTCTGTCCGACGCGCTGTTGTTTGAAGAAAATTGGTCCCGGAGACTGAATCTTAATAATCGGTCCAAAAACAAGACAAATAAGTCCCGTACAACATAACCCTACCAAGCCGCCGCAGATATCCATCGCACGTTTCATAACGCGTTGTCTTGTCGTCGGCTGATGCATCGCTGCCGTAATAACCGAGATACCGTTGATATTCTGTAACGTCGCATGCGGCAAATCTCCAAGCACGAAATCAAGACTCATATGTACCATAACGCCCATATGATAGAGTGTATCCATTAACTTCTTTCTTTCATCTTCGCGACACTTAAGGAACACTGTATCCACTACATTTTCCTTCACATATTCAAACAACTCCTTACGGGTTGTTACAACCTCTACCTCTTCAATACGCTCTCCGACACAGTTTGAATCCAAGATACAGATCCCTTCCAGATTAAAATCACTGTAATTATATTCCGCAAGCTCTTTCACAAGTGCCTCTGCATCCGCCCGGTATGCAACCAGTAACATCTTGCGCCCATCCCTGTGGCGCTTCGATACCCGAAGCAGAAATCTCTTTCTCGCTATACGCAGCAAATACATAATAATGACATCGAATATGAAGAAATACACCATTACAAGACGAGAATACTGGGCAGACGCCTGCAGAAAGAAGATAACAAGGAGTCCCGAAGCCAATACTGCCCCATTATGAAAGACCACTTGTTTCAGTTCCTTCAAATATCCTCTTCGAAGAATACCGGAATAACATTCTGCGGCAAAGACAATCACCAGATGCAACAGAACCAGAAGAAGGTTCATTGAAGCAAAGATACGATAATCTACGGCGGCACCAATACCGAATCGCGCCAAATTAGCAAGAACGAAAGAGAGTTCCACAGTAAACAAATCCAATATGATGAAATCAATATGTTTGCTCCTACTTGAATACTGACGCATACCGCATCCTCCTACTTTTTATCCCCTTAACTTTCATGCCCCTCAAGCATTATGCTCTAACCCGCACGGATTAGAGTTCATTGTTGTTACTGTAATTACCGTAATACTTACCATAGTACTTACCGTAATAGCTGCCGTAATATCCCTTGCCGTTCATCTTGACTTTATTAAGTACACAGCCTAGGATGCGACAACCACTCACACTTAACTGCTCTTTCATGCGACGCGCAAAGCGATAACTGATTTTACCACTTGATATAACCATTACGGCTCCATCGCAGTTCTTCGCTACGACGGTAGAGTCAACCACACTACCCACAGGCGGAGTATCAATAATAATCACATCGAATACGTCACGTGATTCCTTAATCATGCGCTGAAACTTACTGTTACCAAGTAATTCACTGGGGTTCGGCGGTACCGGACCCGCAAAGAGCATATAGAAGTTAGGTACATCTGTTACACAAAGCGCTTCCTCCATGGTTACGCGCCCTGCAAGGTAATTGGTAAGACCGTAACGCACACGTCCCTTACGGTAACGAGCCTTCATGACAGACTTACGTAAATCCGCATCAATCAATAACGTTCTCTTACCTTTCACTGCAAAGGAACGTGCCAGTTCAAAGGATACGGTACTCTTTCCTTCTCCCGGAACACAGCTGGTAACACAGATAACCTTAATATCATCTCCCGAGAAGTCTATATTCGTACGCAGTGTCTTGAAGGCTTCCTTCAGACGAAAATCCTGCGTTTCCTGTTTTAATTCGATTTCCTGCATTTTTTTACCCTCTCTATGCTTTCGTTTCGTTTAAGTCAACAACTTCAAGTTCACCGGACGTCTTCGCCGTTGCCTTCTTTGCTGCCGATTTCTTCTTTTTCTTTTTCTTAGCGGAACCCTGCGTATCAGGAATCAGCGCAAGAATACTAATCTCAAGATACTTCTCCACATCTTCAGAAGTCTTAATCGTATCATCTAACATGAATCGGAGAGTAAGTAAGCCGGCACTTAAGGCAAAACCTGCCGCCAAGCCGACAGCCGTCCACTTAAGAACGGAAGGACCCGAAGGCTCCGCGGGAAGATTCGCCTCATCCGCCACATTAACGGCTTCTACATCGGTTACTTCTTTGATATGAATAGCTGCCTCTTCACGGATTGCGTTTGCAAGAAGCTGCGCATTCGCCGGATTAGTATCCGTTACGGTAATGGTAATGATTCGTGTATTGGCCTCATTGGCAACCACTACACGATTACATAATTGTTTATAAGTCTCGTCCACCGCACATTTCTCGATTACATTCTCAATCACGGTACGTCCTGTAATTAACTTTTCGTAGTCCTTGGTTAACTGTGTCGCAAGCTGTGTATCGTTATAAGTCATCGCATTCTCATTCTGTTTGCTTAAGATATAAATGCTCGTAGTAGACTCATACTCCGGTGTCAGATACAGTGTACTATACAACAATCCTGCCACCCCAAGCACTGCCGTTGCAATCAGGATAATCCACCAATGGCGCAACAACTCCGCCACCAGTTCCATCAAATCAATTTCTATTTCTGTATCATTTTGCTTTTTCATGATTTTCTCAACTTTCCTTTTAGATAGATTCTTTCGAATTTACACGTCTTATGTATTTGCCCATTATAATCAATTGTCGTTAATAATATTCGTTAACGCATTCTCATACAACAGTTCGTTTGCATATTCTTCGCCGAATTTTTTACGAAGGATGGATGCACACTTCTTCATCTTCGGTGCGCGCTTCTTAGATTCATGTGCATCTGTTCCGACATAATGAACCAGATGTTTCTTAAGAAGCTTATGCACAAACATCTTTGACTTAAAGCCTGCCTCGCCGGTAATCGAAGCCGCATTCACCTGAATCTCCGCGTCCATGTCATAGAGTTCTTCAACATTATCAGGTTTCTTCAGCATGCAGTCATATCGTTCCACATGTGCAATCACGGGATGGAATCCAAGTCCTCTGACCGTATCCACAGCATTTCGGATTCTCTTATAATCCGCATACGGATTAAACTCTACCAGCATCCTGTTTCCTTCATTCAACGCAAGCAGCCTGCCCTCTTCCACGGCCTCTTCTATATCACTGAAATAATATACTTCATTTCCTGCATATAGATTGATTGCAATCCCCTGTTCTTCACAAGCCTTCTTCACCTTATCAAGCAACGCCTTAATCTGCTCCGGATTGGTCTGCAGACGATTCTCCTTATAATGCGGCGTCGCAATCATATGCGTAATGCCTTCCTGCTCCGCAGTCATAAGCATTTGAAGCGTTTCCTCCATGTCTGCCGAACCATCATCAATCCCAGGTAAAATATGGCTGTGAATATCGATTATCATATCGGTATTTTTACTCTGTTTCATCCATACCCCACACTTTCTCCATGTTATCAAAATATACCTTACAAAATAATAGCATTTCTGACAATTTACGTCAATGTGTATAACGCAAAATATAGTGGCAACAAAGCGCTTAGAATTGTTGAAAATACCATATACTTGATATTAGCGCAGGGTTTTTTAGTATACAAGTTGTAATAATTGGGAATTTTGTATATAGAGTCCGCTTGCGGACTCTCGCGCCGAGCGTGGTTGCGACAGCAACACCTTCCTTACACGTGAGTGCGCATCCTTAGCGGAGCTTTTTTTGTTGCATAGGAGATTCCTATGCAACATAGAGTCCTCTTGCGGACTCTCGCGTCTGGCGCGGTTGCGACAGCAACACAAAAAAACGTCGTGCTTTTCGCACGACGTTTTCATTTAATTCCTATTCCACCGTATAAGTGTAATCTTCCTTATTCACCAGCACAATCGCATCCTCGTTGCTCTCACAGTAGATGCGCACTTTATCTCCCACAAATTCCATTTGATACGGCCAGTACAAATCTTCTTCCGCAGCCTCGGGACAATGATGAAGCACTTCGCCCGCAGGGGAAACCACCATGTAGAAACTTCCGAAATAACCAGTCACATATAAGGTGCCGTCCTCGTCCACAAGGCTCGCTCCCGTACTCATGGGATAGTCTGTAAGTTCCCACTGCACCTCACCGGTCGTAATATCAAAAGATTTCACAACACCTTTATCAAGGAAATATACGCTGGTTGCAGTCTCACCAAGCATTGCATAAGCATCAATCTGTGCAACCTCGGGAACTGAAGTTTCGTATCTCCAGACTTCGCCATCCGCATCATTCACAATGATTGCCGCATGTTCTCCGCTCTCATCATAGTTGTGTTCGAAGCTTACCTGATAAACACCGTTTACCTCTGACGCCATCTCTGACTTGCTTTCTTCTTCCGACACAACCTCTGATTCCTCTTCGGAAGGCATTGTCTCTTCGCCTGCCTCACTCAAAGTCATCTCTTCTGTCCGGTCCTGTTCCACCGGTTTGCTCACACAGCCTGCTGCTGCGGTTACTGCCATTGCCAGTAACATGATTGCCAATCTTTTTTTCATTTCTGTTTTTTCATAAGCACCTGAGTTTTCAAACCAGGTATATGCTTACTACTTTCCTCCTCATGCCATTTAATTTGCCTGTAAAGGCAAACGTTGTGATTATAGCACAAGAACGGAAATCTGTAAATAATGACATGAAAATACTGTGTCGGATTACGGTTCCATGGTGGAAAATGCTTCCGCCGGCGCCAAGAAGTGCGAAATTATATTGTAAGCAGAAGTACTTCATCCGAATCAGCCTTCATCTCGAAAGCCGCCTCGGCATCACCGTCTGCAAGGACATAATCACCCTTGAAACCTTCGACACGCACGATTCCGTTTGCATCAGTGCAGACCTCTTCATCTGTCCACCACTCGCCCTTAATCATTTCTTTCAGGCGGTTGTAAACAGGTTTCACGGTGTTATCCTCATGGATGAATCCACTCGGTGCTTTTAACCACATTCCGTCAGCGAAATCCCATCCGGTAACAGCTTCCACAAGCGGATGTTCAAAGAGGATGCGATACATCTCTTCCCACTCATTCATCTGACGCTCTTCGAATTCCGGTGTAGACGGCCAAACATCTACCTGATGGTCATTCAAATCCACAATATGAGGCGGAATCAGCTCACCCGACACAAGCGTATTCTCAGTAAAATGAATCGGCATCTTGAAATGCGAATAACGATCCAACACTGCATGCAATTTCTCAGCGCCCCAGTATCCCTGATGCTGATGGGACTGGATACCAATAACATCAATCGGCGCACCTGCCGCCAACGCGCTTTCCAATAAAATATCATACGCCACGGAAGTATTGAAATCATTCAACAAAAGTGTGGAATCCGGATTCATCTTTTTCGCTTCCTCAAAAACCATTTTAATCAGATTCACACGACCATGTTCCTTACAAATCCTTGTAATCGCATTGTCATACTTATCGAAATCAGGCATGATAACAACTTCATTGATTACATCCCACATATCAATTTTACCCTTGAACTGTGTTACATCACGGTCAATTCTTTCAAGCTGCTTCTTAAGAATTGTTTCGTTATCATACTTCATAAGCCAGTCCGCACATACGGTATGCCAGCAAAGCGGATGACCCTTGACCTGAATATTTCTCTCCTTCATGTACTCTGCTGCCTTCATGCGGCTCTCCCACTTCGGATTGCCCTCTTCCGGCTCATACGTACCCCAATAGAAGGGAAGTGTTCCGTAGTTGAATACATCCGTCCACAAAGCCATTCTTTCGCCTGCCATTTTTTTAATCTCAGGTTTGTCAAACTCGTAATACGCATTGATATCAAACGCACCGCATCCAAACAGAAATGCATGATTTGTCTGACGCAAACGAAGCTTCTTGCCTGCCACCGGATTTCCCGCAGCATCCACCACCTTGATTACTCTTCCTGCTCTACGATGAGCAAGTTTCTCAAATTTACCCATGCCAATACCTCTCTCTCTTTTATGTATATTTAAATAATACTATTTCACCTTGTATTTGACTATACTTTTCCCGATGTTCTCCCGTGTTTCAATTAATTTCCGGGAGTTTCTCCGGCAAATCCACTCATTTCGATTAATTGCCGGGGAGCTCTGGCAAATCCACTCATTTCAATTAATTTCCGGGGTTTTCTCCTGCTTTTCAATTAATTTCCGGGGGGGCCTCAGTCCAGGCGTATCTATACAGAAATTTCTTCTATTTAGAGCCCATTCCCCCGGCGACTTCCTTGAATTTCAATTAATTTCCGGAGTTTCTCCGGCCCAGGCGTATCTATACAAGAATTTTCTCTATTTAGAGCCCATTTCCCCGGCGACTTCCTTGAATTCCAAAGAATTTCCCCAGCAAATCCCCTCATTTCAATTAATTTCCGGGATTTCCTCAGCCCAGGCGTATCTATACAGAAATTTCTTCTATTTAGAGCCCATTTCCCCCGCGACTCCCTTGAATTTCAATTAATTTCCGGGATTTCTCCAGCCCAGGCGTATCTATACAAGAATTTTCTCTATTTAGAGCCCATTTCCCCGGCAACTTCCTTGAATTTCAATTAATTTCCAAGATTTTCTCGGCCCAGGCGTATCTATACAGAAATTTCTTCTATTTAGAGCCCATTCCCCCGGCGACTTCCCTGAATTTCAATTAATTTCCAAGATTTCCTCAGCCCAGGCGTATCTATACAAGAATTTTCTCAATTTAGAGCCCATTTCCCCGGCGACTTCCCTGAATTTCAATTAATTTCCGGGATTTCCTCAGCCCAGGCGTATCTATACAAGAAATTTCTTCTATTTAGAGCCCATTTCCCAAGCGACTTCCTTGAATTTCAATTAATTTCCGGAGTTTCTCCTGCCCAGGCGTATCTATACAAGAATTTTCTCAATTTAGAGCCCATTCCCCCCCGCGACTTCCTTGAATTTCAAAGAATTTCCCCCGCAAATCCCCTCATTTCAATTAATTTCCAAGATTTCCTCAGCCCAGGCGTATCTATACAAGAATTTTCTCTATTTAGAGCCCATTTCCCCGGCGACTTCCTTGAATTTCAATTAATCCCCCCGGCAAATCCACTCATTTCAATTAATTCCCCCCGCAAATCCACTCATTTCACACTTCCACGGCATCCATGTTTTCCTTCAGCTTCTTTCCCCAGGATACATAGCGCAAGTAACAGAACAGAGCACTGATAAGCCACACAATTCCTGTCGACCACCAGATGCCCCAGACACCGATGAAGGGAATCATGGTAAGCGCAACCGGCACAACGATGCGGCCGACAACTTCCACAATACCGTTAATTAATGCAAAAGCCGCATCGCCGATTCCGTTTAAGACACCTCTTGTCATATAGATAGTGCCAAGCGTTATGTAGAACCAGCTTGTAATCTGCATAGCTTTAGCGCCGTAATCAATAACAACCGCGTCATCTACAAACATCTTGATAATTGCCGCGCCGCCAAACTGCATTACCGGCAACATCACAAGTGAGAAAATTCCCATCATAAGCATACTTTTGCGGAAGCCAAGGCGGATACGCTCATGCTCCTTGGCGCCGAGATTCTGACCTGAATAAGTTGAAAGCGCCGCACTCAAGGTCTGATACGGCTGATGCAGAAGCTGCTCAACCCTGCTCGTTGCCGTAAACGCAGCCATTACGGCAGAACCGTAACCGTTTACCACGCGTTGCAAAGCCATACACGAAACCGCAATCATGGAAAACTGCACCGAAAGCGGCACACCAAGACGCACACACTCCCAAAGAATGCCGCCCTCAAGTCTGAAATGTCTGCGACTCATTTTAAAATACGGATTAAACTTAATTGCATAGAGAAGACAACCGATTCCGGCGATCACCTGGGCAATACCTGTTGCCAGAGCCGCACCAAAAACGCCCCATTCAAATCCGCATACAAACCAAAGATCCAACCCGACATTCAGAAGTGCTGCAAAAATCAGGAAATACAACGGCGTTCTCGAATCTCCCAACGCACGCAGCATAGATGACGAATGATTATAAATCGCCACCAGCGGCAGCCCGATACACTGCATGTACATATAAATCAGCGCGTCGTGCATAATATGCTCCGGCGTATTCATAAAGGAAAGCACCGGCTCGGAAACAAGTGCTGCCAACACGCCCATAATCACAGAGCCAAACAGTAAAATATATCCTGAATTCACAATTGTTTTTTTCACATTTTCTTCATTCCCGGCGCCAAATTCTTTCGCCGTCAGAATACCGCCGCCGCTTCCAAGGCCGTTACACATTGCAAAAAACAGAAAGCCCACGGAATTCGTCGCACCGATTGCCGCCAACGCATCCTCCCCCACAAATTGCCCGACAATCATGGAATCGACCAGATTATATAACTGCTGAAATACATTTCCGATTAACATCGGTATGGAAAATACTAATAAAAGGCGAACGGGACTTCCCGTTGTCATATTCATCATTTTAGACTCCATCGTTCTCACCCTTTGATAAATTATAATATTTTGTTTTCAGTACCGTACCGCAAGCATACTCTATTGACAATTCCTTTTCAATGAACAATACTAATATAAAATTGATTTATTCTCATATTGTGAAAGTGCCAAACACACAACAATCCGTCAAATCCAAGAACAAAGTGTTCTCTCGCGGAGTGTCTTTTCTTTTATCGGGAATTCGCTTGAACAAAAGAAATGTTTTGGCACCCTAATTCATATTCAGTAAACAAGGCAGGTGTTAACAATGAATCAAATCGACTCCATCGGCTATGACGCCGTACACCAAAGCAACTTCCGATACGATATTCCGGAAGGTTTTCACAACTATATTATTGTTGTGACGACCACGCCGGCTCTTTTTTATATCGATGGTGAAGTAGCGGAATATCCGGCGTACAGCGCAATCCTTTATCCGCCGGGACGTAAAATCTGGTACGGCGCGTCGGAAGAAACCTACGGTAATCATTGGATGCAGTTTTCATGCGAGGAGTCCTTCGTGACGCACTTCCCGCTGCAGGGCATTCCTTTTACCATCTCTGACCCCGAGTATATCAGAAGACTTTTTCAGCTTTTAACATGGGAACAGTCGCCGGATTTGATTGCACAGCTTATACGAGTTTTATTCAATAAACTTCACGACGAGCTTTCTACCGGTCAGGTTTCCGCGCACGACCACGAGCTGCTCGCCCTGCGCAGACAGATTTCCACGAACCCGGGCGACGACTGGAACGTGGCACGCATGGCCGAAGAACTTCATATGAGCAGCGGCTATCTGCAGTCCCTTTACAAGCAACAGTTCGACATTTCCTGCATGGAGGACGTGATTGCGTTCCGGATTCAGAAGGCCAAGGACTACCTGACCTACACCACATTGAGCATTTCGGAAATCGCAGAGCTTTGCGGCTATCGCAACACAGAGCATTTCTGTCGGCAGTTTCGCGCCAACGCAGGCTTTTCGCCGGGCACCTACCGCAAGAAACCGGACCGCATTTCCTAGCCCAAAAACTTCTTGCGTCGCACTACGACAAAGATTTTTATGAAATTCGCATTGGATTATTAACCTTTTATATAATCAAATATCGCATCACATTGAGCTATTTTTACAAATACCAAATTTTCCGTCTTGCATATCACACCTGAGTTGTAGTAAACTAGTATCGAATTTTATCAAAGAAAGGAATTCTTTACATGAAGAAAAAATTGTTTGCAGTTCTTCTGTCTTCGCTCATGCTTTGCACGGCAATGGCAGGTTGCGGCGGCGCAGAAGAAACAAGTTCTCCTGCTACCTCAGAGGAAACCTCTTATTCCTGGGACGAGCTCACGCAGGACGATTCCGAAACAGCTGCTGTTGATACTTCTGAAGAAGTTGTCATTGATCCGGAAAATATGTATCGTAGCGAGCTCACAAATGAATGGATTGACAAATCCATCCAGGACCAGCGTCCGGTTGCCATCATGGTAGACAACGAAAAAACAGCACTTGATCACTACGGACTTACACAGGCCGATATTGTTTATGAAGTCATGAACAGTACCGCAAACGGTGAAATCACACGTTTCATGGCAGTTGTAAAAGATTGGGAAAAAATCACACGTTTCGGCAGCATCAGAAGTACACGTCCGACGAACTTCATGCTCGCACCGGAATACAACGCAATCCTGATTCACGACGGCGGTCCTTTTTACATCAATGATTATCTCGGAAACCCCTGGGTGGACAACTTAAGCGGCGGTTTCGCCCGTATTGACAACGGCAAATCCCGTGAGTTTACCGAATATGTAACCACAGGCGAAATTGAGAAAAGAATCAAAGCCGCAAACATTGACAAAGAATATAACTCTTACTACAAGGGTGAGCATTTCAAATTTGCAGACGACAGCGCGCCTACCAATTTGCAAGCCAAATCTGACGCACAGGCCTGCTCCCTCGTAGACCTTCCGTTTCCGCACAATGGTTCCGAACTTGAATACGACAAGGAAAGCGGCAAGTATCTTTACTACGAATACGGCAAGGCACACGTTGACCCCGAGAATGACAACAAGCAGCTTGCTTTCACCAATGTCATCCTCCAGTCCGCGAAATGCGAACAGTTTGACGAGAATGGTTACATGATGTTCAACATCCTTAACCAGAGCGGCAAAGGCTACTACATCACCGGCGGACATGCCATCCCCATCACATGGAAAAAAGGCATGGACACTGACCCGACTCGCTACTACGACGCGGACGGCAACGAAATCGAACTCAACACCGGTAAAACTTATATCGGCTTTGTTTCTACCAAGAGATGGAGCGAACTGGTATTGAAATAAAAGATTTTCTCACAAAAAAGCGCAACTTCGGTTGCGCTTTTTTAGTTTCTGCTTTGCTATTCTTTTATTCGTCTGTATTTTATGCTTTTATTTATCCGTATTTTATACTTTTATTTATCCGTATTTTATTCTTTTACTTGATTTTATAGGAATGATATGTTTTAATAATATCACTTTATCGAAAGGAGACTTACATGAATTATGAACGAATAAGGCGGGACTACGAAAACATATCTAACCGCATTTCTTCCCTGGAAGAGGAACTACGCAATCTTCCGCCCGGCAAATTAATTTGCTCACATCAGCAGCATCATGTCAAATGGTATAACAGCATTGACCATCAAAAATTTTACATTCCAAAAACCAATCAAACACTTGCAGAACAACTGGCTCGTAAAAAATATATTTTACTTTTACTGGGCGGCCTGAAAAAGGAAAAACACGATCTTGCTCTTTATCTGCAACACCATTCCCTGCTTGACAAAGCAAATACACTTCTTGATGATTCAGACGGGTACCGCAAACTTCTTGCCCCATACCTCAAACCAACCGACAAAGAATTAATTGAATGGATGACACAACCATACAACAAATGCCCCTTGTACCCTGAAAATTTAATCCACAAAGGGGTTTCGAACCACCTTCTACGCTCCAAATCCGAAGTACTGATTGACATGATGCTTTGCCATTATCAAATCCCCTTTCGCTACGAATGCGAGTTAACATTGGATAACATCATAATCTATCCCGATTTCACAATCCGTCATCCTAAAACCGGCGAATACTTTTACTGGGAACACTTTGGTCTGATGGATGTTCAGTCTTACATTAACAAAACTTCTTCCAAAATCAATCTCTATGCCAGCAACGGCATCACGCCCGGAATCAGGCTTATCACCACCTTTGAAACGCAAAAAGAACCTCTCAACCCGGAAACCGTAGAAATGTATATCAAACATTTTTTTACCTAAAAAAAGGGTGGTCAAAACACATTTCGGTACTGTATTTTGACACCCTGATTTTTCAATTAATATCCCATGGATGCGAGTGCCGCATCAATCATTTTAGCATTTCTAATCGAGAATTCCGGTGTAATGTAAATTTCCTCTTCGCCGATAATTGCACGATTCATTTGCTCAATTTCAAGTGCGTAGTTATTTCTCGCCTGTTGCGTTTTGGTGATTGTTTCGCCGTTCACGGTTATGGTATAGGACAAATCTCCTGCCTGATTATATTCAACATCTGAACGGATAATTCCTTTCGTTCCGTGTACATACAAGCGGTCAAAACGCGCGTTGGTATCTGTGCCCAGCATCATACCGACATTAAAAGATGCTCGTGCGCCATTCTTGAATTTAATCAGGCCTGCAGTAAACAAATCTACGCCATGCTCATTTGCTTCCATTGTAGCTTTGACATATTCTGTATCCCCATCCACAAGTGTCCCGATCATGGTTGTGCAATAACAACCAAGGTCATACATTGCACCGCCGCCAAGCTCTTTGTAAAGTCTGATATCCTCTTCATAACCTTGTGTGATAAAAGCAGTTTCAAGATAAATGACATCTCCGATTACGCCTTCTTGGATTTCCTTGCGGAGCGCTTTAATATACGGACTGTGAAGGTATGCATACGCTTCAGCAAGAATCACTTGATTCTCTTTCGCAACCTGATACATTTCTTCAGCCTCCGCAGCATTCAAGGCTAACGGTTTCTCACAAAGAACATGTTTTCCGGCCTTTAAAGCTTTGACAACCCACTCTTTATGCAAGTTGTTCGGCAGCGGAATATACACTGCCTGCACATCAGAATCCGCAAGAAGTTTGTCATATCCGACATACCCTTTCTTGAATCCGAACTTTTCCTTATAAGCGTTAACCTTTTCCTCATATCTTCCTGCAATTGCATACAATTCACATTCCTTTGCCTGCAACATTCCCGGAATCACACCCCAGTCAGCAACATTTGCAGTACCCAATACACCCCATTTAATGCCCATATCATTCACTTGTATCCGACTTTCAACAAAGCGGATATTCTCCTTTCTCTGTTCATTTCAGTTAATTTCCGAAGGCCTCACGTTTCAATTAATTTCCTTTCATTTCAAAGAATTTCCAGGCATTTTCCTCTAATTTCCAAGATTTCCTCTTGCCAGGCGTATCTATATAAGAATTTCTTCAATTTAGAGCCCATTCCCCCGGCGACTTCCTTGAATTTCAATTAATTTCCGGAGTTTCTCCAGCTCAGCCGTATCTATACAGAAATTTCTTCTATTTAGAGCCCATTTCCCCGGCGACTTCCTTGAATTTCAATTAATTTCCGGAGTTTCTCCAGCCCAGCCGTATCTATACAAAAATTTTCTTCATTTAGAGCCCATTTACCTAATTTCAGAGCCCATTCCCCCGGCGACTTCCCCCTCATTTCAAAGAATCCCCAGGCATTTTCCTCTAATTTCCAAGATTTCCTCAGCTCAGCCGTATCTATACAGAAATTTCTTCAATTTAGAGCCCATTTCCCCGGCGGCTCCCTTGAATTTCAATTAATTTCCAAGATTTCCTCTTGCCAGGCGTATCTATATAAGAATTTCTTCTATTTAGAGCCCATTCCCCCGGCGACTTCCTTGAATTTCAATTAATTTCCAAGATTTCCTCAGCTCAGCCGTATCTATACAGAAATTTCTTCTATTTAGAGCCCATTTCCCCGGCGTATCCCCCTAATTTCAAAGAATTCCCCCGGCAACTCCCCTAATTTCAAAGAATCCCCCGGCAACTCCCCTCATTTCAAAGAACCCCCCGGCGGCTCCCCTCATTTCAAAGAATCCCCCGGCACCTCCCGGCGCCCTTAAACTTAGGCTTTGGCCCAGTCAAGAAGAATTTGAGCAATTCGCTCACTGGCATGTCCGTCGCCGTAGGGATTCACGGCTTTTGCCATCTTCTCATAAGCATCCTTATTCTCCAGCAATTCTACCGCGTTCCTGTAAATCACTTCTTCATCAACACCGACTACTTTCACGGTTCCGGCTTCTACTGCCTCAGGACGCTCTGTTTCTGTACGAAGTACAAGTACAGGAACACCGCATGCGGGCGCTTCTTCCTGTAAGCCTCCGGAGTCGGTCATTACAAGGAAACTGCGTGCCATGAGATTGTGCATATCCTCCACATCAAGTGGCTGAATCAGATGCACATTAGCCTGATTTCCAAGAATCTTTTCTGCAGTCTCACGTACAAGCGGATTCATATGTACCGGATAAACCACTTCCAAATCAGGATATTCTTCCGCAAGACGTTTCACGCTACGACAAATATTTTCAAGCGGCTCTCCCAAATTTTCACGACGATGCGCTGTCATAAGCACACACCTTTTGCCGTTGAAGTCTATCGCAGCCAAATCACTGTCTTTATATACATAACCTTCTTTTACCGTTGTCCGGAAGGCATCAATTACCGTATTACCGGTCACATAAACGCCATCCTTAACATTCTCGTTATAGAGATTATTTCTATTATTCTCTGTCGGTGCGAAGTGTAAATCAGCAATGCGGCAAGTAAGACTTCTGTTCATTTCTTCCGGGAACGGTGACCACTTATCAAACGTTCTTAAGCCCGCCTCAACATGTCCGACAGGAATCTGCTGATAGAAACATGCCAGCGCCGCAACAAAAGAAGTTGAAGTATCTCCATGCACCAGAACAATGTCCGGCTTCTCCTTCTGAAGGACTTCTTCCATGCGTTCCAAAACAGATGTCGTAATTGTTGTCAAAGTCTGCTTCGGACGCATAATTTCCAAATCATAGTCAACCTTTGTTCCAAAGATGTCTATTACCTGATAAAGCATTTCCTTATGTTGTCCTGTCAGACAGACAATACTCTCAATTTCGGAATTTTTTTCCAGTTCCTTCACAAGCGGACACATCTTAATTGCCTCCGGTCTTGTTCCAAATACACTCATTACCTTCATAAACGTCCCTACTTTCGTAAATACTAAACCACTTAAGTTGCCCCGAAATTACCCATTTTCACAAATTATATTTAATTCACACAATTTGCATACAAATCTTCAATGTGCTCATCCATGAAGGTTCCCCTTGCGTGTATTGCGCCCTTTAACTGCACAATCGCCTCTTCATAGCTTTCCGCATCATAATGCAACGTATTATCCCCTGACATCAAATCCTCATGAAAGGTATATCCCCAAATCTTGAAGTTCCGTTCTGTTGCATCTCCAAGTTCCTCTTTGTAAGCATCAATGTCAGCAAATATTTTCTCTTCTGAAAGAGTATTCTCTCTTAATTCCCGATAACGTTTAACCACCTTGTCCACAAAAGCACGGTCCTGTAACAATCTGTCAAACCAGGAATTCCGTGTCAGGTAAAATTGCTTATAGTCCATGGCAAACCACTGGTAATTATCAAAAGCATTGTTGTAGTCCCAAATAACCGGTTTTAGTTTACCGCCCAATTCCTTATAAACATACGTGGATAAATTACCGGCATCATGATTCAGCACAAATTCATTGAGTACTACATAATCCACGAAAGCATCCACGTCAATATACTTCGCATAACCCTGTTGCGGATCATCGAAATACTCCCCATATAGCACGCGTTCAAAATCATCAATATCTTTTGTAATCCATGCTTTCTGCGGCTCCGTCAAATTTGATTTGGACGGATAATCAATGAACAAATCATTGAATGTTTTTCCTGCATAGTGGCCATATACATCAAGCGGTGATTCCTCCGTTTCCACACGGTCGCGTTTCACAATATACGCACACTCTCCGCTTGCCAAACCAAACTCACACAAACGAAGTCTCGCCTCTCCGTTCGTCACAGGCTCTATCGCCAGATATACACCCTGATATTCACCATTCACAAACAATTCCACATAACGGCTGTCCGGCGCCCATTCATTGATTTCACGCCCGATTTCATACACCAGTCTGTTTCGCATCAGTGTTTTATCCAAAAAAGGCCCGTTCAAAACCCACTCAGAATGTTTTCCCATCCCAAGAAACGAGACTTCCTTATCCTTCGTTCCGCCTTCTTTTTTGAAAAACTTCACACGATACTGTTTTTTGTCAAACTGTGAAAATGAAGAAGCACCTCGATAATTTATCTGTACTGCTTCCTCATAGTCAGGCTCCTCCGTAATGCTTCGCATACTTCCGTCCAAAGGTGCTTCTGCCACCGCAAGACTTGCCCACACTTTATTTTCTTTCATAATCTGTGCGCCATCCGTATTGATATGCACAACCGGCAGATGCGTTTCAAAGGTCTCCAATTCATAAAAAGAAAGATAATCAGCATCCGGTACAATATAATTTGAAACCGTTCCTTTTTCCTCTTTCTTAACCTTCTTTTCTTCCGGCAACGAATCCAGATAAAACTGTGCCGCCAGAGTTATCGCCAGTAAAAGCACAAACATACCCGCACATGCAAATACTTTTTTCATAAAAAAGACTCCGTTTTTTATCTGGATATATCATCCTGCTGCTCTACAAGATTTACCCTTGTCACACCTTCAATTTTGATAAGCGCCTCTGTAATATCCACCTGATTTTTCCTGTTTGCCTTATTCAACAAATCCTCAGGCACGCAGTAAACCATCTCACAACCATAATCGGACATATTCTTAATTGTTCTGTGCGCTTTCCCTTCGAAATGACGTCCTACCAACGCCTCCACCTCATTCTGTGCAGCAATTTCAGCCTGCACAATCAGAAGCTGTTTCCCGGAACCGATTCCCTTCTTTGTCAGAATCATAAAAAGGAATAAAAAGAGACTGCCAACGCCCACAAGCACATACTGTGACACACCGCATCCGATTCCGACTGCAATTGCCCAGAAAATAAAAGCCGCATCTCTCGCATCTTTAATTGCCGTTCTGAAACGTATGATAGACAACGCACCGACCATACCAAGAGACAATGCAATATTATTACTGATTACCCCCATAATCATCGTAGTCGCAATAGTAACCGCGCCCAATGTAATATTGAATTTGCGGCTGTATGCCACACCTGCATAAGTAAACTTATATACAAACATGATGAAGAATGCAGCCACGATTGCAACAACATTATTCAGTAACACACTCACTAATGTAAGCGAGGTTGTGTCCATCAGATTCTCTAAAATAAATTCTCTCATTGTTACGTCCTTTCTGTTCTATACATATGCCAGTCTGGCGGTTGAATATTTGCTGTAAGCCTCTGCCACACTGTCTAAATTTCCGAGAAGCGGTTTCAATGCTGACGGGAAAAAGTCATTATACTTAATTTCAAGAATTCCCTTATCCGCATGAAGAAGCGGTACATACGAAGGCGCCGGTTCAAAAATGCCATACGGATTAATACTTGCGCGAATATCCGTATCAAAAGTCACACGCACATCACTGGCAGGAAATCTATATGCCAGACGCTGATATTCCACAATGGTCTTTGGCATGTATACTTCGGAAGTCATCTTGTTGTAAAGTCGCGCAGCAAGCTCTTCCGGCCTTCTTAACAGGAAATCATAGTGATGATTTTCAAGTAAAAGAGCCTCTTCCCTGCTCACCTTCAAGGAATACTTCACCCCATCGGAACCGTTTTTGCATTTATATTCCAATTTCCCCTCATTTGCATTTACATCATAAATACGGAGTCTTATTTTACGCTTCTGCAAGACACCGTCCAGATTATCCTGTAAATCGGCATTTGTAACAGAATCATAATACTGTGAACGGACCATGTAGCTTGCTGATTTGCAATGTTCATCACGTTCAAGTACTGCTTCCAACAAACTCTGAATCTGCAGGAAATTTTCATAGGTAATCACATACTTTAACTCCTTACGGAATATCGTTGCCATCTGTCACTACCTCCTGTTCTTCCATCCGTCTTGCATCCACCAAAGCAGAAACTGCTGCAAAATATCCTGCTTTCCCAAATTCTTCCGCATCCTGTGCAAGCAATACATCCTTCACATTGTATTCCCTTATCAGCGTCTGAAGGTCCGACTCCAAACCTGATTTACGGGAAATATTTATAAAATAAACACCTTTGTAATAATTTTTCAAATAAGGTATGAGTAGCTTTGCATCGCTGTCACCAATCAATAAAAGATACTCCTCTTTCTTATTGTCTGCTCTCGCATCTCCCTCTACAATGGCACGTGCTACGTTACCGGAAATAACAGAAGAGGTATTTCTTGATGACAAAGTAAGCAATGGTTTCTTAACAATCACCTGTCTGTTTCCTTCATAAGAAATTTCTTTTACAAGGTTTTTCCCGGCAGGCAAATCGTAATACACAAGCTCATCATCTTCCCACGCGAATAAATCCACATAAGGCGGGATCTGCTCCAACATAAGGTTTCCCTTAAATTGGCTTATATTTTCATTCTTCACATACTCATCAAACGCAATCGTTTCTATTCCGACCTGTGAGAGGAACGGCCGAAGTCCGTAATAAGCCCCCTCCATATTCCAGGAATCTTCTGTTCTAAAGTACAGCGTTTGCCCTCCATTCTCTGACAGAGAAGGATAAGCATCCGATAATGTGGCAACACCCTGCAACGCTGCATGCAATTGATTTCTGTAATTCACATACGCAGTCTGCGCCGATGCATAATCCTCTTCAAACAT
Source organism: Lachnospiraceae bacterium (assembly GCA_015056945.1). Classification (GTDB taxonomy): domain Bacteria; phylum Bacillota; class Clostridia; order Lachnospirales; family Lachnospiraceae; genus UBA3766. The sequence continues at coordinate 38,863 of SVFH01000004.1, read as the reverse complement.
AATTCTCTTCGGTATCGGCATAACATAAAACCCGACATCTTCCGGAAGGAATGCCTTGACTGCTTTTGCAATCTCTGCACCTTTTTCTGCCCGATTAGCCTCTGCCTGAAATTTTTTAAACCCTCTGTCTTCATAACAAACCAGAGTGTCTGACTCATATATTTTTTTATCAGAGAGCTGCACAGATTCAGGTTCTTGACCCAAAGGTTCCTCCAAATTCTGCACGGGAACTTCTTCCTTTGCGACTATGTGTTCTTCCACCAACGAAACCGCCTGTAAAAGAACAAATAATCCAATACAAAATATCGGAAACAGAACACCTGCCGCAACCGGAATCCATATCTTCTTTTTATTCATCGTGTCAATCCTTATTCACTAAACGTAATCTCAATTCCGGAATCTTTCAACTCTGCAATTCCGGGTTGTGTCTCACATGTACGCGGAACGCGAAGTTTTTGCAGGGAATCACATCCGGCGAAAGCACTCATTCCGATTTGCATAACGCCTTCCGGTAAAAGAATTTCCGTCACATTTTTACAATCCTTAAAGCAATGATTACCGATTTCTGTCAATGCACATCCCTGTGCAAAAGTAACCTTCTTCAATCCTTCACAACCTGCAAATGCCGCATTTCCAAGCCGCTCCAAAGAAGCAGGAAAGGAAACCTCCGGCAAAAGCCTGCAATTTTCAAACGCAGACGTTCCGATTTCTCGAAGAGCAAGTCCTGATAACGCGGTTAACGCTGCAAGAGATTCACACTCTGTGAAAGCATAGTTTCCGATTTTTTCAATCTCCGGAGGTAACGTCACAGTCGCAAGCGCTTTGCACCCGTAAAAGGTACTGTCCGAAATCTCTTTTAACGGCAACATAATAGATGCCGTGGTAAGGAAATCGTCGTTTCTTACACCATGCTCTCCCAGCTTTTCATAACTCTCCCAATCCTCCAGCACAAGGCTGGTACGCACCTGTGGCAACGGGAGATAACTATACTGTACACCATCCCAGACCTGCGTGGAATTCAAGATACGACCGATTTTTTCGCAGCTGACAAAACCATGGAGGATAACATCCTTCTCAATTGTGATTTCTTCTCTCGCAATAACAGAAACGATACTGCCCGGACGCCCAATCATCGCACCGCTTTCAATATAGACATTCCCCTGGGTGAAAATGTTTCCAAGTACAATAGCGCCGGTTCCGATTCTGATGTCATGCTCTGCAAATATATTTCCGCACACAACAGCATTATCGCAAATACGCACGCTCTGCTCTGTTGTGATATCTCCTTTGACAATAATGTTTTCAAGCACAGTCACATCATCGACTGCAAACAATGTAATGTTCGCTTCATTTTTATCATTGGTATACTCTTTATCAATGACCTTGATATTCCTTACAATCTCAGGCGGTGTATCATCTTTGGAAATCGGAGGCACACTGCGTTTCACTTCCTCCTCTCCTGTTCCCGGATATCTTCCGGCAAGGATTTCAGGAGCATACAAACGTCTGAAAGAACATCCTTTGCCAAGACTCATTCGCCGTCCTGCGGATGCACTCATTCCGAGCACGCAATTATCATAAATTGCAAGTGTCTCTTCCGCATCTACCCAGCGTTCCACAAGCACGCCTGCACCAAGTACCATCATCTTCTTCGCATAAGCCGCACGCACAGATACATCCTTATTCAGGAATGCAACATTACAAGCGCCGTATATTTCCTTATTAAATGTTTTCACTTCCTCTTGTGCGATGAAATCTTCATGACGGCAGATGATAATACGATTCACTTCCTCTGCCTCGATAATTCTTTTATCTCCATCCACGAAATATTCATTCTTGGAAAGATGAATGGTTTCTTTTTCACTTTTTTCCAGATTTTCTTCCACTTTGGCTGCAAAGGACTTGCCGAAATAACGCGGATCCTTCACCTTCCCCTGACGAATATTCAAGGGCGTTGTATCCTTCTTTGTAACATAGATATATGCAATGAAGAAGGGAGCCGTTAACATCAGAAGAAAAACAATCGCAAGAATAATAATCACAATCACAGTCTGGCCCTCCTTCTCTAGGACTTCTTCTTCGTGAAACGTGCAGTCTTCGCCCACTTCGCCTGACGTCCCGTCAGAATGTCAATAACAGCATCTATAAAGCCAAGACTGATATTCCACATATAGAAATAGAAATTAAATAACAGAAGCGGCAACAAAAGAGCCTCTCCCTTAATTCCATCCATAAATAGCGCCGTACCGATTTCAAAAAACGGGGCAAAATTTCCGAAGGAGCAATAAATTGCCACGGATAAAAGTACCCACCAGCCGGACAGAAGATTCATCTCTCCCGTAAAAAACAGAACCAGCGAACCAAGCTGCCCAAGTAAAAGGAAAAACGGAACCGCATATACAAATAAAAGCATGAGTCCGTCAACTTTTTCACGCAAATTCATATGTTTGTTAAAAATAGTTTTAAACAAATAGCGGAACAAAACCTGATTGTGACCGCGCGCCCATCTTCGAATCTGTTTCGCACGCACCGCCCATGTTTCCGGCGACTCTTCATAACACTCTGCGGAATTGGCATAAACCACCTTCCAGCCGCTTGTATACAAACGGTATGTAAGCTCCGTATCTTCCGCAAGTACAAGCGGATTAAATCCTCCCGTACTACGCAGGATTTCTTTGCGAAAACCACCCACGGTCCCTCCGTACTGCGGAATCAGTCGCAAATTATAACGCGCCTGCTGATCAACCTGGTAACCGCCCGAACGCTCTAAATTAATCAATCTTGTCAAAATATTTGCATTGGCATTATAAGGAATTACACGTCCCATAACTGCACCGACTTCCGGATTTTCAAAAGCACTTGCAAGCTGCTTTAACATATCTTTAGCCGGACGATAATCCGCATCAAACACAATAATAATATCACCCGTTGCAAGCTCCATGGCATCATTCAGTCCCGCCGGCTTACCGCGATTTTCGCAATCTCTGTGAAGCGGACGGATAAATTCATACTTCCTGTGATACTCGTCTAAAAGTTCCTTCGTGCGGTCCGTAGAATTATCATTAATCGGAATGATTTCCATTTTATCTCTGTCATAATCACATTCCAGCAGTGAATCCAAAACAAAGGAAAGAACCTGTTCCTCATTATGCATCGGAATCAGAACGGATATCTTCTTCAAATTACTGGTGCATATATCGTTATAATACAATCTCTGACGCCCTGCCATACGGTTCATCGCAAACAAAAAATGTCTGATGACATACATAAACACCAGAAGAACCAGCGCAATCATATATAATTTTATCACTAAAATAATGATATCTAAGACCATTTCCATATTTCTTTACTTTCTCCCGACTCAGAATTGCGAATGGTTTTATTTACAAAAAACGCATAAATAATAACAAAATAAGAAAAATCAAACGTCGGCCCGACAACAAAAAACAAAAGAGCCATGTACAATGCCGAAAACTGATGCAAAAGATATAGGAATAACACATACCGGATTGTGCCAAACACCAATGCATACAGCATAATGAAATAAAAAGTGAATGCTTTCAGTCCGTAATGTTTTGCTCCCATAAAGCTGACTACCAAACCTGCCAAAAGAGCAAACGTAATCCAAATACCAATTTGCTGCTTCATATACAACTCGGAATAATCAGCCATCGTATACGGAAAATATTTCGCCGCAAATGCAAAAAAAGCACAGCTGACAATGTGAATCATAATTGCAAAGGTTGCATAAATCGCCAGCGGACGTCCCGTCCTTTTAAAAACGCGAAGCAGAATCAAGGTCAGGAGACACACAATCAGGTTTCCGACAATCATCCACATTCCGGGATTATGCATCGGCAAATCAATATAGTGCATCTCATGTAAAAACGCATAGTCCGTCACCTTCACCACAATATCTTCACGCGGAATAACCGATGATAAGACCATTACTCCAAAGTCCGTAATCAGTGCTGTCAATTCATCCATAAAGAATAACAAAAGCAAAATGACAGGTAGCACTAAAAGGCATGCAAAAATAATGCATGCCTTAGCGTCGAGTTCAATTCTTCTGTATGTTCTTGCATAATAAATCTGTTTCTTTTTACCCATGCATATTAACTCCATCTATATAGTATATATCGAAACAATATCCTTTTCATTAAACTACACGAATACGATATTTTCCACCTTTTTTTACTATTTTGTCGTTTTTATGTGAAATCTGTCGATTTTTCCATGTCTATTTTTAGTTATTCTGTATGTTTTCCTTTTGTCAGGTTGTGAAAATATAGTTAACTAATTTAAGTTAAATTGTCTAAAATATCAAAGCCACAAGGGCGAACACGTAATATTTTACAGGAATTCTCTCCAAAAACAGTATTCATCTGTTTCCGATAAGCCTCACACTGCGCCTGCTTCACAAATGCCTGAATCGTGCCGGCGAAGCCGCCGCCATGTACCCGGACTGCGAATTCCGCCCCTGTTCCGGTTTCTCCTCTGCCGGTTTCGGGTGTGCATAAAGAACCCTCCTGTGTAGCTTTTCCTTCAGCTCTGCCAAGCTTCTTTAAGCATATCTCACTGATTTGGAGTGCGAGTGCAAGATTCTGCTCCTGCGGATTTGCCGGAGCATAGATATTCTGTAAGTATTTGTAAGAAGAATCTCCGCTCTCCTGCACAAGAGTAAGGAAGTGTAACAAGTCGCCCTTCTTTAATGCGTCACTCTCTTCCCGCACGCGCGCATTCTCCCGATAGAAATGCAATGCGCGAAGCACACTTCTGTCACCGCACTGTTCCCTTAATGCAGAAAGGTTGTTCATCACATCTTTCTCTTGCACTTCTCCCAAAAATTCTTTGCCAAAGTATGCAGCAACCGCCTTCATCTCCTGTACAATTGCAGCATATTCCGATGTCAGGTCTGCATGTGAGCCCTTCGTATCGGTAATGCAAAGACAGTACCCTTCCTTCGCAAGCGGAAGCTCCACCTGCTCCACAATCGGATTCTCCGGATTTCCAAAATCAATATGCACGGCATTTCCCACGGCGCATGCCATCTGATCCATCAGACCGCAGGGCTTACCGAAATAAACATTCTCCGCGTACTGTCCGATTTGAGCCAGTTCAACCGGTGTTAATTCTTTCTCTTCCCGTCCGCTGTTTAAAATCCCGCCAAGCAGAATTTCAAGAGATGCAGAAGAAGACAATCCGGAACCGACCGGAACATCACCGGTAATATACGCATCAAACCCCGTCACCGCAAGTCCGCGTTTCTCAAATCCTGCAATAATGCCTTGTACCAGAGCCTTTGTTGTGCCAAACTGCGCAGGGTCCGGTGTTACAACCACAAACTCATCCTCACTTGATACTTCTTTCACACCTATACCTTTTTTCAAATTCTGTATTGCAATTTCAATCTGCGGATAGCCTTCAGAAATAATCCTGATTCTTTCACACTCAGTCTTTCGCACTACTGCAAGCGCATCCAAATGGATAGCTGCCGCCAACACTTCTCCGTGTTGATGATCTGTATGATTTCCGCTGATTTCTGTTCTTCCCGGCGCACTGCAAAGAAAGATTTCACCGGGACCAAAATGTTCCTCAAACGCTTCAATTGCCGCCACGTAACGTGCATGCTGTTCCTCAAGCATTTCTCCGGGATACAAAGCCAGAAATTTCCGGTCGTATGCACCTGCTTTGATTTGTTCTTTAAATATAATTGTATCCATATGTGAGCCTGCAAATCCTGTATGTACCGTAACGGACGGATCCGCGTTTCCTTTCTGTTATATATTTTTCTTGTTTATTCCTTTTATTTCTCATTATACCACAAAATATTCCCAAATTTCCTATTTTAGGGAAATTTAGGACCTGACTCTACGGTCACGGTGCTGTATCACAGCGGGGTAAGCAGAGGTTACGTCCGGCAGACCTTTGTGTAGGAATATTAGAGGCTCTTGATGTTTCGCTTCATAGACAGCAAGCCGACAACACGATGTTGGCGGAAGGTCCAACGGGACACGGATGTCCCGTTTGGAGCGTTTGCGTCCGTTCTCTCTAAATATCCGCGAAACAGTTAGAGGCTCTTATATTTCAAGCCGGTCTGCCGGACGTAACCTCTGCTTACCCCGCTGTGATGCGCAAACGAAACCAGCCCTACCGAGGGAGTCGGCAGGGCTGGTTTCAGCATACTTTGTTCACTGCTTTTTGAGGTTTTTTGTTTAAAACGGTTAGGGAGAACCGTTTTTAGCGATAGTTATTTTGCACCTTTCTTAGGTCCGGGCGCAGCCGGTCCCTTTGCAGGTTCTTTGGCAGGTGCAGATTCTTCAGAAGGTTCTTCTGACGGTTCGGGTGTTTCAGAAGGTGCTTCTGACGGTTCTTCAGAAGGAGTTTCTGTTGACTCTTCTGAAGGTGCCTCTGTAGATTCTTCTGAAGGTTCTTCTGAGGGTTCCGGTTTCGGTTCCGGCTTAGCAGGTTTCTCAGGTTCGGGCTTCGGTTCCGGCTTAGCGGGTTTCTCGGGCTCGGGCTTCGGTTCCGGCTTAGCGGGTTTCTCGGGCTCGGGCTTCGGTTCCGGTTTCTTCGGTGCCTCAGGTTTCTTAGGCTCTTCCTTCTCATGAGGAGGAGTCGGATGCTCATGACGTTTCTTTTCTGTACATTCGCCTGTCAAAGCGTCAACAACATATTCGTAGTGCATTTTATCTACATGGAAATGAATTCTGTAATGAACTTCTCCATGTTTATGCACATGATACTTCACATCACACATGGTCAAATCTTCAAACTTCACACCGGCCATATCCAGCGCAAGTTTCAAGGCCTGTTCAAAAGTAACCTTAGCTACAGGAACTTCTTCGTCTGCTGTCGGACGCTCAATCACATCCTTGGTCACTACCTTACCTTCTACTGCATCGATCACGTAGAAATAATCATATTTTGCATCATAGAAAGAAATATGGTATTCCTTCTCTGCCGGTCTGTGTTTTAACTCTGTAAGAACAACCTTTGTTGATTCAACGCCTGCATCTGCATAAGCGATGGCAAGTGCTTCATTCTTTGTAATCTGATCAACCGGGTCAGCAGGTTCAGGCTTCTCCGGATGAAGCTTAAATTCATATTCTAAAATATCGCCTGTTACTGCATCAAGTTTGTACTTATATTCTTTACGCTCGCCGACTTTAATCTTAATGTCATATTTGAAAACGCCACCTGCATGTTCAATCTTAATCTTCATTTCGGTGATTTCGTCTTCTTTAATTTCCGCATCTTTGATAACGATTTCCAATGCTTCCTGTTTCGTAATAAATTCCTGTCCTGAAGTATCAGAAAGTGCCCAAAGCTCAGATACGGAAAGCTCTAACGCTTCATCCACGGTAATACCCATGTTCTGTGCCACTTCCTCTGCAAGTGTAGCCTTACCGAAGCTTTTACCCTGGTAATTAGCAACTGCATCGTTTCCGACAGACTGTGTACTTACCTGTCCGATTAAATCTTTTGCAACAAAAATACTGTTCAATTCGCCGCTTACTTTCTGTCCGAGTTCATCAGCTCTTTTTTCATCATCGTTTGCAACGCATACATTTACTGCATTGGAAACTTCATCAAGATATCCGTTCTGTAAAAGTGAACCAACAATTGCATTCAATGCAGTATCCAGTTCCACCTTTTCCAAAGATAAATCTGCAAGTACCACTTCAGCATCTGCATTCAGTGCCTTCGCTTCCAAAACCTTATCGTTCTTGCTTACGGTAAGTTCAATACTGGGATTGACATCAATTGCAACAACAGAATCTGCTTTGTTCGCACCCACCAATGCGGATATACCAAAAATCATAACGAAACATGCTGCGGCAGCTGTTGCTGCGAAAGCTGAAACACGTCCGAAAACATTTTTTCTTCTGACTCTTACATTCATGGCTTCGCTAATATACTTATCATCTACATTGCCAATGGCTTCCACCAGTTTCTTTTCGCTCATAGGTAGATTCCCCTTTCTTGTAAATAATCCTTTAACATTTTTCTCACTCTGGTCAATCTGACCGAAACATTTTTTACCGAAAGACCGGTCTGTTCAGCAATCTGTTCGTAGGAATCAAAGAACCAGTATCTTCTGATAAAAACAACCCGGTTCAATTTATCCAACTTATCCAGAAACCGTTCCAGTTCTGCCGTGAGCTCATTTAATTCCAGCGTACTTTCTACGGTATCCGGCGCTGCGATAAATTCCGCCAGTTCATCGACTGCAAGATCGTATGTACTGTTACGTTTCTGCGCATGATTCTTATGATAAAGCGTAAGAGAAATATTTCTCACAATACGCAGCACATAAGTCAACAACGGATTCGGTCTTTCCGGTGGGATTGCATTCCAAACACCAAGGTATGCATCATTGACACATTCTTCTGCATCGGAATGGTTTCCAAGGATGTTATATGAAGTCTGCATACAGATTTTGTTGTATTTCGTTTCCAATGCGCTGATTGCCTTCTCGGAACGCTCAAACAACAACTCAATGATTTCTTCATCTGACACCTGTATCACCACCTCTCATATATGTACTAAGGATTATTTTGGAAAAACTACAAAAAAAAATAAAAAAATTTCAAAAAAGGTTGATTTATTTTACCATAAGGTGCTTCCCTTGGCAAAACAATCAACCTTTTCATCTCATATTATTTTCTTCGAAATTCTTTCAATAAACATGCTTACTTCGCGCAAATTCCTGCAAGCAAATATACAAACGGTGAATTCCAGTAAACGGTTATTTCGTTACAGGAGTAACTCTGCTCGTTGTCCACGTAACATTTAGCAGGTGCTTTATCCTTCAAAGTCTGCTGTGCGTACGGGTCTTCCAAGTTACTGTTCGGTCCGCCGACAAGCATACCCTGCATTGTCTTTTTCAATGACTGGGAAGGTCTGTGGTGGGTTCCTGTCGGTGAAAGTGTGCCGTAGCCGGTTACGAAACAATAGCTGTTGGTATTGTTTCCAAGAAGGTAGGAAAGCTGGCTCTCTGCCCCCGCCTTGTTTCCTGTCATTAAATAAATCATACCGTTGTTTGCGATGGTCATATTAGAGCCCCAAGGGTATTCATTGCCCATAGTGGATTCATATGCATCCGCTTTTCTGTTTTCTTCCATTTTCTGTGCTTCAAAATCAATCTTTGCCTGCATCTTACCCTTTAAGGAAGCATCCGCTCCCGGGATGGAACAATATGTATATGCACCATAGACACCAACGCCCTGCCAGCCTAATGCCATGGAGAGGGAATCTGTGTTAATACCTTTCAAAGTATCTTCATACTTCTTATCACCGGTTGTTTTATAAAGTTCCGCAAGTGCCCAAACATATTCGTCTGTCGCATCATCATCCGGATATTCACCCGTTACCACATCGGAAGGATTCTTAAAGCCCGGTGCTGACTTATTTGCTTCATAATATGCAAGTGCACTTTCTGCTGCCGCAAGACATTTCTTTGCAAAATCTGCATCATATTTCTCATAAAATCTTCCCGCCATTGCCATAACTGCCGCAAAATCAGCAGTTGCAGTATTGGAAATCGGAGAAATCACAAGTTCCTCTGTTTCATCCTGCGGCATTACCGTTCCGGGGAAATTTCTGCAGGTTACTTTGTGATATACGCCGCCGTTTGTTTCCTGCATTTTAAGCATCCACTCAAGTTCGAAGCGCACTTCATCCAGCACATCGGGAACACCGTTTCCGCTCTCGGGAATATTCAAGTCATCCCCAAACACAGACGGATATGCTTCATACGCCAGTAAAAGGTCCGCAACTGTTTTCGCACCGGAAACAACGTAACGGCCATAGTCGCCGGCATCATGCCATCCGCCGGAAACATCTTTCTTTGTACTTGTTCCGTACACAACCGCGTCTGTCGCATGACAAACAGGATGTGCGAAATCGCCTGCCAAATCAGCCGGAAGTTCACAACCGCATCTTTGCATATACATCATGCGAAGTGTATCATCAAGAAGACTCTTATATACATCATCACCAATTTGGAAAGTAAAAGATTCTCCGCATGCATCATTTACTATTTTATATGTGCCCGGTGTTGTAAGTTCGGTGAAATCACCCACTGCACATTTCTCTCCTGAGGAAGCATTATCACCTTCTCCCGTAATGGTTCCTTCATACGCAACTTCTCCGCTTTCTGCATTCACAACCGTAAAAGCAGTACCGATGGTATCGCCGCGGAAGGTGGCTTTCTTCTCCATATCGGGAAGGTATCCAACCTGGTTCACATTAATCATGGGAAGGCCTGCGTTCTCATCTACCGCAACCTTTCCTGAAGCATCAAGTACTTTATATTCAAAATTGTCCAACATAATCTGATGTGCCCCCAATTCTCCGTCCGGTTCATATGTTCCGACATTAAAGCAAAGACGCGGCGCCGGATCAGACGGCTGTTCCATTTTAATCTCGTATTCGTAATGCTGCATCTCTGTCGTAGAAGAAATTTCCTCCGTAAAATATGCGCTGTAATCACCGCCGTTTAACTGGATACGCCATACCACGGTTCTGGGAACGCTTGTAGCCATATCAAATGCAAATTTGTAGACAACGCCCTGATCCAGAACAATGCCGTCATAATATGCCTGCACACTATAATCCAGGTTTCCGACCTTGGTAATATCAATCACAAGCTGTCCGTCCGCGTTAACGCTAAGAGCTCCTTCGCCTCCGTTTAAGTAAGTCATCCAGGTACCTACCCCTTCAGCAAAGTCAGCATTTTTAATCATGTTCTCATCAACCGGTTCTTCGCTTACTTCTTCCGTTACTTCCTCGGAAGAACTGTTTTCTTCTTCCTGTGTTTCCGTGGGAGCTGTCACAACTTCTTCTTTCTTACTGCAGGCCGCAAGTGAAAGAACAAGCACGACACATAACCCCAGTGCCAATACTCTTTTTTTCATTTTTACACCTCTTTCGTTTTTTATCTTTTCTCTTTTATTGAAAAGCCGTTTCATTATTCAGTACACCCGTACTGTGAATAAAAAGTACATCCTGGTTCTCAAACGTCACAAACTTACCAATCATTATTTCATTCATATAACGCGCGTCCAGAATCGTAATTTTGGCATACGCTTCAACCAGAAGCGGAGCCAGACTGCTGCCGAATGAATCGCGGAACATTACAAGCTCCTTATCCGTCGTCGCATTCGGATTCTCAATCGTAATCGCCGAAATCGAACCGGATAAAAACAGTTCATACGGATCGCGCCCTTCTGCTTTGGCCAGGTCATACACAGACATCGTTTTACCTGTTTCATGATTGGTAACCACGCAGTCTTCAAACATCGGATTTACAAGATACGTAATTGTATCCGGTTCCACGGGAAGACCGAGCTGCCCGTAATATACCCCGTAAAAGGGGCCATCATGCGTCACTTCCGTATACTCTTCCTGCAACGTTACGCCCATGCTCTCTGCCAGTCTCTTTGCCACATCGGTAATACTCTCCTGCTTCCAATGCGTATCCGTCCTGTAATAATCCTCCACGGAAAGCATGTCCGCAATTTCGATATACTCCATATCGGACAACTCCGTTGCCAATGTTTCATACATCTCCTTGTAATCATATGCGGGATACCCGTTCTTCTCTCCAAGGAAGTAATGCTTGTCAGGTACGATAGCATAATATACCGACGCATCCGTTCCTGAAATATATTTCTCATAAATGGAATTGAATTTCTTCGCAGATGCTTTTACCGCCTTTTCGGAATACGGATAATCTATTTTACCGATATGTCCGTCTATGACGTACACATCATTGTTATCAGACTGCCCAAACAGATAAAAATGCATTGCCGCTTTCAGGCTTCTGAACGCATCTCGGAACGGAAACTGGTCTGTGGTATACGCTTCAAACTGCTCCATGAATTTGCCGTCCGCTATGGATGCGATACTGCATTCCGGGAACTTTTTCAAAGTACGCCTTTCCGTACTTGAGAACTCCGTATCCGGCTTCACCCATACCCAGATTGTGAATACGGCAAAAAGAACAGCAATCATACAAACTGATATTTTATTGATTTTTGCTTCCATAATCTGCCCCCCTTCCTAAAATCTGAAATAGAGGAACGGATTAAACGATCCATCTACCAGATACGCGGTTGATACAAGTATAAGAAGCACCATGATAACAGGAGCAGCAATCTGTATCGCCTTGGAAAAGGCCGGCTTTGCCATTGCTTTTTCCACCAACAGTTTCGGAAGCGGTGTTGCACCGATAATTGCAATAAGGAACATCACAAGATAACTCTTTAAATAATATAAGGTCACGCCCGTACTTAACGGAATCCCGCCAAAACCAAACATGGAAGCAAGATGTGTACCTGCCGCACCAAGTCCGTTCGCATCAAAAATCACGAAACTTATGATGACAAAGAATAAAAGGTACACGTGTCCGATTATTTTATATTTCTCAAACCATTTCAGCAAAAATGTCTTTTCAAGTACCAAAAGGATTCCGAAATACAACCCCCAGACGATAAACGTCCACTCAGCGCCATGCCAGAATCCGGTAAACATCCAGACAACAAAGATATTAAAATAATGGCGCACCTTTGAGCAGCGGCTTCCGCCAAGCGGAATATACACATAGTCACGGAACCATGATCCCAGCGACATATGCCATCTGCGCCAGAATTCAGTTGCGCTGGCCGAAATATACGGATAATTAAAGTTTTCCACAAACGTAAACCCTAACATGCTTCCAAGACCGATTGCCATATCCGAATAGCCGGAAAAATCAAAATAAATCTGGAGTGAAACCGCAATCGCATATCCCCAGTAAAAGAGCACAGACTTTTCATCCGTTGCATGAAACGCTGCCGCAAACTCACCCAGAACATTTGCAATCAGAATCTTTTTGCCCATACCTAAGGCAAAACGTCTGATGCCGTATGCAATTTTATCAAATGTAATGCTACGCTCTTTTAACTGCGCTTCCACATCCGTATAACGTACAATCGGCCCTGCAATCAGCTGCGGGAACATCACAATATACGTCGCAAGCGTAATGAAATTTTTCTGCGCAGGAACCTTGTCCCAATAAACATCCAGAATATAGCTTACCATCTGAAACGTATAGAAGCTGATTCCAATCGGCAGTACTACTTTAAGAAGCGGTACGGCAATTCCCGTCGCTATACTGAAGTTCGAAATAAAAAAATTAGCATACTTAAAATATGCAAGAAGTCCGAAGCTCACAACTAAAGCTAATATCATGCATACCTTTGATCCCTTTTTACCACGGAACTTCTCAATCCCCAATCCGAACAGATAACCCGACAAAATGGACAACACCATCAAGAACACAAACGATGGTTCTCCCCAGCCATAGAAGACGAGACTTGCAAGCAATAAAACAGGATTCTTAATTTTCTTCGGCACGATGTAATAAAGAAGCAAAAACACCGGCAAAAAATAGTATAAAAAAGGGATACTCGAAAATAGCATTTTCCACGATTCCTTTCATCCAAAATCTTACAAGCACTAAATCAGAAAAAAACGGGAGTTGGACAAATTGCCCCTCTCCCGTTGCTTTTTTTTACATAAGAGATTCTTCAACGCTTACTACAGCACCCTCTCCGTAAACTGTGGTTAATGCATTTTTGAATGCATCGACAACCTGACCGTTTCCGAATACGGAAACAAGATAGGAATCGCCAACCTTAACCACGATAAAAGTTTCGGGCATACCGCACATCCACTGGTTATTCAGTGTTGCATCTTTCAACTCCGCAATAGCGGCATCAACATTTGCCGCATCGGTAATATGATATGCTGCTGCAGTAAAATTATTCGCCATCATCATATTCATCATTGTTGCAACATCATCTGTCTTTGCGACAAAATCAGGTGTTGCACAATAAGATGCAGTCAAAGTATCCTGTGCAGCTTCCACTGTCACATCAAATTTGCCCGGAGCATCCATTACCATATTCTCAACGTTTCCGCCGCCAACAGGGAACTTCAAATCTTCGGACACCGTTGCGTTGTACTCTGTCCATGCCTTTGTAAGAATTTCATTTGCATCCGTAATCGCAACTGCTTCTGTATCCTCTGAAGCAACATCACTTACTTCTGTCTCCTGACCGGGAGCTTCGCTGCCCTGATCGGAAGTTGTCTTTCCGCATGCCACGCAAACAGTAGTCATAACAGTAATCAAACCTAATGCTAACAATTTTTTCATTTTTTCTCTCCTCATTCTAAAAAGTTTTTACTGCTATTCGTATTATATCTGTGGCAATTGATAAAAGCAATATGATTTTTCTTCCTTTTTCCTGCACCCTCCTGCCAAAACCGACATATCTTTACATGCATATGGTATGTAAGTCTTTTATTTAATAATTGTATATTTGTTAGTTATACCACCGGCATATTTCCATATACCTTTCACTTTCAGCGTCAACGTTGATTTCTTTGATGTGCTACTCATGAGACCGTCAAGTTCATAATCCGAATTTTCTTCAAGCAGACGCAATTCATTACTTGCAAGTTTTTCCTCAATCAGTTTATTTAACGCATCCGCATTCTTTTCCTTCTTTAATGCCTTAATAACTTTGGCATCATCACTGTAATAAACATCCTGTTTGAAAGAATATGTATTGCTGCCGATTTCGATGTCCTTCATTACAAGAATCGTATTCTTTGTACTAAGTTTATAACGGTAAACACTTACCGGAACATTTTTTTCATATACGTAACAGGATTTCTCTTTCGCACGGATTGTAATAGTCGGAGCCTTTCCGGTTCCCGCATACCATGCATCCAGATTCTCCTTGGTAATCTCAGTCGTAATTACTTCATAATCCTTATTCTTTGTTAATTTCTTCTTACCGTCTTTTACCGTTACACTAAATTTATACTTATAGCCTTCTTTGGCTTTGTATGCAATCGGTTTCACCGTAACGGAAGTGTTGGAAATATCCTGCGGGATAATGTTAAATTCAGTTTGGATTTTGCCGGTAAAATTACCTTTACCGATAATAGTTACCTTTGCCTTACCCAAATCCTTATTTCCGCTGTATTTAAGCGTGAAATCCTTCCCGTACATCATCACTCTTCCCTTGCAGTACATCATAAGCTTATCTTCTACTGTTGCACCTGCCTTGGAATACACAACATCACCGATTCTCTTGTATAACATGTCCTCCGTCAGAGGGATTGGTGTAATCTTAAAGGTTTTCTTAGCACTTCCTTTGTAATTGCCGATTCCTTCAATTGTCAAAGTTGCTTTACCGACGCGGTCGTTGTTCTTATACACTGCGCGGAAATCAACACCTTCCACAAGAGTCTTCGTTTCCTTGCCAACTTTAAGCGTCACAATCGCATCCGGTGTTTCTCCGCCAAAGTTCAGTGTCACATAACCGTCTCTCTTATTATACTGATAAGACTTCTGCGTGAATTTAATAACAGCCTTCTTTAATGATACCGGTTCCGCAGGCATTTCCGGAGCAGGTGCTTCCGGCGCAGGCTCTTTTTCCGGTTCCTGTTCGGAAGCATCTTCCGACACTTCTTCCGACGGTTGTTCCGTTGCCTCCTCCGGCAATTCTTCTACCCCATTTCCCCCGAAAATATAGGTAAACGAAACTTCTTTTCCTTTATTTCCAACCGAAACATCGACCGCCTTTTCGCCATTTAAAATCACATTGCCTTCTGCCAATGCCGGATCAAAAGTATATCCTTCATCTGCCAAAAGAGTCATTGCCACACGACAAGCCTTTTCCTCAGAAGGTACAATCGCTTCATGAATCGTTTTCCATTCTTCTCCGTCAAAACGCTCCCACTTTAACTCTTTGACAAAATAATTGCCGTCATACGTTAATGTATTTGGTTTATTGGGTACAGCTCCAAGTGTTTCACCTGCTGCCGGGAATAAAAGATTCTCTACGGAAACACTTTGTCCCTCAGTAATACCACCATCCTGTGTTTCTTCGGATGCTGCAGAATCCAGTCTTTCTATCAGAGAGTAGTCATAACAGTTCAAACATCTGTAACCTCGATATCCGTCTGTATCTTCTGTCGGCTGCACAACTTCATATACATAATTGTGCGCATGATAATTCAATGCGCGATGAGGAACCAATTTCACATAGCGGTATACACTGTACTCGTTCTGCTCTCCCCAAACATATTCCATTTTCACATAAGCCTCTTTATTCACGGCATTAAATGTTACAATACCGTCTTCGGAAATACTGTCAACGATGGAATCTGACGGACAGCTGAATTTCCATGTTCCGCCAAGCACAGAGGCATCCACAATTTCATCACCAAGCATTAAATCGTACTCTAAGGAACGTTTCTGCTGGCGCATGTATGACATTTCCACCTCATTATTCGGTGTATATACACTATATTCTTTTGTCTCGTCACAGGGTACTTCAACCGCTTCATAGAGCCACATGTTTCTGGAGCTTTGACTCTCGCTGATATAGTCAGCATGCCAGTTCCACATCTGGTCTTCGTGAACGGAGTAGTACAAATACTTCTCATCTCCGCTTACATTTTTTATTCTGTTTGACACATTATCATAAGTAAGATCCGCTGTTGCAGCACCTGCTGTCAGGGTATTATCATCCGTATAGCTTATGCTGTAACCGTCATTGTGTAACGAATGTCCCGATTCTGCTTTCTTTGCCGTCCAGATGATACTTTGATCATCAGTTTCAATATAGCTGTCATATACCATGCCGTCCACAGCTTCAATTCGGGAAGGAACAATCGAAATCGAAAGTGCACCTTCTGCGCCGGCATTATTGGCGTAAGCAACACGTTCTCCGCCGTGTCCTATTTCTCCAACCAAAATATAGTTACCGTTTTCCCTAATTTCCTTTGCTGGTACATAAACAGTTTTGGTTTGCTGTACGACACAATTTTTTTCATACGGTTCCGAAATCGGATTGTCGCCAAGCATAAATACGCCGAGTTCATCCGTTTCAAAGGTAATATAATCGCCCTCTACCTTAGTATCCATCAAATATGTATCCGTTGCATCTGCTGACAAACGATACACAATAGGATTATGCAAATCATGTATCGGCAAAGTAACCTTGTAATTGCCGTTCCTGCTGCCGTCAGCCTTTGTAATCTGATATCCTGTCGTATAAACCATTTTATGGAATACACGATAGAATACATGCATATGATATCTGTTGATTCCAAGCATGGATACACTCATATCCTGTGTCATCAAATCATCTGCAACAACAGTTACATCATACTCTGCATTATAATAAGTATTATCACCAACCGTTACATCGAAATATGCTTTAAAATAATCTCCGTATGTAATCGTTACCGTCTGTGCGCCCGGTGCATCCGGATTATATCCGGAAATTTCCACTTTATCTGAAATATCCACACCCTGATAAACCACAGTAAGGTCAAGTTCTTCGCCTCTTATATAATCGGTTTTGCCATAAACGGTATTACGACGCATTTCATAAGTATCCACAGCGGCCTTTCCTGTATATACACCGTACTGATCATAAGTTGTATAGCCGATTCTGTCTTCAAAGAGATCAACTCCGACAAGCGTACCTCTTCTTGTGTAACAGCCGTCATTATCCGAATCATTTGTCGGTGCCAAATAACCCGCACAAAAATGCGTGAAGTTAATCGTTCTGTACTCGCCTTTTTCCTTATCGTTCTCCGTGCCCATGTACGCAATTTTCACTTCGCTTCCGTAAGGGTAGAAATACGGATTCGGCAACAATTCTCCGTTTGTATCCAGATTAACGTCGGTATCATATTTATGATTGTGTCCAAAAAAGAACGCAACATCCCTATGTTCTGCCACTGCGGAAATACACTCATACCATGCAAGCGCATAATCATTGTCGCCGCGCTTTGCAAACAGAGGCTGGTGAGACGCAATAAAAAGCGGTTTGGAATTATCAAGTGTATTAGCGATTCTCACAAACTCATCCATGGCAAATTCACGGGTTGCCTGATCATGAAAACCGCTGGAATAACGGTCATCGTTATCAGGATTTGCCATGTCTGCCATGCTTAATGAATACACATAGTAATTCTCATCATCCGCCGTACCGTAAGTACCATCTTCACCTGCTCCGTAGATAAACTGACTCTTCTTCGTTTCTTCTATCGGCTCTCCGGCAAGCGTATTCCAATCCGTTACCTCATAAAAGATATCGGCATAACGGTCATGATCGGACCACACATATTTCACCGGTACATCCTTATTTTCTTCATTCACAAAAGCGCTTTGGATTGCCTCAGTAACAGCAACGGTACTTCCTATATGCTTATCAAGATGCGGCTGATCATTCTGATCGTAACAAACAGTGAATGCATCACCTGCACTGATAACATTACTGAGCACATGGCCGCTTCCCTGCTCGGCCGCGCGCAGTGCACCTTTTAAAACTTTCAGCTGATGTGCGTCCGAATTTTCATCAAATGACGTGTTTTTGTCCGTATGTAAATCTGCCAATACAATAAAAGAATCTACATGTTCGGGTTGTTCATCTCCTTTTACATATCCCGGCATGTAGACTGACAAAAACACGACTAAAATCGCCAAAAATCCAATTTTAATCTGATTCTTAATTTTCATTTTATTTTCCTCCCGTTTTTTCGGAAAAGCGATTCCGCAAGTTGAAGGGGAATAAAACAACTTACGGAATCAAAAAGTAAAGACGTAAAATTCTTTTACAATATAAAGCAAAAAAAGGAACTCTACAAGTACTATGAAACAAGATGCTGCCGCGTTTGCGCAAGAGGTTGTTTTAGATACATAAAACGTCTTTTTTGCTGTATCACTTTCCATTTTTCTCCTCTTGGCATTTCGCACGCATATTTTTGCACTTTATACAGGTCATTCAATCAAAAATCAGTTGACATCGCTCTTCAAATCTTCTATAAAGGAAATAGAAGGATTCCATTTGAAACGGAGTAAAACATATGAAAGCAAATAGCCAAATCTGTATTATTATGTTAGATATGACGGAAGATTACCGTGACAACTACATCGTCGGTGTGGAGAAGCAGGCCGACAAATTGGGATATCAGTCCGTTACTTTTTCCCTGCCTTTGCTGGATAATCTCCACACAAAGAAAGAAGAAGAAATCTATCAGCTGATTGATTTCAGTAAGTATGACGGTGTCATCTTTTTTGAAAACTCCTTTTCTGCCCATAAATCATTGGGTAACATGGTAGAAACCATGCTGCAGAAAAACTGCACCGCCCCCGTGGTTGTAATCGGCGAATCCCAGGTTTATCCGGAGAACTTTCTTCCTGATAACACCGTAGGTACAAAGATGCTTACCGATCATCTGATTGAAAAACATGGTTGCCAGACGCTTTACTTTCTCGGCGGCGAACCGAATCAGGTTCTGAAAAATGATATCGGTTTCATCCAATCACTGGAAGAACACGGAATCCCTTACACAAATGATAATTTACTTTACGGCGGTTATTGGCGTGAGTGCGGCGAAGCACTTGCCAAGGACATCGCCTACAATATGGTGGAGAAACCGGATGCCGTAGTGTGTCAGGATGATACGGTTGCATTCTTTTTCATCAAAGCACTGTTTGGTTACGGAATCCGTGTTCCCGATGACATTATCGTTACCGGACTTGGTGCACGCTCAGATTCCCGCAACAACATTTTATCCATCACTACATATCCAAGCAATGCAGAACATTGTGGCAGGAAAGCCATGTCCAGACTCCATTCAATGATTACCGGCACACAGGAGCTTCCTGTCCTGTTGCCAAAGAGTACCATAATAACCGGTTTAAGCTGCGGTTGCGGTGAATGTCTCTCTTCCGCGGTCCGTTGGCAGCTTGAGCAGGATGAGAAAAAACGTATGACCAAAATTTATTATCGTAACAGTGAACTGGAGGAGAAATTGTATTCCTGCACGGACTACAAAGAACTCCATCCCATTATTTATCACTCAACCTACCTGATTAAGGCAGCCAATTTCCTTTCGGTTAACATTGCGGAATCCGAAACGACTTCCCGCTGTATCTACATGACAGACAATGCCTGGAGCGACTTGCCCATCCTGTTTGAAAGTAAGGATTTGTATCCGGCAAATCTTCCTAAGCAGCATCCGCACAATCTGCATGTATTGCCGATGACCTTCAACAACTGTTTCATCGGCCATGTGGTTGTAGGGTATGATACACCGGAGGTCTATGATAACATTTTGAAACAATACATCTCCCGCATTGCCTTGTCCATCTATCTGCTCAAATATCGTCCCTGCTCCGCAGAACAGGTTCTGCCGGAAGATACGCCCGGTATATCTTCTCCTGCACAGGGAACACAGGATACTATTTTTATCAAAAAAGAAAACAGCCTGATTAAAGTACCTTTAGACAACATCTATTACTTCGAGTCTGAAGGACGTAAAACCATGGCTGTTATGAAAAGCGGACGTTTCGAAACAAGAAAAACTCTTTCTGAGTTAGAAACACTTTTCTCCGGAAAAGACTTTTACCGTGTTTCCAAATCCGCACTTGTAAATATTTCCAAAGTAACCAGCATCACACCGGATGCCGACAGAACACTCATTGCCACCTTCCCCGGTAAAACAACCGTGCGGGTTTCAAGAATGCATGCAAATGAATTTCGTAACAGGGTTAAAATACTTTAAAAAATCACTTGCAAATAATTATATAAGAAGCTGCGGATTGCAACATAATTATGCTCCGCATCCGTAATCTCATACCATCTGTGCTCGACACCGTTTTGGTCAAAAAGATTATGGTATTCTTCAGGGAATTTGCCCACAGAACCATCCTTTGTTCCGCAGCAGACCAAGAGCACTTCCGGCTTATATTCCTTGCCTGAAAAGGTTACTTCTTCAGGTTTCATCTGTCCCGGATGTTCCATCGCCCAGTCTTTGGCAGGAACGATACCGGGAGCCGGTGCAACTGCGCCCACATAGGCAAACAAATCCGGTCTCATCAATCCTACATACAGAGTTTGTCTTCCTCCCAAAGAGAATCCGCCGATAGCCTGATGCATTCTGTCATCATATACGGAATAATTCTCACGGATAAAGGGCATCAAATCTGCCGTCAAATCAAAGATAAAATTATCATACGGTTCTACCGCGTCTGCATGAAATGCCGGTTTCATTTCCGGATCCGAAGTCACATACATACTCGGGAACACAACAACCGCTTCTTTCATAAGTCCTTCTGCCATCATGTTACCAATCAATTCAATCATGTTTACATTTTCATGATACAGTAATGTACTTTCATCCCCAAAAATTCCATGCTGTAAATAGAGTACGGGATACTTCACATTCTTATCATATCCTGCCGGCAATAAGACACTTACCTTTCTTTCCATATTGACGGTAGTGGAAAAATACGTTCTCACTTCTACCGTACCATATGCTACACCCTCTTTGGCTTCATAAATATGTTCCGGACAGAACTCAGTAATCTTGAACTCTTTCATCCTCTTTTTCCTCCTTTGTAACCTTCCGATACATTTGCAATTATTATAGCAGATTATAATAGAATGTACCAGCAAAAAACGGCCTCTCTAAAAGAGAGACCGCATCAAACAATTATTCGGCAAAACGATAGGAATTTTCAACCATGCTGAATAAATCCATATTATCACTTAAAAATTCTGCTGATACATAATGAATGTAATCATCATACGGGCTGTCAAACATCCAGATTACGAGCCACTGATCATCTGCCGGATAATATCCGTAAATCTGGTATGCTTCCACACCGCCTAAACTAACAGTTGCCATCTCAAGGGAATCTTCTGCAATTGCAGTATCAGACTCAAACTGAGCTCCCATCGCCTGCGCAAAATCATACGCTTTCATTCCGGGCATATCATAATATACCATGGTGACAATATTATAGGGTGTTCCGTCACAATACTGAACAGCTCCCTCCGGCATCCCGGGATCGGCTTCTGTCCAAGGGAAATAGTTCGTAGGTAAATCAATATATCCGACTGCATCAGAACCAACCGTCATCATATCTCCTACTACAGCATCCTCATCATATCCGTAATCTTCGTCGCCATAGTCCTCATCGCCATAGTCCTCATCATAACCTGCTGCATCCATATCATCATCGGAGTATGAATCTGAATAATCCGTATCATAATCATAATCGTAATCATAGTTTTCATCATACTCTTCTTTTTCTGCCTCTGCGGCTTCCTGCTTCTCGGCATAATTAAGCAATGTATTCAATAAAATGCCGCATCCTGAAAGTCCGGTTGACATGACGGTGACACACAACACCAATGCTAATACTTTCAATTTTTTCATTTCTAAATCCTCCATTACGTCTTTTCTCAAATCGACTTATTATAACAGATGCTTTCAAATTTCTCTACTACTAATTTAAAAATAATAGAAAATACTTTGTCGATTCTTTTATCTCAACGCAATATTACTATCTTTTTGATAATATGTCAACCCTTTATTTCAAAAATTTATCAAACACTTCAAGATGACACGCAACGAGCCGTTTGTGCATCACAGCACAATCCATTTTTCCAAAGTTTGAACGCCCCGGATTCATATACTTCGCATCTGAAAATCCAATGTGTTTCATATCTTCAAACACTTCCATACGTGCCGGTGCCTGTGTATCAAGAAGTACACGAGTTCCGACCGATACATTCGCTTCACAACTGATTTGCAGGAACGGTTTCGTCATTGTCATCCCTTCATAATTGCCGAATACACCGCCGTCAATGTTAACGCCGCAACTGATTTCAGGCTCGTGCTGACATAAATAATATGCGGTTGCGCCGCCCATGGAATGTCCTGTTGCGCCGATACCTTTGGAAAAATCAATCCACTGTGTATAGCGTTCTTTCAATTCACGCACCACGCGCATACTGTCCTGTGCCCAGACTTCAAGACGCCCCAACATGAAACCTGCCTGATCTTTCTGAAACGCATTGAACTTCTCGTACATTTCTTCCGGTGTTCCTTTTACCTTCTGAAGTTTCAGGCACCAAAATATTGCCTTTGGCATACACTTATACATCTTTTTGTTGATTTTTTTATCATAATAATCAACCGTTCCGTCATCGTACTCATTCGCAACGGCCTCATAGGCATGACCGATAGAGGCTACAATAAATCCGTGCGAAGCAAGGTCGCAGCAAAGATACGTGTTTCCCTCCCGGTAAGACTGATAACCGTGGCTAAAAAGAATCAACGGAAACTTTGCCCCGGGAACATGCGGCGCATTCGCGTAGTATTCGGCGGTGTAATCCGCATCCTCCGGCATTTTCATAAAATATGCTTTTTCAAGTGCTCTTCGCTTCACGGCACTCAGCATTTCGGCGCGGGGAAATCCTGCGGTTGCATCCTTTTGCACGGGATAGTACATGCGCACGGAAATTTTACGAGGACCTGTTGCCGGTCCTAACACCTCTTCTCGTTCCTCATCATAAATTGTAAAAGTCTCTGTTCCCACAGCATATTCGCCAGTAATGTATTCCGGTAATTTCACTTCCATTTATCTGTCCTCCTCAATTCCTAAAAGCAGATTAATTGTCTTCGCCATCAGGTGATACTGTTCATCAATATCATAGAATGGTGCAACCGCGCCTTTGCTGTAACAATGGTACACGATGCTGCAGTTCTGGATGCCGGCATAGAGAGATGAAATGAATCCAATCAGTTCACGTTCGCTCACTTTCACCTGCAGATGTTCTTTCGCAATACGCTCCGGATAGAACTCCATCATCTTTGTGAAAAGATATTCCTTATTTCCGCCGCCCTCCAAAGCCGCTCTTGCCAGAATCTTATCCGCTCGCGGCGGTGTATTGGTTGCAAGGATGGCAAATTCATAGTCAATCTTCTGCACGCCCATCAGCTCTGCTTTCATCCAGCGCGCAAGCATTTCGCAGATGCGATACGTCACCTCCCCGGTAGGAAGTGTCTGTGCCTCTTTCATGATTTCATCCAACTCTTCCTTCAGGGAATAACGTTTACGCATATCTGCCAGCATATCTCCGAGAATCTCATCAATATCCTTATAAAAGCGGTAAATCCCTCCCTGACTAAGACCTGTGCGGTTAATAATATCCTGCATCGTGACGGTACTCACCGTCTTTTCACGACAAAGTTCGTATGTCGCCTCAACAATCATTCTCTTTTTATTCTCTATGTATTCCTGTGTTACTTTCGGCATACGAAAAGTCCTTTCTTTTTGATTTGGTTTTAAAATGAATGTTGTTTCATTTTTATCAATCTTAGCACGAGAAAAAAGAAAAGTCAACACAAAAATGAATTTAGTTTCATTTTTGTGTTGACTCATTATATGTTCGACAGAGAAGCCGCGTATCGCATCTTCTCTGTCTCTGATATATTCCTAAATCTTGTTGCGATTTGCTCAAAGCCAAATCGCACGTATAAATAACTGTCACTGTGCAAAAAAGTCCCCTCCCTAGAAATACTTACTACATCGCATTCATCAAACTTCTGAGTTCATTGCTAATCTGCTTCAGTTCTCCCACGCATGCGGAATTCGTTTCAGCCTCATCCACGAGGTCATCCTGCATTTTATCTATATCTGCTAAAATTGCATCGAAGGTTTCCTTCTCCATCAAATCATACTGCTTCTCAATCTCATTGATAATATCTGATGCAATTGCAGAGAACGCATTACAGGAAATCTTTTTAGACTTCTTGATATCTGCTTTGCGTTTCTCAACCTGAACCAGATCAACAATATCTGCGGCAAGCTCAATTACGGAAACAATCGGGCCGAGAAGTTTGGCAAGTGCTCCGATTTTACTGGTGATTTTCAGAATTTTAAACGGCATATAACCTTTGCCGAAGAAACGGCTTACGTTAATCACCAAATTTGTCAATTTGTTGTTGGCTGCCTCTTCTTCCTTCTGCGCTTCAAGAGTCATCTGCTTCATTTGTTCATCTTCGATGCCAATCTTTCGTGCCGCATCACTGACACGTTTCAGCAAATTGGAGTAATTGACCGATATCTTGCTCTTGGCGCTGTATTTGCCGCCGCTCACTTCTTTATATACGTACGAACCGATATCTGCAGTAAGCACATCTCCCATTTCTTCAATCATGATTTTATTGGCTTCCTCAAGCATTTCCTCGATTTCACCAACCGTTTGATTCAGAATCTTCTCGATTTCAGCTTCGACTGCCTCATAGTCCGCATCTTTGATTTCCTCGATTCCGATTTTGGATGTAATCTCATCACCGATATTCACAATCTCAGTTCTCAAATTAATCTTTTTGGTTGCAAGTTCGCTACGCATTTCCTGCTTTTGCTTGCGTACTTTTCTCTTTAACTGGTTCAAAAGCGTTCCCATATTTTTGTCCGCTTCTGTTCCCGTGGATGACACCAACGTTGTTACTGCATCCAGCAAAACGCTGCATTTGGTAAGCACTTTGGCGACGAGTCCTTTATCGGAAATCTGTGCATTCAAAAGCTGCGTAAAAGATGCAAAATGACTGAATGCAATCAACTCTTCATCCTCATCCGAAACGCCGTCCTTATAATCCTTCGCATCGATATATACCACAGGAAAATCTTCCAGGTTCCCGCCACACTCTGCTAATGTTTCCGCAAGTGTTCTCGCATAATTCGTCACAAGTTCCTCAAAATCACTGTCTTCCTGAGACATTTTATTTATAACGAGAATCATTTTGCACTTATAATTTCTGTCATATGCAAGATTTACGAAATCTTTAATTGCCACATCATCAAATAACGAAGACGTTATACAAAAGACCAGCAAATCGGCCTCTTTGATTGCCTCGAGTGCGGAAGCGTCATGCTCAGCCTTCACTCCGGCACGAAGACCCGGCGTATCGTATAAATATACATCTCCCCATCTGTATGCAGTTGTTGTATCTGTCTCTACATTGGAACTGATCTTAATGCTCGCATCATTGGTCAGCGCAGAAACAATTGTGGACTTACCGGCATTGTGCTGCCCTACAAAAGCAATTTTCAACTTACTTTCCGCATCTATTTCCGTAAGTCTGGCAGTAACATCTGCATATAAATCCTCATCTATATTTTCAATCAGAGCAAGTACTCTTTTTTCGATATCAAGTTCTTTCTCTGACATCACTTGAAATAATAACTCTGTATCCATTTCATTCCCCTCCCTTGATTACGATTGTTTCCTGCAGGATTCCGCTTACTTTAGCAATATCTTTCGGGCGTTCCGAAATATACAGCTTATCATCCGTCATGGTGATTTGCTTGCCGTATTCACGGTCAACAACCAGACTTTCCAAAGATTTCGCATCTGCTAAATCATACAATGCAGAATCGGTAATACAGTTCGCAATCCGGGCAGCATACAAACGATTTAACTGTTCAATATGCGCCTGCTGTTCTTTTTGTAAAAGCAGAATGTTCTCTTCGATTTTTCCCATTGATTTGTCAATCACTTCAAAACTGTTCTTTACATTTTTATTAATCTCTGCCGTAACAGAATCATACTGTTTCAATACATCTTTCAGGATACTCTCACGTATGATATTCATACTGCTTCTTAAAGAGGCATACAGCTTCTCTTGGGTGGCTTTGATTCTCTCCTCGGGCTTTTTGCGACCGCCTGCAAGGCTCATCATAACCGAAACAGCCACAATCACTCCACCGATAAAAGGATTGGTAAAAGCGAGCAGACTGCCTACAAGGCCAATGACTTTTCCTGTCGCTTCTAAGGCTGATTTTTTATTGAACACCTTTCCCAGATCAACTTCGGAAAGAGAGCCGAACTCAACGCTGAATTCCATGTTCTCTTCCTCTTCCTTCACGATTTCTTCAACACTTTCTATGTATTTCTGCCAGACTGTTTCGTAACCGCTTTGAATCTGTTTCTCTATATTCTTTTCTACAAGGAACTTCTTCCATTCCTTCTCTGCATCCTCTTTCTTCAAGTCAAAATTTTCATACGCAAATTCTCTGACATCGTTGGCTAAGAAAGAATCAATCTGTACATTCACAGTAGCAATAATCCGATTTCTGGTTCTCTTGGTAAGCTGCTCAATCTGAATTGCACATCTGTTACCGTGCTTTGAGAACTCTCTTTTAACTTCTTTCAAAGAGTCAGTCTGTTCGCGGAATGTATCAGCGTTTTTACCCAGATAATAAAGCGAAGAATTATAGATTGTCTGTGATTTTTGAATCATGCCATATTCGCAAATCATGCTAAAAAGAGCATCAATGAACACATTAATTCTCGAACCGCGCATCAGCTTCTCTTTCAGCTCCGCGTCCTCTTCCAGACACGCCATTTTACCGGCAAGAAGCTGGACCGGAATAATGGTGTAGTTGTGATAGTTGAACTTCTTTTGCACATATTCCGTAATACGGTCAATATGTCCCTGTATTGCATCTTCGCCGTCCTTATTGTACCAGTGAAGCGGATCCTCAAGAAACTTCTCCTTCGTCTTTGTACTACGGGCGAAATTTTCTTTTTTATTCAGAAGAATGATGACGGGTTTGTTCTTTTCCTTCAGATGCTCGAGGAACGCAAACTCCGTTTCCTGAATACTGTCGCTCGTTACCACGTAACAAATCAGATCGCTTTCGTCCGCCACTTCTTTGGCAATTTCAGTATCCGTCTGTCCGTTCGGAGCACCGATTCCCGGAGTATCGATTATGCGGATTCCGTTGTAATCATAAATATAGTTGAATCTGGTCGTGCGCTCCATTCCTTTGCCGATGAAATCACTATTTATCTCTCCTAAAAGAATCGAGTGAATCGTACTCTTTCCGGCTTTCGTCCTGCCCATAAAAGATACCGTATAATGACCCGAAATATCTTTTTGCTTTTTTTGCAAGCCAAGCAGACTGTCATCGGCTTCATCAATCACCTGCGAAACCGTTGTCATCAACTGTGAAAGAAAGCTTTGCATATCTTTCTTCTGGTCACTGTCCTGCACTGCCAGCGTGGCCTTAGTCGCATTGTCCACCTGCCTTTTAATTACTGCAGGATATGTTTTCAGCTGCTTCACGGCATTGTTAACCACCGCCATGGAATAATCAATATCTGCCTTGGCAACCGCCTCCATTTTTCCGCAAACTTCTTTGTACTTCTCCTGCTCAAAAATTTCATTGGCAAAACAGGAGTTGTCCGCATTCTGCAAAAGTGCTTCCGTACTTTCTGCCGCATACTTCTTAATCTCTTCCAAACGCGCTTTCTTTATGTCCCATTTAAGGGCTGCCTGTTCGAATATTACAACTTCCTCATCATCCAGCGAGCCATCCGAAAAAGCAATCTCGAAGGCAAGGCAAATGGCAGTTTCTTTCTCTTTCACCGTCTTGCCGGAAATGTCACTTACAAGCTCATCGAAATCAATTTTATCATCCATATCCCGGATGACAGCAATTACCTTCTGCCGTACCTCTTCGCCGTAATTCTCCGCATCAATAATCCCGCTTAGGCGCTTCCATTCAGTGTAAAACAAACGTCTGTCCGAAACAGACATATATGTTGCGAAATAAAGTGCTTCCGGCGTGTATTCATATGAAAACCCGTGTGATGTTTTCGCCATAACAATTCCCCCTGTGTTAAAAAATCAAATTCATTTTTTTGACCTACCGTAAATAAATGTGTCTTTCATCATTTACCAATTCAAAATTAATCTCATCATATATGAAATTAAGTCTGTCTTCCTCTTTCTCAAACAGAGAATAGGCAATGACAAGTTTCGCATATGCCATTTCATACGTATATCCGTTAAGAAAATTAATTCTTTTACCATTTACAACATGATTTCCGATAATTGAAACTGTTTCATATGTACCATTCTTTAATTCTGCCGGAGAAAAATAGACATCAATTTTCTTTTTGGAACGGAAGCATTTATCTAACATATACAGTATCGAAAATTTATCATATTTACCTGTTCTTTCCCCTTTTTGCGCACAAGCCGTACCCGAATGAAATGAGCCGTGAAGTACTGCTGCAAACGAATTATACTTATATGCAGAATAATTCAAACCCACATACGGAGTCATAAACAATACACAATCTTTTAACCGCCATGTTCCTGATATGTCAACAACTTCTTTTCTTTTATCCCGGGGATACATTTTTTCTAATTGGAGAAAATACTCCCGATAGTTGTCTTCCGTCATATCAGTGATATCAAATTCACCTGTACTATGAAAATCCTCTGAATAATTCTTACATTGCTCAAGCCTCGATGCAAGATGAAGATACATTCTTCCATCTGATAAATTCTTATACGGAACATAGACATTGGGAGCAATCTTTCGACAAATACACTCTACTGCACATCTGAAATTCACATTGCCGTTCGTTCTTGCCGACTTCAAATTCTCATTGGCAGAAACAAAAAACACCGGAATTTTGACACTGCTTAGCAGCATGGAAAAAAGCGCCGCCGAATAAGCCAAAGTATCTGTTCCATGAGCCAAAATAACGCCATCATACTCTTTGCGGGTCACATATTTTCTGTACGTCTTAATCATTTCGTTCCACTTATTCACCGTCATATTTTCGCTCAAAACATACAAATTTTCTGTTGTATCAATATTTACTGATTCGGCAAATGGCGAATCAGACTTCAAATAATTATCCTTAAGCAAAATTCCGGCTTCTTCACTAACAGACAAATTGCCTTCTTCATTCAGTGCAGTACAAATTGTTCCACCCACAAGTATTAATAATATATTTGTCATATTTTGGTCTCCTCAAACTAACATATTTATGCTTTCCCTCAATTAATATAATCTTCTTGCGCTTCGGTTCTCAAAACATTCACAAATCAATTATACTCGCGCCACACCTTATTGTCTAACAAAAGAGCTAAAAATATCCTCTTGGATGAATGATTATTTTAACATCAATCCAAGAGGATATCCAATTCTCGCACACAATATGTCCCAAAAAACAGACCACTTTCTGTGACCTGTCACCTCTACACATTCCTTGTATACCTACAAACCGGATAGCCCATGCACCCCATGAACTCTCCATAACGTCCGTTTCTTTTTTGCAAAAGTTTCCCGCAATACGGACACAGCGAACCATCCTTTGCCACCTGTGCGACATTTGACTTTTCCTCGCCAAGGAACTCATATATCTGCTGATTCATACGGCAGTCGTTTAATGCTCTGTGCGCACCGTACGAACTGATGCCGTAGTACCCGGCAAGGTCTGTCAATTTGTGATGCTCCAGCTGCGGCAGATATGCCTTTGCCATCGGTAGCGTATCTATGTAATCATTCGAAATCGTCTTTCCCCAATAGAGCTTCGCATCCCTGTACAGAAATTTCATGTCGAAGTTATGGATGTTATGTCCAACAAAAACCGAATCCCCCACGAAATCGAGAAAAGCCCCAAGCGCAATATCAAACGTCGGCGCATTCGCCACCATATCATCAGTAATGCCATTCACCCGGCTTGCATAAAAAGGAATCGGGCGTTTCGGATTCACAAGCATGGTAAATTCATCAACAACCAAGCCTCCCAAAACCTTAACAGCTGAAATTTCAATCACTGCATCACTTCGCGAAGATACTCCTGTGGTTTCCAAGTCAAAAACACAATAATCGCTCACATGTATATTTAATTTTTTGCCCGGTTGATTTGATAATGCCATCGCAATTCTCCACTGGAATTTCCTTTTTCATGCATAAACAGATTATCATATATTCATGCAGAAGTCATGTGCATTATAGTAATATTTTCATAAAAAATGCCCCAAAACTTAAAATAGGAAGCAATACATCTGTAACGAAAATAATCATTGCCGGAATTTTAGCTCCCATCTCATCTGTCGAAACAAAAACTGCAAACAGAATAATAGAATAAACTATCAGACTTGCAGCCAATGCAAGCAGCGCCAAAGGAAACATTTCCATCATCAAAAGAATCATACCCACGACAGAACATGCCAAATAAATCCAGAAATATAACGGATTACACGCAACGGTTGCCAGTGTATATTCCGAACGAAACGGAATCAGGGCTTTCCACCACTCTTCACCATAACTGTTGAAAATAAAAGCACATAAAATAAATCTCATTTCCTTCTCCTCTTTCTTCTTTCAAAAGTAATTTCATTAAGCTCTTTAATTCTCTCACGGCCCCCATAACTTCCGCAATTACAGATTCCGCAAATTAGACACTCTTATGTTGCATTTTCTATCATTTATTTTCACTCTCTAAAATATTCCCTGCCGCAGCTACACATCTCCACGAAGTGTTTTTTAGTTCATAGGAATTTCCTATGCGCTAAAGAAAAATTGCTCTCTCTGCCAATAAAAACAGAGAGAGCAATTTTTTTATTTTACAATTTTGACTTTACAAGTAACAATTGTGGGTTTGCTATTTACTGCCGCACCT
Source organism: Lachnospiraceae bacterium (assembly GCA_015056945.1). Taxonomy (GTDB): domain Bacteria; phylum Bacillota; class Clostridia; order Lachnospirales; family Lachnospiraceae; genus UBA3766. The sequence continues at coordinate 7,490 of SVFH01000004.1, read as the reverse complement.
TTCGGGGTTACAGCAAACTTTAACGTATATGTTCCACTGGATTTTTTAATCTGTGAAGGTTGGCCATCTTTTAACTTCAAGGTTACAAATGTTCCGCCCGGGTAATATTCCACAGACAAATCGTCCGTATAATTAAGAAGTTCTATCTGTTCAATCTCCACCATCTCACCGGTTTTGGAATTATTGCTGGTAAATCCAATATCAATTACTCTGTTCCCGTAAAGAATTGCACCATCAGTCACTGCCTTATAAGTAACCTTCGATTGCGTTACCTTAATTTTCTGCAAAGAACCTTTGATTTCTATTGCACCGTCAGGATCAAAAGTTCTCCATTTTACAACAGGGTAGACCTGATATGTCTTTGCCGTAGAATAATCATACTCTTGCTTAGCATATATTCTAAAACGGTAATCCTCATATACACCATCAAACATATGGGCATCCGGTCCTGTAAGCTTTATATCCAGTATTTCACCATAAGCATAATTGTCCCAATTAATAGAAGGATTCAACTGAATATAAGAATTCTCACGATCTAATAAATCGATGGTGCCAAACCTATCATATGTGATAACTTTTGAGGGAGCCATATCAAACACTTTAATATTAAGCGGATATTTTTTTTCTTTCCCTTCTACAGTAATAAATAAATTAAATTTATATGTTCCTTTCTTTAACGCAGTTCCGTCTTTCACATTTCCCAAATCTTTAATGCGTGCAGAAATATTGGAAGAATACTTCGTTTCAATGATAAGATTATTCTCTAACGCCTTTTTTGCTTTGGAATCTGCCGGCTTGACGATACAAGATTCGAAACATCTGCTGAACATTTTCCCTGTAACTTTGTATCCAAAATATGTTTCAGCAGAAACAGACTGATACAGTTCCTTATTCATATTCAGCGTTAATGTTTTATCAATTATTTCATAATTTAAGGCTTTCTTCTGAACTTTAATCGTCTTCTTTGATGTAATAGCTTCTTTCCAATGAGGCATTCTGATTTTAAAGGTTATTGTATCTTTGGCATTCACTGCCTGATTGGGATCAACAAGACCAACATAAACATCCCATTCATCACATACGACATAATACATATTTTTGCCTATCTGATAAATATCGTCGGAAGTATACCTCTCTTCATAACCTTTCTGATTGATTTTTATTTCTTTCTTGCTTACGGGATCAACAATATACAAAGCATCAGGTAGCGATAAAGAACCCATACCATCCCATGCACCGAAATAACAATATCCTTCATTGTTATAAATTTCCGGGTTCAATAAGATTTCTTTCGAATCCGTAAAGATTTTCGGCTTAATCTTTTTACTTTTTAACGTAAACTTTACTGTCTCACCGTAAAATACTATATTTGTTCCGATATTATAGTATTTAACAAAAATATCGATTTTTTTCTGCGCTGCGGTTAATTTATCAATACTTTCACCGGGTTTCACCACAAGATCAAAATTACCGGTTTCCATATTAGGTTCCAAGGTATACGGCAAGTTATTATTAACAAGTGTTGCACTGATAACATTCCCCTTTAAAGCCGAAATATTTAAAGAAGCTAATATATCTCCTTCTTCGTAACGGCAGAATTCATTTATTACCGGAACCTGTACGACTTTGATCTGGTTCTTTGTATGTGTCACCTTAACCTTTAATGTTCTGTCCACCGTATATGCGTTGCCGTTATACGTATAGGGAAGCTGTAATACAACCGTATATGTTCCGTTCGCACAACCGACAGTTTCATTTATGCGGATATTATTGTCCAAATCAATCACAAATTTATCTGCATTTTTACCTTTAAGCGTAATGTTACCATTTCTTTCTACACCTTCAGGATAAAAATACCTCAAGGTTGCTGCACCGTACGGCGGCATTATCGCCTTGTCAATCACTGCCTCTGCAGTCAAGAGAGCCGGCTTATATTCAATTCTCTCCAATTCAAAAGTCTTACTTGTCTTTCGCGCATCGCCTGCCGTAACAGACAAATGCGTTTTACCAAACTTTTTAAACGTATAAGGAATCTCAATTGTTATCCCGGCATTTTCATCAGGAGCAGATACAATCATTTTACCCGGTTGCATAACAGATGTATCAAGACTCTTAACCGTCAATTTCTTTCCTGCGTTTTGGTAATTCTCCTCTGTAAGATGAATAAGCACTTTACCTTTCATCTCATTGTCAGGATCAATCTGATCCTTTATATCAACACTTTCAAAATCAAACTGTTCTTTCTCATAGACCTGCAATGTCGCCTGTGCTGTCTTAATTGTCTTTTTAGTTTCTGCGTTAACCACAGATGCCTTGAAAATTTTCTTACCCTTAGTTTCAGCAGTATAACTTCTCGGTAAGTACACAGGTGTTTTCGCATCAATCATATTCTTGGATTCTTTATCCGTCCATTCTAAACTTAATTTCTTCTGCTGAATATAACTTGCAATTACATCCGCACCCTCTGCCGGATTAGCCTGAACTGACAGACCCATGCTGATTTGTTCGCCCTTCTTTAAATCTGCCGGAATAGACGTTATCTGATAATCATCACCCACAGTCTCTATCATGGAAATCTCAAGGTTCTTAATCTCTGTCATAACAACCGGAATGCGAACCGCTTGTTTTTCTCTTCCCTCTACCTGATAAAAAGCATTATAATAAACCGGTTTTCGACTCGTTGCATCTAATTTAAGCTGAGCATCTTCCCAGACAAAAACACCTTTGTCATCATCTTCTTTGCAAGGGAATAACGTATTAAGGTCCAAATCTGCCAAGGTTGTATCTACACCTGATACAGCATACACCGTATCAATCTGAGGTACTTTAATCGTTTCTAACACTTTGATTGTACAAACCGCTCCCGTTCCGTTGCAAGAAACCTTAACTTTGGCTTCACCATAGCCTATTACGTTATACGTTCCGTCATAATATGCATCCGAATACTCATCTTTTGCAGGCTGAAGAACAAGTTCAATCGGAGTTCCGGTTACATTCTCAATTTCCCATGTGAAACCATCTTCTCCAATGATTTCTTTCTGTTCAAACGGAACAGTTTCCCACTCTAAAATGCCTTGTACAGATGAATTTCCATCCCATTCATGCACCTTTTCAGTTCCATCGAAATGTATGCCCTCAAGACCATTCACAACATTATAACACCATAATTCAGCACATTCCTTACCCGCTGCATCCGCATAAGTGCATAAGACGCAAATCTCTCCCTGATATGAATCTGACGTAAAATAAAGAAATCCATTCTTAATTTCAGCCTTTGAATCAACAGTATAGAAGGTAACATTCGAAACACCCTCCTCCGAATACTTCAATTCAATCGGTGTATCGTTATATACAACTCCTTTGTCTATCGCCCTTGTATAATAAACTTCATTAAAATTCTCTGTCTTGCCGTTATCATCATCCTCATAATAGAACGTAATATTAACAAAAGGCTCGTCACACGTAAAGCTCACATAGGATTTACAATTTATTCTTTGTAAATCGGCATCAAGCATAACCAGTTCCTTCGGAAACATCGAATAATCTTCAGGTATAATACTTAATCCCTCTTTTACAACACTAAAATAAGGAGAATCACTATGCGCCTCAAATAAAATACAATCAATTTTAGATGTTAACTTACCGGTATCCGGTAACGTTACCTTAAGCAATCCCTTTCTCCCTGATTCTTCAATAAGTAATGTTGCATCAAAATCACTCTGCTCTTCCTGCAAATTAGTAAAATACCAGGAATACCAGCTCAGCTCATCTTCTGCCACAAAATCTAATCTTAATCGCAAATTTGCAATGTTATCGGAAGTATTATATACAACATTAAAAATATCTTTGCTGATAATCGCCTTACCATCCGTTTTCGGAATATCTATTGCAATCAAATCAATTACACATCCTTTTTCCTGCCAATATGTAATTGCTTGTCCGATATAATCTGCAATAGGGATACCGTTTGCATCCGATGAAAAAAGATAAAGCGTTCCTTCCTCACAAAAGCCATACTCCTCTTCTTCCTCCTCTGCTTCCTGGGGATTTACCTCTGAAAAATCCTCTTCTACATCTTTAGATATTTCTTCCGAAACATCTTCACTTGTGTCTTCAGACACATCCTCCGAAGCTTCTTTCCCCGCTTCCTCGGTCATTTCCTCCGAAGCTTCTTCGCTCACTTCTTCCGTTGTGTCCGCAGAAGTTTCCTCACTCACTTCTTCAGACAATTTCTCTGAACTTTCTTCGCTTGTTTCAGTTAAGTTTTCCTCTGAAACAACCTCTTCTCCTTCTTCTGCAAATGAAATAAATGATGTCATTTCTATCGTAGAAAACAACATCATTATCACAAGCAGAAAAGAAAAAATACGTGTTAATGTCTTCTTTGTTTTCATTTTTTCTCCTTTACACTGAAATAATTTGAGAAAAATCCAGTATTCACTAAATTTCTCAATATTACATATATTTTATCACATGCAGACAGTTGTGCAATAGAATATTTTTCTTCAGACTATTGGCAAGAAAATGTTTCTACTCTCGCCAATAGCCTACAATATACTTAACAAGTTGAGATACAATCTATGTACCCATCTTCGGAAACAATTACAATGAATGTCTTTTTTTTATCTTTTTTTCGCATATCCCTATAACGAATTGCTGAATTATATCTTGCACCTCGCGATGAATCTGCTGAATTAGATGCCCTACCATCTAGAATTGTTCCAATGGCATGACACACTCCTTCTTCATCACAAATAAGTGCCCCATCAATACTCGTTACTGCTTCAATCTGTTTACTTAATAGTTTTGTTGGAATAATCGGCAATGCTGACGCTTCTAATCTTTCAACCTCTTCATTAGCATCCTCTGTAAACACCACCATTGTCCCATGCTTCTGCTTTGTTGCACATTCTATTATCATTTTTAACTTATTAAGCCTACGTTTTCCAAAAGTTTTCATCAATAATTCTATATCCTTTTTCTGTATCCCGGTTCCCCGTTCAGGAAATGATGGCAACATATTATTAAAACGCAAATACTCTTCTTCGTTCTTATAAAACTTCCATTCCAAAAAATTTGTGAAACAAACCTTATAAAACTCGCAATCATACTCTTTCCTCATTTTTCCGATAGCAAAAACTTCACCTTGGTCGTTCATTAGTAGGGACAATCCATCTTGTGTCATTTCCAATAATTTTCTAATCTTCTTATAATTTTCTGGCGCAACCTTAATCTCATTAGCTAATCTTAACGAAACATCATAGTTTTTTGAGACTTCTTCAAATATATCATCCCTATACATTCTTATCGAAATAATACTTCCTCTGTTAATTTCATTCTCGTATTTCATTGCAGATAATGCATTGAAATCATCTTGATAAAAATACAAAAAATGGTCACGTGCGGATGCTCTTCTGAAAAGTTCATTATAATTGATCTTTTTATGCATATTAAAAAACTTGCCAAATTCTCGTTCCCATTCTATTCTCAACTCATCTAATAATGGATGGCGCTTCTCGTCGAAAGTAATATCTGTACTCAACCTATGCTTATCAAATTTGATAACGTAAAACAAGTATGCGGGATTTCCTAGAAAGGACATACTTCTATCTGCTATAGAACACCAAAACTCGCAATCTACCATTGATTCATTCAATCCATCTCCAATAACATGCGAAAACTGCCAGTCCAATTGGTCATGAAAATTATGAAAAGCATAATGCCGTTCCTCAATAAAAACATCTATAACTTCTCTACATATTTTTTCCACTTCATTTCTTGCGTCTCCATAGACATATAATTTATATTTCGGTTTTTCCGTATTATCAAGAATATACAATTCTACTTCCAATATTTCCTGTATACTCTGCCCCAACAATTTATGTTTTGAAATCTTAGCAAATTCATCCCTAATCTGGTTAGCTATTCCAGCTAAATGCTCTATCTGTTCCTTATTATCCTTAACAAAAACACCTGTTTCTACGTCCAATGGGTCCAAAATCTCCTCTACCATATTCTCCTCCATAAGTAAAATTTGATATTGTTTTTATCCACATGAATATTATATCATTTTATCCTTTCTCCTTCATATACAAATCTCGCTACATACAAACTCCTATTTTCATCATGTTGGCAGTATGTACCCGCATCTATGCTTCCAAGGCATTACACCAAGCATTAGTCCACTCTATCCATTCCATTAATTCTGTGCCTTGTTACCAAGCAGTATAGCATAGATGCCCCTACTGTCAACATAACAAAGCGCTACTTTCATATCAACACACAGAGCAATCTATTCCATGTGCACGCCAAAATCTTGCCGCATCCTCTGATTCGGGAATTAGGTCCACTCGATTCTTTTCAATTTTCTCTTGTTCAAAAAAATCCTCTATTATCTTTCCTCCATATCCCTTATTTCGATATTGAGATAACACTTCATATTTAGCTATCATATATCGCCCATTATGTTCGCTACAGTACAATAGTGCAATTAATTTTCCAGTAAGGTTCTTGACTTTATATAAATACGCAGCATTATTCCAGACATAATTAGGGTCTAGTATGTCCCAACACAATTCAAATTGGTTTTTACGAACATAATCTAACATTTCATAATATTGGCACTTATCTATAATAAACTCACGATCTTGTTTCACTTCGACAACTTCTAAATCCGTTACCATATGTACATTATAGTACTCATTCACCTTTCGTTTTTTTACTTTAGGATATTCTCCAAAGATTTGATAATGCAACTCTGGATCTCCTTCCTCCACATATTCTTCCTCATATTGTAGACTTTTCAATACTATATTCTTAGCATCCCTTCCTATGTCCTTTATCCAATCATTTAAAATATACGAGGCAGACATTTCTCCAAAAACATCCTTCTTCACATCAAAATCATCAATTATTGCAGAAACTATTTTGGTCTTAAGCTCCTGTGCCACTACAATGAACTCTCGAACATCAAAACTAGTTATTTTATATACACGACTTTTCATTTTAACGGGCTTTAAATACCAAAATTCATGCGTTAACTCTACATCATTGACATATCCGTTCATATATAGTTCTTCCCATGACATCAAATCGTTGTCATTTGGATCCACTTCTAATTCATAAACCCGTATATAATTAGCTTCATCTCTAGGGTATCCATTTACCGCTCGAATACAATTCTCTATTGTGTCCGCAAAACAAATTCTCGGTATGGTTATATCCTCATCTTGCTCTATCTTTTCCTCCGGAATTCTAGGAACAAATATATGTTCTTCATCCTGTCCTAAATCATACGTTATGTGATACAAAACCATATTCTAACCTCCACCAAAAATCTCTTTATAGCATAACATAAATTAGCGCAATCAGCACCACCAGCTTAGCTGGTGGTTTGCTCTGCGGCTATAAGCCGCTGTTCCCAGCTTGCCTCTAAAGAGGCTCCGAAAAGTTCGCCTTCCGCACTGCGGTCACAGGCTGGCTCTAAAGAG
>SVFH01000003.1 GCA_015056945.1 Lachnospiraceae bacterium | reverse complement strand
TATTTGCCGATGAGGCTGGAGTAGAAGGGTTTTATATCTTCTAAGTGCGTCATCTTCTTTCCATGCCCGCCTCCCGGCGGGTTATTTTTATTCGAGAGTCCGTCGCAAGACGAACTTTCCTATAAAGCGAAAAAACTGTGGCAACACCACAAGGCATTGCCACAGTCAGTTACGGAAAATAAATCCGATAATCAAATGTATTAATTTTCAAAAGTAAATTTGTGCTTAATCTTGATCTTATTACCGTCTCTTAATGTAAAGGTAGCATTATATGTACCGGGTTTGTTTATTACATACTCTGCTGTTGTAACTAAGTCATCACCCATGTATCCCATTGTATGCGTAAATGTCAAACCTTCCTTGTCGGAAGCACTATTTAAGGCTTCGAAATGATTTGCAGTCATGTATCTGACTCCATTCTGTTTGGTTGTAACCTTAAATACTACAACACCATTCTCAACAAGCTGACCTTCCTCATTCTCCATCAAATAAGAATCAACAACCTCTACCTCTGCTTTGGTAATAAGGTCTGACGCATAAATACCGATGCTTCCTGATACAAAATAATGATCTGACCGTGCTGTGATAACTGCAAAGCCTTCACTCTTCTTTGCTGTTACCTTACCGTTCTTATCCACGGAAATAACGGAAGGATCTGAAGATTCCCATGTTAAGGTCTTCACTGCATTCTTCTCAACACCGTTTTCGGAAGAGAATACCGGCACAAGCTTCATGCTCTTTGTATATGCCAAATCCGGGCTGCTTCCGTCAGGGAATGTAATGGTCAAATTGGAAATCGGATTTGTCACGGTTACTTTAACCGTCACAGATTTCTTCGTTCCGTCAATAGACTGCAGTTTAACAGTTGTGGTACCTACGGAATTGCCGGCTTCTATGTCAAGAACATAGTCCTTCTTTCCGTCTCTTTCATAATAACCAAGATATGCTTCACTAACCACTTCCGGATTAGCAATGACTGTCTCGAAATTCTCAAGACAACCGCCATTTAATGCAACAGGAATTTCAGTAATCCAGTTCGCATATGCAGTATCGGATCTTCTTGCCAAAGTAACTTTTGCATCTTTCTTATTAATCTTTACAGACTTAACCGCATCATTTGTTACCTTTACTTCCCATTCTGCCTCTGCGCCAAATCCGTCTTTTGCTACTGCTTTGATTGTATACCAACGGCTTGTTGCATTCTTTGCTGCTGTTACCTTACCGTTTTTCACTGTAACACCGGAATCTTCGGGATATACGGTCCATTCAAAATCAGTTGCTTTTACTACCTTGTTGGAAGCTTCCGCATTCAATGTAATGGACTTTCCTGTCGCAACAATATCCGAACCAACGATTTCTACTTTTTCAACCGGTTCAATTACATTTACGGTAAAAGTTGCTTTCTTCTTGGAACCGTCTTTGGCTGTAGCTGTAATTTTCGCTTTACCCGTAGCCAAACCAACCAAATAAACCCTTCCATCCATTCTGATCGGAGTTACAATCTTGTCATTAGAAGATTTCCAATTAAGATCTGTCAAGTCAACCGTTGAACCATCATTGGTTTCAACAGTAACGCCTTCTACAGCAACACCATAATATCTCTGGATGGAATAAGAGGTCTTCTCACTCTTAATTGAAACGATATTTTTCTTGGTTGCTTCTACCTTGATGGTAAATTCTGCATCCACTTCGGGATTTGCTTCCGAAACAGCAATTACATAGTAAAATCCGGGAGTCGCATTCTTGGCAACTTTTACAACACCCTTGCTGCTAACAGTAACACCGGAAGCACCTTCATTGGACTCTACAACCCATTTCAACTTCTTGTTAGCTGCATAGGAGGGTGAAACCGTAGCCTTAATTGTGAGGCTCTCTCCCTGCATTAAAACAGCCTGTGAAGACCAATTTGAAAAAGAAATGTAACTGGGTAACGGTTCAAAGGTATACTTTGCGGTCATTACCTTACTGCAAAGACACGTCTTAGGATTTACCGCAATTGCCTTTAAGGTAACGCTCTTCTTACCACCCACAAATGCTTTAGGTTCTGCTACTCTCGTTGTTCCAACAGGTGCTCCATTCTTAAACTGAGGAGTTTTACCATCTATTGTGTAACAGATAATTACATTATTCTGCGGTTCAAAGGCAACTTCAACATACTCTGCAACATATTTACCTGCCTTGTTTTCTGCAACAACAGGAACTTTAGGTGTTTCTTCAAATGTAGCCACTCCTACAAGTTTGGAAAGGCTGACTGTACCAACACCAAGACCCTTGGTTGCTGTCGGAATAGCAGCTGAATCCATAACAGATAATAATTTTTCAACTTTAGCAGAACCGGTAAGATCTTTCATCATACCATTTGCTTCTGCATAATTTAATACTACTGCAGCAACACCTGCACCAACAGGAGAAGCCATTGAAGTACCACTCATCCAATCATATGAATTTGTAGTAATCTCATCATAAATTCCATCAAAGTCTGTATCATTACCGCATACAGTTGAATAGATATCCACACCCGGGAATGCATAGCGGATTCTGTCACCATAACATGAGAAATAAGATTTCTGCAAACCTTTATCCAAAGCAGCAATGCTGATTGCGCCCGAATAAGAAGCAGGATACTGATATGTAGAAGTACTGTCGTTACCTGCTGCGCAGATTACAGCAACACCATTCTCATATGCTTTCTTCACGGCTGATGCAAATACACCATTGTATACAATACCACCGAGTGACATATTGATGATGTCTGCGCCGTTTTCCTGTGCCCAGACAATACCCTCAATAATATCATCGGTTGCTGCACCTAAATCTCCCATGAATACGTTACAGGACAACAAGTCTACACCGGGAGCAATACCGGCTCCACCCTTTCCGTTATTCAATTCTGCTGCAATAATACCACTTACATGAGTACCATGACCCACATAGATATCATCTGCTGAGAATTCATAATCAATTTCTTCACCATATACTTCTTTCAATAACGCTTCAATCATTTCTTCCTTATCCGCGGAAGTACAATTTGTCATAGCAGGATTCAAATCTTCATGACCTAATCTGATACCTGTATCAAGAACAGCTACAGTAACGCCTGTTCCATCATATCCTTCTGCCCATGCATATGTTGAATCTGTTATATCATGCTGCCACTGATAATACGGATCTCTGGGATTCATAGCAGGATCTGCCTCAAATACCTGATAAATGGTATTCGGCCATGCAACAGGAAGGTTATTTGCAGAATCCAAAGAAGCCATTACCGCATCCTTAACGGATACCTTCACTTCATCCTCTTCCTGATTCAATGCAACAACTGCAACACCTGCTGAATAGGAAATTAATTCGCCGGCAAACGCAGCTGCATAAATTTTCGCTTCTTCTTCATCATCTGCAAGAAGCAAAATCTGATTTGACACATATGCCTTACCTTCTTCACCACCGAATGCAACACTGATATTCTGTTGCAATTCAGTTCTCTGCGAAAGAATTCCGGCTCCCACTTCGAATGTTTCCGGAAGACCAGGGAATAATTTTGTCTCCTCAGTTGTTTCTTCTGAAACTTCCTCACTTACTTCTTCGGTTGTTTCTTCTGAAACTTCCTCACTCACTTCTTCGGTTGTTTCTTCTGAAACTTCCTCACTTACTTCCTCAGTTGCTTCTTCTGAAGCTTCTTCGGACACTTCTTCGGTTGCTTCCTCAGAAGCAGCCTCACTTACTTCGTCAGTTGCTTCTTCTGAAATTTCCTCTGAAGCAACCTCTTCTTCTGTGGTTTCTTCCACTACTTCTTCAGTAGCAACCTCAGAAGATTCGCCTACAGATTCTGCTGCGCTTACAATACTGCCTTCTCCTAAAACAAGGGCAAAGCAAAGTGTAAGAGCAAGCAATCTTGCTGACCATTTCTTCATTATTTCTCCTCCTTATACATAAAATTCCGAAAGTCAATAACAATAATAGCATTTTTTTTAAACAATTTCAATGTTCAATTCACAAAAAACTGTGGCAATGCAAATCTGCATTGCCACAGCCTCAGTAAAACTTACGAATCATTCCGTTACTATTAAAATGTAATCTTTTTCGTAACTTTAATTTTATTACCATCTTTTAACTTAATTGTAGCAGTATATGTGCCGGGTTTATTTACCACATATTCAGCAACAACAAACATCTCACCGGTGCTCTCCAAAATTCCGGGAGTATGTGTAAACGTAAGACCTTCTTTGTCTACAATCGTATCAATTGCATCAAAATGACTTATAGAAAGTAACTTTTCGCCGTTTTGTTTCGTTTTAACTTTGAGCGTAAGTGCACCACCTTTAATCTTATCGCCTTCTTCATTTACATCAGTATACTCATCAAGATCTAATACTTCTGCCTTTGTAATAAGATCACTGGCAACAAGTTCAATCTCTCCTACAAGTCCATACTGTTCTGAGACTGCACTAATAATTGCAGCACCCTCACTTGCTTTTGCTGTTACTTTACCATTCTTATCTACGGTAAAGACTGAAGTATTTGAAGATGTCCATTTCAAGGTCTTATTCGCATTCTTCTCAATACCATTTTCAGTAGAGAACACAGGTACAAGCTTCATGCTCTTAGAATATGCCAATACCGGACTGCTTCCTTCAGGGAACGTAACACTTAAGTTAGAAATCGGATTTGTAACCGTAACTTTAACGCTAACAGATTTCTTTGTTCCGTCAATAGATACCACTTTAATGGTTGCTGTTCCGACTGAATCACCAGCCACAACACACAGTTTACATTGACCGCTCGCATCACGATTAATATAAGCATTTGCAACTTTATGGTTTTCTATATCTACGCGGTAGTTTACGTATGCGTCACCACCATTAAGTGTAATAGGAATCTCTCTACTCCAATAATCAGCGTTTGCAGTCTCAGTTCTTCTCTGCAAAGTAATCTTTGTATCTTTCTTTTCTATTTTAATAGATTTCGCAGCATCTGCAGTAACAATTACAGGGAATTCCTCATATGCTCCTTGTGAGTCTTTCGCTTCTGCTCTGACTGTATAAGTACCTGCAGTTGCTTTTTTGGATGCAGTAACCTTACCATTCTTAACAGTAACGCCCTGTCCTTCCGGCGAAACTGTCCATTTGAAATCTTTGGCTTTCTTAAGCTTATAGCTATATGTATATGAAATAAGATTAACCATTGTAGATTTTCCGGTTGCTACCACGCCATCGCCGTAAAGATATACAAATCGAACAGGGTCTACAACCGTTACATTAAGTGTAATTTTCTTTTTGGAACCATCTTTTGCTGTACCGGTAATTTTAGCCTTACCTGCTTTCTCTCCGGATATGTACATATATCCGTAACCACCATGTAAGGAAGCCACTTTACTGTTGGATGAAGTCCATACCAAATCTCCGATTCCAAGTTTAGTACCATCATTCGTTTCAATCTTAATTCCTTCAATAGGAACTGACTCGTCATAAACTACAACCTCATAATCGGTTTTATCGCTCGTAATGGAAACAACATTTTTCTTCGGTGCCTCCACCTTGATTGTAACAGTGAAACCAGCCTTTTCGTTAGCAACTGCTGCTACTCTTACATCATAAAGTCCGGGGGTAGCGTTTTTAGTTGCCTTAACAACGCCCTTGTTACTAACAGTTACACCTGTTGCACCTTCCGGTCCCGCAATACTGTAAACCAGTTTCTTATTTGCTGCATAATTAGGATATACCGTTGCCTTGATTGTATAACTTCCGCCCTGAGAAATAATGCCTGCATACATACTATTTGTAGGATACACTGAACGAGGCACAGGAGCAAAAGTATACTTTGCAGTCAACACCTTACTGCAAAGTCCGGTAGACGGATTAACGGCCATTACTTTTAAAGTAACATTTTTCTGATTGCCGATAGAAATCACATTTCCGGTAGTATAGTAAGTTGATCCAAGTGTTGTACCGTTTTTAAACTGCGGTGTTTTACCGTTCATTGTATAACAAAGAATTACATTCTTCTGTTCCTCAAACTCAATGCTCAAGGTTTCACTTTCATATTTGCCTGCTTTACCTTCTTTAATTACAGGCATTTCAGGAGTAGCTTCAAATACAGTTGCCCCAACAAGCTTAGAAAGACTTACTGTACCCTTACCAAGTCCCTTTGTTACAGTCGGAACTAAAGCAGAGTCCATAACCTCTAACAACTTTTCAACCTTTGCAGCACCTGTAAGATCCTTCATCATGCCATTCTCTTCTGCATAGTTTAATGCAACAGCGGCAACACCAACACCAACAGGACAAGCCATGGATGTACCACTCATGAACTCATACGCATCTGTTGTAATAACAAATTCATCAGTTTCATCATAACCACCGATATAAGTGGAGAAAATATCCACACCGGGGAATGCATAACGGATTTTGTCTCCATAGCAAGAAAAACTTGATTTCTGCAAACCTCTGTCCAATGCAGCAATACTGATTGCTCCGGGATAAGATGCAGGATACTGGTAAGAAGATGTATTATCATTACCTGCTGCACAGAATACTGCAACACCGCTATCATTTGCAGCCTTAACAGCATCTGCAAAAAGACCATTGTATACAATACTTCCAAGAGACATATTGATGATATCTGCATCATTTTCTACAGCCCAAACAATACCTTCAATGATATCATCTGTAGCTGCACCAAGGTCGCCCATGAATACGTTACAGGACAATAAGTCTACACCGGGAGCAATACCCGCACCACCTTTGCCGTTTCCTTCTTCTGCTGCGATAATACCGCTTACATGTGTACCATGTCCGACATATATATCATCTTCATTGAATTCATAATCAATTTCTTCACCCAATACTTCCTTGATTAACTCTTCAATCATTTCTTCTTTATCGCCGGAAGTACAGTATGTCATTACAGGATTCAAATCTTCATGACCAATACGGATACCTGTATCCAATACAGCTACTGTAACACCGGATCCGTCATAGCCTGCATCCCATGCGTAAGTTGTATCTGCAACATCGTGCTGCCACTGATATTCTATTGCAGAGGGATTCATTGCAGGATCAGCTTCAAATGTCTGATAAATTGTATTCGGCCATGCTGCCGGAAGGTTATTTGCAGGATCCAAAGAAGCCATAACTGCATCTTGAACAGATACTTCTACGTCATCTTCTTCCTGATTCAATTCGATTACAGCAACACCTGCTATGTAATTAATCAATTCACCGGCAAAAGCTTCTGCAAAAATTTCTGCTTCTGCTTCATCTTTGGCAGAAACAAGAATCTGGTTGGTAACGTAAGCCTTACCTTCTTCTCCACCGAATGCAACATCGATATTTTCCTGTAACTCTGTTCTGTTTGCAACGAACTCCTTGTCCATTGCAAAAGTGGAAGCAAGACCGGGGAACAATTTTTCTTCCTCTGATGTCTCTTCCGTTGCTTCTTCTGAAACTTCTTCGGTTGCCTCTTCTGAAGCTTCCTCACTCACTTCTTCAGTTGCTTCCTCTGATGCTTCTTCGGTTACTTCTTCTGAAGCTTCCTCAGTTGCTTCTTCTGAAACTTCTTCTGAAGCGTCTTCACTTACTTCTTCACTTACTTCTTCGGTTGCTTCTTCTGAAACTTCTTCTGAAGCAGCCTCTTCTTCTGTGGTTTCTTCTACTACTTCTTCAGTAGCAACCTCTGAAGAATCCCCTACTGATTCTGCTGCACTTACAATACTTCCTTCTCCTAAAACAAGAGCAAAGCAAAGCACAAGCGCAAGCAGTCTGGCTGACCATTTCTTCATTGTTTTTCCTCCTTTTTTTAGTCATTATTAAAGCCAAATATCAGAATAACACTATTTTTAAATTATTTCAACTTTTTTTCAAAAATAATATACATGGTATCTTACACAGATTATCTCTTCATTCATTGAATATCTATATTGTAAAAAATCTAAAAAGGCCAGGTCTTTTCATTAAGCCCCAGCCTTTTTTCAAGACTCTTTTTCTTTAAATTTATGAATTAATATTTTTATAGATTTTAAAGTTTCCGCCTTGCGGATTCTCTATCGGACTCAATTCAATAATTGTGTTTACGGAAACCGTCGGCCATCCGTTTTCTTCTCCGCGTTTAATTACATCTGCAGGATTTTCCTTTGTCACATAAACTGCTACTCCGTTCTCGAAACGTTTTAATTCCATTTCATAAAGTGTGGCAATTTCATTTGCTTTCTCCTCAGTATCAGCAAGAGCAATCATTTCTGTATATCCGTCATATGTAACATAGTTGTGATTCATTCCTTCACTGCCCCCTTCTGCTTCTCCTCTCTCATCTTCGGTAACCTGGCTTTCAGATTCAACGATCGGCATTTCAATCGGTTTTGAAAAAACTCCCATTACCAATAAAATCACAAGGATAACCAAAGCTACAACTACTACAGTTCCAAGAATAATCCAAATCATATTTTTTTTCACCTTTTTTTCCCTCCGTTATTTTTCCGCTTTCAAAACTTCTCCCTTATAAAGTACAACTGCATTTCTTCCGTTATGTTTAGCGTCATACAGGGCATTATCGGCATTCTTAATCGTATTATGATAATCACCGCCTGTATGCTCTGCAACACCGATTGATACGGTAATCGGACATACGCCGTTGTCCGTTTCTTCTATCTTTGCTCGTACCTTTTCTGCAACACGATACGCCTGCTCCCCGACACAGCCTGGCATCAATACAAGGAATTCTTCACCACCCCAACGGATTACGAAATCCGTCACACGAACCGAATCCTTTAACGACGTTGCCAGAAATTCTAATACGCGGTCACCGGCCTCATGACCGTAATCGTCATTGACCCTCTTAAAATAATCTATATCTACAAGCATCATACTGACTGCAATATCGCTAAAAACTACCAGTTCACTCGAATCGTTGCTGATTTCTTTCAGCTTATTTCGATTATATACCTGTGTTAACTGATCATGCACTACCAGCTTCTTCAATTTCTCTTTATTCAGATAGTGTTCCAAATATACTTTCTGCATTACAATATGCGTAATACACACTGCAAAAATACATGGCAGATTAAACAGATACATCATTTGCAGGTTATCATAATGAATAAACAAATCAGCAACCGCAATATCAACAATCATAAGCAGGTGTGCAGGAATACTGTATTTAAGCGGCGCTGCAAACCCTGCACAGACAAAGACAAGATGCATAATAATCATTCCCGAAATTGCATGCTGCCTATCCGGCAAAAGATACGTAGCCCAATCTGTACACCAAATAATGATATGAATCATCAGATAATTTAATGGCGCCATAATCCTGTAATCTTTCACATTCCGTCCGACTATAATAAAAATAGCATACGGAATAAGGATAAACAGCCTCGAAAAGAGAGTTTCATATGCAAATCTCCCAAAAATACTGCAATCCGTAAGAAAGAACGACAAATACGAAATACAAGCGACTGTCATTAAAATGAACGTAAAAAAAGAATAATATTCATATTTCGATTGGTAAAAAGCGCTCTTTTCAGCTTTCGTAAACTGACGCAAACTTACTTTTTCCATAAATTAAATTCTCCACTCTTTCATTTTCATCATTCTACCACATATTTCATTCAGTTTCATCTGTTTTTACAGAAAATTAACCATAAATTAAAATATAGTTCGAAACAAAGCGCCTTCTTTGCGTGCGAGTGATATCATAAAGCAACCATATTCCCTGTCGCGAACTGCGCATCCTTAGCGGAGCGTTTTAGTTGCATAGGAATTTCCTATGCAACTAAAAAATCAGCAGAGTACTTCTCCATTGAATCGTACTCTGCTGCATTAATTACTTATTCTGTGCAAGATAAGCCGCACGGCCTTCTTCATAAAGATTGTTTCCTTCGCTGTCAATAATTACAACAAGGGGCATATCTTCTACATATAACTTTCTTAATGCTTCTGCACCAAGATCTTCATATGCAATCAACTCACATTCTTTGATACATTTTGCAAGCAATGCACCGGCACCGCCGATTGCACCAAAATATACACCTGAATACTTTTTCATAGCATCAACAACTTCAGGAAGTCTTGCGCCTTTACCAATCATACCTCTTGCGCCGACAGACATCATGGTAGGTGCATACGCATCCATACGACCACTGGTTGTCGGGCCTGCAGAACCGATTACCTGACCGGGTTTTGCCGGTGTAGGTCCCACATAATAGATGGTTGCATCTGTAGGATCGAAGGGAAGCTCTTCACCTCTGGCAAGTGCTTCGCACATTCTCTTATGTCCTGCATCTCTGGATGTATAAATGGTTCCTGTCAAATATACTGTTTCACCTGCACGAAGTGATTTCGCTAATTCTTCAGTTAAAGGAAGTGTAATATGTTTCTCCATCTTAGATCACCTCCGATTTATGACGTGTTACATGGCAGTTAATATTGATTGCACAAGGCATACCTGCAATGTGTGTAGGAAGAGTTTCAATATTCAGACCGATTGCTGTGGTCTTTCCTCCAAAGCCCTGAGGTCCGATACCAAGTTCGTTAATCTTCTCAAGCATTTCCTTCTCAAGGTCTGCATAGTAAGGATCCGGATGTGAAGAATCAAGCGGTCTCATCAAAGCTTTCTTCGCAAGAAGAGCAGCCTTATCAAAAGTTCCGCCGATACCTACACCTACTACCATGGGAGGGCAGGGATTCGGGCCTGCTGTCTCTACGGTTTCAAGGATAAAATCTTTGATTCCTTCGATGCCGTGAGAAGGTTTAAACATACGGATTGCACTCATGTTCTCACTACCGAAACCTTTGGGGCCTACGGTAACTTTAATCTCTTCGCCGGGAACGATTTCAATATAAATCATAGCCGGTGTGTTGTCTCCGGTATTACCGCGACGAACGGGATCTTTTACAACAGATTTTCTCAAATATCCCTTATCGTATCCGCGACGAACGCCTTCGTTAACAGCATCTGTCAAATCACCGCCACAGATGTGAACATCCTGTCCGATTTCAAGGAATACACAGGCCATACCTGTATCCTGGCAAATGGGAACATTCTCATCATCAGCAATATCAAAATTCTTAATAATGTTATCTAATACACCTTTTGCAATTTCACCGTCTTCACATGCACGGCAATTCTTGATTGCACACTTCACGTCTTCCGGTAAATGAAGGTTTGCTTCGATACAAAGCTTTTCAACCACTTCCGTGATTTTGCTTGCTTCTATTTCACGCATATCGGTTCTCCTTTTTCTAATTCAGATTCCGGTACTTTCGAAAAAAGCACCGGAATCAAAAAGTCATCAACAATTAATTTTATCTCTCATGACGAGCATATTTCGGTAACAACAACGGAGATACATCGCCTGTATCAGCGCCTGCTTCCTTCAATGCCTTTGCATAATCTTCAATATGAGATAATGTAAGCTCTGCAAGCTCTACATCTTTCGCCTTAGCTGCTGCAGCCTTACCTGCATTGCGGCCGAATACGATGATATCAAGGAGAGAGTTACCCATAAGACGGTTTCTTCCGTGGATACCACCAACTGCTTCACCCGCTACAAGGAGGTTATCGATTGTCTTAGTAAAGCCGTCTCCGCCGATTTCAAGACCACCGTTCTGGTAGTGAAGTGTCGGGTAAATAAGAATCGGCTGCTTTCTCATATCGATACCGTAATTTAAGTACATACGAAGCATTGCAGGGATACGTTTCTCAATTGTGCCTTCTCCACCGAGGATTTCAATCATCGGAGTATCAAGCCATACACCGCTTCCGAGAGGAGTGGTTACGCCCTTGCCTCTGTCAGAGCATTCACGAATGATGCTTGCTGCAGATACGTCACGAGTCTCAAGGGGATGCATGAAAGCTTCACCTTCTGCGTTAACAAGCATAGCACCAAGTGAACGAACCTTCTCTGTAACGAGTGCACCAAAGATCTGTGAAGGATAAGCAACTCCTGTAGGATGATACTGGATTGTATCCTGGTACAAAAGAGGAGCACCTGCACGATATCCGAGTACAAGACCGTCTGCGGTTGCACCATAGTGGTTGGATGTCGGGAAGTTCTGGTAATGAAGACGTCCCGCACCACCTGTTGCAATGATAACAGTCTTTGCTTTGGCAACCATGTAATCGTCTGTTTCCATGTTCAGTAACACTGCACCGGCAACACGACCGTTTGTATCCTTAATTAATTCTACTGCAGAAGTAAATTCTACAACAGGAATCTGACGGTTGATAACTTCGTCACGAAGAGTACGCATGATCTCAGCACCTGAATAGTCCTTGCAGGCATGCATTCTCTTTCTGGAAGTACCGCCACCATGAGTGGTAACCATGTTACCTTCCTCATCCTTGTCAAACATAACACCAAGCTTGTTTAACCATGCGATTGCATCCGGAGCTTCCATAACAAGACGACGAAGCAATTCCGGTCTTGCAGCGAAGTGTCCGCCGCCGAACGCATCTAAGTAATGCTGTACAGGTGAATCGTTGGGCTTATCTGCAGCCTGAATACCACCTTCAGCCATCATAGTGTTGGCATCACCGATACGAAGTTTGGAAACGATCATAACGTTAGCGCCTGCTTCGTGAGCCTCAATTGCTGCGGAAGCACCTGCACCACCTGCACCGATTACCAAAACATCCACATCATAATCTACTTTGTTTAAATCGATATTTTCATTTAAAAGACGGCTGTTAGAGTGTAAAAGGTGTCCCAATTCGGTAGGAACCTTCTCTCCCTTGTTCGGTCCGATTTTGATTTCCGCAAAACCTGCTTCGCGGAAGTCAGGATGGTAAGCTTTTAAGAGGGTTTCTTTTTCCTCAGCGGTCATACGTCTGGGTTCTGTTTTCATACGTTCCGCTCTGGTCGCTTCCACCTTTTTAATTGACTCAAGCATATCCGGTGTAAACATAATTTTCCCTCCTATTTCTCAATCTCTCTAGTGTTATAAAGTTCCTTCATCTCTGTGATGGGTTTCTGCATAATCTGCTCAATCAACTCATCATATGCACCCTTGTTGATTTCCTCAACACGATCAGCCAAGTGCTGTGTTTCAGGCGCAATATACTTACCTGTGAGACGTCTTGCAAGAAGACCAACCATAGGATGGGAAATGCCTGCCGGACATCTTACGGAACAGCATCCGCAGCTTACGCAGTCGAAAGACTCTTCTGCACATTTCTCGAATTCGCCTCTCTGTGCGTATGCAATGTACTGCATTACGTTCAAGCTCTGTGTACAAGCCTTTGTACATGCATTACATCCGATACAACTGTAAATTTCAGGATAAAGCTCCATCATTACCTTCTGATCAGGTTTGATTTCATTGATATCATATGTTCTCTTATCTGTAGGAAAGAAAGGAATGCTTGCTACATACATACCTTCCTGTACCTGTGTCTGACATGCAAGACATGTCTTTAACTCGTTCTTTCCTTTGATTCTGTAAATTGTTGCACATGCACCACAGAATCCGTGACGGCATCCACAACCTCTTTTGAGTGTGTATCCGACATATTCCATTGCTGTCATAATTGTTAATTCAGCAGGTACACTGTATTTCTTACCGAAAAAATATACATTTACCATGTTTGCCATTTGGAATACCAGTCCTTTCTGTTTGGTTACTTTACTTATGGTTCTTATCTCGAAGTTGCCTTTTAATACTCATTCGGCAATTCATCAATCTCGTCAAATCGGAACACAGGGCCGTCCTTACATACGTATTTGGAACCGATGTTGCAACGTCCGCATTTGCCGACACCACACTTCATACGAAGTTCGAATGTGGTATAAATCTGTTCATCCTTGAAGCCGATTTCCTTCAATCCTTCCAGAACAAACTTAATCATAATAGGCGGTCCGCAGACAAGTACCGTCTTATTGGTATCAAAACCAAGTTCCTTCAAATATGCGGGTACGAAACCTACATGTCCGTCCCACCCTTCCTGTTCACGGTCAATGGTAAGATGCACGTTGAAATCCTTTGCATTCATCCATACTTCCTGAATTTCTTTCAACTGAACAAGATCATCTGCGGAACGGGAACCGTAGAGAATATCTACCGTACCGTAATTATCTCTGTTATCAAGTACATAGTTGATAACGGAACGAAGCGGTGCAAGGCCGATACCACCGGCGATAAATAAAAGGTTTTTGCCCTTTAAATCTCCTTCTACAGGGAAATTGTTTCCGTAAGGTCCGCGTACCGTAATCTCATCACCAACCTGAAGGCTGTGAAGATAATCAGTTAACACACCGCACTTTTTGATACTGAATTCCTGGAATTCTTTGTTTGTGGGAGATGAGGTAATGGAGAACATTGCCTCGCCCACGCCCGGTCCGCAGAGCATTGCGCACTGTCCGGGTTTATGTTCAAACAATTTACCGCCTTCCGGTGCATTCACACGAAAGGTCTTTACATCAGGAGTTTCCTGACGAATATCCGTAATGATACCCACTTTCGGAATCAGGGTATCAAGGTTATAGTTCTCATGACAAGTACATTCATGCATGTTTCTTTTCCTCCCTATTCCTGAAATGCTTTGATTACTTTTACGATATTAAGTGCTGCAGGGCACTTCTCCACACAACGTCCGCAACCCACACAAGAGTACATACCGTCATTGTTTGCAGGGAAGTATACCAGCTTATGCATAAAACGCTGACGGAATCTCTGCATCTGGCTTGTACGGTTGTTTCCGTGTGCCATCATGGTGAAATCAGAGTACATACAGGAATCCCAGCAACGGAATCTCTGTACACCGTGGCCTGTATCATAATCCTTGATATCGTAGCACTGACAGGTCGGACATACGAAAGTACATGTACCGCAAGCCAAACAAGGCTTATAAAGTTCCTCCCAAATAGGAGAATCAAATTTCTCCATCAGCACATCGCCGTTCCATCCTTCCAAAGAAAGATTGGAGTACGGTAATTTGTCAATAATGGTGCGGATTTCAGCTTTCTTTGCTTCCACTGCCGCATCTTCATTCGCATCGCTTGTTGTGAGAAGACTCTCAAGCTCTTTCGTAAGTGCTTCACCTTTCTCGGTCTTTGCCTGCCAGTAAAGGAAATCTCCTACCATCCAGGTTGCTACGTCTGCAACAGGTTCTGCCGCATCTGTTCCGAATACTTTACAGAAACAGGTTTCTTCCGGTTCATTACAAGCCATAGCCACAATGATACCATGCTCTCTTCTGGCCTTGTAGAATGTATCTACAGGGTCAGCAAGGAATACTTTATCAAGCACCTCAATTCCCTTTACGTCACACATCTTCATACCAAACACAACAAATGCCTTGTCGCAAAGTTCTTCTGGCTTAATCTGAATATTTTTATTTGTACCGCGGCAGGTATATAAGTTCTCGCTCTGCGGGAAGAAAGCATCTTTGGGAGATTTTACGGTCTTTAATGTATCAAGCGCAACCTCTGCCTCTTCCGTCCATGCTGCAAAATTCACCTGTCCGGCTTCTTTTACGGGTAAATATAAATCTTTATCTTCCGCAATCTTTGAGAATAATGCGGAAAGTTTCTGTTTCTCAATCTTTAACATACATTATCCCCTTTCTGCTACGATTCCGGGCTCAACATCATCAAATGTAAAGTTGGTAAGCGGTGCCTTTTCATCAATATCCGCACCTGCCTGATATTCGCCGTAGAATTCATTAATATCTTTGATAAATTTGCGATTAAACAAATGAAGAGGAATGCCCTGCGGACATACTCTGCTGCACTCACCGCAATCTGTACATCTTCCTGCTACGTGGAATGCGCGGATGATGTGGAACATCTTCTCTTCGAAGGAATCCGTATTTGCCTTCTGTGCACTGTCAAACTTAGTGCTGTCAAATACACATTTACGGCAGCTGCATGCGGGACATACGTTACGACATGCATTACAACGGATACATTTGCTCAGCTCACTTCTGAAGAATGCAAATTTCTCTTCCGGAGACATTGCTTCAATCTCAGCCACACGGTCGAAACGGTCAGCATCCTTTGTCTCTCTGGATTCGCCAATCTGCTCATCAAAAATGACATGTTCTTTGCCCTTACATACGTGACAACGCTCTAACATGGCATCTGACCAGTTACAGGTCTTATCACCGTAAAAGGTTTTAACGGTAAGCACATCATTGGCATCTTCCCATGCTGCGCCTTCAACACTTTCGATACCTTTGATTCCCTGTGCTTTGATTTTCTCGATATCAAGCTTACCGCGGCAAGCCACACCGATGATATATGCTTTCTCACGATCCACACGATGCTCTTTCATTAACTGAACAAAGCTGTAAGAATCGCAGGGTTTTAAACAAACCAATGTTTTACCTTCCAGTTTGGAAGCTTCAATCATGTATTTGGAAAGATTTGCACCACAGAATCCGTCGTAAACAAAATTTTCCATATCTTCTGCTGTCTCGAAGAAAGCAGGTTCGCAATTGTAGGACAAGTCGCCTTTCTTCCAGCCCAGCACTCGTGCTACGGTACCGTTTGCCAGAAGTTCTTTGGCGCGATTGATTAATTCTTGCATCTTAAATCCTCCAATCTTACATTCTCTCCGAGGGAATGGATTTTCTCAACAAATTCGTTCATTGTGGTAGAGAATTTCACACCCTCTGCTGCAGATACCCATTCTACACGGGTTCTGCCGTTTTCAATTCCGATGTAATCCAACATGGAGAATAAAAGTGTCATACGTCTTCTTGCATAGTAGTTACCTGTGCTGTAGTGACAGTCTCCGGGGTGACATCCGCAGATGATAACACCGTCTGCACCCTTCTGGAATGCTCTTAAAATAAACATCGGGTTCACACGACAGGAACACGGAACACGGATGATTTTAACATCTGCAGGATATGCCAAACGGCTGCTTCCCGCAAGATCCGCACCTGCGTAACTACACCAGTTACAGCAGAATGCTACGATTTTAGGTCTGAATTCTTTATTTTCTATCGACATATTGCATCCACCTCCGCTAAGATCTGTCTGTTAGAGAAGCCCTGCAAATCCATTGCGCCGGACGGGCAGGCAACGGTACATGCTCCACAACCCTGGCAAAGAGCATTGTTTACAGTCGCAACTCTTCTTTCTTCACGGATACCGTGATCGTTGATTAACTTCACTTCGTATGTGATTGCACCATAAGGACAAACATTTGCACAAGTGGAGCAACCGTTACACAACAGTTCATCCGCCTTAGCTGTACAAGGATTGGTCATCAACTTATCTTTTGCAAGCAATCCGATTGCTTTTACCGCTGCTGCACCTGCCTGTGCTACAGTCTCAGGAATATCTTTCGGTCCCTGGCAAACACCGGATAAGAATACACCGGCTGTCGGAGATTCTACCGGACGAAGCTTCGGATGTGCTTCTGTTAAGAAGTTGTTGGTATCGATACTTGCTGTTAACATGGTTGCAATCTTTCTTACGGAAGGATCCGGCTCGATTGCGGTTGCAAGAACGACCATATCAGCTTCTTTCTTAATCTGTTTGTTATCAATGAGGTCAGATGCCTGTACGAGGAGCTTGCCGTTTGCAAGCGGAGCAACTTTACCAACCTGACCTTTGATATAATTAACACCATATTCTTCTACCGCACGTCTGTAGAACTCGTCGAAGTTCTTACCCGGTGTACGGACATCAATATAAAATACAGTAACGTTTACATCAGGATATTTATCTCTGATTAACATTGCATGTTTCGCAGTGTACATACAGCAGATCTTTGAGCAATAGCTCTTTCCTCTGTCATCGGAGCAACGGCTGCCGACGCACTGGATAAATACCATTTCCTTCGGAGCCTTACCGTCAGAAAGTCTTTCAAGATGACCCTTGGTAGGTCCGGCTGCATTCATGATACGCTCTAACTCAAGAGAAGTAATAACGTCCTTGCTCTGGTTATATGCATATTCATCATACTTATCAAGCTTAATGGTATCGAAACCGGTTGCAACAACGATTGCACCGTATTTCTGTGTTACGATTTCATCCTGCTGTGTATAATCAATTGCGCCTGCCTGACAAACCTTTTCACAAAGTCCGCACTTGCCGGTCTTAAACTTAAGGCATGCATCTCTGTCAATAACAGGTACATTCGGAATAGCCTGTGCAAACGGTGTATAGATTGCACTTCTTGTATTTAATCCTCTGTTGAATTCGCTTAAGGATTTCTTTGAAGGACATTTCTCCTGACACACACCGCAGCCTGTACACTTGGTTGCATCCACGCTACGTGCTTTCTTACGGATATCAACAGTGAAATCACCAACGAAACCGGTTACTTTATCTACTTCACTGTATGTGTAAATGGTAATCTTCTCATGCGCTGCTGCATCCACCATCTTCGGTGTCAGAATACAAGCAGAACAGTCAAGTGTCGGGAATGTCTTATCAAGCTGGGACATTCTTCCGCCGATACTCGGTGTCTTCTCAACAATATCTACTTCGTATCCTGCGTCTGCAATATCAAGCGCAGTCTGAATACCTGCAATACCACCACCGATAACAAGCGCACGCTTGGTAACAAGACTTTCTCCTGCCTGTAACGGAGTATTTAAGTTAACTTTAGCAATGGCTGCTCTTGCAAGAATAACTGCTTTCTTTGTAGCCTCTTCCATATCTTTGTGAATCCAGGAACAATGTTCACGGATATTTGCGATTTCAACCATATAAGGATTGATTCCCGCACGCTCAGCTGCCTTACGGAAAGTAGCTTCATGCATACGCGGGGAACAGGAACACACAACGATTCCTGTCAACTTTTTCTCGTGGATGGCTTCTGCAATTTTTGCCTGACCTGCTTCGGAGCACATGTACTGATAATCTTCTGCATGTACTACGCCCGGCTCAAGTGCAGCCATCTCTACTACTTTTTTCACATCTACCGTCGCCGCAATATTACTACCGCAGTGACAGACAAACACACCAATTCTCTGCACGATGCTTACCTCCTGTATCTTCTGAATGCACTAACTAAAAGCTGCTGCGGAAGTTCAGGATCCAACAATTCCGGAATTTCATTCGGAGAAAGGTAATCCTGATCCTTCTGACGAACCACAATCTGTCTTGCTGCATCAATCAGCTTGGCAGGTTTTACGTCTCTTGGGCAACGCTCTACACAAGCGAAACATGAAAGACATTTCCATAAGGACTTGGAATTTGTTAATGCTTCAATATCTTCATTTACAACGTATGAAACAAACTGGTGAGGCTTAATATCCATCTCATCAAATGAGGGGCATGTAGCAGAACATTTACCGCACTTCATACACTTCAGAGGATTAACGCCTGAAATTTCTTTGATTTTTTCTGCCTGAGAAGTTGCTTTGTTCATTATTTTGCCACCTCCTCTTTTACGCCGAGTGCTTCAGCAAGAAGCTCTGTAAAATAATATACGGGCAAATCGTTTGCGCTGCTCTTGTTAATATTGTACAGGCAAAGCGGACATGCGGTAATCAGCATTTCTGCGCCCATGGATGCAGCGCTCTCCGTAATGGTGTCGCACATTTTGGAGGACATTTCTTTTTCTTTCAATGAAATGTAACCGCCGCAGCACTCGTTTCTGTAAGGATAAACCACCGGTTCTGCACCGATTGCACGGATAAAATCTTCTAAAATGGTGGGGTTCTCAGGATCATCGAATGCCATTAATTTGGAAGGTCTTAAAAGAAGACATCCGTAATAAGCACCGATTTTACGTCCTGTTAAGGGATTCTTTACCATTTCTTTGAGTTTATCAAAACCAATCTGATCACGAAGCACCTCAAGGAAATGATATACATCCGTCTCGCCTGCATACGGCTCTTCAAGCGCCATATAATTGTTCGCGCGTGTGCGGATATCCTCCACGTTCTTCATATCGTCATTCACTCTTTTGATTACATGATGACAGGCAGAGCAAAGTGTAACCAGCGCCTGACCTTTCATCTTCGCTTCATTTAAAGCACGAACGGAAGAAAGCTTTGTCGCAATTTCATCACTGCCGAGCGGATACACACCACCGCAGCACTGCCAATCCTCAATTTCTTCCAGTTCAAAACCCAAAACAGCCGCAGAAGCTCTGGCATAAGCGTCCAGATCTTTTGCTTTGTTTCTCAATGTACATCCCGGATAGTAACTGTACTTCATGATCTCTTCGTCCTTTCTGTTTTTTCTATCATCTGATAACACCAAATGCGACAAGAATACTCCTGTCGCCGGTGTAATTATATCTCAATTTCAGCAATTACTGCTTTTAATGCGTCTGCACTCTTGCGAAGCTTCATGATTTCTTCGTCTGTTAAGTGCATGGGAACCTTACCCTGAATTCCGTTAGGTCCTACCAATGTAAGAGTACTCAAACATACATCTTCAATTCCGTATTCGCCATGCATCATGGATGAAACAGTTGTAATGGATTCATCAGATGCAAGTAAAATGTTGCAAAGATTACATACTGCAGTAGATACCGCATAGAAAGTTGCACCTTTGTTTGCAATAATCTGACCGCCGGATTTCTGTACGTAAGTAAGCATCTCATCCTTGTCGATAATTTCAAGATTCTTTTCGAATTTCTTCATTAACTGCCAGTATTCATCAACCTTCATACCGGAGATGTAAGCACCTGACCAGGGAATGAATGAAGTATCGCCATGCTCACCGAATACATAAGCATGAATATTCTTCTGTGCCACGCTGAAGTGCTGTGACAAACCGCAACGTAAACGTGCAGTATCAAGAATTGTACCGGAACCAATAATCTGGCTTTCTTTCAATCCTGAAACCTTGGTGAAAACATAAGTCATAATATCAACAGGGTTACTAACGATAATGTATAATGCATTCGGCGCCTGTGAAACAATGTCCGGCGTAATGCTCTTTAATATCTCAACATTTGTCTTGGTAAGTTCGATACGTGTCTGACCGGGCTTTCTTGCAATACCGGAAGTAATAATAACGATATCGGAATCCTTTGCATCCTCATAAGTTCCGGCAATAATGGAAATAGGATTACGGAAACATGTTCCCTGTTCAATATCCATAACCTCGCCGGCTACTTTCTTTTTGTTTACGTCAATCAAAACGATTTCAGATGCAATGTCTTCTTTGGTAAGTGAGTATGCAATTGTTGCACCTACGCTACCTGCACCAATGATTGTAATCTTGCTGTTCATAATTTTCTCCTCTCATCTAACAAGGCTTGCTTTGATAAAAGACATTTTTCGCCCGTCTTTTATCAATTTTTTATTGCCACGATGTATCGTATCACATTGACAATATTTTAACAAGCCGTTATCCCTTGAAAAAATAACCAATTTTTTTTGAAAAATCGGGGATTATATTGTGATACTTGAAATTACATCCTTAAGACTTTCTGCTGATTTGTGCAATTTAGCAAGTTCCTCATCATTCAAAGGAAGCAGTACTTTATTGTGTGCGCCCTTATTGCCGACAATCGTTAAAACACTTAATGCAACATCAGAAAGACCGTACTCGCCGTTCATCATTGTAGATACCGTCAATGTCGTATCCACACCGCTCAAGAGACATTTACATACGTGACAAACGGAAGCAGAAACTGCATAGAAGGTTGCACCCTTACGCTCAATAATACGACCGCCGGACTTACGCATATACTCTTCCACCTGCACTCTGTCAAATGCCGGAACAAGCGGATCTGCTTTCTGTACCATACGACCGTAGTCCTCCACCGGCACATTGGAAATGTTAGCAAGTGACCAGGGAACAAAAGATGAATCTCCGTGTTCACCAAGTACGTATGCATGCACATTCTGCTGATTAATCTGATAATACTCTGCAATACGTGAACGAAGTCTTGCCGTATCAAGAATGGTACCGGAACCGATAATTCTCTCCTGCGGAATATCCGAACATTTGGCAAACGTATACGTGAGCACATCTACCGGGTTACTTACGATTAAGTAAGTCGCATCCGGTGCATACTTGGTAATCTGAGGGATAATCGCTTTGGTAATATCAACATTTACCTGTGCAAGATCAAGTCGGGACTGTCCGGGTTTACGTGCCATTCCTGAAGTAATAATAACAATGTCGGAATTTACAGCATCTGCGTATGTTCCTGCATAGATAGAGCACGGACCGCAGAACGGTGTTCCCTGTTTAATGTCAAGCGCCTCTCCGAGCGCCTTACGGTCATTAATGTCAATCATTACGATTTCTGATGCAATTCCGCTTACTGTAAGCGTATATGCCACGGTAGCGCCAACACTTCCGGAACCGATAATGGTAATTTTGTTCATGATTATTCCTCCTTTTGTTTATTCAGACTGAGCACACTTACGGCATCCTCAATCGTCTTTTCATATGCCTGCATACCGTATTTATCAACTTCAAGTTTATTCTTTTCACCGTGTGTCAGACAACCTGCACCACCGATACAACCTCCGGTACAAGCCATACCTTCGATGAAATTCACATCCAGCAGATTCTTGCTCTTTTTCATCAATGCACTTCTGCAGGCTTCTATACCGTCACAAGAAATACCCTTCAAAGTGAAGTCATCGATATTCTGTTCCTTCAAAGCCTCTGCAACTGCATCAGACAAACCTCCGCAACGGGCAAAAATACGTCCATAGTAAGATGCATTATCAAGTACATCTTCTCCAAGTGTTGTGATATCAATATCACGGCTGTCAAACAGCGCCTGCAATTCTTCGAAAGTTAAAACCGTATCAACATAAGGACGGACAGATTCTAACTGCACTTCCTTTTTCTTAGCTGTACAAGGTCCGATAAAAATAACCTTCGCATCCGGTGTAGTATCTTTGATATATTTAGAAATCGCTGCCATCGGAGACAGATTATGTGAGATATACGGAATCAGTTCCGGGAAGCTTGACTTAATGTAGGACACAAAGGCAGGACAACAAGAGCTTGTCAAAAATCCTTTTTCCACCAACTCCTTCGATTCTTCCATTGCCACCATATCTGCACCAAGTGCTGCTTCTACAACCGTGTAGAAACCAAGTGCTTTCAATCCGCTGATTACCTGACCAAGCTTAGCATAACGGAACTGACTCGAAATGGAAGGAGCCACAACTGCATATACCTTACTCTTTTTGTTATGCTCGCTCTTCTTTAATATATCGATTGCGTTGAGAATATATGACTTATCGCTAATCGCACCGAACGGACACTGGTATACACATGCTCCGCAGGAAGTACATTTCTCTTTGTCGATTTTTGCAGCACCGTTTTCCTTGATTTCAATTGCCTTGATTTTACAAGCATTCTGACAGGGGCGCTTGCGGTTTACGATTGCCGTATAAGGGCATACCTTAGCACACTGTCCACACTCCACACATTTTTCTTTATCAATATGAGCAACATGATTTGCATCAAATGTGATTGCTCCTCTTTTACAAACATCTTCACAGCGGTGCGCAAGACATCCTCGACAGGAATCTGTCACTTCATAGCCTGCTGCGGGGCATTCATCACAAGCAATGTCAATTACTTCAATGATGTTATCGTCTTCCTGATTTCCACCCATCGCAATTTTCACACGTTCTGTAAGAATCGCTCTCTCTTTATAAACACAGCATCGCATCGTCGGTGTTTTACCCGGAACAATAATCTGCGGAATATCTAAAACATTCTCAAGCAGGGTATCGTTCCATGCCTGCCTGGCAACTTCGCGTAACACCTTATATTTCAAATGCTGCACTTTCGTATCAAATTTTCTCATATCATGACTCCTCTAAAAATAGCTTACTTTAATTCTTTTTCCCATCTTTCGTAAGCATTCCGACAGTTCCTCTACAAGATTCATCTTTATACTGAAGCGAATCGGCAAATCCGGATTCTGATGCGCCGGATTAATCGCACGTCCCACATAGAAATTGATGTCCGTTGCTTCTTCAAACAGAAGGCGACAGATCAGAGACGCACCATCACGTTTCATACTCCATTCTTCGTAGGATTCATTTCCCACAAGATAATCCTTCGCATAGGAAAGAACTTTGTTTATCGTGATAACACCTTCCGTCACAAGATCCACCCCATCAATGTATGCAATGGGCGGAACCTCCGGTGATTCAAACTCAAGGCTTGCACGAAGGGGTTTCCCAAGATATTTCGCCGCGATGGAAGAAGTTGTTCCGCCGCACACAATATGCTTACCTTCCTTAGAGAAAAACAATGACATCATACGGTCACAGTCATCACGGTTAGACGGAGGACCAAATAAAAGATTCATAGGCTCACGTTTTCTGATTTTTACCACACAGGCCGTTGTGTCATCGCCCGGTCTGTCATTATACAGCTTATTGCACTCATCCACCAAAATAGTGGAAAGTGTTTTGGCCGTATAACCAACCGGAATCAGCATTTCCATAAAAGAAATGATTTCTTCCCTTTTCCATCCGAAATTGTAAGAAGTTCCAATGCCTGCATGCGGGCATCCGTCCGACATTAATATGAACGTATCCTCTTCGCACAACTTAATCACGGATTTATATATTTTTTTACCACCGATGTTCATTTCGGTTTTGGCATAATCATAATTACTTCCGTCGCGAATCATAATGATATGCGGATTATCGTACTGAATTAACTCAGCTGTTTCGTTATTTTTAATATGAACAATCGTAAAAGTCGAGTATGCCACGCCTCGTACCGAACAAACCGGGAGCGTCGCCGCAATCGTGGCAACACATTCCTCAAGAGGAATTCCTTCTGCCATCATTGTTGAAATAATTTTGGAAGTAAGTGTAGACAAAATACTTGCTTTCACACCGCTTCCGAGTCCGTCTGCCAAAACAATAATTGTTGTTTTTTCATTCGACTCTACGACATCGACATGATCTCCGCAAAGCTGTTCGCCATAGTGATTAATACTTTTATATCCGATGTCAGCACATAAATCATTCATCTGCAATTGACTCCTTTAACTTAGTGAGTGCAATTTTGGTCTCTGCAGCTGTTTCTCCGAGTAAGGAAGCAATTTCCTGTACAATTCGCATCTGCTTATCAACCACTTTATCAGCGACTTCAATAGTCTGACGGCTGATATTTTCTTTACGGTCACGCGCATATTCCTCGTTTGTTACATCACGCATGATGCAAATAAGAAGGTGACTTTCTTTATCATGCACAACCGTTTGTTCAACATACCGCTTATATTCTGCAAGAAATACTCTTTGGTTATATACTCCGCGGCCGGTACTTAATACTTCCATAAATACGCCGGGTTCGAGAATTCTGATTACCTGGTCTCCGAGGATATCCGATGCCAGTCTGATGTTCATGATTTCTCTCGCTGCTGCATTGATTTGCTGCACTTCAAGATTTTCATTCAATACAATCAGTCCGTTCGGTGTGTTTTTCACAATGGTATCCGAAAAGCTCTCTGCTTTATCCTTCAAATAAGGCAGACACATGGACACATCGCTCTTGCCGTGATAAATGGCAATCGCCTTTTCGCGACAGGTATCATATCCGCAAGAGCCGCAATTGAGCTCATGTGCAGGTTTGAATTTGCCCATCTGACGCAGAATCCCCTGGATTTCCTGCTCTGTAGGGGGCTGCAGTTTCTTCTCTATAAATTCAAAATGTTTAAAAAGTTCTCTGGATTCCGGCTGTTCTACTTCAAAATCCTCTTTTCCCGCGTACTGATTCACCGCAGCATAGTCGCGCACGGGAGAACGATGGTATTTCTCCATAACAGGTCCTCCGATACAGCTTCCGGAACACGAAGACATTTCAATAAAACATTTATGCAAATTTCCCTGCTCAATATCTTTCAGTGCAGCCATACAATTCTCCACACCGTCAATTGCAAGGTATGCATAATCGTCTCTTTCCAACGACATTGTTTTCAAAATTCCGCCGGTCGTCGGGAAAAAGCGCGCTTTGCTCTTTGGTTCAGCATCCATTTCCTTGCGCAAATCCACGTTTTCACTTTCTAACCATCCGGTCAGTTCTTCGAACGTAAGCACTGCATCCACAATACCTTCATAGTGTTCTGCTTCATCCTTCTTTGCCACACAGGGGCCGATAAAAACTGTTTTCACTCCGGGGATACGACGCTTAATATCTGCACAGTGTGCCTGCATCGGAGACACAACATCCGCAAGATACTGTAACGCATTCGGAAAATGTTTCTGAATTAAAAGGTTCACAGAATGACAGCAAGAGGTGATAATAATATCACGCTCGTCTTCTTTTAACATTCTTTCGTATTCATTCTTGACAATGGTTGCACCGATTGCCGTTTCTTCTGCATCAGCGAATCCGAGTTTTTTCAATGCCTCACGCATGGATTCAAAACCAACGCCTTCGTAATTCGCCACAAATGAAGGCGCGAGACTTGCTACAACAGGAGCTCCCGATTGCAGAAGGACGCGCACCTTTTCACGCTCGTCCACAATCTGCTTGGCATTCTGGGGACAGACAACAAAGCACTGTCCGCAAAGGATGCACTCATTCCCGATAATGTGTGCCTGATTACCGGAAAAGCGAATAGACTTTACCGCACAGTGACGGATGCATTTATAACAATTTTTACAGTTAGACTTCTTTAGTGTAAGAAAATTTGTCACAGTTCGTCCGCTCCTTTACTATTTCAATACGGATAAAATGTTTTCTTCAAAAAAGTTCTTTACAGAGTCCGGAGTTACGGAATAAAACTCCTCATCAACAGATACACAAACTCCCTGCTGGCATTTTCCCATGCAAAAAGTTCCTGAAAGCTCTACCTTTTCTCCGAGATTATTTTCGCGAACCAAATCCTGCAACTGTTCCACCACCTGACGGGAACCTTTAATATGACAGGATGAACCAATACAAACTGTTACTTTCATTTCTTTTTCTCCTCTCGTTTCTTTCGTTTATCCCTAAATTCGTTATTCGAATTTTATTTTCTCTTATTTTATCTCGCAAGTGAAAGGAAAAATTCTCTTTCCTCTCCCCATACGTCTACGGATGCCGCAGCGGCAACAATCGGAATCCACTGCATAATTTCTTCTTTTGCAAATCCGCCCTTATGGCAAATCCGCTCCAGATAATATTCAGCACTTGTCTCGTCTTTTTTTAATAAAAATTCCAAATAGGTGCGTGCCACATCTGCCTCTGCATTTCCCTGGCTTACATGTGAAAAATCAATCAGGTATGCAACACCATCCTTTGAAACAATCACATTCGACGGTACAAAATCACCATGGCAGATTTTTCTGCGGATGGGCATTTCATTCAATACGGAATGCAATTCAAATCTTCTTGTCGCATCAAGTTCCGCATTCTTAATGCGGCGGTTCAGCTTGTCCTTCAAACGCGGAATCGGCGGACAATCCCTGTAGAACATGTCAAGTTGAAGCGTAATCATTATTTCAAGATACTCTGTTTTTTTCTCCGGTTCTTCTTTCATCAGAAGTTCCAGGTTTTTTCCTTTAATATATTCGGAAACAATGGCCCAGCGCCCATCAATCGTCTTTACCTCTAATAGTTTCGGCACCGAAAGCCCTGTGTCTTCCATGCGTGCATGATTATGCGCCTCGTTCAAAATATCCGACTTGCTGTAAACCGCGTGAAACACTTTAATGCATTCTTCATTATCACAAAAAACGGTCTTATCGTTTCGTACAGCAATCATGCGATCCAGTCTCATTTCAAGCCTCCCTTTGTTACTCCTTGGCGAATGCTTTTATAACGTCAGAAAATATCCGGGTGTTTACCCGGATACTTTTCTTGTCTGTCAGTATTTTGTACAAATTTATCTTTTGTACATTCGCGCTCTTCATT
Source organism: Lachnospiraceae bacterium (assembly GCA_015056945.1). Taxonomy (GTDB): domain Bacteria; phylum Bacillota; class Clostridia; order Lachnospirales; family Lachnospiraceae; genus UBA3766. The sequence goes on along the minus strand of SVFH01000003.1, from coordinate 109,586 downwards.
GGTATGCCCAATCTTCTTCTGTCTCTCCGTTTGTTTAACCTTGGTCTTTTTCCATCTTATCTTTTGTGTTTCGTTTCATGGAAATTATCCATAAAACAAAATAACAATCCGCTGAAGTATTTATCACTTCTTGGATTGTTATTATTTTAACAAATAAAAATTATATTGAGAATTATATATATTATATATCGTGTTATCTTTTGTGATATAATGTCGAATTTTGCATCATACAAAATACTTTCGTTTAGAATTACACAACTCCGTAATAAAGCACTGATCCAGTTCCGTCAGCCTGTAATCCTTGCGATAAATCAACATATCTTTATAGACACGGGTGTTATCAACACACCTTCTCTGAACCAGTCCGTAACGCTGAAGCGTCTTGTCAGGCACAGGAGATACCCACATAAAAGTCTGCTCATTCTCTGCAAGCAAATCAAACTGACTTGCTCTTTCGAACACAAAAATGCGTCGTTCAATGTCGTCCGGGAGTTCTTCCTTCTTCACTTCTGCCAGCGGCAGAGAAGGAACAAACGGATCCGCATGTGCAATTTCAATATAATCCCGTAAATGCTCACACCGTATTTCACCACAGGACGCAAGCGGACTATTACGGTTCATAATTAATTGATACGTAAATTCCGTTATTAACTCATAAGTTAATCCCTTTTCTTCCAGCGAAGCTTTGAAATACTTGTCAAAATTTTCCGCATAACGTAAAATTCCAAGCTTATATTCAGCATTCAGCACATTATTTATCACATGCGAAGAATTTGTTTCCTGATAAAAGATTTCTGCCGGTTGTAATTTCATCTGCGTGGAAAAATTAGCAAATGCATCCGAAATATAACTGGCACGCGGAACACAAATGGAAAACTTCTGTTTAACGGGCGCACCTGTTCTGTACATATTTTCAACTTCATCAATCTGCTGAAGAATTTTCTTGGCATAACCGATAAATTTCTCACCTTCCGGTGTTAAGAACATTCCTTTGCTGGAACGGTCAAAAATACTTACTCCCAGATCAGCTTCCAATTCTTTCACGGCACGACTCAAATTAGGCTGCGCAATCAGAAGTGACTCTGCTGCCTTATTAATCGAACCAAGCTTGGCTATCTCCATCGCATATTTCATATGAAGAATATTCATTGCATCCTCCCCAACGAAAAAACATCAAACTATTTCACCAGCGAAAGCGCCGCTTCATCAGCCACCACGATACAATCAGGATGAAGCTGTAAAATAGATGCCGGCACCTGCGGTGTTACCGGTCCGAAGAAGGACTTGTAAACTGCTTCTGCCTTGTCTGCACCACTTACTACTACGACTACTTTTTTGGCCTGTAAAATGGTCTTGATTCCCATGGTATATGCCTGTTTCGGCACATCATCATAAGAAGCAAAAAATCTCTGATTTGCTTTAATTGTAGATTCTGTCAAATCCACACAATGTGTCTCAAGTGCGAAACAGTCATCAGGCTCGTTAAAGCCGATATGACCGTTATGTCCAAGACCTAAAAGCTGCAAATCAATTCCTCCGACGGAATGAATAATATCATTATATGCTTCACAAGCTTTCTTTGCATCCGGCTCTGTTCCATCCGGAAGAAAGGTTCTTCTTTGATCAATATTAATATGACTAAACAAGTGATCATGCATAAAATAGTAATAACTCTGATCGTTTTCTTTCGGCAATCCCTTGTACTCGTCCAGGTTCACACTGGTTACGCCTGCGAAATCAAGTTCGCCGGCATTGTACTTTTCTACTAATTTGGCATATGTGCCAATCGGTGTAGAGCCCGTTGCCAGTCCAAGGATACAATTCGGTTTCATTGTTACCTGAGCTGCAATGATGTTCGCTGCTCTGGCACTCATCTCTTCGTAATTTTTCGTTTTAATAATTACCATAGATTTACCCATCCTTTTTTAATAGATTTTTTTAATCACACGCCAAATTATACATCAATCTTTTTTTCGATACAATAAAATAATCCAAAAAAATTAATCCGCAAAAATAAATCATCTTAAAATCCGACAAAAAATGACTTTATTCGAAAAAAAACGAATCGATTCCGTCTGCAATTCCAACCGCAATTTTCTTACGATATTCCTCCGTGTTCATAAGCGTATCCTCATCCGGATTACTTAAGAATCCCATCTCTACAATGGTGGTCGGAACCGTACACCAGTTAATTCCGCTCATGGTATCAGTCTCCTTCACGCCCCGGTTTTTAAATCCCGTTTGTGCAACCACACCTGCAAGCACCTGCTCGGATAGTTTTCTGCTTGTCGGATGCAATGCGGCATTATACGGATTCTGTGCCGTCTGACAAAGAGTTTCCGTTCCGGATGCGCTTGCATTCTCAGAACCGTTTGCATGAATTCTGATAAAAGCATCCGCTCCCGCATTATTCGCTACCATCGCCCGCTCGCTGTTAGAGATATTCACATCGTGGCTTTCACGCACCATGATGACCTCATACCCTCTTGCAACCAGCTCATCGCGCAGCAGAAAAGCAACCGCAAGATTCAATTCATATTCTTTCTGCCCGGTCGCAGTACCCGTTGCGCCACCGGTCACCTTCGCTTTGGTTTCCGTCGCGCCGGGCCCCACCGGTTCTTTTTCGCTGTTTCCTTTTGCCTGATGACCGGCATCAATTACAACAAGTCTTCCGCCTCCAGACGCAGGCGGTGTCACAGTAGGTTCCTCCGAAACTGCCTCGGATGCTTCAGAAGTCTCCGTCGTAACCTCTTCTTCGGATGGTGTTTCCGTCACCTCTTCTGAAAAAGCCTCACTGTTTTCTTCCTGCAACACCTCAGGCACTTCTTCCACAGTTTCTTTCTGCCCTGACGAACTATTATTTTCCTCCGGCAGTTCATCCAAGCCTGCCAGTTCCTCCCATTCATATACTGTCTCCGGCTGTTTATCACAGCCAACAACCATTGCCGCAACAAATATAAATACTATACTAAGCACTAAAATTCTGTTTGTTAATCTTCTCTTTTTCATTCTTTCTCCTGCTTTTTTATGAGGGTTCATCGAAATATCCCCTGTAACTTACGCACAGACCGCTGTCCGGAAACAGATGCGCATACAAATCCACAAAATAATCATCCGTCATGCTGGCAAGGTAATCCACTGCAAGATCGTACACACTCTCTTCCCTGTAATCATGCGTGCGCTTATAATATCTGGTACACTCCGCAATATATGCGATATGATTCCGATACAATACGGAATGTTCCCCCTTCTCCCGGTAATCCCTGCAAAGAAATGCATAAATTTTTTCAAACATCGGATCAATACTTTCCTCGTAGACCTTTGCCACTTCCGGAATGCGGTAAATCTGCTTGTAATTATCCTTTTTAGCCTTTGAAAAAGCGGCATACACTTCATCGCTCATTGCAAGATGATCCTTGCCATAGCTGTTCTCCAGAATATTTACAATCATATTATTAATAATCTCAGCATTGGTATTGCCGATGCAATTATCTTCAAATTCAGTTTCGCTTTCAATAAATCCAAGTTTTATGGCATCCTGACGATCCTTCCCCAGATATGCAATAATATCGGAAACGCGCACTACACAAGCTTCTAAGGTTGCAGGAACCAGATGTGCCACTTCCTCTGCGTCCCTGTAACAGGCTTCCATTTTGGCATCAAAACTTGCGAAATCCGCATAAGACACCGGATGATAATTCTTTGCTTCCATCTCTCCGTTATGACAGATGATTCCGTCCAGTGTCTGCAAACTTAAATTCAGCGGAAAAATAATATCCAGAACACGTGCACTGTGAATATTATGATGAAACAAACGTCCCGTATCCGCATGATAAAGTTCACTTAATTTGCGTTCTCCCGGATGACCGAACGGTGTATGTCCTATATCATGCCCTATGGCCGCCGCTTCAATCAAATCAAGATTCAGTCCCAGTACGGCACCAATGTTTCTTGCAATACGTGAAACAAGCTGGACGTGGCAGGCACGTCTTGTAATATCATCGTTGCGATACAAAGAGAACACCTGTGTCTTATCCATATAACGGTTAAAATACGGAATGTGCATAATGCGTTCAACATCCCGCACAAAAGCAGGACGCCATAAAAGACTGTTGCTGCTTGATTCACGTCTTCGAATACAGGCTTCATCCGGACATGCATACGGATTGGAAACAGATTTGCGTCTGTCTTCCCTGATTCGCTCCTGAAGTTCTTTACTTAATTCTGCATAATTACCTGCCATGTCTGCACCTCCTTCTTTGCCTCGTTCTTGATATGTCTTTATGCCGTATATATTAATACTTTCTTTCCAACTACTCTCTCGCACCGATTGTACCGTTACGGTATGCCGCAAGCAGCAGTTCCAAATCTTTGATGTTTCCTTTTAACGTTTCACCGATATCAGTATCTCCCACATAACGTCTGCGTGGGAAATTCTCCACCACAAAGGTATCCGAAACAATATCCGTCTCTTCACTGATTGCTGCCTGCGCTGACTCAAATTCCTCATGTGCCACAAGGCGCATACCGTGTGAATTGGATACCAGTGTATATCCTGCAATTCCGGTTTTCTCATGATATGCTTTGGAGAATCCGCCGTCAATCATCAGCACCTTACCGCCTGCATGAATCGGTGTTTCTCCCTTACGGCTTTCTACCGGCACATGACCGTTAATAATATGCCCTTCCGCCGGATTCACGCCGAATTCTTCCAGAATTCTGCACGCCGTCGCTTCATCATCTATGAACCTGTAATAGGCATCCTTCGTCTCTTTATGCGGTTCCTTCTCTTCAATAAATAATCTCTCAAAGGTTGCCATACGGTCTCTGCCGTAAATCGGAGATTCCGGTCCGTTCCAGAGATACCAGAGAATATCTCCGCCTTTTTCTTTTTCCTTACTGCCTTCCGGTGCATAAAAAGCTGCTCTCGCAAGCTTTTCCAATCTGTCAAACAATGCTTTACCGTAAGCTGCCTCTCCGCCGACACTGATACGTGTAAATGTACCGTCTTCGTTAAGCGGCACACAGCCGTGGAATAAAAGATTGTTATTGCACACACGGTACATTGCTCCTTTTGTAAAGAAAAGTTTGGTGTGCTTTTGCAATCGCTCACTGTTCATAAAAGCTTTGCGAAGCTTCTGTACCAGTTCTTTTTCTTCCTTCGTAAGCTCATACGGAGCTTCAGGAGAAACGGTCGGAAAATCGCAGTCTTTTAACGGATATGTGACACCTTCTATTGTAATTGTCTTGTTTGCATAATCAATTTTATCCAGTAAAAGATGTGCATCCATTGAAAAATCAGGGTTCGCACAAATAATCTGACCTTCGAGTTTAAACTGAAGCAGACTAATCGCTTTATACATTCGCATTTCGAGGTCGGAAGCCAGCGTAAACTCGCCCTTACTGCTCTCTTTTAAACGGAAGCACGAACAGTCTGCATCTGCGTAAACAGAAAGCGCAAACGTCGCAAGCGGTAACAGATTGATGCCGTAACCATCCTCTAAGACGCTTAAGTTTCCGTAACGGGCTGACATACGGATAACATTTGCGATACAGGCTGCATTGCCTGCTGCCGCTCCCATCCAGACCACATCATGATTTCCCCAGACAAGGTCAACACTGTGGTGTTCCATCAATGCATCCATAATAATGTGCGGTCCGGGACCCCTGTCATAAATATCACCTATGACATGCAAACGGTCCACAACCATACGTTGAATCAGTTTGCAAAGTGTAATAATGACAGTATCCGCCTCACCGATTCTCACTATAGTCTGTAGAATTTCATTGTAATATTTTTCTTTATCGTAAATCTCTTCTTTTTCGGTAATTAACTCTTCGATAACATACACAAAATCCTTAGGAATCGCCTTACGCACCTTAGAACGCGTATATTTTGAAGATACTGTTTTGACCACGGATACCAGATGATGCAACGTCATCATATACCAGTCATCCATGTCCTTCTCCTGTGCCTTGATTAACTCAAGCTTTTCCTTCGGATAATAAATCAGTGTCGCAAGCTGCCTTTTATAACTGCTTGTAACAGTAGTCCCCATAACCTCGTCAATCTTACGGCGCACTGCACCGGAACCATTCTTCATCACATGCAGAAACTGCTCGGATTCTCCGTGAATATCCGTCAAAAAATGTTCCGTCCCCTTCGGCAGACAAAGAATTGCCTGTAGGTTAATAATTTCTGCCGCTGCATCCTTCGGCGTCGGATATTGCTTGGCCAGTACGGCCAGATATTTTTCTTCCTGACTCTGCATACGCTATCCTCCCCATACGCTACTTATTCAGCAAGTTCTGTTTTTCACCAACTATCTCTTAATCCTATGCTACAAGATGGCAAACGGTTTTTTGCTCCGGTTGCCATCCTAAAATTACATATTTTACTGTTTCTGCGACATCTCTTTTTCAAGGTTTTCCCTTGCCACGGAAAGCATCAGTTTGATTCGATTCTCCTGATTTACCTTTGTTGCTCCAGGGTCATACTCGATGTCCACCGCATTTAATTTCGGCTCGATTCGTCTGATCTTATTTAACATTCCCTTCACGGATACGTGACAGGGAAGACAACCAAACGGTTGTACACAGATAACATTCTCATAGCCGTGCGCCACGAATTCCATCATCTCAGCTGCAATATACCAGCCTTCTCCCATACTGTTTCCGATATCCACAATGCCTTTGGCACGTTGCTTCAACACCTCCACACGCTCAGGCGCCACGAAATTATCAAATTCCTCCATGATACTAATCATCAGATTCTCCATGCGGAACATATATTTCATCACAACTTCCATAATCATTTTCTTAAACGGTTTGCCGCCGTAGAGACGCAGATCTTCCAATGCACCGTTTGTTTTATATATACCGAAGCCGATAATACTCGGGAAATAAGCCTCACAGTCCTGTTCTCGCAGGAATTCCTCAAGACCATTGTTTCCTGCCGCAGAATATTTCAGATACAATTCTCCGACAACGGCAACTTTTACCTTCGGAACCTTATTGATTTCAATAGCAGAAAAGTCACTTAAAATAGCACGGATATTCTTTTTGATATCCTTTTCGCGATATCCTTTTCCTTTTGCAGCAAGTGCACCGATTTCATCAATCCACTTCTGCATCACGCGGTCTGTTTCTCCTTTATTAACTTCATACGGACGAATCTGATTCGATGCAATCATTATCATATCGCCATACATAAGTCCTGATAAAAGAAGACGCAAATTCGGAATGCCGAATGACAATCCGCCGAGTCCCTCCAGAAACCAGACATTCGCAGAGATAAAAGGAATATCCGGAAAACCCGCCTTCTCAAGCGCCTTACGCTGCAGATTGATATAGTTTGAATCCCTGCAGCCGCCACCGGACTGGGTGATTACAAGCGCTGTCTTCTTCGGGTCGTATTTACCCGACTGCATTGCACTAATCATCTGACCGGTTGTTAATACACCCGGATAACACAAATCATTGTGTACATATTTCAGACCTTTCTGAATGGCATCTTCTCCGTCCGTATCAATAATCTCAACATTAAATCCCTGGCGACGAAGTGCCGGCAGTACGATTGCTGCATGAATAGGGGCAAGCATGGGAGATAAAATCGTATATTCTTTTCTCATTTTGCGTGTAAATTTCGTTTTAGGCTTATAATGAGTTTTACTGTTCTCCAACGCTTTCTCCTCCTTCTTTCTGTTCTATTGCCGCAAGCAGGGAACGCAAGCGGATTTTGACTGCACCAAGATTGGTGACTTCATCAATTTTTAACTGTGTATAGAGCATATCGTTGCATTCAAGAATGCTACGGATTTCATCGGATGTAATGGCATCCAGACCGCAGCCGAACGATACAAGGTGCACCATGAACAGGTTCTTCTGTTTCGTCACATATTTGGCTGCCGCAAATAGTCTTGCATGATACGTCCACTGGTTTCGTAAATTAATCTTCACATCCGGCTCATGATGGCTGACGGAATCTTCGGAAATCACCGCAAAACCAAGTGCCGCAATCAGCTTATCGATACCGTGATTAATCTCAGGGTCAACATGATACGGTCTGCCCGCAAGCACAATCACGTTCTTGCCCTGCGCGGCGGCATCCTTCATGATGAGATCCGCGCGTTCGCGCACCTTCTTTAAGTACGCATGGTATTCCGCATACGCTGCCTTTGTGGCTGCTTTCACTTCCCCCTTGGAGAACTTTCCGAACTTCTCATTCATCAGTTCATACATCTTCTGCGGGAAGTGTTTCACTTCGTGCGGTCCCACATAGTTATAAACATATTTGACATCACCAAAGTGTGCGGTATTTGCCTCAATGACCTCAGGGTAACCCGCAATAACGGCACAGTTATAATGATTCTCACCTTTATTTTCCTTGAAATTATATGTCATACAAGGATAAAAAATGGTATCAACGCCCATCTCAATCAACGTCTGAATATGACCGTGCATGAGTTTGGCCGGGAAACATACGGTATCAGACGGAATACTTGCCTGACCTTTTAAGTACAGTGCTCTGGTTGAGAAACCGGAGTTCACTACCTTGTAGCCAAGTTTTTCAAAGAATGTATGCCAGAACGGCAGCATCTCATACATATTTAAGCCAAGCGGCAGGCCGATGGTGCCGCGCGTTGCTTTCTCATCCGGTCCATATCCCGCAAGGAGTTCTCTTTTATATTCATATAAATTTAAGGTTGCATCCTGTTCCTTCTTCGTTACGGGTTTCTCACAGCGGTTACCGCCGATGAATTTTCTGCCGTTTCCGAAGTCATTGACCGTCAACTGGCAGTGATTGTTACAACCTTTACAGGTAATACTCTTCGTGGTATATGTGAATGCCTCCAGTTCCTTCTGTCCGAGGATTGCGGAGAGCGTATCCGACTTTTTGCCCTTAAGGGATGCCAGCGCATAAAGCGCCGCACCGTAGGCCCCCATCATACCTGCGATGTCGGGACGGATTACTTCCACTCCCATCTCTAATTCAAACGCGCGCAACACGGCATCATTCTGAAATGTACCGCCCTGCACCACGACTTTTTTACCGAGTTCATCTGCACTGTGTACACGGATAACCTTATACAAAGCATTTTTCACAACGCTCAAGGAAAGACCGGCAGAGATATCCTCTACGGTAACGCCTTCCTTCTGCGCCTGCTTCACGCTTGAGTTCATAAATACCGTGCAACGGGAGCCCAAATCCACAGGATTGGTCGCAAACAGACCTCGTTTGGCAAACTCATCAATTTCATAGCCCATGGAGCTTGCAAAAGTCTGCAGGAAGGAGCCGCATCCCGAAGAGCAGGCTTCATTTAAGAAAATGTTATCAATGGCACCGTTGCGGATTTTGAAACATTTCATATCCTGACCACCGATATCGATAATAAATTCCACATCCGGCATGAAATACTTCGCTGCCGTGAAATGAGCAACGGTTTCTACCACGCCAAGGTCCACACCGAGCGCGTTACGGATCATGTCTTCCCCATAACCGGTTACGGCACTTTTTACAATGCGTACCTCGGGATGCACTTTGTACATCTCAAGCAAAGCGGTACGAACCACTTCGATAGGACGGCCCTGATTGGACTGGTAGCTGGAATAAAGGATAGCTCCCTCCGGATCTGTCAGGACGATTTTGAGTGTCGTGGAACCGGAGTCGATTCCAAGAAAAGCATCCCCTTTATAATTTGTTTCGTCGCGTCTTGCAACCTTATGCTGTGCATGACGGCGGCTGAATTCTTCATAGTCTTTCTCATTCTCAAACAACGGCGGAAGGGTCTTCTGGCGAAGCGCTGCTTCCTCGCTTCCGATGATTTCAAGTGCCTTGTTCAAATCTGCTGTTTCATTCGCATAATATGCAGCTCCAAGCGCAACAAAATGAAGGGAATCATCAGGACAGATTCCTTTGCATCCAAGTGTATTGTCAAAGCTTCTGCGCAATTCGGACATAAAGGTGAGCGGCCCGCCGAGGTATACAATATTCCCCTCAATCGGACGTCCCTGCGCAAGACCGCTGATGGTCTGATTCACAATCGCGGCAAAAATACTTGCGGAAATATCCTCTTTGCTCGCCCCCTGATTTAAAAGCGGCTGGATATCAGTCTTGGCAAAAACACCGCAACGGGAAGCGATGGAATAAATCTTCTCACTTTTCTTGGCAAGTTCATTCATGTCATCCACGCTTACCTGCATCAGACTCGCCATCTGGTCGGCAAACGCACCTGTACCTCCGGCACAGGTTCCGTTCATACGGACCTCAAGATTCCCCTGCAAAAAGAGAATCTTGGCATCCTCGCCACCAAGTTCGATTACCACATCCGTTTCAGGCAGACGGTTGCTGATTGCAACCTTGGTTGCATATACTTCCTGCACGAACTGGATTCCGGCACGTTCTGCAATACCCATACCTGCAGAACCCGAAATGGCACAATGCACCGGAGCGGTAATATTAAATTTATCAATCAGCCCTTTTAATACTTCCTGCGCCTTCTCCGTAATCATCGTATAGTGACGCTCATAGCTGTTATGAATGATGTTATTGTTATCATCGAGCACAACGCACTTAATCGTTGTCGAGCCGATATCAATACCTATTCTCATGTTACAAACCTCTCATCCGCCCCTGCCGGGAACGGGATTCTAAATCAACTTCTTTAAATACTTCAGATAACGCAAATCAATTTTGGACCACTTAAATCCGAGTTTTTCAAGCTCCTGGATTGTAAACTCATTGCGGATTGTAATATTCTTTGAGGCTGTTGCAATCGAACTGTAGAAAGATAAAATCGCAACTTCCTTATCCTGAATATCCTCACGCAAACGGCCTTCGAGTACCTTACGAGGCACGCGCTTACAGTGTACCAAAAGTTTCTTTGTCAGATTCTCAAGAGAGTACACGTTCGGATTGTATAAGTGATAAATATTATTTACCCTGTTGTGAAGCGCAAGCAATACAAATGCCGTCGCGCACTCATCCACGGCAGTAAAATCAATCGGATATTCGTTCATTTCACTGCTGTACATTTTGACCTTAAGTAAGCCCTTGCAACGTCCGATAAAACCGTTATCCTGGGCATTCTTCTGGAACATACCGTCGGACATTCTCCAGGTAAGGTTACCGATACGGAAAATATTCGCCTTCAAGCCCTGTTCTCTTGCAATCAAGACACGTTCTTCTGCCTTATATTTGGAATGGATATATACATTCTGTACATAGTTCTGTCCGATATCCAGGCAATTCTCATCAAAGATGGCATCCGGATTAGTCTGTGATACCGTACCTGCACCGCTGACACTTGCCGTAGAGGTATACTGCAATACCGCATTGGCATCTTTACAGAAATCAATGACATTCTGTGTACCGATAACGTTAGTCAGCTCAAACTTGGAATAGTGACCTGCATGCTGCACGTTTGCCGCAGTATGAATTACCATATCCACGCGATTGGTAAGGATTTCGTATTCCTCTTTATTCAGACCGAAATGCTCTTTCTCTATATCACCTTTTACAACCTTGTAATTTAAGAATTCGTACTCGCCCGGGAAATAGCCCTTCAGAGTAGAACGAAGACGTTCTTCATTACGCACAAGGCAGACAACATTCATCTTTTTACGAAGTAACTGCCAGAGAATGTGCGCACCGAGGAATCCGGTTGCGCCGGTTAAAAGGATATATTTCGGTTTCGCATTATATTCAAGATTCGGATTACACTGAATCAGACTGTTAACGTCAATATCACCGGCACGGTCTGTTTCCTGATTATTCAGAATCAGTTTTCTCTCAAGCTTCTCAGCCGTAGGATATTCATAAATATCCTGTGCCTGAATTCCGATCAAAGCAGCCGCTTCGAATGCTGAAAGACTGTCTCCGCCCTGCTCGAAGAAATCATCCATGATACTGATGTTTTTCTTACCGAGTACGTCTTCGAAAGCATCAATAATACGCTTCTGCTCAGGCGTCTGCGGTGCAACGTACTTCACGGATTTTTTGCGTTTCTGTTCTTCAATACGCTTCATTACTTCCTTACGCTTAATCTTTAACGTTGTTGTTTTCGGAAGTTCCAGATTGGAATACATAATATTTACAATCTTCTGATACGTCGGAAGCGTTTCATTCATTTGCTGGATACCTTTTTCGATTGTCTTACGCAGTTCCCTGTCTGCCGCAAGCGTAGGTACAACTAACGCAGAAAGACGTCCTCCATCCGCAAAAACCATAACCTCTTTGACACCGTCAATGGGTTTAATCTTGGCTTCCAGTTCTTCGGGATAAATATTTTTACCGTTATCAAGAATAATTAAGTTCTTGGAACGGCCGGTAATATATAAAAATCCGTCCTTATCAAAGCGGCCCAAATCACCTGTGTGGAACCATCCGTCCACAAATGCCTCATTGGTAGCTTCTTCATTCTTATAATAACCCAGCATGACACCGGGACCTTTTACGATAATCTCGCCGTCTTTTAACTTGGTCTCTAAGAAAGAAACCGGCTTACCGACAGAACCGATTCTGTTCACGGAAGGACAGTTTGCCGCAACAAGCGGGGCACATTCCGTCAGACCGTAACCCTGAATCATACAGATGCCGAATTCCGCAAAAAAGTTTGCAACTTCCGGACGAAGTGCAGCACCGCCTACAACGATGTTAGTGATATTACCGCCAAGTCTTCCGATTACCTTCTTGTAAAGGGAACGTCTGGCATCGATGTGCATCACATCAAGTGCCTTACTCGCCGTTTTGGCAATTGCAACAAGGCGCTTTTCCTTTCCTTTGGACATTGCCTCTTTTAACTTCTTATAAAAGACTTCTGCAATTGCGGGAACAACAAGAATAACATGCGGTTTAAAGCGCTGCATGTTGGCAAGGATATTTTCCATTTTATCATTGATACAAATCGTCGCGCCGCAATTCAATACGCCTAAATTGTCTACGGTCAGCTCAAACGTATGATGAATCGGAAGTACCGATAAAACAATCGGATTATCCGTATTCAAATTGCTGGTGAAATCAAGGCGGTAAATCTCATTAATATTGCACATGATATTTTCCTGTGTCAGCATAACTCCCTTACTCACACCCGTTGTACCGGACGTGAACAAAAGCTCTGCCATCGCCTTCGGATCAATCTCCGGAAGCGGCTCCACGGTCGTCTTTAACATCTCCTGGAATCTGCTGTCCGAGAAACAAATCTGTGATTTTACACGATTTTCATCCACGAAATAATTCGCAAATTCATCAGAATAAAATACTGCTTCCACATCACCCATTTTCAAAAGGTTGTAAATGTCCTCCTTCGGAAGCATTTTATCAAGCGGAATCACGATATTATTGCTGCAGGCAACCGCAAGAAATGTAACTACCCACTCATAACTTGTACCGCCGAGAATCGCAATATGTCTGCGCGAAAAACCATTTATCTTAAACCAGGTCGCAAGCGAAAATACATCTCCGGCCAAATCGTTATAGGATTTACTTACAACAATATCATCTACCAGATAGCGGTACGCGGCACGGTCTTTATACTGCTCCGCAATATCTTTCACAAATTCCTGTAAATCAACAAGTGTTTTACTCATGCTTATCTCCCTATCGTCTATACTCTTTCCAAACCAAAAACCCTTATAAAATTATCATACAAAATCATCGCATTCGTCTCATTATCGAGTCCTAATTTCATGAAACGTTCCAACTCCTGCTTTGGGCTCCACATCGGGAAATCCGAGCCAAAGAAAAAGCGTTCCGGACCAAATCTGTCAATCAGACGAAGCGGCATACTCATGTCTTCCCCCATAAAAGGCAATGAGCTTGATGTATCATAATAAACATTCGGAAGTTTCGGTATTCCGAATGACTCTTCCCATCTCCGGTATCCGCCAAAATGTGCACCGATAATCGTTAAATCTTCAAATTCCTGCGCGATTCTGCTCATGCGTTTCGGCGCAGAATAATCATAGCGGTCATCGCCCATGTGAAACAGGACAATCATATGACGGTCCGCCATCGCTTTGTAAATCGGAAACATCTTCGGGTCATCAATATCAAAGCGCTGCATATCATTGTGGAATTTCACGCCGTGCAAACCCATAGCAATCACACGGTCAAGTTCCTCTTCAAAATTATCATAATCCTTATGCATTGCAGCCAGTCCCACAAATTCAGGATGTTTCTCACACTGCGCATGGATGAAATCATTGATACTTTCCACCTGCTGCGCACTGAGAGCAGAAGAACAAACCAGAATTCTCTCTGTACCGATTTCTTTTTCTTTTTCAATTAATGATGCACCGGAAGCATCCGAATCCATATCTATTCCGTAAAAAGCACCGATGGAATCCGAAGCTTTTACTGCAATTTTGTCAGGAAAAATGTGCGCATGCGCATCAATGATTTTCTGCATCTTCCTTCTCCTCTTTCTCCGCTGTGAAAGACTTCTCTTTCACACTTTTTTTAGGCAGACCAAACATCTGATTAAATTCATCATCCTTGTAATAAAACAGTACCAGCACCACCAGCAGAACGCACGCAATCGTAATGTAAGAATCTGCCACGTTAAATACCGGGAAATTAATCAGCTTCACATAGAACATATCCACCACGTTACCTTTAAAAAGCACTTCTCCTCGAAAAATACGATCTACCAGATTACCGATTGCCCCTCCCGCAAGCAAAAGCTCTGCAATACGGATTGGTATAAATCGCTTGGTAAAAGGAGCGCGGAAATAAAAGTATGCAAACACAAACAACGCAACCGGCGTCAGCGCGATAAACAGAATCTGCTGGTTCTGAAGCAGGCCCCATGCCATGCCTTCATTTCTGATATGCGTCAGCTCAAACACACCTTCCCAAATGGCAATATGTTCATGCAGCTCTATATTTTCTATCGTCCAGAATTTCACTAACTGATCAAAACCTGCCAGCGCAAAAATTGCCAGCAGAGGCAAAATATATCTCATAAAAATTTTCTTCATTTCATATCTGTCCCATATCTATTTTCATTGATTATGCCATAAACAAAAAACACTTTCCACCTATAACATACCTTTCATTATAGCGCAGACAAGGGAAGATGACAAACATTTTTTAACTATTTTCACAAATCAGGAAATGATTACCTTAAGAGTACGACAGGGGATGCATTTAGGCCACATGTCGCAAATAATACATCTATTGGCTTCCATAGTTTTCTATGAATCAAAAAGGAGCATCGCTCCATAAGATGATTTCCACTTCAAAATCACTTATTTTGCGACACTCCACGTAATCTTACTCATCCCCACTTTGCGGTTCTGCGTATTCGAGTTTGATGTCGTTTAGACCTTCGAATTTCATTTTTTTCGCGAATTTTTCGTACTGGGGATAGATTTCATTATATTCATAACCATTAAACCTAACCTCCATTATCTGATTTTCATCTCTATAGGCGTACATTGATTCAACCCCCTTTTCAACTTCTTCAAAATCAATCATCAATAAATACGAATTTTCATCTTCAACTTTGCCCAACATTCTGTCATCAGGAAGAAATTGTCGATCCGTCTTATCTACTTTTAGGAAAGCATAATATGCATCACCTACGTCTTCTAAATACTCCATATATATTTCTGCCTGTTCATTACTTACAAACTCATACAACGCAACTTCCATATACGTAATATCATTCTCCACCCAATTATCATATCTATACATGATTGCATTCGTAACTTCAAGTTCCTCATCTGCCATAAAGCTCAAGCCTATATTTACTTCCGGCAAATCACTTTCTTTACAAATCAGATATGTATTATCCGTTCTTAATGATTGAAAATAATAATCCGGGTCTATAAACGTTTTTCTCTTTATCTCCGCATATTCTTCTTCCGTCATCTCCCGCGCACCCATGCAATCCTCAAGATTCTCAATCACTCGCTCTGCAAGCGGCTTTTCTTCACCACATGCAGTAAAAAGCAACATAATTAACATCACAATTCCGATTACTGTATTTTTTCTTTTCATCTTCTTCATCTCCATTATAATAAATCTAAGTACTGAAGATAATCATCTGTCATTACATTCATTTCAGTTATTGTATTTGTTTTAGCATCATATACAAACGGTATCTGGATATTTTACCTAAATCATAACATGCTCTTCCATATGGCGCAAATAATAGTTCTTTTGGCTTCCATAGTTTTCTATGAATCTAAAAGGAGCATCGCTCCATAAGATGATTTCCACTTCAAAATCACTTATTTTGCGACACTCCCACGTAATCTTACGCATCCCCACTTTGCGGTTCTGCGTATTCGAGTTTGATATCGTTTAGGCCTTCGAATTTCATTTTTTTGAGAAATTTTTTTAACTTGGGATAAAGTTCATTATCTTCATAGCCATTATAATGTACTTCCATTACTTGCCTATCTGCTTTATAAAAATAAATCGAATCATTACTCTTTCCATTCATTTCCGAGGAAACTACTTGATATATATAATTCTCTCCTTCTTCTATTCCCAACTTTCTATCATCAGGATAAATACCTTGTGCTATTTTATTTTCTTTTACAGTCAAATAATATGCCTCACCTACGTCTTCTAAATACTCCATATATATTTCTGCCTGTTCATTACTTACAAACTCATACATCGCGACTTCCATATACGTAATATCATTCTCCACCCAATTATCATATCTATACATGATTGCATTCGTAACTTCAAGCTCCTCATCTGCCATAAAGCTCAAGCCTATATTTACTTCCGGCAAATCACTTTCTTTACAAATCAGGTATGTATTATCCGTTCTTAATGATTGAAAATAATATACAGGATTGATTCTTGTTTTTTTCTTCATTCCTGCATATTCTTCCTCCGTCATCTCCCGCGCACCCATGCAGTCCTCAAGGTTCTCAATTACACGCTCTGCAAGCGGCTTTTCTTCACCACATGCAGTAAAAAGCAACATAATTAACATCACAATTCCGATTACTGTATTTTTTCTTTTCATCTTCTTCATCTCCATTATAACAAATCTAAGTACTGAAGATAATCATCTGTCATAACATTCATTTCAGTTATTGTATTTGTTTTAGCATCATATACAAACGGTATCCATATGTTTTTACTTAAATCATACCATTCTTTTCTACATGTTACAAAATATTTATCTTCTGCTCCTTCTTCATAAATTAAGACTTCTTCCGGTTCATTGAAAGCCTCTTTTATCTCTGCCTTAAGCACGGCATCATCAAGCAATTTACCTTCACACAATTTTCTTTCAACTCAATTAAAAACATAGTTGTGCAAACATCATACATAATACCAATTTTCTTGTCAATTTTCTTTCGCCATCACACTTGCAATCTTATTAATTGTCCGTTTAACACCAAACGGGTACGCAATCAATTTGCGCACCCGCTTTCCCTATCTCTCAATATTTCCTACAACAACACTTCCATATCCAGTAACAACTGCTCTGTTTTTTCCAGAATCAGAATTTCATCCTTTTCCACAAGACCATGCTTCGGATAGGTGAGAACGAATCCCGGATTTCCGGCAGTCACAAACTTAAGACTTGCGCCGTACCCTTTCAGGAAGTTTTCCATATTCTCTATTTTGACCGGTGCGTCGGATTTCATGGAAATCTTAATTTCTCCGGCTTTTCCTTTAATCTCTGTCACATACATACGATGTGCCGTTGCGCGAAGAAGTGCGATACGAAGCAGGTGTGCCGCGGATTTCGGAATAGCTCCGAAACGGTCAAGCAGTTCATCCTGCATTTCATCATAATCCGCTTTGCCCTCGATAGCGGCAATTCGGTGATAAATTTCAAGCTTTTGCTCTTCATTCACAATGTATTCTGCCGGGATAAACGCATCCACGTCAAGCTCAGCAACCGTTTCGAAATCAGCGCGGATGGTTTCACCTTTCAGAAGCGCAACCGCCTCATTTAGCATTTTGCAATATAACTCATAACCGACAGCCTCCATGTGTCCGTGCTGGCGCATTCCTAAAATATTGCCGGCGCCACGGATTTCCAAATCGCGCATGCTGATTTTAAATCCGCTTCCAAGCTCCGTGAATTCACGGATTGCCTGAAGACGCTTTTCTGCCTCTTCTTTTAGCATCTTGTTGCGGCTGTACATAAGAAATGCATATGCCATTTTGTTAGAGCGGCCCACACGCCCGCGCAGCTGATAGAGCTGAGAAAGACCGAGGCGCTCCGAACCGTCTATGATAATTGTATTCACATTCGAGATATCAAGACCGGTTTCGATGATGGTGGTGGATACCAAAACATCCGTCTCGCCACTGACAAATTCGTACATGATATTTTCAAGATCACTTTCTTTCATCTGTCCGTGCGCGTAAGCTACATTTGCCTCCGGCACAAGCTGTTCCACCTTGAATGCCACATCCGAAATATCATTGATGCGGTTATGCACATAAAAGACCTGTCCGCCGCGCGTTAATTCTCTCACAATTGCCTCGCGGATCATCTCATCATCCTGCTCCATGACAAACGTCTGAATCGGCAGTCTATCCTGTGGCGCTTCGGTTAAAAGACTCATGTCACGGATTCCGACAAGGCTCATATGCAGGGTCCTCGGAATCGGAGTCGCGGTCAGGGTAAGTACATCCACGCTTTCGCGGAGCTTTTTCATTTTTTCTTTGTGGGCAACGCCGAAGCGCTGTTCCTCATCGATGATTAAAAGTCCCAAATCCTTGAAATTTACATCATCAGAAAGTACGCGGTGCGTACCGATTACAATATCCACAAGGCCTTTGCGGATACGCTCGACCGTCTTCTTAATCTGTGTCGGTGTCCGGTATCTGGAAAGGAGTTCAATCTTAATCGGATAATCCTTCATTCGCTCCGTAAATGTATTATAGTGCTGTTGTGCCAGTACCGTTGTCGGCGCCAGATACGCAACCTGCTTACTGTCCATCACAGCCTTAAAAGCTGCACGGATGGCAATCTCTGTTTTACCGTATCCGACGTCACCGCAAATCAGACGTTCCATTACCTTGGAACTTTCCATATCTGCCTTTGTAGCCTCAATGGCAGCCAGCTGGTCCTGTGTTTCCTCAAACGGGAAAAGTTCCTCGAATTCTTTCTGCCAGATAGTATCCTTGGAATACCGGAACCCGATGTTTTCACGCCGTTTCGCATAAAGTTCTACCAAATCCTTCGCTACGGTATCCACCGCCGCACGGACTTTCGCCTTGGTATTGCTCCACTCCTTGCTTCCAAGCTTATTTAACTTAGGCTTTTTCGCGTCCGCGGAAGCATATTTCTGTACCATGTCAAAGGCCGTCGCCAGAACATAGAGATTGGAATTATCGCGATACTCAATCTTCATATAGTCCTTGGTAACACCGTCGGTGGTTATTTTATCAATTCCGCGGTAAATACCGAGTCCGTAATTTTCATGAACGACATAGTCGCCGACATTCAACTCACCGAAACTTTCTATTTTTTGTCCCACATATGTTTTGGTCTTTTTCTTCTTTTTACGCTGTGCGCCGAAAATATCCGTATCGGAAAGCACAACAAGGCGAAGCAGGGGATATTCAAAGCCCTGTCTGAGTGCCCCGTAGAAGGTCAGGACCTCACCGGGTTGAAACTCTCTTTCGGCATTCTCCGTATAAACTGCATGTACACCTTCCTGTGTAATATCCTCCGCCAGACGCTTTGCACGTGTTCTGGAACCGGACACTACAAGCACTCGATATCCCTCTTTCTTAAAGCGCTTTAGATCGCGCATTAACTCAGTCACACTACCGTTATAGGGCGATACGGAATGCACATTCAAATGAAAGGTCTGCTGCGTGGAGACCTCAAGCTTACCGTGATCAAGAATAGAGAGGTACGCACACGGGAAAGCAGAAAGCTTTGCATATACTTCCTCTGCACGAACGAGTAATCCCATCTGCCCGGGCAACACATATCCTTTTTCGCTACGGTGCATCATACTCTCGCGGAATTCTTTTTCCACCGCATTCATATGCATATCCGTTTTACCGGGCTCGTCAACAAAAACGGCCATCTCTCTACCGGCAAAAAGAGCCGTGAAATCCGGTGCGTCCGGATAAAAATATCTGAAATAGCTGTCGAGATTCGGCCGGATGCCAAACTCCTCCATTTCCTCTTTTAACTCATCAAACGTACGCTGCAAGCGGTGTGCGGCTTCCGTTTCGAAACGTTTACGAAGCGCATCGCAATTTTTCTTCGTATCCGCTTCCATCTGCTTAAGACCTTCCGAAAGACGCCCCGAATCCAGTAAAAGCTCCGTTGCCGGATAAATACTGATGCTGCGAAGTTTCTCTATGGAACGCTGGCTTTGCACATCAAAGCTTCGGATAGAATCCACTTCATCACCCCAGAGTTCAATTCGAATCGGATTCTCCTGCGTCAAATCAAACACATCAATAATGCCGCCACGTACACTGAACTGCCCCGGTTCTTCCACCTTGTGAACACACTCATAGCCTAGTGTTGTCAGGCGAATGCGAAGAGCACCTTCTTCCGCAACCGCTCCTTTTTGCAGATGCAGAATATGATTTTGATATACTTCCAAAGGAAGCATGGGCGCAAGCAAAGCGTCAGCAGTCATTACAATTGTAATTCTTTTACCCTCTAAAATTTCCCTGATTACCTTCATGCGACGGGTGGTAACCTGATTGCCGCACAAATCTGCCTGATAAAAAATCAAATCCTTACTCGGAAAATAAAAGACGTTTTTATCATACAGCGCATAGTCGGTCGCAATTTCCTGTGCACGCATCGCGCCATGCGTCACAATCAGACGCACATCATAATCCTTCCCCAACGCACTGATAAGGTGAAGTTTCTGGCTCTCGGCACAGCCGAATACCGCAATGCTTCCTCCTTGTGCATTCAGGGTTTTTTGCATCTCTTCATACTCCGCTGATTCCCTTAGCGGTCCATGCAATAATTCCATTTTTTTCTCCACTTATTCTTCTACTACTTTACGGTTAAAAAGGTTCATCGCCTCGTCCGACTTTTCCTGCATCAGCATGACTGCTGCCGTACAGGCACGCTCAAACGCGGCTTCCTCACGTTCTCTTTCTTCCTTCGTGAAATGCCCCAGCACATAATCCTTCAAATCCATGCGGGACGGTTTCTCTCCGACACCGACCTTAATACGCCAGAACACTTCTCCACCCAAATGTGCAATAATGTTCTTAATGCCGTTATGGCCGCCGGCACTTCCCTTCGGGCGCAGTCTCAATGCCCCCACCGGCAGACTGATATCATCATAAATCACAATCAGTTCGCTCTCAGAATCTGCCTTATAGTAATCCAGCACGGAACGCACACTCTCACCGCTTAAATTCATATACGTAAGCGGTTTCACAAGAATCACCTTCTGTCCTTCAATCACACCTTTGCCAATCAGAGCCTTGTGCTTTCCTTCATCCACACTAATATTATATTTCTTCGCAAGACAATCAATGACATCAAATCCCACATTGTGTCTCGTATTCGCATATTCCCTGCCGGGATTTCCCAGCCCTACTATAACGTACATGTTTTCCTCCGCTCTCTCCTTAATGCAAGTGCGTGGAATTGAATTCCTCTGCCACTTCCATTACTGCCTTATAGGCTTCCTTTTCTTCCCAGTTATCGCCGAACAATAACGGATAGCTTCGCTCTTTTCTAAAGCCTGTCAGCCAGCTTTCATCATCCTTCATGCCCCAGAATACAACTGCCGTCACTTTGGCTTTGCCCTCCCTGCAGGCATTGGTATAGATTTCAAAAATGCGACGGTACATATCAGCAAGCACCTGCATTCCTCCCTCACCGGGATCTGTTACATGAATATCGATTTCGGTTGCCTGAACTTCAAGACCCATTGCGCCGTAGGTTTCTACCGCTTTCTCATAATCATCAAGATTACTCTCACCGCGTACAAGATGCGTCTGCATTCCCATTCCGTCAACAAGTCCTTCCTTACAAAGCGGCTCTAAAATATTCGGAATGATATAGTTCATTTTCACCGGCCAGAACGCATTGTAATCATTATAAAAAAGCTTCACTTCCGGATCAGCATATTTACGTGCAAAACGGAAGGCCTGTACCACGAAATCCCTTCCGATGGTTTGGAGCCAAAGGGAATCACGCCAACCGTCTTTTTCTGTCTCTTCAACCGCTTCATTCACCACATCCCAAGCATAAATTACACCGGGATAATTGGTCTGTACATATTCCAATACACCTTTGATGTAATTCTCCATTCTGGCAAGCATTACTTCACGGCTTACAAGAGGCGCATTCTCATCCTTACTGTAATTCTCTTTAAAAAACCAGTCCCCGGTCTGGTTGTGCCATACTAGAGTATGACCGCGTAATGCAATTCCTGTTTCTTTTGCTGCATCCAAAAATGGTTTGGCATATTCAAAACGCAACGCGGGTGCCAAATGATATTTCTCAGGTTCGGTACAATTCGCTTCTTCATCAAGGAAAAACATGGGTTTCATGTTGTTCTCACATGTAATACTGCTATAGTGCTTTTTCAGCTCTTCCATCGCTTTCGGATTCTGTAAATTTTTCCAGGAAACCGATGTCCCGATCTTAAAATACGGCTCGAATGCTTTCTTTAAACTCATAGTACCCCACCCTTTCTGCAGGCAAATGCATGCGATAAATTCAACTACAGGTCTTTTGTAACATTTTTATAGCAAAGAATGTCTCGCGCATTCTTTCGTCCCCACACTATTTTAATACATGCTCTTTCAGGTATCCGGCAACACCATCCTCTTTATTAGACAACGTAACTACATCCGCAGCCTCTTTCGCCGGAGCAATGGCATTCTCCATCGCCACTCCGGTTCCGCATATTTTAAGCATCCCGATATCGCTGTAATCATCGCCAAATGCAATGAACTCATCGTATCCGATTTGCAAATGTTCTGCCAGCTTCTCCACGCCGCTTTCCTTCATGGCTTTGGATTTGGAAAAGGTATACCACGGAATATCCGAGAATTTCATGGTTGTGCAGCCTTCCACACATTCCGCAATCTGCTTTGCAATTGCTTCATCGTATGTCATTACGCTGATTTTGAATGCTTTTTCATCATAATCCGCATAATCCGTATAAGTCGCACTTCCGCTTCCGTTATAAAATTTGCGTATACTCTCCTTTGAATTCCAGTATAACGTATGCCTGGTATCCACCGTAATCTCAATTTCTTCTCCGCAAAGTGCACGCGCCTTTGCAATCATATTACGGATTTCCTCTGCGCGAAATCCGGACTCATAAATTACTTTCCCGCAGCACTCCACATAAGCACCACCGCTCGAAATCACCACGTCCGGTTTTATTTCACGCACCGCCCCCTGAATGTCGTTGATTCCGCGGGACGTCGCGAAGCCGACCAGAATCCCCTGTTTCTGACACTCCTTCAGTATATCTTTCGTGTATGGCGTTATTTTTTTATCCGGTGTAAAAAGAGTCTCGTCTAAATCTGTCAGAATCACTTTGTATGGCATGGAAACCTTTTATCCTTTCTGTACAGAAACCCCATTTTCCGCAAGGGAAAATGGGGTAATTGTATACTTTCTGTTATTATACACAATATTGTCCGTAAGTTCCAGCATAATTTTCAGGCAAGCACTCAATCTTTTCCTGTTATCTGAAAATTTTCACCTTATACGTTACCGTAACAGGTTTGGAATTTATTGCTGCACCTTCCGGTGTTACGGCAAATTTCACGGTATATGTTCCGTTTGACTTCTTAATCTGTGAAGGTTCGTTTGAATTTAATCGCAGACTCATGAAACCTTCGCCGTGATAATCCAGATAAAAATCATTATTATAGTTCAGAAGTTCCACTTTTTCAGGGAATGCATATTCGCACGTATTTCTGTTCAGATATGCAACTCCCAAAATCAATTCAGAACCCGAGTAAAGAACTGCTGATTCCGGATCCCAATTCACAACAGCATATGAAACCTTGGACTGTTTTACCTTAATTTTCTGTAAAGCACCCTTTACATTTATCGTTTGTTCTGATTTATACGGTTTCCACACAACCACAGGATAAACCTTATAGGTCTTTGCAGTAGAATAGTCACAGGATTCTTTCGCATATATTCTGAATTCTTCATCAACCAACTCTGCTTCGAAGAGATTTGCATCAGGTCCTGCCAGTTTAAAGTCTGTCGCATAACCATAATCAATATATTCCGGATTGAATGAATCCTTCAATGTAATATAGGTCGTTTCACGATTTAATACATCAATCGAACCGCTTTGTTTGTATGTGAATACCTTGGACGGAGCAACATCTACAACTTTAATGTTTAATGTTAAACTATAGCCTTTTCCGCCGGTCATGACATTAAGATTATACTTATATGTTCCGGGTTTTAATCTCGTACCGGCTTTGGTATTACCTGTATTCACGATACTTGCCTGAATTCCGGTATTTCCTTCTTTGCCAATTACCAGATTGTTTGCCAGTACTTTTTTAGATTTGGAATCCTTCGGATATACTCCCAGGTATCCGAATTCCTGAATCGTTCCGCTCTTAGCACCCTTTAATATAAGATAGGTTTCTGCTTTCTGCTTAGAAGCAAGTGCTTCATTCATATTAAGAATCAGCGTCTTTTCCGTCAGTTCATACTGCGGTGTTGCCACCTGTACCTTGCACTTCAGCTTATAGGTCACGGCAGTACTCCAATGTGGCATTTGGAATCTGAATTCTATCACATCCGTTGAAGCAACCGCCTTTGTGGGTGATGCAAGAGAAACAACTACATACTCCTCTATAATTGCTATCTGATACTGGTTTTTGCCAAGCTTGTAAACATTTGTGTTTCTCACATCATCATAGGATTGAACCGTTTGAACCGGTTTTACACTCTTATCCTTTGCATCAACAACAAAAAGGGCTGAAGATAAGTCAAACGAACCAAGAACATCTGCTTGTGCTATCCGGAACCATTCTTCCGTATATTCAATCTGGGTGTTAAAGATCTGCTCGTTGGTGTTTAGTGTTACTTTCGGGGCTTTCTTCGTCGTCTTTAACGTAAATTTAACACTGTCATGATAATCGTATCCGTTATCACCAAAATAATCAACAGAGACTACCAATTTTTTCTGAGCAGCCGTCAATTGTTCAATCTGAACATCATTCTTTGCTCTTAATTCAAAGGTTCCGATTACATCCGTTTCCTGAAGATAGAAAGGACTTCCTTCTTCAAGATATGCATCTGTAACACTTCCTTTCGAAGAAGTCAGCGCCACTGAAGTCAATACATCATTTTGACTATACGCATAAAATGTATTTACGGGTGAAAGCTGTTTTGCCTTTATTGTATTTTTGGTATGAATCACCTTAATCTTAAGCGTTTCCTCAACACTGTATTGGTTACCTTCATGCATATAAGGAATGCTTAACACAACCGAATATGTTTTGGGCGCGCAATTTGCGGGATCGGCAATGGAAATCTGTCCGTAAGATGCATTCCAGTTAAATTTCGCGCTGTCTTTTTCATTCAACATCGAAATACTGCCATTTACGTTTATCGAACTTGGTATATAACAGCTTATCGATACACCATCATAATTGAAAGCCTTATCTATTACAATTTCTGATGTATTCAATCTCGGTTTGCAATCAATTCTATCCATTATAAAATTCCGGCTTGTCTTGCATTCATCATTTGCCGTAACTGAAACAAAAGATCTTCCGTACTTTTTGAAGGTATAGGGAATTGTAATCGCAATGATACCGCTCGCATCTGCATTGGAAACCTTCATCTTACCCAACTGTAAAACAGAAGTGTCGAAGCTCTTTACCTTCAGCTTCTTTCCCGCATTCGCATAATTTTGTTCATCAAGCCGAAGCGTGATTGTTCCCTTCATCACATCTGTTGTATCGGCAGCATCAATAAATTCCACAAAATCAAACGCAAACAGTTCTTTTTCATAAACCTGCAGTTTCTGTGTTGCCGTCAACAATGTCTTCTTGGTTAACTGATTGATAAATGCAGCCTTAAATGTAAAGGTGCCCTTGGATACGGCTTTAAACTGACGGCCGTTATATACAGGTAACGGAGACGTAAATGCCGTCTTTGATACACTATCTGTCCAATTCAGTCTGATTTTATCTTCCGCAATATAACGGTTTACAAGATTAAAGGCATCCGCTGTATCAGGATATGTACGGAAATGAACTCCCATAATCACATCGCTGCCTTTTTTTATCTGTTCCGGGAACGAATCCTTCACATAAGAACCGTTGCCATTATCTGTCACTGCAGAAATGTAGAAATCCTCAATTAACACAAGTGAAACCGGAACATTTACCTCTACGCTCTCTCTTCCGGGCTCTGTATAAAGCGCACGATAAGAGACCACTTTCTTACTTGCCACATCAAGTTTAGTTGAAGGTTCTTCCCATGTAAAAGTTCCCTTCGAAGAAGCTTCACTTCCCTGAATCCATTTATTAATATCCAAATCTGCCAATGTGGAATCTATTCCGAAAACACCATAAACAGTCTGAATCTGAGGAACTTTCACAGGTTCTTGCACTTTAATGGTTGCAACAGCTTCTTTTCCGCGATAGGAAACTTTGACTTTCGCTTCACCATAGCCTTTCACCACATAGGTTCCGTCATAATAATCATAATATTCTTCAGAGAAATCATATTTGCCGTTCTTAAGTACAAGCTCTATGGGATTACCTGTTACATTCTCCACTTCCCACTGATAATCTTCCTTCGCAATTACCCCTTTGCGCTCAAGCGGAGCAACCATGAAATCCAAAATGCCTTCCAAAGAAGAATTGCCATCCCAGGTATGTTTCACTTCATTCTTCGTAAAAGAGAGTTCCGTAATGCCGGGAACGGTTTCATAGTTCCAGATTTCAACACAGTCTTTTTTCTCTACATTTTGGTAGGTACATAAAACTGCAATTCCCACACCAAAATAACCGTCTTTTGCAGAAAGCTTACCATCTTTTACTTCCGCAAAAGATTTATCCAACACTTTGAATGCAACGTTTGCGGCATTCTTGTCAGGATGTATTAAGGTAATCGGATTTTGGTCATCGATATCTCCCATATCAAGTGATTTGGCAAAATATGCCTCTTTCCAAATCCATCCTCCGCTTTTCTTTTCATTATAAAACTCTACATCAAAAGCAAAGCTTTCATACTCCGGATAAAAATAGTACGATGCGCTCCTAAATGTATCTATCAACTCTAAAGATGCAGTTAAAGTTTTAAAATTATGAACCTTCCAGTCATCATCGTCTGTCGGAGTCCCCAATGTTTTCCTGATTACATCAAAATAGGTTGTATCAACGATTGAACCTCCATATCTTACATAAGCCGACTTTGCAGGAACCTCTGCAGCATTCGGCAAAGAAATCTTTAATAAAGCATTTTTCGAAGTCTCTTCAAAAACAACCTTGGCTGTAAAATCACTTTTTGCTTCTTTTAATCCTGTAAAATACCAGAAAAACTCAGTCTCCCCATTCTTATCAACAAAATCAAAACGAGTCCGCGTTTCTTCCGGTTTCTCAACAGAAAAATAAACCGCATTAAAAATATCTTTCGGAATGATATCTTCCCCGTTTAGCTTCGGCATATCATCAAACACAACAAACTCGATCACCTCGTTTGCCTGCCAGTACTTCACTGCCGCTTGAACGTAAGCCGGTATTTCACTTAAGTCCATGTCTTTACAATCCAGATAAATAGTCCCGCTGGAAAATGAACCATAATCCTCTTCGGACGCAGCCACAATATTCTCTTCTGCGTACGCTTCGGATACTTCTTCCGAAGGCTCCCCACTTACTTCTTCAGATGCCTCTTCTGTAACTTCTTCGCTTACCTCTTCAGATGCTTCTTCCGAAGGTCCCCCACTTACTTCTTCAGATACCTCTTCTGAAACATCCTCACTTACTTCTTCTGAAGCCTCTTCTGAAACATCCTCGCTTACCTCTTCTGATGCCTCTTCTGTAACATCTTCACTTACCTCTTCTGATGCTTCTTCCGAAGGTTCCCCACTTACTTCTTCGGATACATCTTCTGTAAGCTCTTCACTTACTTCTTCTGAAGTTTCGAACTCATCACGTTCTGCTGCAAATGAGGTGAACGCAGTCATTTCAACTGTCGATATAACCATCAGTAATGCCAGCATAAACGCAAGAATTCTTGTAATTCCTTTTTTTGTTTTCATTCATTCTCCTCCTACATTTATTTTGAATCTTTACGTCTTTTCTTTTATCTCATATCAGAATACAACTTAAATATAGCTATTCCATATTTTCCATCATATAGTCTATACATTTTTCCAATGCACGCTCGCCGGATTTTTCTGAAAATGCATGGTTCGCACCATCAACAATCTCCCACTTCATATTCGGAAATGTTTCTGCTGCTTTGTTGAAATATATATCTTGCAATTCATTCGTCTTTGATAACTCTCCCTGCAAAAGCAGGATTTCCTTATCATAACATCCCATTGTTTCATAAATATCCGTAATATCCATTTTCGGATTTACGCTTTCTTCTGAACCGGATTTCAGTTTAAATCCATCCCCAAATGCCTTGCCGGCTTTATTTAACCGTAATTGTAATAACTGCTTTCTTCTTAGTTCCATCCAAAGCAGTTGCTGTTACTTTTACTTTTTTGCCCTTTTTAACACCGGGTCTAATGCTGACACATCCGTCTGATGTTACACTTGCAATTTTGGAATCACTTACACTCCATGAAACATTTGCATATGTAAGTGTTCCTGTAGCTGTTACTTTTTCATGAAGAAGCATAGTCTCTCCTGCTGCGCAGGTTACTGATTTGATTACTTCACCTGCCTCATTGGTAATTTCAACCTTTGTAGCTGCAGGCTGAATATAAATAAGCTTATTTGAAGTAACCGGAATTGCTATTTTTCCTCTGTAAACTCCGTAATCAAGTGATGAAATTACTCTGACATAACCGGTATAGGTACATTTCTTGGAAACTGTCAGCACACCGTTCTTTATCGTAATACCCTTTGTTTTCAACTCATCCATACTAAGTGTTCTGTTCCCGTTCGTATCAACACCTACAACGGTATAAGAAATTGTCTTGTTCTTTGCCTTATTCGGATAAACATTAGTTGTAAACTTCACTTTTTTTCCGTAAGTCACCAAATGAAGTCCTTCCACTCCGCCGTTCGGTATATTTTTCGGTACCTGTAAAGAAAGCGAAGTTGTCATTTCTTTTTTGGCAGCACTAACGACATTTATGGTTATCTTTACAGTTCTTTTACTTCCGTCTAAAGCTTTACCGGTTAAGGTAACCTTTCCCAGCATTCTTTGTGTCGGTACAAGGACAAGATATCCCTCGGCGAAATCTGTAATACAGCTTCCTTTTTCCGATTTGAACGCATCCGGCGTTACTTTAAGAATCCCTTGATCTGAACTCGTCCATTCAATTCGTGTATCACTTGCAGCCTTACCGTTTTTGGTCACAACACTGTATGGAATTTCGATTGTTTTGCCTGGTTCTATGTAATATGATTTGCTTTTTAACGATATTTTACTAATGGGATTTGCTACTCCCACAATTGTAACGGTAATCACTTTTTTGCTGTTGCTGCCATCAAGCGCTGTTACGGTAATCTTCGTGCTTCCGGTTCCTTCTGCACGGACAATATAACCGCCATCTGTTTCTTCCAGTGACAATATGCCTTTCTTTCCTCCGGTTACACGGTATAAGTTCGCCGAACCTTCCTGTTCTGCCACCCTAAATACTTTGCCGTTATTCTCATACTGTACACTAAAGCTTGCCGGTAAAACCTTGCTTTCATCTTCTGCCAGCACAAGCTTTATCGCAGATACATCTGCTTTCTTTGTTACTTTCACCGCAAGGCTTCCGCTTTGGGAAATATCTCCCTTGGAAACAGTTAAAATAACCGTATACAAATCACCAACTTTAGCTGCACTTAAATCTAATACACCTGCTTTGGAAATAGCCGCTTTACCGGTATTATCTCCTTTTTCTTCAACCGCCCATGTAAGCTTATATCCTTTGGCCTTTTCTCCGCCATTTATTACACCGGAGAGTTTAACCTTACTTCCTTCTGCAATGGGCTGTACTTCGTCCTGCAATACTTTCACAGTCTTCGGAAGTGTAATATCAACCGTTTGGATATAGGTTTCATTTGCGGCAACCACATCGACTATGAACGTTTTTGATATATTACTGTCCTTATTCAGAATTGTTACCGGATAAAAACCTGCAGCAGCATTCTTTGCCACGACTATTCCGGTTCCTTTTTTATCAACCGTTAAAATATCTTTCGCCTCTTTGGGAATCACAATTTCAAAGTTCTTATATTCCTTAGCAGGCGCAAATTCTTTACTGTTATGATTATATGTTACAACCGGCTTCAGCGTAACAGGTTTCGAACCGGTATATGCAATCCAGTGTACTCCGTCTTCAGCCTGATAAGTTCCGATATTCTTAGGTGCCTGCACATCAAGGTCATATACGTGCTGCTCAATGGTAACCGTAACACTCTTTTTCAGGCTCGGTTTTCCCTTAGCTGTTGTTGTAATCGTCAAAGTTCCCGGTGCTACTGCCTTAAATTTTCCTTCTCCAAGATAAATTACACTTTTTACGCCCTTACCGCTCAAGGAATATTCTGCATTCTGCAACACACCGTCTGTTGTACCGTCTTCGGCTGTAAGAACCGGACTCAAAGTAAAAATACAATCTTCCTCCGGTGCACCAAGGGCAACTTTTCCTTCATTGGCACCCGAAACTTCTACATCCAAAGCAGTTGCAGGACGTGTCACGCGGACAAGAGCTACTCCTACAAAATGGGTCCCATCCATTGGAATGGCACATATAGCTGCAATACCGGAATCTATTGCAGTTACGTTTCCTTCCTCATCCACTTTAATCACATTTTCATCATTACTATACCATTTAACTGTCTTGATTGTCGCATTAGCCGGATAAATTTCTGCCCAAAATTTAGCAGTTTCCCCTTTTTGCAACAGGTAATTATTTTCCGAATCGTATTCAAGTGTTGAATAAACTGTAACATAATCAACGCTCGTTCCGATAATCACCTCACACGTTGCGCTGATACCGCTTCCATCAATTGCAGAAGCCGTAACCTTTGCTTTCCCGGAAGCACCTTCCACAAGTTCAATTTCAGCAGAATTATTGTGCTGCGTAATCTGAATTAGTTCCGGATTATCTACGGTAAACTTCACATAAGGATATGCAGAATCTTCATTTTCTATTGTAGCATCAATGTGATAACTGCTTTGTTTCTCAGGATCAAGCACTACCCGGTAAACATTTAACGAAATACCGGCTGTTGCTTCCTCATATACACGATACGGCACCGTTACCTTCGGACCGATTTTATCGCCATTTCCTGCTGTGACAGTCAGCACCCCATACCCCGGATTCATTGCAATCAGCTTACCATCTTCTACTACTGCTGTATCATTGTTTACTTCATATGATACTTCAGGCCACACTTCTCCGTTCTCCCAGGAAATCGAAGGGCTAACCGTATCGCCTTTAACCAGAATGTATTCTCCGCTTTCATTCTGACATTTATCAAGTGTAACGACCAGATTTGACGCCCTTTGAATTACCTGAATCGTACATGTCGCCTTCAGTTCTTCACCGCCAAGCGCCTTTACCGTAATCGTTGCAGTACCTGCTTTATGTGCCTTAACAAGACCTGAAGCACTAACTGATACAACTTCTTCATTTGAAGTTGACCATTCAATGCTTTTGTCCGTTGCATCAGAAGGTTCTATTGTTGCAATGAGCTGTAACGAGTCACCACTATCCAATGTCACCTCGGTCTCATTGAGTGTAATATTAGTCACACCAATAAAAGGGGCAATATCCGTTCTGCGCAAAACAACACTTTCCGTCAATCCTTTCGGAAGCATGGTGATTGCTTCATTCGTATCCGTACGCACCCATTCTCCTGACAATGAAATCTCACTTTTGAGATTTTTCGGTGCTTTGATTTCATAAAGTCTGTCACTTACAGGGATGATTCCATATTCAGCAGAAACATAGCTCAAATCAAAGCTGCTTAAGTCAAGCTTTTGCAATCCCGTGCAAGCTTCAAACATTGCATTCATGCCTTGCAGACTGCTTGTATCAAAACCACTCACATCAATGATTGTCAGATTGCTGCATCCCTTAAACATTTTGCTCATATCAAATGTCTTTGCAGTGTCAAAATTGCTCACATCCACTGCAGCCAGACTGCTGCAACCCTCAAACATTCCATTCATATTAATCACTTCATCTGTACAAAAAGTACTCACATCAAGCACAGTCAGGCTATTGCAGTTTGAAAACATACCATTCATGTACATTACGTTTGAAGTATTAAAATCACTGATTTGTAACGCAGTCAGTCCGCTACAACCTGCAAACATCTCCGGCATACTAACTACTCTGTCCGTAATAAAATGGTTCAAATCCAATTTCTCTAAGCTCTCGCAATCACGGAACATCATTTGCATTGATTGTACATTTTCTGTATTAAAACTGCTGATATCTAAAGAAGCCAAACTGTTACAACCGTCAAACATGTTCGACATATTTTCAACTTTCTTTGTATCAAAGTTGCTAATATTCAAAGTTTCAAGACTACTGCACCCCTTAAACATACCGTGCATATTTTTTACATTACTTGTATCAAACTTCGTTACATCCAGAATCTTTAAATTCTCACAGCCTTCAAACATAAGACTCATATCCGTAACCATGCTCATGCTGACATTCTCCGAAAATACGATTTCTTCCAGTTTAGAGAATGTCTGTCCGTTATATTTGGTTCCGAATGAAATTGCCGGAGAAATCTCTGCCTTATCTGAGCGGAAACAGTTTGCACCCCATACAATTTTAGTGATTGCATCCGTATATTCAATCCAGGGCTCTTCATCATAAAAAATTTCAAATTCCGCATCCGGATCCTGCGTAATGGTAAGCACACCCTTCGTATTCAAAGTCCAATAAACCGTTTCGCCCCAATTGCCGCTTGCAACCTCTTCCGTTGTCTGCGTATCTTCAATCACCGTCTGTTCTGTCTTTTCCGGTTCTTCCGTATTGCCTGACTCACTTTCGTTCATTGTTTCTTCCGCATTTGCATCGCCAATTTCCGCTGCAAAAACGCTCAAACCACTACCGTTTGCTACAAGGACACACACCAAAAACAGTGCTAATATCCTCATCATTTTTTCAACCACTGATTTTTTACCTGCTTTAATCATTCCCATTTTACGTTATGAACCTCCATACTAATCTGTTAACAATTGTCAAAATATATCTTTCCTACGAATCTCTTCCGGCAAAATCCTGTCTTCTTCCGTAATCTTACGTATCACGCGACAGGGATTTCCTGCTGCCAAAACACCTGCCGGAATATCCTTTGTAACAACACTGCCTGCGCCGATTACGGTATTTTCTCCGATGGTGACTCCGCCACAGATTGTAACATTGGATGCAATCCAGCACCTGTCACCGATGTGAATCGGTCTGCCATACTCCCAGTCATATACATCTCCGTTTGCTTTTCGACGGAAGGTCCTCTCCTCTGCCACCAAAGGATGAACCGGCGCTGCAAGCGTACAATTCGGTCCGAAAAAAACGCCCGTTCCGATCGTAATCGAAGCCGCATCCAGGACGGTAAAATTAAAATTCGCATAACATCCCGGCCCAAACGTGATATGTGTTCCGTAATCAAACTGAATCGGCCCCTGCAAATATACATTCTGATAACAGTGCGGCAACAATTCTTTCAGAATAACCGTTCTCTCTTTCGTCTGTTCTTCGTATGTATCATTATAATCCTTGGATAAATGATGCGCCAGACAACGCCGGGACGCAAGTAGTGCATCCGAAGTATCATAAAGTTTGCCGGACAGAAGCAATTCTTCCTGCCAATGATAATCAAGCCACTTTGCCACACCATCCGCTTCGTTGCTTTCAATCACGCCCGTTGCCAGTGCCTTTAATGCATCTGCAGCATTTTCCACCGCATATGCTTCATCGGAAATCTCAAACATAGGAATGTCATTCATGGAATCTCCGAAGGATACAATACGGTCAAATCCGTATTTTTCTTTCAGCAGAAGGATTGCATTTGCCTTGGAAACACATGCCGGCATAATCTCCAGCCAATATTCCTTGCGGTAAATTTCCTGTTGGAACGTAATCCTGAATCGCGCATCATTCCGCAATGCCTCGTAAGCCGGTCGCAGCAATTCCTCGTCACCGATACAAGTCACATAAAAGCTGTCTCCTTCCCACAAGTCCTCATCAGTCTCCACGGCACGCATACGTTTATCGCCGCTTCTTTTATCCAGATAATACTGCATTCCGTCATTACAGCTTGATAAAATATATGACACCTTCTCAATGCCGTTCACATATGCATACACCATCGGCCTGAGTCCGAGATGTTCCAAAGCATCTCGCATGGCATCTTTATCCTCCCGTGAGAAACCGGTGTGAATTATCAGTTCGCCGGTCGCAGCATCAATCATCGTAGCGCCGTTATAAAGAATTACCGGAACGGAAGGCACAAGTCCCTTCGCCACAATCGAAGCCGTTGCATAGGAGCGCGCTGTCGCATAGGTGAAATACATTCCTTCCTCCTGCAGTCTGCTGATTGTTTCAATTGTTTTTTCGCTCAACGAGTCATTCTGATTTAAAAGCGTCCCGTCCAAATCTGAAATAAACAAAGTTTTCATCAGTCTTCTCCTTTTTTGATTTTACTGCTGAAATTTATTTTCTGTAAAAGTCCAATCTCCATATTCCGAGAACCGACTTATCGCTTCATCTTTCGCATCCTTCCAAGTTTTATGACCATCTATATTGGCATACACCCATTCTCCAAAGTCTTCGCTCGAATAAAGTTTCAAATTCGACCGACTGTAATTCACTTCTTCCGGATCACAGACAAGGGTTCCGTCCTCTTCGATTCCCACATCTTCCCATTGCACGTAATAATAATATTTCATCCGGCATGTTCTCATTCTTCCCATGTAATCTTCAAACTGCCCATCATAATCGACTTCATATATCAAAGTCATATAGTTCTCATTTTCGCGGACTGCGAAGGAATAGCCGGCATACCGGACATCTGCAGTATAAATTCCGTCGTCATCATCAAGACCACTGAAAATGACTTCTTCTGCTTTTTCATGTAATTTCGTCAGTGACTGCGGGGATACCCATTCCATAGTTTGTAAATGCTTCGGCAACGTACTGATTCGGAACGTTTTTTGCCACACTCGCGGAATCTCCCCAAACATACGGAAATACTCTTTATCTGTCATTCTATAGTCAAGATAGCTTGCTGTTACCGTCACTTCGTCACCGTTTGACAAACCGCTGGCAGAGTCCGCTTCATAATGAATTCTGTCTTCATACCCCGTCACAATCTTTACACGTCCGTATCCGTCACAGCCTGATAACACAAGTTCATATTCTTCAAACGGGTCAAAGGTCGGAATTTCTTTCAACCCCTCCACACGCATCGTAATATCATTTGCTGCAATTTTCACACCAAACAACGATTCCGTCTGTGCTTTCTCCTTTCCCCACAAATCAGGAGACCAGGACAACACTACAGTATCTCCGTTTGACAGTTCGTGATTATTGGAAATTGCTATTTCGTCAAAAACATATTCCATAAATAATTCAACTGCAGCTTCGTCACCGTCTTCCGCCCAATCATACGGTACTCCGGCTTTGTACAGCCCGTTTTTCTTCATTCTTTTTTTCAGTTCATCCGTAAGACGGATTTTATCTTTCTGGTCATTGATAAAACGCTTCTCATCAATAATAAGTTTCACTTCACCAAATCCGTCATAACCTTCCGCCTTCATTGTAATATAATCATTCAATACGATTTCGTTTTCCACAGACGTTGCTTCTCTTTTTTGCGCTGAAATCATCGCCATGCCTACATTAATAGAATAAAACAAAAAAACAATCAACACAGTGCCGATGCCTATCAAAATTCCGACTATCTTTTTTCCGCTGTTTTCCACTTTCCGTCCCTTTCCTTTCGGTCTTATAAAAGTCCTACATTTTTATCTTTATTCAGTTTATCATAATGCTGAAAAAAATCCTATCTTCTTTTTTACAATTCTGTGCTATGATGAAAAAAAGAATAAAGCAGGGAGAACAGAAAATGGACAGAATTATACGAATCTCAGACTTCGGTGCATCCGA
This sequence comes from Lachnospiraceae bacterium, assembly GCA_015056945.1. Classification (GTDB taxonomy): domain Bacteria; phylum Bacillota; class Clostridia; order Lachnospirales; family Lachnospiraceae; genus UBA3766. The sequence continues at coordinate 73,343 of SVFH01000003.1, read as the reverse complement.
ATTAGATGTTTATGCAAGACTTAATGAAGCGCAGTTACTGCACTACTACGAACCCGCAGAAGGATTATTTATTGCAGAAAGTCCGAAAGTAATTGAGCGTGCGCTTGCAGCCGGTTACAAGCCGGTTTCTTTTCTGATGGAAGAAAAGCATATTAACGGCGAAGGCGCTGACATTCTCGCCCAATGTCCCAACGTACCTGTTTACACAGCTGCATTTGATATTCTTACCAAACTCACCGGTTTCGCACTGACACGCGGTATGCTTGCAGCAATGCAAAGGCGCCCGCTTCCGACACAAGAGGAAATTTGTGCTGCTGCCCGACGCATTGCAATTCTTGAGGATGTTGTAAATCCGACGAACGTGGGCGCACTCATCCGTTGTGCGGCGGCACTTAACATAGATGCAGTACTGCTTACGCCTGCCTGCGCGAATCCGCTTTACCGCCGTTCTTTACGCGTCAGTATGGGATGCGCTTTTCAAATTCCATGGACCTTTATTGATAAAAAAGAAGATGGCGGAATTGACTTTTCCCATCTTCATAAACTCGGTTTTCAAACAGCCGCCATGGCCTTAGATGACCGCGCAATTTCCATAGACAATCCCATTCTTTCAGATATTGACAAGCTTGCGATTGTTCTGGGAACCGAAGGCGACGGTCTTGCCAAATTTACCATCAGCAACTGTGACTATACCGTTCGCATCCCCATGGCACATGGTGTGGATTCCTTAAATGTTGCTGCTGCCGGCGCAGTAGCCTTCTGGCAGCTTGGTTAATGCATGTCCTGTGCGTGAGCGCGGTTGCTCGGCAACAAAAAGAACCTGTTCTTCCGCTTGGAAGCAACAGGTTCTTTCGTTTAGTACTTTTATCGAATAATAAACTTCGTCATGCGCACCCCTTCGAAATTTCCGCAGCCTGAAATAGTTGCCGTAGCAATTCCGCGCTGATGATTCTCAGTATACTGCACGGTATAGTCCACATTCTCTTTTAGGGTATATCCGTTCATTGTTAAAGTAAGCTTCGGTGTGACAGGCTTATTTTTATATGTTTGCGGCTTAATTGTCGCTAACTTAATTCCCGCTCCGTTTCCTGAAAGAGAGGCCTTTCTGATGCGGAAATTTTTCGCCAGTTCCTTCACGGAAATCTTATCATAAACGCTCTGCTTCGGCTTCACAATTACGGTTGCCACACCCGCATTTTTATGATTTTTATAAGTAACCGTGTAAGCACTCTTTTCTTTTAATTCTATGCTTTCGCCCTTCCCCGTACCTGCAGGATAATACAGCACCTTCACCTTAGGCTTCTGTGTCTTAGCATTGTAGATGCAATCGTTCACTTCAATCACAAGGTAATCGGACGAGAAGGCTTTGATTCTGTCAATCGTAAAAGAATATTTCATACTTCCGCTGTAGTTTCCCTTACCGGTAATTGTAAGTGTAGCTCTGCCGGGGTTGGTATTTGCAGCATACTTAAGAACATAATCTTTTCCCTCTTTTAAATATCGGTCCGAAACAATCTGATAAAGCTTTAACTCATCCTTGCCGAGCATAACAGGATTTCCGCTGTATGGCTTTGATGCAGGCGCTTCTATCCGGATTGTTCCCTTGTTACTCTCGTGTGCAAGTTTTTGCGGTGTGATTTGAAACGTTGCTGTACCGTAGAAATCCACACCTTTAATCATAACACTTGCTTTTCCCGCGTTCAGATTATTTGCATAAGAAATCGTATATTCCGAAGGGTCGATTAATTTTTTACCGCGATATACCGCAATTTCACCTTTACCGGGTTCTATCGGTGCGCCTGTATAATACCGGGTCGCACTTTTTACCGTAACTTTAATTTTTTCATCCGTCACCACAATACTCTTCTCGAGCATTTGGTTGAAATTGCCGATACCTTTGATTGTATATCTTACTTCAACGGTTTCGCCTTTCTTACCCTTTTGGTCAGAAATAACTTTATAATCTTTTCCTGCTTTTAACAAACTACGCTTTCCTTCACTATTGATAAAAGTAATCTCTACCTTAGGATTCACGTTTTTGCCGGTATACTTCATTGTCGGCGGTGTAACAAATTCAAAACTCTCATTTGTTTCTATTCCGACCGGTAAAATTGCAAAATACTTTGCTACACTTCCGTTGTAATTACCTTTTCCTTTGATAAGCACTTTGGCTGATGCTGCGATTTTACCGTTTTTATCTGCTTTGCCGGCATTGACATGATTGGAATAAGAAACAGCATAATCTTTTCCTTCCTGTAACAGAATCTGTTTGCCGTTCAATTTATAGGCAACCACAAGCTCATGCTTCTGTTCTTTCGCATCGTACACAACATCCGCAATTCCCGGAATCACTTGGCCGTTTGCATCCTTTTGCGTACCAACCACCAACAAATCGCTCGTCAAGGGCGCTTTAGAAATTTTAAAAGTAAGGGTTTTATCTCCGTATGTTTTCGTGCCCGGCTTTGCATATAAATAAATCGTCGCCGTGCCCGGAACATCGTTATTTACATAGACTGTATCGTAGCATATTTCTTCAACCTTGTATTTCTTTAAGGATTTAGCAGAAATCTTCGGAACCACAACACACGGAGTATCTTTATACGTCTGTACCGGAATCTTATCAAACGTAAGCTTCGCAAGATTGATTCCCTTAATCTCATACGTCAGTTCCACTTTGCCTGCATAGTTTCCGATTCCTGTAATAATGGCTTTCGCCTTGCCTGCCTTTTGGTGACCTGCATATGCTACAGTGTAATCTTTCCCTTCCGTCAGCTGATACTTCATATCCGCAAGATCAGCTATGGATGTATCCTTCACTTGAACGCCGGGTTTCAGACCCTGCTGCAACTGTGCGACCGTATAATCGTCTACTTCATACTTTTTGGTATGTAACGTTGCGTTTTTTTTCGACAAAGATTTCGCCTCAATGGTGAAACGAATTGAAATCTCTCCATAATAATCATTGATACCTCTGATGATTATCTGCGGAGCATTTTCCGCTTCGGCGCCGCACGCATTTGTGTTGTTACGATAAGATACGGTATAATCCTTATCCTTCACCAGCTTTTTCTTCTTGTACGTAAACTTTACAACAGGTTCCTGTGGTTTGCCGTTATACACATATTTCTTATTTCCCAAAGACAAGCCGAAATCTTCTGCATTAAAGGAAATCTTACCTTCGCTCGGATCTTCCGTAGGCTCTTCGCCGGGTTCCTCTGTAGATTCTTCGCTTGGCTCCTCACTGGGTTCCTCTGTAGGTTCCTCACTGGGTTCTTCTGTGGGTTCCTCTGTAGGCTCCTCACTGGGTTCTTCTGTGGGTTCCTCCGTAGGCTCCTCACTGGGTTCTTCTGTGGGTTCCTCACTAGGTTCCTCGCTGGGTTCCTCCGTAGGCTCCTCACTGGGCTCTTCTGTGGATTCCTCACTAGGCTTTTCCGTAGGCTCCTCACCGGGTTCTTCTGACTTGGAGACATTGTTGCAAACCGGCAATTCATTTGAATAAGAATTATTCGTTCCTACAATTCTGCTGATTACTACGCCCGCGTAATCTACACAATAAATTACTTCCTGCTCATTTATCTCATAACCATCAGGAGCCTTGGTCTCTTTCAGATAGTAAAAACAACATTCATCATCTGTAGCAGATGCAAGAATATTCCTAAAAGTTACTACCGCATTACCGGTCATAGCGTTCCACTTCGGCGAGGCTGTTGCAATTCTTGCCTCATCCTTACAGTCTCCATCACTATACAGCGTGAATTCCGTTCCGGATAAAACATCCTGTTTAGACAAATCTACTCCGTCATATGTCTTAATCAGTTGCAGAAGAACTTTTATTCTTTCATTGATAATCTGATATCCATCCGTCGCATTTCCTGTCAGATAACCACCATTTGACGTAATCACAGACTTACCATCTGAAACATTAACAACAAACGTAATATTCAGCCCTGAATAACCGGCTGGTGCACCTGTTTCTTTCAGGAAATATTCACCCTCTGATAAATCCTCAAAAACAACCATACCATCCGCATCAGAAAGTACCGTCTCTATCGCAACCGAACATTTGGCATCCCCAAACAAAGTAAATTTAGCATCCACTATGCCTTGGCCTTCCATATTCACCTTTTTGAACACAATATCTGTACAAACCGGTTCTTCACTCGGCTCTTCTGTGGGCTCTTCGCTTGGCTCCTCACTTGGCTCTTCTGTAGGTTCCTCGCTTGGCTCCTCACTCGGTTCTTCTGTAGGCTCTTCGCTTGGCTCTTCCGTAGGTTCCTCGCTTGGCTCCTCACTCGGTTCTTCTGTAGGTTCTTCGCTTGGTTCCTCACTCGGTTTTTCCGTAGGTTCCTCACTTGGCTCTTCCGTAGGTTCCTCGCTTGGTTCCTCACTTGGCTCTTCTGTAGGCTCCTCGCTTGGTTCTTCTGTAGGCTCCTCACTTGGCTCTTCTGTAGGCTCCTCACTTGGCTCTTCAGTTACTTCTTCACTCGGCTCTTCACCCGGTGCTTCTGTGGGTTCCTCACTTGGCTCTTCCGTAGGTTCCTCGCTTGGTTCCTCACTTGGCTCTTCCGTAGGTTCCTCTTTAGAAACAGATGTATCGTTTGTATATGCATGGATTCTGAATGTTAATTCGTTTTCTGCAGAAACATCAGAAAAATAAATGCTTGAGTACCATTCTTTTCCCATGAAACTGGTTCCCGACTGTTGCGTTGCATGATAAGCTCCGGACGTACCATCCGCCCATACACCGGGGTGATCTTGTTCTGTTTCGCTAAGTGTCACATGAATCACAACACTGAACGTATCTCCGGGAAGAACCGGTTCTATTGTTTCTTCCAATTCAATCGTATGATATCCTTCATATTGGAAATATTCCGTAACAGGCTTGCTTAATAAAGGGGTTCCGCTCATAGGCTTTCCCTCTTCCGGATTCAGATAAACCTGCACTTCACAAGTCGCTTCGATTGCTTTTAAATAGATTCCTACCGCTTCTACACTCTGCGGTGTGTCCAATTCATTCGTATATACATTGGCAACATAATTCCACCCGTCTTCCAACTTTAGGAAATGTCCGGAATACCCTCCATCCAAATGAAAATTATGTTGATAATTATCTGCAGTTTCCATGCGGAATGCATACACATCACAAAGAGTTTTATCTTCATAAGAAATCCAAAAATATCCATCATTTCCGGCCCAATCTCCCCAACTGTTTTTCATCAGCCAAGCTCCCGGGTTCTCTGGTTTTACGTCATAACTGGTGAAATGATCCTGACTGTAGGAATCGTCCCAACCAACCAAGGTAACCGCATGATTGGAAGTCACCGCATACGGATAATACAGATTTGGATTATATCCGCTATATTCATTGGCATGATAATAAGATGCACTTATTGCACCATATTTCATAATCGCTCTTTTCATAGCTGACAAATCTTCAGGATGATAAGTCTCTACTTCCTGTAAATGTGCATCTGCCTGATAGAACTCTTCCTTCGGAATGCTCCCTAATACATTTGCATACGGATACCTTTGTTCTGTGGCACTTCCCTGCCATCCAAGCATTCCAAGAGAAGAATACCATAAATTCCCTCCCTTGCCGTACCAGTAGCCCTGACTTGCTCCGGGGGTATCCATATAATCTCCAAGTGTGTTTCTTAGCGGATCTGTTACGCCGTTCCTATGATATACTGTATATCCTGTGAAAAACTCAGAATAATCCGGACTTGCCGAAATATTCTCTTTCATAACTGAAGCTTCTGAAATAGCAGCTGTGGCAAAGGTCCAGCATGTTCCGTAGGGATTCTGATCTTTAACAGCTGTTACATACGGAGATGTATAGTTTTCAGGAAGTGCAGATTCCGTTGTACTGTACAAAGAGGACGAGTTTGCAGATGGCCTTGCCGGTTCATAACCATCATCAATCAGACCATACTCGCTTATTGTACCGTCGGTTTCCACCATTTCCGCAACCGGCACAGGCATCTCATTTCTATTCTGTGCAAACACTTCCAAAGGTGCTATATATTGTCCCAGCAACACAAGACAAATAACAATTGCTATCAATCGGAACATTCTTTTTCTCATACGCACTTCTCCTTTGTGTTAATCCTTTTTTACATCAGCAAAATTTTCTATCATTTTAACACAAATTTCGTTTGTTTGCATTATTTTTTGTTGTTTTTGTATAATTTTCAAACTATTTCTTCATTTTTTTGTGTATTTTAGCATCATCTTTTCCCAAGCCGACACTTAAAATCAGCATATTCGAACGAAGTAAGACGCTCTGTGGCAGCGCACTCCCCCACTCTCCAGATATCCGGTAAGGGCATCCCATTAAAAGTATTGTTCTTACAGGTTGTATAGATTGCCATATCTCCTAAAAAGAGAACCTCGCCGATTTGTAATTCGTGCGAAAACGCATAGGAACCGATAACATCTCCTGCAAGACAAGTCGGACCGGCAAGTATATAGTCCATACCTTCCTGCAAATCAGCACCATATACCGGTGGTTTATAGGGCATCTCTATAACATCCGGCATATGACAGGCTGCGCTGACATCAAGAATCGCGATTTTAGTTTCACCGTTTGTCACAAGATCAAGAACTCTGGTTGCTAACAGACCTGCATGCAGTGCACAAGCCTCTCCGGGCTCTAAATATACTTCAACACACCATTTTTCCTGTACTCTTCTTATACAACTTTCCAGGACATCCATGGAATAGTCGCTTCTTGTGATATGATGCCCTCCTCCAAGATTAATCCACTTTAATTTCGGAAGCAGGTCATCAAATTGCATCTCAAATGCATCAATTGTATCTGCAAGCGCATCTGCATCCTGTTCGCAAAGTGTATGAAAATGCACACCATCCAATAAGGCAACCGTCTTTGCATCCATCTGCCGTATCCATTCGTTTCGTGTTGTTCCAAGACGGCTGGATGGTGCACATGGATCATAAATCGCATGCTCATCCTGTGTAGAACACTCGGGATTCAAACGAAGTCCCACGCTTTTACCTGCCTTCTTTGCAAGTGCCCCAAAACGCTTCAATTGCGCAGGTGAGTTAAATACAATGTGATCTGCATAATGGAGCAGTTTCTCAAATTCATCCTCTTTATATGCCGCACAAAAAACATGCACTTCTTTCTCGGGCATTTCCTCTGCTCCCAACCTTGCTTCATACAGTCCACTCGCTTCTGTTCCGTCGAGATACGCAGAAAGCAAAGGATAAAAATCATAATTGGAAAATGCTTTCTGGGCAAGCAAAATCTTACAGCCGGTTCTATCGGAGAGTCCTTTTAGTATTTCTCCGTTTGCACGTAGTTTTCCCTCATCAATCAAATATGCTGGTGTAGGAATCGCCTCTAACTCCTTCCTTTTCCTTCTATTCTCCAGTATTGTAAAAATTTCCTGTTGTGTCGGTTTCTTCATTGTTCTCCTTTTCCTGCTTCTAAGTTACTCTCTTTATGCTAGTCTACAAGCTTAGGAGCATGTTCTTCACTATAAGGCAGTCCGTATTTGGAGAGTGCCTCCATGAACGGGTCCGGGTCAAATTCCTCTACAGTATATACGCCCGCTTTCTGCCACTTTCCGGACAGAAGCATCATTGCACCACACATTGCAGGGACACCGGTCGTATAACTGATTGCCTGGCTTTCCACTTCCCTATAACATTCCTGATGGTCACAAATATTATAGATATAATATGTTTTTTCCTTACCATCCTTTTTTCCGGTAAAAATACAACCGATATTAGTTTTCCCATGCGTACGGGGTCCAAGACTCGCAGGGTCAGGTAAAAGTTCCTTAAGGAACTTAATCGGCACAATCTCATGACCTTCAAACATTACAGGTGTTGCAGAAAGCATTCCAACATTTTCAAGGCATTTCATGTGTGTCAAATAACTTTGTCCGAACGTCATGAAAAAACGGATTCTTTTTACCTCCGGAATATTCACGGCAAGAGACTCAATTTCTTCATGGTGTAAAAGATACATATCCTTCACCCCTACACCTGCAAAATCATATTCACGTTTGATGCTCATTGCCGGAATCTCTACCCAGTGTCCGTTTTCCCAGTAACTTCCCGGCGCGGAAACCTCTCGTAAATTCACTTCAGGATTAAAGTTTGTTGCAAAAGGATAACCATGATCTCCTCCATTGCAGTCAAGAATATCAATCGTATCAATACTGTCAAATTCGTGCTTTTTGGCATAGGCGCAAAATGCCTGTGTTACACCCGGATCAAAACCACATCCTAACAATGCCGTAAGTCCTGCTTTTTCAAATTTTTCTTTGTATGCCCACTGCCAACTGTAATCAAAATATGCTGAAAACCCTTTTTCCTCACATCTTTTCTCATAAACAGCCTTCCATTCCGGGTCTTCAATATCCTCCGGTTCATAATTTGCAGTATCCATATAATTGACCCCGCAGGCAAGGCAGGCATCCATGATCGTTAAATCCTGATAAGGAAGTGCGATGTTCATTACAAGGTCAGGCCGGTATTCACGAATCAGCGCAATTACTTCCTCCACGTTATCCGCATCCACCTGCGCGGTTGTAAGAATTGTTTTTGTTTTACCTTTTAATGAGTCAGCAAGCGCATCACATTTTTCTTTTGTTCTGCTTGCAATACATAATTCAGCAAAAACCTCACTTGCCTGACAACATTTTCTAATTGCTACGGATGCAACACCGCCGCATCCGATTACTAAAACTCTGCTCATTTTTATTCTTCTCCTTTTTTTCGTTCATCGATTTTTTGATTTCCTTCTGTAGGCGCTTTCCTCTTTTGGAGTCACTGCTTACTCAGTGCCAGCAATAATTCTCTCAGTACTTTACATGCCGTTGCTGTTGACATACCGCTTGCATCAAGCATCGGCGCAAGTTCATTAATGTCTGCCGCGACCACATTTGCACGGCAAACTTCCCTGATTGCATCCAACAACTCCTTAAAAGAAACTCCTCCCGCTTCCGGGGTTCCTGTACCCGGAAACACACCGGAATCAAGACAATCCAGATCAATAGTGAAATATACCGGTGTTTTACTTTTCTTCAACTTATCTACACATTCTTTTAATCCGGCGAAATCAAACGGATGAAAATCCGTATGTAATTTGGCAAAATCTATTTCCGTTCGTTCGCCGCTACGGATGCAGAACTGATGAATTCTTCCGTCTCCGATCAATTCATGACACCGGCGCATTACACAGGCATGACTAAGCTGTGCCCCTAAATAATCCATTCGTAAATCTGCGTGGGCATCAAAATGAATAATGTGAATATCCGGATTTTTACTGATTACTGCACGCACGGCACCAAGCGTCACAAGATGTTCTCCACCGATTAAAAGCGGTATTTTACCATCCCTCAATATGGTCTGTGTGCGCATTTCAATATCCTTCAAAGCAGATTCACTGCTTCCGAAACATAATTCCAAATCACCACTATCCATGATGGCATAATCCGTCAAATCCTTATCCTGATACAAACTGAAACTTTCCAAACCGAAGCTTTCATGTCTGATTGCCGACGGACCAAATCTTGCCCCCGGTCTGAAACTCGTGGTAGAATCAAACGGAGCTCCATAAATTACAATATTCGCCTCTTCATAGGAAGCATTGCAGCCTAATATTGTTTCTGTATTTTTTTCTAACATTCTTCTTTCTCCTTTCCGTTTTCTTCCACTTCTTCCAACATACGTTCCAGAAACGCAGGCAGATAGAAGGCGCCTATGTGAAGTTTGGGTGTATAATACTGTGTCACAAGTCCGAGTTCTTTCCAGCGTGTTGTATCCATATCATCAATCGGATGATATTTTTTACTGGCGAATCCAAACAGCCAATAGCCTGCAGCATAGGTGGGAATATGCGCCTGATACACACGACTGATAGGAAATGTCGATGCTATTTTTTTATGACTGCGTTGCATTTCCAAAGCATCATGCTGGTAAAACGGACTTCCCTGTTGATTTACCATGATACCGTCTTCACGAAGTGCGTTGTAGCAAATGCCGTAAAATTCTTTTGTGAAATATCCTTCCGAGGGACCGAACGGATCAGTAGAATCGACAATAATCAAATCATATCTGCCCGTACTTCTTCTGATAAAACGTAATGCATTATCATAAAAAATATGTACTCTCTCATCATCGAGCCGACAGGCATTTTCCGGAAGAAAGGTTCGGCATGCTTCAAGAACCTGCGGATCCATTTCAACGAGATCTATTTTTTCTATACTGTCATATCGCGCCAGTTCTCTTACAACTCCACCGTCTCCGGCGCCAATCACCAAAACATCTTTTACATACGGATGTACACTCATCGGCACATGCGTAATCATCTCGTCATAGATAAATTCATCACGTTCCGTAAGCATGACATTACCATCCAGCGCGAGCACTTTTCCAAACTCAGGCGTATCAAAAATATCTATTTGCCAAAAATCACTTTTTTTTGAATAAAGATGTTTTTTCATCCGGATACTGTGTTTTACATCCGGGGTATGAAATTCACTAAACCATAATTCCATTTTTTGTCTCCTCTTTCAAAACATTCAAATTCCTGATTTCCGCATCCTCCGGTCCGGTCATGGAGCATCCCTTTTCCCTGGCATACTCTATGTATGCCAGAATTTCTTCCGTAATTCTCTCACCCGGTGCAAGAATAGGAATCCCGGGGGGATAACACATCACGAATTCACTGCAAACCAAACCTATGGTTTGTTCAATGGGAAGACTTTTTTTACTTGCATAAAATGCCTCCTGCGGACTTTTCACCACTTCCGGAGCAATATATTCCTGACTGAGAAGCCCACTGCAATCACGCTGGTATCGTCTCCTGATTTCCGCCAGCGCACTTACAAGACGTTCCAGTTCCTGTGCACGATCACCAATGGAAAGATATGCTAATATATTGCCAATATCTCCAAACTCAATCTGAATGTCGTACTCATCACGAAGAAGATCATATACCTCAATTCCTGCAAGACCGATATCTCTTGTATGAACGCTAAGCTTAGTTGGGTCAAAATCATAAATAGAATTTCCGTTTATAAGCTCTCTTCCAAACGCATCATATCCACCGATTGCATTGATTTCTTCCCTTGCATATTCTGCCATCTGCACAACTCCTGTAAATACCTCCTGCCCTCGAAGTGCAAGGTTTCTCCTGCTGATATCCAGGCTTGACATTAGTAAATAGCTTCCGGAAGTTGTCTGCGTCAGGTTAATAATCTGTCTTACATGTCCGGCGTTCATATTCGGACCTATTAACAAAAGACTCGATTGCGTTAAACTTCCGCCACTCTTATGCATGGAAACAGCTGCCATATCAGCGCCTGCTTCCATCGCAGAGACCGGCATTCCTTTCCCAAAGTAAAAATGTGTTCCGTGAGCCTCATCTGCCAGACAATACATTCCTGCATCATGTGCCATTTTAACTATTGCGCGAAGGTCACTGCAAATTCCGTAATAAGTCGGATTGTTCACCAATACCGCCTTTGCATCAGGATTCTCCCTGATTGCCTGTTCTACCTGCTCGCGCTGCATCCCAAGCGCAATCCCAAGTCGCCTGTCCACTTCCGGATTCACATATACGGGTATTGCACCACAAAGAACAAGTGCATTGATTACACTACGATGTACATTCCTTGGAAGAATGATTTTATCTCCTCTTTTACAGGTGGAAAGTACCATACTCTGCACTGAACTTGTCGTTCCACCAACCATAAGAAACGCATATGCCGCTCCAAATGCGTCTGCAATCAGCTCCTCTGCTTCCCGAATAACAGAAACCGGATGACAAAGATTATCCAAAGGTTTCATACTATTCACATCTACTCCAACACATTTCTGACCGAGGAATTCCATCAACTCAGGATTACCTCTCCCATGCTTATGCCCCGGCACATCAAAAGGAACCACCCGCATGTTTCGAAACGTCTGAAGCGCTTCATAAATGGGGGCCCTATTTTGATTCAACTTATATTCTTTCATTTTTTCTTTCCTCTCTGCCACGTTATTTGTTTATCATACTAAAGTATTCGGAATGCAAAAGTTCTCTTTGTATGCGCTGTGTTGCAACGCAACAAAATTCCTTGCCGCGAACTGCGCATCCTTAGCGGAGCGATTTTTTATTGCATTGGAATTTCCTATGCAATAAAAAAAGCAAGTTGCATACGCAACTTGCTTAAAGTCGTACATTATCGCACAAAAGTATCATTCTGCAACAACACTTTCCACTGCTATTATTGACCGTTTCACAAGTATGCGTAACTACGCATTTTAGGTTATAAAGTAACCAACTTATAAAATTTGAGCTTCTAACTCAATCAATAAGGCGAATTTCGCCAATCGGCAGTGGACCCGGCTGTCCGTATGGCCTCAACTCCATAAAAGAGTGGTCCTATAGAATGAATTCTTTTTCAATCTGATATGTATTCTAAATTATGATATATTATTTGTCAATAAAAATCTTTGTCGCATAATAATTTGTCATTTCACACAGTACTGACACGCACTTTCCTGCATTCTATCCCCAAATAAGATTTGCTAATACATAGCAACCAAGTGCACATACCCATGCAATTGCAAACTGTCCAAACGTTACATACAACGCCCACTTTACTCCAAGCTCACGTTTCACGGAAGAAATTGCCGCAACACAAGGAGTATATAAAAGGCTGAAAACCAACAATGCTACTGTCGCCGGTAATGAAAGTACCGCCTGTAACGCTTCGGTTGTTCCAAATAGAACCGACAAAGTTGAAACAACACTTTCTTTTGCCATAACACCGGAAACCAACGAAGTAACAATTCTCCAATCCCCGCAACCAAACGGCGCAAAAATCGGCGCAACCCAGCCTGATACAACTGCCAGAATACTATCCTGTGTATCAGAAACCACTGCAAAACCGGGGCCAAACGTCTGAAGTACCCATATCACAATGCTGGCAAGAAAAATAATGGTAAATGCACGTTGCAGAAAATCCTTTGCTTTCTCCCATAATAATCTTGTTACGTTCTTAATTCCCAACATACGGTAATTCGGAAGCTCCATAACAAACGGAACTGCCTCTCCGCTAAAAATAACTTTGCGATAAACAAATGCCACAAGAATACCGACTAATATTCCGACCAGATATAACCCAATTATCACAAGACCTGAATACTTTGGGAAAAATGCAGCCGCAAAAAAAGTATAAATGGGCAATTTAGCTGAGCAACTCATAAAAGGAGTTAACAGAATTGTCATTTTACGGTCTCTCTCAGAGGGAAGCGTTCTGCTTGCCATAACACCGGGAACCGTACAACCAAAGCCAATCAGCATCGGTACAATACTTCTACCGGAGAGTCCGATTTTACGAAGCGGTTTATCCATAACAAATGCCACTCTTGCCATATATCCCGTATCCTCTAAAAGTGACAAAAAGAAAAATAGGACAATAATGATGGGGAGAAAACTAAGCACACTTCCCACACCGCCAAAAATACCGTCAATTACCAGGGAGGAAATAACTGCATTTGTATGCACACTTGTAAGAAACGCCTGCGTCCAATCAGTCAATGCTGTAATTGCAGTTTCCAACAACCCCTGCAAAAAAGGGCCGATTAATCCAAATGTCAGATAAAAAATCAATCCCATAATTGCGATAAAAGACGGAATTGCCGTGTATTTTCCTGTCAATATTTTATCTATTCTTCTGCTGCGCGCACTTTCCTTACTCTCCTGAGGACGAACCACCGTTTCTTCACAAATTCGATGAATAAACGAAAATCTCATGTCAGCAATTGCGGCAGTTCGGTCCAGTCCGCATTCCTCTTCCATCTGTGCAATAATATGCTCCAGCATTTCCTTTTCGTTCTGTGCAAGATTTAGTGCTTCCCTGATGATCTCATCGCCTTCAATCAACTTGTTTGTCGCAAAACGAACCGGTATCTCTGCTGCTTTCGCATGATCTTCAATCAAATGCATAATTCCGTGAATACATCTGTGTACTGCTCCTCCGCGGTCACTCTCATCACAGAAATCCTTACGTCCAGGCTTTTCCTGATACTGAGCCACATGTATCGCATGACTGATTAATTCATCAATTCCTTCATTCTTGGATGCCGAAATCGGAATGACCGGCACTCCCAATAATTCTTCCATTTCATTGATATCGATACTTCCACCGTTTTCACGGACCTCATCCATCATATTCAGCGCAAGAACCATCGGAACATCCAGCTCCATCAACTGCATGGTAAGATAGAGATTTCTTTCGATGTTTGTGGCATCAACGATATTGATAATCTCCTTTGGTTTTTCCTGCAGAATGAACTGTCTTGTCACAATTTCTTCGTTACTGTATGGTGACATGGAATAAATGCCCGGCAAATCTGTTACAAGCGTATTAGAATGTTTTCTGATTGCCCCATCCTTACGGTCTACCGTCACTCCCGGGAAATTACCAACATGCTGATTTGCCCCTGTCAGCTGATTAAAAAGTGTCGTTTTACCACAGTTCTGATTTCCCACCAGAGCAAACGTAAGACATTCCCCTTTAGGAAGTGGATTTCCATCTGCTTTCGCATGAAAACGTCCGCCTTCGCCGAGACCCGGGTGTTCCTTTTTCCTATCTTTCTTGCGTTCGTTTTTGGGCAATGTTCCTTGCGTTTCATCCGGATTTATTTGTTCCTTGTCTGTCTCTTTCGCAATTGTAATTGTTCCTGCATCCGCAAGGCGCATCGTCAATTCATATCCATGTACACGTATCTGAATCGGGTCACCCATCGGTGCAAACTTAACCAAGGTTACTTCCGTTCCCGGTATAACACCCATATCTAAAATATGCTGTCTTAATGCACCGTCTCCACCCACCTGTGTTACAAGTGCCCGTTCTCCTATCTGCAGTTCATCTAATGTCATAACTTACTCCGTTTTTCTGTATGTTTTTCATTCCATATTATAAATCCATTGTTCTGCGTTGACAATCATTTCTTGCGTTATCTTCCTTCACAAATGGTGTGTATCCGGATATATTTATTGTTTGACACTCTCCAAAAACAATACAGCCGCTTCAAACATGAGCGGCTGTATTCCAATCCGATTCTATCGAATCTGTTTCTTATTGATTGTAAATTTCTGTGTCAATTTACCGCCCCATTCAGGTGTAATTCCGGTAATAATGACACTACCTTTGTTCTTTCCTGCTGCAATATTTGTGCCATAGGAAACCTCATATTCTTCACCCTCGGTCCATTCTGTCAAACCATACGCAAGAATCTGTTCAATATTCTTTGTCTTCTTCGCACGTTTTACATCTGATGCATTAGATGAATAAAATACTCGAACGGACGGTGTCACACATTCACCTGTATATACAGCTTCAGACTCTTCTACGAGAATATATAAATACTTGGCCTCTATCTTCTTGGCATAAACAGGAAGTAAAATATCTGCTTTGCTTCCTTCGTATAAACCATTGCTTCCTGCTGTAATACGAACCAGCGGTAAATCCGCTGTTGTTACCGTATTCGAATCAACCTTCTCAAAGTAAGCAGCCACCTTATCCTGCGTCGCATTAATATACTCAACGGTGTAATCAGACTTTGCTTTCATTTTCTTCTTACCATCATAAACCGTTACCTTCGGCTTATATACATAGGTATCCTTCTTCTTAGCACTGAATGCAACCGGTGATACTACTACAGAAATATCATCATCAGATAATACCCCTGCCAAAATGGTAAATGCAACGCTAAAAGTTCCCTTATAGTTTCCTTTTCCTTTGATAACAATCGTAGGAGCTTTCTCTTCAAAAGCAGTTGCTGCTTTTTTATTGTTTTTGTACGAAATGGTGTAGTCCACTCCGGCCTTTAACTGCTTACCGGATGTTGTTTTTAACACAATCTCGTCTACCGGTTTCACACCGGCCTTATCATAAATCACCTTGATATCTTTCATGGATGCTGCACGGATTACCTGTGTCTCATCTGCTATATCAATCGCATTAATCTTAAACTTCTTTGTGATTTTACCGGTAAATCCGCCTTCTTCAAGGCCTGTGAAAGTAATACTTGCCGTACCTTTATTGATATTTTTCGCATACTTAACGGTAAAATCCTGTCCCCATTTTAATTCGCGGGCTTTCGTTGTACCGTCCATATAAATCACCTTCACATCTTTATAGGAGAATGTTACAGCTGTACCGGTATAGTTTACATCCTTAATGCCTTTAATGGTGATATTCTTTGTATTAAATGCTTCACCCGTAATCTTAAAGGTTGCACTCTTCATACCGCTGTAATCACCTTTGCCCTGAATGGTCAGGGTTGCAGTTCCCACAGCAATATTATTCTCATACGAAACAGTAAAATCTTTATCCTGAATTAAGTACTTGTCTCCCAGTTTCACCAGATATACATCCTTAGGATCCACGACCTCTTTCTTGCCGGTAATCGGGGCTTCCAAACCGCCATTGATGACACGATAGTAGCATTTCTCTTTCGCATCATATACCGCAGGAATCAATTTGAATTCTTCGCCTGTATATACCTGACTCTTAACAGAGTCACCAATGATAACGGATGCATTCTTTAACAACGTCTGTTTTTGGGCAACTTTCACTTCCTGTTTAATGACACCGGAATAATTTCCGATACCCTTCACTGTTAGAATAAAGCTTCCGCTGTAACCCTTCGGAATCTTTGCGTCCTTACATACGGTACCTTCCGCAACCAAAGCACCTTTTTCACTATAAGCCTGAAGAGTTGTCAGTGTAAGAGAGAAGTCCTTTCCGGATTTCAGTGTTTTAACAGCCTTCAGGGAGGAGAATACGCTCTGAGCCTTTGAAGTACTCTTTACCAGCTGGTTCTGATACTTGAAGGTAACATTTTCTGCCGGTTCGCCATTGCCGATTGAAACAGGCAAAATATTAAAGTTTACGGAAATCTTATCGGTATAATTTCCTTTTCCTGTAATCGTCACATAAGGAAGGTCAGAATAGAAAGTTTCCGATGCTTTTTTGCCATTTGCATTTACGTTTGTGTTATTTTTATACGTAACGGTATAATCTTTACCTGCCTTAAGCAATAAATCTCCGTCATACACGGTAACAACCGGTTTCAATGCTTTAGACGTATATGTCATATCCGGAATCTGCTGTACATAGAATGTCGTTCCGGAACGATGCTTCAACCACTTTGCATATAACGTAATATTGGCTGATACGGTATCCTTCTCGAAATCCCAAGGTGTCTTATATGCAATATCCTTATACCATCCGTCAAAGATGTATCCTTCAATCTTAGGAAGCGTAGGAGCATCAATTGTCTCTCCGGTCGGTACCCCGATTAACGGTAACGGTACAATTCCGATACCACAGGTATCAAAGATAACATCATAATATACGGGAGCTTCCACAACACGTAATTCACCATTAATATATGTGATGTCATAATTAGCTCCTGCAACTGCTCCTGAGGGAACAATCTGATACAGCCCTGTTTTACTTGTTGTCTCAATACTGCAGGTCAGAGTCGGCGGTGTTGTTAAGGTATCTCCTTCTGCCAAACCTGTACAAGTATATTCAAAGGTTGTCGGAATCGGATCGTCTACACAAAGTACCACATCTTTTGCTTTAATAACAACTTTACCGTTTACAATTGCAAAATGTGCTGTAACGGTTCCTGTATAATATCCTTTTCCCTTTAAAATAATATCTGCAACACCAATATGTTTGTTATTGGAGTATGTTAATATCTCATAATCTGTTCCATTCTGTAATGTAACCAAATCACCGTCGGATACAACAATCGGTCTGGGTTCCTGATAGCCACCGGTATACGGATATTCTTTCTCAGGGAAGCTAACCCATGCAGCATTTAACTCACGATATACATAGACATACGCCTGAATATCGTTTCTTACCTGAAATGCAACCGTATCATACGGTGTAAAAATCATCTTATATCGATTCTCGCCAACTTTGCCAAGTACAGTTTCTTTGCTGTCTGCCCACTGGAAGGTTCCGTATGCATTGCCGGGCATCGGTAAACTTGCAAGTGTCTTGCCATACTCTGCATTCAACGTAGGCAGTGCAAGAACCAAAATATCAAAAGAAGTTTCCTGACTGTCAAATGCAACCTTAACTGAAATCTTTCCGGCTTTTTCTGTTGAAAAACCGGTAAGTTTTACTTCGTCCGCTGTCAGTTTCGCGCTCTTTTTGTTACGACGATTCTTAACCGTTGCATTCTTCACATCCATCTTTTCGCCAACCAGATAAGTGGTTTTGGAAAGATTTTCTATAATCAGTGGAGAAGTTCCTTCCGGATAAATCTCAAGTTCCTTCTCCTGGGAATAAGAACCAAATGCTGCGGTGATTTTTGTTTTGCCGACCTTCTTTGCAGATACACGACCGGCAGCGTTAATACTTGCAATTGTTTCATCTGAAGACTTCCATGTAAGTCCCATATCAACTGCAGCAGTAAGCGTTCTGGTAATACTCGTATTCTTCGGGCACTTATATTTTACGGTAGCCTTACAAACAACCTTACCGTTTTCACCTACAATCAGGAAAGGTAAATCATCATTTGCAATACCAATACTCGTTACATAAGATCCCTTGTATTCAATCGGAACAACACAAGAACCTGCTGTTTTATCTTTGGTCGTATCAAGCTTCGTCAGATGTGTCAATTCCATTGCTATAGAATACGGATAAGCAACATTCTTTTCCGTACTGTAGAAACAGCCGACACCAACCTGATTATATCTCGTTGAAATAATAGACTCATAGTGACCGGTTACCTTATTTGCCACCTTATTCACATAATCATCTTTCTCGTCGTACCACTGCTCAATACCTTTCATCAAGCCGTCATAATTCCACGCAAGATCCTCCGCAAAAGCAGAAACACCATCTGTGGTTGTTACAGTCCAGCAGCTGTCACCATTCGGACGGGTATGACTCAAATATACTGCCGCTTCTGCCGCACGTACACGTGCAATTGCCTCCATATCGGCAGACCATTTCAAAGGTGTATAGTCAGAAGCCTTTAATGCCTTCCCTGTATTCGGGTCAATATATCCATTATCACATGCTTCTTTACGGATTTCATTCAATCTCTTCAGAATCTTATCTGCCGTTTCCGTATGATAGGCGCCTTTCAATTCCACGGAAAGATTTCCGCTCTTAATGGAATTATCTATTGCCTGTGTATCATTCTGTTCTTCATTTGCGTCATCTTCCGAACGAACTGCGGGAATACATACAATTCCTTCCAATCCGCTTTCATCAGAAGCATCCTCGGAAATATCTTCAGACGTCTCTGCACTGTCTTCTTCAGAGTTCTCTTCTGAAATTTCGCTACTCTCTTCTTCCGTATCCGACGTACTTTCTTCCTGTTCTGTTTCAGTCATCTCTTCTGAAGATTCGTCCGTATCAGAAGCAGATTCTTCTTCCGAAACTTCTTCCGTTTCCGATGCAGATTCCTCTACTGTCTCTTCGGAACTCTCATCAGATAATTCTTCTGCCGCTTCATCGGAAATCTCTTCAGATAATTCTTCTGCCGCTTCATCGGAAATCTCTTCAGATACTTCCGACGCGATGCCTTCAATCGCATACACAGGTAAACTCTGTGTCACAATTAAGACCGACATTAGAATTGCAAAAAATGCTTTTTTCATTTTTCTCATCTTCATACTCCTCCATCCAAGAAAAATTGTTTCCCTTTGGCTTGAAGTATATCACTTTTCATAGTGGCTTGGCAACCTTTGACAACTATTTTTAGTAGGCAAAGAACAGTTTTATACAACATTTAGTGCGATAAAGACATATCATCCTTTCCGCACCGGCTTCTCTTACTTCTGAAACTCCGTAACATGTTTACGCATCCACTTCGGAAAAAGCGTTTGCTGACATCTGCTGTTCGCCCGCTCCCTGATTGCAATATGTTCAAAAAAGATTTGCCAGCGCTTTGTGAAATCATCCTTATACCGCTCTGCCTCACACAATTTCTCAAATTCTTCATCCGTAAGAATACGCAGTACGGATTCTTTGTCTGCCTGATGAACCACGGCCATGCGGTGCACATCGTCCACAATCATCCAGTTTTCAGACGGCATTCTGTCTTCAAAAGCCCATGAAACCGGAATCAATACTCTGTCCCGCGGTTCGAAATGCCCGAGCAAAAGACCTCCTTCCAACGATACAAAACGCAGAAATTCGGGAAAAAGATGAACTTCCCTCTTTACTCTCTTACGTATTTCCCAGAAGCGGACCACCTCCTTATACTGGTACATTTCAAGCGCCTTCGGTCCGAATGCAAACCCGAGAATCATTACACGATAAATAGTATCAAGTGCATCTTCCTGTGCAGACAGTGTCACAAATGAAATCTCCTCGAAGAACGCATGTGACAGTTGCGTCTGCAATGTCCGCACCACCTTCTCCGCCTTACTCTCATCCGCATCCACATGAATATATGTATCAAACAGTGTATATTGCTCCACAGGCTCAACGCACAGCCTGATGTTATGATGACCCTTTCCGCTTGCCCATGCTTCATAAATGCACGTGAACATCGCAGCAGAATCAGGTTCGCAAGTATAATAAAACATATGCTTCCCCCTTTTAACCCGTTGCAATCCGGTTCTGTGACACGGCAAAATCCTGAAACAAAGACATCTGTTTGAAATCCTGCTTATGCGCCAGCTCCCAGTTCTCGTTCCTGTTATCCGCACATAGCTGTGACATGATATAGTGTTCTTCAATCGGAATCTTGTACATCATCTTTCCCGCGCAAGTAATAAAATAGTGCGCACGTTTCAAAACCACTCCCATCTTCTTTAACATTTCAAAAGACAATGTTCCGTGACGTCTTGATTGCACAATCCGTTTGGCGCTTGTCGGTCCAATCCCCGGCACCCGCAAAAGCACATCATACGGTGCTTTCATAATTTCAACCGGAAACTGTCCGAGATGCCTGATTGCCCAGTCACATTTCGGATCAAGCTCCGTGTGAAAATTCGGCTTTTCCATAGAAAGAAGTTCTTCTGCATGAAATCCGTAAAAACGCAGCAACCAGTCCGCCTGATATAGTCTGTGTTCTCGTAAAAGCGGCGGTGGTGTTCCAAGGGCGGGCAAAGAAGAATCCTCATTGATAGGAACATATGCCGAAAAAAAGACTCGTTTCAAGTCATACGAACGATACAACTGCTGTGTTGTTCTCATTAAGTCAAAATCCGATTCCCCGCTCGCGCCGATTATCATCTGTGTACTCTGTCCCGCAGGCGCAAACGGTCTTTGCATTTGCTCATTCTTCCCGACAGAAGGTAAGAATGCATTCCGTGTTCTCATGGAATCTTCCAGCTTATCATTGTGAAAAATACTATTCTCCAAATACCTGTTTCCGCTGCTTCTCTCCATCCTTGCGTCCTTTCCGACGGCAAGTCTGTGAGCTGCGATTGTATCGGTTAATTTCCCCATCGGCTTCAATATGCTGTTAAAATTCTTATTCGGAGCCAGTCGCTGCAGGCTTTCTTTCGTTGGAAGCTCGAGATTAATGCTCATACGGTCTGCAAGATAACCAGCCAGAGTCAACAGCTCATCCGGTGCTCCCGGAATTGCCTTCAGATGAATATACCCGTTAAATTTATATTTATTGCGCAGCAACCACAATGTTTCACACATCTTTTCCATCGTGTAGCCCGGCGAACGGATAATTCCTGAGCTTAAAAACAACCCTTCGATATAATTTCTACGGTAAAACTCCATCGTTAAGGTACAGATTTCATCCGGTGTAAAAGTCGCCCGCTCCACTTCATTGCTACAACGGTTGATACAATATTTGCAGTCATAAATACAATGATTTGTCATCAGTATTTTCAGAAGGGAAATACAACGTCCGTCTGCCGCAAAAGAATGACATACGCCTGCTGCCACACTGTTTCCCAGATATCCTTTCTTTCCTTTACGATCAACTCCGCTTGACGTACATGCAACATCATATTTCGCTGCATCAGCCAGAATAGCAAGCTTATCTTCTATTGATTTCTCCTTCTGAAGTTCAAACATCTCATATACCCTCCAAACAAATGTTCTGTTTTGATTATACAAACAAATGTTCGTTTCGGCAAGTGCTTTTTCTAAAACAAATAAAGAGTGTGCATCCTTAGCGGAGCTTTTTTCTTGCATAGGAAAATCCTATGCAAGAAAAAAACCAACCATTCCAAAAATGATTGGTTTTATTTCAACTATCTTTAAATACGGCAAATCTGATGTCTTCACCAATATCCGTCCCTATTTCAGCAAAAATATACTCTTCATCCGGAGTTACCCTTGTATAACAATCTCCATAGTATGTATCTCCGTCTTTTTGATATTGCAATGCAAATACCGCGTCCGTCTGCCGTTTTATTTTATCCGGCGGATAGAAAGCTTGCTCTCTGCCGAACTATATCCGCAGCCAATCTGAAATAAAGAAACGAACGACACCTTTACAATAGCATGAATTACTAAACAATTTTTTTCATCATCCCATAATACCCCCATGCGGATATTATAGTATACTTTACTTCATTATGACTAATTTACTTTATCACACGTATATGTTAAAGATTCCCCGTAAGTTTTCTCATAAATATCTTTCCAGATTTCATAATTTTCACTGCACATTTTCTCTGCCGCATGTCGTCTGTCTAACTTATCATCCGGATAGATGGGCGGAGCAATATGAATGGTGTATTCCTGTACGAAGAATCCACTCTCATCCTTGATTTCACTATCCTGCATGGTGATGAAACAAGGCAAAACCGGAACATTGTTTTTTACCGCAAATTTGTATGCACCGCTTTTTAACGGCTTAGGTTTTCTGTAATTCCACCACATACTCTGCTCCGGATAAATCAACATGAAATGGCCTGCTTTCAGTACTTTTTCCATGGAAACCATGAACTTTTTCATGGTCTGAGCATTGGAGCTTAACGGAAATGTGTTGCAGTTTCGCATCAATATACCGTAAAATCCCGGGAAGTTCGTGTAATTTCCTTCACGTATGACGCGGAACAATTTGCGTCTTCTTCTGTGACCGGCAGCCTCGTATGCAATCTGCATCGCAAAGCTGTCGTATGCGTTAAAATGGTTACATGTAATAATTGCGCCCGTATCCAGATTCGCATAGTTTTCAATCCCGCGAATCTCTTTGATAATCATTTTTTTATCATCAATCAGGCTGTTCATATATTTTCTTGCAATAGAATATGCAAAACCGGATTTGATTTTACTGGTAACTTTTTTACGCATATAATCAATTTCATCCGGTTTTAATTCCCGTGTGGGAGGATCTTCTTCCACATCCTCATCAAAGCGGCCTTCTTTCTCATAATGCGCTATTTTATTTAACACGATAATACGACCCAGTTCTTTGCCGCCTTCTCCGTGAATCAGTTTCAGATAATTGTCCTCACGCGCAATTTCCGCACGCGCCATCTCTTCCAGATTCGCAACGGAATCCGCATCACGTTTGCGCTCTGCATCTGTATATGCAGCAAGCATCTGTCTGATTTCATCGTATACAGACGTCTCCTCTGCATATGACCAGAATACCTCCGCGAATCTGCAATCCGGATAATGCCAGGGTTTAGAAACCATAATATAGTGAAAAATACAAATCTCTTCTTTTTCGTACTTAATCTCACCAAAAATCGGTACATTCCACTCACCGGGAATATAGCAGACACGGTCTTTGCAAAGGACGTTTAAATAATCCTCATCCTGTGTCACGATGAAACGATACGTATACAGAAGCTCCTTGAAACGGCTTAAAATATCCTCGCCACGGAACAACGCACAGTTTATCATCAGAATACCTGCATTAAAAAATTTATCTCTGCGGATACCGCAAACCTGTTCACAGTATGTGCCGTATACGTCTGTCTGCAGCATAACCTGCTCTACAGCCGCACCCACGAGGTTATCGCTAAGATCAATATCATACAAACGGCTGATATCTCCCTGTACAATCGTATCACTGTCAATATACAACGCTTTTTCATACTCCGGAAACATTTCTGCAATAAACATGCGAAAATAGGTTGTCATGGAATAATAATGGCGCAGCGGGAGATTTCCGCCGATTTCGCGAACCCTGTCACAAACATTTTCCATATATATGCTAAAATTCGGACGCTGAAGTTCCATAAGTTTCGCCTGATTTTCTTCCGAAATATCCGTGTGAAGAATATGAATTTTATACTTTCTGTCCTGATTTGCATTTTTTATCAACGAAAATAAAGAAACAATTGTAAATTTGACAAACGCATTATCACATGCATAAAAAATAGGGATTTCCTGTGTACCCACGACCTTATTCCTCCTCTAATTCTTTCTTTTTCAAACAATATTCATCCAATATATCATCGAACTGATGGTAGCCGAATACCTTATGCATTTTATCAATATGCCACTGTTTTATATTGTCCGTATGAGGATACGGCAGATAAAACAAGCGTTTTGAAAAATGTCTGACTACGGTATGTTTATGCAAAAATTTCTGGTCATTAAACTTCTGAGCAATCAACTTTTTCTTCGTCGTACTGCGTATAATTGCACTTTGATCCGCAAAAACAAGCTTTTTGGTCTTTATCAGTTCTCTGGCCTTCTTCAATAAGCCTGTTTCCCGCACCTTTTTCATATTGAAAAGCAACACGCCTGCATTGATGTAGCGCGGGTGAATCAGATACTTTCCGTAATGATCGTTTGCCGCCGCATATTCCACATTCGAAACATCAATGTCGTACAACAGACGGATGTCATGCTGAAACATCACATCAACATCAAGGTAGAGAAGCTTCTCCGGCATTCCTTCCACCATGTCTGCCAAAAGCCGCAACAGGGTATATGGCGAGCAATAACACTGTTCGTTGGGGCAATTGGCAAATTCCTGCTTATAAAGCGCCCCCACATCCTTTTTGATTACACAATTCTGCGGATGGTATTCCTTCGCCATCCTGTCAAGAAACGCAATCATTCTATCTGTTATCGGTTTATATTCTTCTTTAATCTGCGTTGCATCCATTGTAAAAATATAAAAGCAGAACGGTTCCGTGCTTTTGGTCCTTTTCAAGATTGAAAGCATACACGTCATAACACCATCTACTACTTTATCATTTCCGGAAAAAAGAATATGAATCATAATTCCTCCTGATTATTCATTCTTCGGGCTTGTAAATATACTCTACCAGCGAAACCGTATTATTTGCGGCGCGCTCTTTCATTCTCTCATACACCTGATTACGAAGACTCAGCTTCGCCTCCTCCCCCTCTTTCGGATAAAAGGGGCCGTCAACATATGTTACGATACGGGGCGTTTTGCGCCATCGCCGCTTCTGATACGTATTGGTAAAACAATACGTTGCACACTTCGCTTTCACCGGATAACGAAATGACAATTCCTTAAAAGGTCTGATATCCGTATAAAAAGGCCAGATATGTGCTTCCGGATATATCATGATGCATCTTCCTTCTCCTACCCTGTAATTTACAGCCTTGCTGAATGCTTTTGCTGCGGCCGGTGTGTCCGGAAGCGGCAAAGCCCCGAGGTAAGGTGTGATCTTTCCGAGCACCGGCATGGATACATTATTGGGATGCACTACCACATATGCCTCATGCGGCAGGGACACCATCGTCGGAATCAATGCATCCGCCATAAAATGTGTATGATTTCCATACAGAAAAAATGGCTTTCTCTTCTCAGGTTTCTCTGTTGTTTTCCAAATAATTCTGTGGCCAAACCATGCTTTTAACCAAATCCGGGCCAACGGTATGGCAACAATCCTATACCAGAATACATGCAAAAATCTGCCAACCGCATGATCTCTGATATATTCATAGTTCTCATCAATAGGAATTGCATCTATTACAGCATCTGAAAACTCATCATTATGAACATCTTTATAGTAAATTACTTTTTTCTGCTTCATATATTCATAATACCTCTGTTTCAAAGTTCTGTCTACTCTTTTATGTGGTTTTCATTACTACTTATGTGCTTATTTTGTCTTTTCCTTGCTTATTATTGCACACAAATATAAACTTTTTATAAACTTTTGGCTCTTTTTTTAAATTTTTTTCATTTTTTCTTCATTTTTCATTTTGTCGGATTGCAATTTCCGGATATTTCATTGAATTTCCGGCTTTTCCTTCCGCTCGGCGTATCTATATGACATTTTCTTCAATTTAGAGCCCATTTCTAAAGATATTTTCAGATGTTTCATTAAATTTCCGGTTTTTCCTCTCGCTCGGCGTATCTATATGACATTTTCTTCGATTTAGAGCCCATTTCTAAAGATATTTTCAGATATTTCATTAAATTTCCGTTTTTTCCTCTCGCTCGGCGTATCTATATGAAATTTGTTTTGATTTAGAGCCCATTTTTTAAGATATTTTCAGATGTTTCATTGAATTTCCGGTTTTTCCTCTCGTCCGGCGTATCTATATGAAATTTGCTTCGATTTAGAGCCCATTTCCCGCCCGGCATATCTATATGGCATTTCCTATGCACGAACAAAGAGTCCGCAAGCGGACTCTCGCGCGTGAGCGGTGTTGCTCGGCAACAGAATTCCTTGCCGCGAACTGCGCATCCTTATCGGAGCGATTTTTTTATTGCATAGGTATTTCCTATGCAATAATAAAGAATGTGCATAGCGCATTCTCTCGCGCGTGAGCGGTGTTGCTCGGCAACAAAATTCCTTGCCGCGAACTGCGCATCCTTAGCGGAGCGATTTTTTTATTGCATAGGAATTTCCTATGCAATAAAAAAGAGACGTATCATTTCGATACACCTCTTTGATACTAATTAACCCTCGTATTTGAAACAGGGCATAAATTCAAGTTTGAAAAGATTGCGCTCATGCAGTCGGTCAATCTTTTGGCGAAGCTCTTCGTCTTCACAGATTCCTTCGCGGATATATTTATCAAGCACTTCATAAGAGAAGCCTAAGTTCTCTTCGTCGGTTTTACCGCACAAACCGTCGATGGGCACCTTGTCCACCAGGACATCAGGAAGTCCAAGTTCTCTTCCGATAGCCTTCACTTCTGTTACGGTGAAGAAAGACATCGGACTGAAGTCACCGACGCTGTCGCCGTAACGGGTGGAATATCCTACCCAGTCTTCGGATAAGTTGCAGGTATTCGCAACGCGGCCGTTTACGCTCTGGCTTACGGCATAAAGCGTTGCCATACGTATACGGGGCGGTAAGTTTGTCTTTGCCTGAACACTTAACTCTAAATCCGTAACTGCATCTTTTACGCCATTGATTGCTGCTTCCACATTCACTACGTAACTCTTGATTCCAAGATGTTTCACCAGTAATTCGGACATATCAATGTCAGCCTGTACCCCACAGGGCATCAGTACACCGATAACACGATCCTTGCCGAGTGCTTCCACACAAAGAGCTGCCACAACGGAGCTGTCTTTGCCTCCGGAAATGCCGACTACCGCATTACAGTCCGGTCCGTTTTTTTCGAAGAATTCCCGAATCCATTCCACACAGGCTTCGGTTGCTTTTTTTATCTCAAATGCCATAATAACTGCCTCCTAGTTCTGTCCGTAATATGCGTTTGCACCGTGCTTTCTGTAGTAATGCTTATCCTGCAATTCCTGCGGAGCAGGCTGGATATCTTTCTGAATGGTTTCTGCACGGTATGCCATCTTTGCTACTTCTTCAAGTACGACTGCATTGTGAACCGCATCCTGTGCATCCTTCCCCCATGCAAAAGGTCCGTGATTCTTGCAAAGAACAGCGGGCACTGCCATCGGGTCTTTGTCCATACGCTTGAATTCGCTTACAATCAAACGGCCCGTATTGGCTTCATATGCTTCATCGATTTCTTCCTTGGTCAAACATCTTACACAGGGAACTTCACCATAGATATAGTCTGCGTGTGTTGTTCCGTAGCAGGGAATGCTTCTTCCTGCCTGCGCCCAACTGGTTGCGTAAGAAGAATGTGTATGCACCACACCGCCTACTTCGGGGAACGCTTTGTAAATCTCAAGATGTGTTGCGGTATCGGAAGAAGGATTGTATCTGCCCTCCACCTTATTGCCGTCCAAATCCATAACTACCATATCTTCCGGAGTAAGTTTGTCATATTCCACGCCACTGGGCTTAATGACAAAATAGCCTGTTTCCCTGTCGATGGCACTTACATTCCCCCAGGTAAAAGTCACAAGACCATACCTGGGCAGGTCCATATTTGCTTCATACACTTTTTTCTTTAATTCTTCTAACATAATCTATTTCCTTTCCGGCACAGTGTGCCTTTAAATTCGCATTTTGTCGGCATGGCTATTATACCATCAAGCTACTCTTCCGTCAAAAAGTTCAATATAAACTCTGTATACTCCTCACCAATTGGCAATTGATAATCTACAACAAGTTCCCGCCGTTTCGTGATGACGGTTTCGTTTGTAATCGGATTAAAACCTTCTTTATCAACATCCTTAAAATATATTCCCATGCCTCTTTTTTGCCAGGAAGGTAAATCATTATAATTGATTCCCTTTTGAAAGAGGAGTTCATTTTTATAAGAAACACTTTTACTCTCCAATTCTGCGGTCGCAGCATTCTGAGATTGTCCCTCTTTACGAAGTGCCCAGTAACAATGTGCATTTAATGAATTCCTATGAGAATCTTCCTGACGCCACAGAAAATAATCTGCAACCCTGCTCTTGTTCGGCAATGGCACCACACGACAATCAAATGTAGCCACGCGTCCTAATGCAAGCGTAAAAGCTGCGCTGGCTTCTCCTGCAAGAGTGGTGTTTATCTTACGAACCTTTCTGCCGAAAGTATTATCCTCCGGATGGAACAGCAAGGATATTTCATCACTTTCCGTGTAACCGTATACAATTCGAAAACCGGCATTCATCAAAGCTTTTACCGTATCTGTCATCAAATCTCGAAAGCGCACATCAAAGGGTGCCTCAAACTCACACAGCTCCTTCGTCAGTCTTGTAAAAGAACGTCCATCTAATCTTGCCACTAAATACATGTCCGGCAAAATATACTGGTCAAGCGATTCCTCATATACTCGCATCTCTCTATCAAAATCATCAAATTTCATGCTACACCTCCCGATATTATTTATCGTCCCATTCTTCCGTCACAAATTTTCCATCCTCTATCCGCACATAGTATAATTTATCAAATCCTTCTTCAAGTTTTGGAAGTTCCAAATTACTATGGGTACAAGCCAGTGCTTTGTCAGGCACACGAGCCTTTCCTTCTCTTAAACGATTACGCTCCATACAATTTGCAATAGCCGATTGAAAATAGTATCCGTCCACAGAATACCCATTGTCCCTTGCCAAGCGGATATATTTTTCTCTATCCTGCGATGTTGGATTTGTATTATCCACCACAAAGGACTTTTCATTCCGAATACATTCCTGAAGCAATAAATTCTCTTTATTCCTGGTGCGCAATGTATCAAGATTCACATGTTCATACGTGCCAAAATACCGGTGATAGTAGGTCGATTTACCACTTGCCTGTATGCCAATAAAGATTATTGCCTGTTTGTCGTTCATAATTAATCTTACCTCTTTAAGTTTATTATTCCATTTCCGGCAACTGGTCGCCAATATATTCTAACCCCACCTCAAACAATGCTGTCTCTATATTCTTAGATACACCAACTTCATATATCTCCATATATTTACCTCTAATCTTTAGAAAAGTATTTTCATCCCATGCTCCCACAAAACAATACTCCTTGAAATCATTGTCCAGCTCGTGTGTGGTAAATTCTCCAATGTCTTGATTAAACACACACTGCTCTGCACTATCAATACCATGAAATTCTTCTACATCATGAAATAGAATCACCAATTGTTTTCCTCTCCAATCCTGAAAAGACACTTTTAGTTCTTGCACTCCAACCAATACACTTTCAATATGCCCATCTTCCGGTGCAAAAGATTCTAACTTTTTGACCTGTTCTGCCATACTATTATCCTCTCCCTCTGCTTGCTTCCTACTTCTTCACTCTATCCTGCAATAAGTATTGTCCGTTTTGATGGTTCACCGTCCTTACTTCTTATTCTGAACAGCTTCCTGTAAATAGTCCACATCAAACTCCACAATCGCTTTGTGAATCCTGTCCATGAATTCTGCCAATTCTCCCTCACATTCAAATTCTGCCAGCTGCTTCCACAACAAATCCAATGCATCAATATCCATATCCTCTGCTGCGGTACGTACTTGCACCAACAAGGAATCAATTTCTTCCTTGTGTTCCTTTGCATTCTTTTTGCCTGCATTACGCTTCACTACTGCTGCCAGCTTATCTCCATAAGAACGCCAGGTTGATAAAAATACCGGTGTCACGCTTTGAAGGACCTCTACCTCACCGCCTCTTGCTGCATCCTCCAAAACCTTAGCCATACCTGCCAACGGAATAATACCGATTGTTGCTGCGGAATTTTTCATGCTGTGAACCTTTGTACAATAAGCTTTCCTGCCTTCTTCCGTTGCAATATCTGTTGAAAGTACGAATAGCGTTTGAGCCTCAAACTCCAATGAATCAGCAAAAAACCGCACCGTCTCAAGCATAGACTCTGTATCCTGAAAATGCTGGCCGGCATAGTTCCAGTCAAGACCCTCTATCGACGGTAATTCTGAGTTCTCAACAGATTCAGCCCTATAATCCCCTGGAACGGAAACGACCTGAACCAAAGATTCATCCAGCAATTCTGCCACTAAAGCTTCCAGCTTTTTATAATCAATGGGCTTGGCCAAAAAGGCATCAAAGCCTTCTTCCAGATACTTTTCTCTTGCTCCCACAATGGCATTTGCCGTAAGAATCACCACCGGTGCTTCCTTGGAAGGAAACTCTCCCAGTTCTTTCATGGCATGCAGTGTTTCCATACCATCCATATCCGGCATCATGTGGTCCAGGAAAATAATATCGTACTTTTTCTCCTGCACTTTACTAAGACACTCTCTGCCACCGCACGCCTCATCAATCTGCACTCTGGTTGCTTTCAACAAGCCTGCAAATACTTTGCGGTTCAGTTCATTGTCATCCACCACAAGAATTCCGGCCTCCGGAGCTTCAAAACTCTGACGATACTCGGAAGCTTCTTCTAACTTCGTCTCCTCCATGGGACCAATGGGAGTACTATCTACAATTTCCTGACACAGTTCAAAGGCAAATTCAGACCCCTCTCCATACACACTGTTTATCTCCAGACGACTATTTAACAATTCCAACAATTGCTTGGTAATGCTCATTCCAAGACCTGTTCCTTCAATATTGCGGTTTCTTTTCTCTTCAATACGCTCAAAGGGAGCACAAAGCTTCTCCATATCTTCTTCTTTGATACCAATACCCGTATCCTTGACAAGGAAGCGGATTCTTGCCTTGTCCCCTTCAACCGGAAGCATGGTTACTTTCAGAGTTACACTGCCCTTCTGCGTATACTTTACGGCATTATTCAGCAGATTAACCAGAATCTGACGAAGACGGATATCGTCCCCCATCAGCATTGCGGGAATATTTTCATCTACCTGTACCTTAAACGCTAAGTCCTTTACATTTGCCTTAAAGGAAATCATGGTGATAACATCCCGAAGTACGGATTCCACACTATATTCAGCGGAAATCACTTTCAGTTTACCTGCTTCGATTTTGGTAATATCCAAAATATCATTAATGATGCTGAGGAGTGATTTTGCTGCCCTGTCCACATTAAGCGCATATTTCTTAATGTCCGCTTCTTTACTTTCACGCATAATCAGCTCATTCATACCCAGAACTGCATTGATAGGCGTTCTTATTTCATGGGACATGTTGGCAAGAAAGTTGGTCTTTGCCGCATTGGCACTATCCGCACGTCTTTTTTCCTTCTCCAGCTGCTCTGCCAATACAGCATCCGGATTCTCCGTGGTCATATAAATACCGGTAATAAACAATACAATTCCGACGCAGGTAATCAAAGAATCCGGAATCATAATCTGATATACTGCCACCGGAATTTCACTCCAAAGGGCCACATAAATTGCACGCTTCTTTTTCTGCGGAATCTGTTTCCTGTATCGAACCATCAAGAAGATAATAAATAAAACATATACTGCTACGCCTATATATGTCATATATACAGATGGTCCGTAAGAATAATTACTTCTGGCTGACTCCACGTAATACACCGGCAAAAAAATGTTACCTGCCATGGTAAGTAACAAAGGAATGATACTAAAACGGTATTTTCGTATCTTCCTTCCGATTTCCTCTTCAATTATGATCTCCAGATAACGATATGCAAGATAAAACATCACCTGCAAAAGACCAAGAAAAATAATATGTATTACGCGATTTAAAATCGGCGAAACCGTTTCCAGATGATTAACCGTATACACGGAGCAGGCATCAAATATCAACTGAAAAAAAGAACAGGACAAAAGAGCCACAAACCACTTGGAGGATTCTGTTTTTTTTCCGGCTGACCAAAAATATAGTATTCCGATATATAAAATAAATATGGCGCAAGCAACCTGTGTCTTATACATGCCAATCCCTACTTTCCGATAATATTCTCAATCTTCTCAAGTAACATTTGGAAATCAGGCGGTTTTAATATATAGCCTGCCGGTCTCAGTGTCAAAAGTTTCAAAACAGTATCCCTGTTATCCATACTTGTTAAAAACAGTACCGGAATTTCCTTCAGTTCCTCATCTTCCTGAATCTTCTCCAAAACCTCTTTTCCGTTCATGCCGGGCATTTCATAATCCAGCAAAATCAGATCCGGCATTTTTTTGCCCATAGACAAAAAGGCATGTACACCCGAAGGTGCTACCGCTACCGAATATTGACTCTCCAAAACACTTTTAATGTTGCGCAATACCATGGCATTGTCATCGACTACAAGAATATGCCTTTTCTCACCATGTTTAGAAGTCTCCTCTTCCTCGTCCTGATAATCACTTCCTACAATTACCTTACGGCAGATTTCCAATACCCTTTTTCCTAAAATGGGCCGTAATATTTTCACAAACTGCTTATTATCATAATAAGACTCGTAGGCTTCACTTTCTGTTTTGGTACTAATGGTAATGACCGGTGTTTCCCTGCACTCCTTCATCATATAGTCAAACAGTTCATGATAATCCTGTCTGTTTCCCACCATACTGACAATCAGTACCGCCGGATTCCCTTCTTTTAATTCCTCATAGGTAAAACTCACCGGATCATTATAGTAGGTCACCTGAAATCTCCAGTTTAATAACTGAAACAATTCATTGTTTGTCTTGTTATCTTCCCCAATAAATAATACCTTGTTCTTCATATAAACCTCCTTTTGCACTTACAGTCTTTTTGGCAATGTACCTACTTCTTCTCCAACTTCTCCGAGAAATACTGTGCCGCAACAGCATACTCCAAATCATCCTCTATATACAAAACGACAGGATTATTCTCCTCGTCTTCCTCCACTTCATAAAGCATGTAGCTGCGAGAGAAATCTAACTCCTTTTCCCCTTTCAGCGGAAGTAATGCGAAATATTTTTTGTTATTCACTTCAAAATATGAATACACGCCGCAATCCAAGCTTGTACCATCTTCATACGGAAGCGTCACAACAATTTCCTCTAATTCTTTACCCATAAATTCCATAGTATGCTCTCCTATCACATTCTTACTAAATTACACCGTCACGAATCACCGTTATAAGTTTCCATCTGGCCGCAAAGCATATTATAAAAACCAAATTTATCATAAAACGGCTTTAAACATTCTTCAAAAACAACTGATATTATATATATCCGTTTTTCTTTCAGATACTGAATCATCTTATTCATCAAATCAGTACCGACTCCTTTGCCCTGATAATCCGGATGAACCATCAAATCCTGAATGTACGCATCTGTAACGCCGTTAGACACACAATCAATATAGCCAACCAGCTCCTCCTTTTCATAAACAGCAATATGATAATATGATGTCAATAAAGGATTGGCGTATTCCTTTTCCATTCTGTTCCAACCCACAGCTTCACGCAAATCGGATAGTGCTTTCGCTGATACGGGCTCGTTGTACTTGTATATCATTTACGGTTCTCCCATCACTTTCCGTATAGTGCAAAGGACAATTCTTTTCGAATTGCCCTTTACTTTCTATAAAACTACATTCTCCAATTATTTCCAATTATCTACCGCACCATGTTCTGCCGCAAAGCAAGCCTTGTAGCTTTCTACGAAGGCATCGAAGCCTGCCACGTCAGCTGCATCCGGAGCCAAAGTAGTACCGGTCTGTCCTGCGAATACCTTGTCGTTTAAGTATGCGCTTAAGGATTCGCCGTCAGCCTTGTTTGCCATATACGCTGCAAGCACCGCCATACCCCAGGGACCGCCTTCGCTTGCGGTATCCATTACGGTTACGGAAGTATTTAAAGCTGCTGCCAGAAGCTTCTGACCAACCACGGGCGTCTTGAAGAGACCGCCGTGACCCATGATGCAGTCTACGGTTACGCCTTCTTCTTTGATTAAGATATCGTTACCGATCTTGATCGTTGCAAGAGAAGATAAAATATGACTTCTCATGAAATTTGCAAGATTGAATCTCGCATCCGGCTTACGCACAAACATCGGACGGCCTTCAGCAAAACCGGTTACGGG
This sequence comes from Lachnospiraceae bacterium, assembly GCA_015056945.1. Classification (GTDB taxonomy): domain Bacteria; phylum Bacillota; class Clostridia; order Lachnospirales; family Lachnospiraceae; genus UBA3766. The sequence goes on along the minus strand of SVFH01000003.1, from coordinate 38,680 downwards.
TTCTCCTGAGAAATAGTTAAAAGATACCAGCCCGCCGCAATCCGCATCGCCTTCTAAAGCCTTACGGTAAAGAGTACCGTATAAATCATTCATGTCTACATTCATACCAAAGGTATCCGCAAACTCTTTGAAAAGATTTACCCACGCATTTAAGTCGGATGTACAGTTGTTGCAGTGTACCATCGCAACCGGTTTACCGTCGGGTGTGGTAACCATATCGATTTCTTCATGAACGCCTTTTAAGTCATTCTCGGTTACAATCATGGAGAAAATGGAAGTACCTGCTGATACGTTACCGGTTCCGACTGCAACGGCATTGGTTGCCACCATACCGGTTCCGGCATCACCCTCGGGAGGGCAAAGCGGAATACCAGCCTCCAACGCACCGGAAACATCAAGAAGCTTTGCACCTTCTGCAGTCAGCACGCCTGCTGCATCACCTGCATTTAAGCTCTTCGGAAGAATTTCTCCGAGCTTCCAGGATAACCCTTCTGCTGCGATTAATTCATCAAATACTTTTATCATGTTCTGATTGTAATCATTTGTCTTTGCATCAATCGGGAACATACCGGACGCATCACCTACGCCGAGTACTTTCTCACCTGTCAGTTTATAATGAATATACCCTGCAAGTGTGGTGAAAAATGCCACATCCTTCACATGCTCTTCTTTGTTCAAAACAGCCTGATACAAATGGGAAATACTCCATCTCTGCGGAATGTTGAAACCCAGCTTCTCCGTCAAAACAGCACTTGACTGTGCCGTAATGGTATTTCTCCATGTACGGAAAGGTACCAGCAAATTGTCATCCTTATCGAAAGCAAGATAACCATGCATCATAGCAGAAAATCCGATTGCGGAAAATTTCGTAAGCCCGATGCCATACTTTGCTTTCACATCTGCCAAAAGACTTGCATAACAATCCTGCAAACCGCCCCAGATATCTTCCAGTGTATATGTCCAAATGCCGTCTACCAGACGGTTCTCCCAATCATGGGTACCAAGCGCAAGTGTTTCATGTTTTTCCCCAATCAGTACTGCTTTGATTCTTGTAGACCCAAACTCAATTCCAAGTATTCCCTTACCGGATTCAAGATATGTTTTTTTATCCATTCTTTTATCCCGCCGGATTCATCATCTCCGGCTCTCCTTTCTGTTTTTTGCCATATTTTGTGTCGCCCTAAACAGCGTTTTTTACATTCCGTAATCCTTTAAAATACGCTCAGCCAGCTCCTCATGACTTAATTTCTTCTTTGCGGTAATAACTTCACCATCATAAATCACATATTCTGCCGGCAACGGTCTTAAGTTATACTCAGACGCCATGGAACGGCAATACGCACCCGCATTCATGATTGCAAGATAATCTCCCGGACGGATTTCCGGAAGTTCTCTCTGCATTGCAAAACAATCACCGGATTCACAGGTGTTACCATATATATCATATACCTTAACCTCACCCTGCGGATTGCTTAAATTCACAACATGATGATATGCGCCGTACAATACCGGACGGATCAAATGCGGGAAACCGGAATCGGTTCCGACAATCAAACGCCCCTTGTTATTCTTCACTGTATTTGCCTGAAGAACCATACATGCGCTGTCGGCCATAGTAAATTTCCCCGGCTCAAAATACAATTTCAATGCTTTGCCATATCTCTCACAATGCGTTCTGAAAAGTTCCACTGCTTTCGCGCCGAATTCTTCATAATCGTTCTCCTTCTCATCCGGCTCGTAAGGCACCTTGAATCCGCCACCGAAATCCACGAATTCCAAATCCGGGAAATCGGTCGGATTAATAATCTGAAGAAGATTTACCATACTCTCAAAAACCTTGCCCGTATCCGCAATTCCGCTTCCGGTATGCTCATGTACACCGACAATCTTAAGATCGTACTCTTTCGCAATCGCAACTGCCTTCTGCACATCTCCCAAAAGGATACCGAACTTACTCAAATCACCTGCAGTCGCAACCTTGTCATTCTCACCTGCAACAACATCGGGATTAATACGGATACACACTTCGCTTCCGGGATAAGCCTTACCAAAACGCTCCAAACGATACAGGGAATCAATGTTAAATAAGACACCCTGCTCCTTTACCGTCTTCATCTCAGCATCAGTCATGTTATTCGCTGTAAAAAGAATATTCTTCGCATCAAACCCGATCTTTTTGGCAAGGATTACTTCTGCCGGGCTGACAGTATCCAAACAGAAATTATGCTCCTTCATAATCTTTAAAATATGCGGATTGTAATTTGCCTTCATGGCATAAAAAATACGCACACTTTCATACGGAAAACACATTTTCAAACGTTCATATTTGTTAATGATATAATTCATGTCATAAATATAAAAAGGGGTCGCTGTTTTCTCGCTAAAATCTCTTAAGTTAACGGACTGCATCTGATAATCCGTTCCATCGAAAGTCAGTGAATTGTAAAATTCTTTCATTTCGGTTCCTCCGTGCCCTTTATGGCATTCTCTTTTCTCTATTTTTCACTTTTTATTCTGTAACATATCCCGTACGCTTGTCAACCTGATTTTCATGTATCCTTAACAGGATTCTGTTCCGGCAAATCATGCGCTGCGTGGCGCAACATCAGGCCAAGCAACAAAGGCATCACCGCAACAATGCAGTAAATATACCGCAGAGCTGCCATCGGTCCTGCAAAACAACTTGCAAAATATACAAAGGCAAATATTCCGGGAGCCCACAATTCTCTTCTTTGTTGTTTCAGGCACCAGAGCATATATGCAACCAATCCCCAGAAATATATCGCATTGCGGAAGAAAAATCCCACCAACGGAAGATTTCTGTAATTCTGCGCCCAGAACATCCATTGAAACGCCTCCGTACCAAACGGAAGTTTTGATTGTTTCTCAATTTCCTCTCCCATACCAATCAGCGTATGGTACGTTGCAACATCCGCACTCACGTAGAATCCCTGCGGCAGCGGATACCAGTATCCAAAAGTATTGGTAATCACACTCTCCAAATATTCATCAGGAAATTGTATGCCGACCTTAACAAACAACTTTAGGAAATTAAAAAGATTCGTCCGCAACAGTTCTTCATTTGCCGTATTTTTCACAGCATCGGATACATACGGATTGTATGCATCGATTTTATCCGGCTCCATATACATACAAATTTCTTCATATAGTCCGTCATCCAGTTCATCACGCCTGTAATCTGCCACACGCGCCAGGCACTGAAGCGGAATGGAAAGTGTCTCACGATACTTTCCGCCCTCATAAGCATTTGTCGCCGAAACCATAATACCGTTGCACAAATTTGCGGACAGGTAAATAGCAATAATCAGCCCTGCAGCAAGCAGTTTCTTTTTACCGCCTTTTATCAGAAGGACCACAAAAACACCGGCCAAAATCAATGCATAACTCATATTGTTACGATACAAAAGGGCACCCGTACCACTGAGTATAAATCCCACATAATCAAACCATCTAAACCGCACACCATCCGTAAAAAAGCGAATGACGAACACGGTAAAATATACAAAAAATGCTGCAAATAAAACATCCTTGGTAGATGTAATCGCAAACACCATGTGCATCGGAAAAAGTGCATACCAAAGAAGAATCGGCAACCACACCGTTTTCGTCTTAAATTTGCCATACAGATACAACCCGGCATAGGCAAAAGAACTGCTTAAGACAAGCATTTGAATCAGCGTATAAATCTGATAGCCCATCGCCGCATTTCCGATACTGCAGCCGAACTTATATGCAGTTCCCATCAAAAGGGTGTGCGCCAGCGGATGATGCGTTTTGTAATCTCCCGTAATCACATTTAGTAACTGATAGGGCGCATCCACGTTGAAATTACCCGGCCATTCACAGAGGAACAGCGGCATAAACGCCAAAAAAACCGCCAACCATGATATCAGAAAAAAACGAACCTTTTTTCCTGCCGGCAACGGTTCCTTTCTTAATCCCTCCCGTGCGGATATTTTCTTCGCAATCAAGTCCATCAATCCAAAAAATTCATGAAAAAGCGGTATCGCAACCGTGCTAAACGCTGCAATCATTCCCAGTTGTAAAAGACTTGTCCTAAAAGAAATAAAAATATTATTCACAAAGTGTGCATACGCACCATATACTACAGCCGCCGCAAGAGGCACTCCCCCAAAAACGGCCGTCCATTTGGAACGGACATTGTCCGATTTCCAAAAACGAAGTTGCAATACAACAGCTCCGATATACATAACCACGGACCCGGCATTATAGCCGAAATACTTCCCGCCGTAATAGCTTCCCGCTCCTTCAAGAAGACAAATACGTCCGTATGAAAGAACTACAAGATATGCAAGAATCAGACAGACAATCGTTGCGATTATTGTCTTATTTTTTTTCAAAACTGACATGGTATCATTCCTTTTTCACACAAATATTTCAGCGACTCACGTTGCGCCTGCAAATCCGATGTTTCAATCAAAACCGTCGCTTCGGGAAAATACTTCGCACGGAACTCGAGAAATGCCTTCCAGTCAATCACACCGGTCCCTACTGCCAGATGCAAATCATTCACACCGTCATGGTCATTGATATGAACATGTCTGATATAAGGCGATAACTCACGTGCCCAGACTTCTGTATCATCGCCAAAAAGCGACGCATGCGCATAATCCAACGTCACGCCGAAATTCGGTACATCCTGCATCTTTTCACAGAGTTCTTTTAACAAAACCGGCGTATGCTCAAACATATTTTCCAGATATATGTTTATCGACGGATACCTTTCACACATCCTCATCCAAAAATGATAATTGCAAAAGATCCATCTCTCACGATAAGCTTGTGCATTCAATGCCGGATTGATATTCGTATGGAAAATAACCGCCTTTGCACCGATTCTTTGTGCCGTCACAATACTGTCTTCCGCTCTTTTCTCAGAAATTTGGCGAATTTCATCATCTTCACTAAAGATTAAAACATCATGAAAGCATCCGTGCATCGTAAACGGTTCGCGCCGCTCACATTCCGTATAACGCTGTATTAATATCTCTTTCCGTTCCGGTTCCTTTTGCAAATTCGGCTCAAAAAAATCATTCACCTCAAAACCCAAATCATACTCTTTGGCCAGGCAGATGCTTTCTTCCAATCGCTCCATATCCGGAATAATTAAATATTTCCCCATTTACGTCCCTTCCAATCTTTCCTTCCAGAATGTAACATGCATCTTTCACTTGCGCATGCAACCCACAATACGCAAGATTATCATAGCATAAAATCGCCTGATTGTCATTTTTTTCTTGTATACTTTTCTACTTTCCCATCAGGCCTTTCTGTGGTACAATAAACTAGAATATGTTTTGATTTTTCTATTCATAGCAATCCGCGATGAATCAAATAAACAGGAGGTGCACATGAGCGATAAAAGATATTTGTCTGCTGACGAATTGTTGGAAAAAATATTCTTTTATATGGAACAGCTTTTCAGTGAAAAAGATTTGTCCGAGACAATTATGCTGCTCACGGACCTTGGCAAAACGCTGACAAATTCCGACCGCGCAAGTTTCTGGTTCTGGGACCAGAAAAGACATGAAGCATGGACGCTTGCCGCACTTGATATCGGTAAAATCATCGTGCCTGAAAGTTCCGGTCTTATTGGGGCCTCACTCCTTGAAAACAAAGTGATTATCGTAAATAACCCATACGAAGATCCGCGTTTTAATTCTGATGTGGATAAGTATTCCGGTTATGTATCCAAATCCATTCTGACAATGCCCGTTACCAATTCCGACGGCATCGTAATTGGTGCCTATCAGGCAATTAACAAACTGGATGCAGATGGCAATGATATTCCTTTTACCAACGAAGATACCAAGCGCCTCTCCCTTGCGGCTGCTTTTTGCGGACGTGCACTGGAATCCTATCTTTTATACGAAGAGGCTCACGAAGACGCTCTGACCGGATTAAAGAACCGTCGCGGACTGTATTCCCATTACGAGAAATACATTGCTCCGACGCTTTCTTCTCGCAAGGCTTCGCTGATTATTTGTGATATCGACCATTTCAAAAAAGTAAATGACACCTACGGACACAATGCGGGAGATCTGGTTCTCAAAAAGCTTGCGGATCTTCTGACCAAACAAATCGGAATTGACGATGGTGTATTCCGTTGGGGAGGGGAAGAATTCATCATTCTTTTACCCGGCAAATCCGTAAGTGAAGCAGCCGAATTCGCAGAGCACTGCAGACAGTTGATTGAGCAAAGAACATTTATCTATGACCAATACGACATTTCCGTCACTATGAGTTTCGGTGTCTGCGAACTAGACCGTGCTCTCACCACGGAGGAAAACGTAGAGAAGGCTGACGCCAGACTGTATTTCGCCAAGAATACCGGACGCAACAAGGTTGTTTCCGTGTTGCCGGCAGATGAATAATCAAACGAAACATCAAATCCCCTTAAGCAAATTCTGATATGCCTAAGGGGATTTCTTATTTTACACTGTATATCTGTCATACTCCACAATCAGGTTCCCTTTTTGTGTCGTTCTGATAACGCCACCATACTTAAATTTCCCGAATCCGCGAACGGAAATCACATCGCCCGCCACCAGAGTACGGCTGTAATTTTCCATCAGTCTCGCATTTAAGAAAACCTTTCTCTGTGCAAAATATTCCGCACATTCTTTCCTACTTAACTTACAGACCTTTGAAATAAAAAGATCGATTCTTTCTGAAGCCACCTGTAACTCCATCCTCTCTAACTTCGGCTCGACATCAAGAAGACAATCCTTTGCAACACTCGTTTTTACAACCGTATGCTTTATTCTGGTGAGATTCTGCATGATATAGTCCGCCATTTTTTCCGTGCAGATTAAGTGCGCACAACTTTCTCCCACAAGGATATCTCCAAGCTCCGTCCGCTGCATGCCAAGGTTCATTAAAGCCCCGAGAAAATCCCTATGGGATAACTCCTCTGCGAACTTCTTTGATACAGGTTCTATCTGAATAACCGTAATCGGGAACTCTTCTACGTATCCGAATTCGTCCGGATTGCCAAAACGCACCATCACGCGTGTAGCTACCGGATGACCGCCGGATACCGTGTATGCATTCGCCGGAATCTCATTTTTGAGCGCCAGCAAATCCGCATACTCCGCTTCGTTTAAAAAAGGAGTAAACGTGTACAGGTTTCCCCGATAGGAACGCTCATACAAATCTATAAATCTTTTTTGTAAATCAGTAAGTTGACTCATACGTACTCTCTTTCATTAAATTTCATCATTCTTCTATTGCATAAACATCTTAAATAATTCCACCATTCCTGTCAATTTTCTTTTCAACCCTAATTGTAATATTTGTTACAAAATGCTATGATATTTTTTGTAAAAAAAAAGAAAGGAAAGGGATTCTATACATGAAAAAAATCGGTTCTTTTCTACTCTCAATTTCATCCCTTATTTTATTATTATTGATTTTTGTTCCGGTCATTATTTCTTACTTGATTGAACCGTCTGTGGCAACTTTAATTCTGCTGGTGGTATCCATTCTGCTCACATTACTATTTGCAGTCTGGGTCATCGTTGTAATGGGAATTTACATTGCGCACGCCACCAAATGTGAACAATTAGACGGCAAGAAAAAAGGCATCTGGATTACACTGCTGGTTGTTTTCAGTCTCTTTGTTTTTCCTGTTTATTGGTATTTATATATCAGAACCGCATAAAAAATATCTTTGCGGAATATTTTTCCATAACTTACAAAAGCGAATGTCTTTCTCATATCGACATTCGCTTTTTATGTTTCTTATTTATTTTTCTTTGTCACTTTTTCAAGTAAAAGAAGCGCCACCAAAAGTGTAATCGGAAATACAATCGCGCACAGCAAACCGGCTTTCAGTCCGTACTGCGGTAAAAACTTTGATACCACACTTACAACCTGCGGCCCTGCCGCACATCCGACGTCACCTGCAAGTGCAAGAAGTGCAAACATTGCAGTTCCTCCCGCTTTACAGGTCTGTGAGGCAATGCTGAAGGTTCCCGGCCAGAAGATGGCAATCGAGAGACCGCACAAGCCACACCCCATCAACCCTAATACCGGGTGCGGTGCAAAAACAGCAATCAGATAGCTGATGATGCAAAGAATACAGCTTACCTTAATGAATCGATGCAGATTCATTTTCCCTTCACTTTTACCAAAATACGTTCTGACAAGCCCCATCAGAATACAGAAAAAACAAGGACCCAACAAATCACCCATTGTCTTATCCACATTCAGGCCAATCTCTGCAAAATAAGATGCCCACTGCGACATCCCCATCTCAGATGCACCTGCGCAAAGCATCAGCACAATCAAAAGCGGAAATGCGCGTAACCCAAACAACTTCCGAATCGGCATCTGCTCTCCTTCTTCCACCAAACGTAAAATAGGAACCTTGGCAAATACAACAATGTTGATTATGGGCAAAACCATCCAAAGCAAGGGAAGGAAATACCAATGCGTCATTCCGATAAGCTTTAAAAACAAGGTCGATACCGAAATAAACGCTACACACCCCCAGCAATAAAAGGAATGCAAAAGGCTCATTGCCTTTTCCTTCTCTTCGCCCGGTACCGCTTCTACAATCGGACTAACCAAGACTTCCAGCAAACCGCCACCGATTCCGTTTAGGACGGTTGCAATACATAGTCCAATAAAAGGACTGGGCAATATCGCAGGCAGTACACTGATGCTCAATAGGCCAAGGACAGTGAAAACATGTGCAAGGACCATACACAGACGATGTCCTACTTTATCAATATATCGGGCACCAAAAATATCCACAGCCATCTGTAGAGCGAAATTCAAAATAATCAGGATTGAGATTGCCTCAATCGATACACCCAACTTGGTCTGATACGTCACAAACAGAATCGGGTTTATATTATTTATGATTCCCTGTACAACGTAACCTAAATAGCATCCATAGATTGTTGCCTGGTTCGTCGAAAGAAAACCGCCTCTTTTCTCTTTGGTCATATAATCACCCACAACTTATTTAAAAAGACCTTTTTTCTTCTTTCCGCCCTTTTCTTTGTTTTTGCCGCCGTTGGTTGCATTCAGGGAATCTCCTGTCACGGCATCAAACTGACGTAACAAATCCTTCGCTTCTGAAGAAAGCTTCTCCGGAACTGCCACAACAAGTGTAACATAGTGATCACCACGCACCTCTTTGTTGCGAAGCGTAGGAACACCTTTTCCTCGCAGACGAACCTTTAATCCTGTCTGGGTTCCGGGTTTCACTTCATATACCACCTTACCGTCTACGGTATCTACAAATACATCACCACCAAGTGCTGCAACCGCAAAGGAAATTTGTGTTGTGGAATAGATATCATATTCCTGTCTCTGGAAAATAGGATGGCGGGAAATAATCGGCTCCACAAGTACGTCACCTCTGGGACCACCGTTCACACCGGGCTCGCCTTTGCCGGCAAGACGGCTCGCAATACCGTTATCAATACCTGCGGGAAATGTAACCGCATAACGTTTCTTCATTGTCACATAACCGGTTCCGCGACAGTCAACACATTTATCCTTAATGATTTTACCGCTTCCGTTACAGTCACGACAGGTCTGTACGCTTCTCATTGTTCCGAAGAACGAGTTGGTTGTAACCACAACCTGACCTTTTCCTTTACAGTTCGGACAGGTTTCCGGTGAAGTTCCCGGTTTGGCCCCGCTTCCGCTACAGGTCTTACAGGTTTCTTTGGAATCAATCTCAATCTCTTTCTCACAGCCAAAAACAGCTTCTTCAAAAGTCAGGCGTACCGTTTTACGGATATCTGCACCTTTACGGGGACCGTTTCCGCCTCTGCTTCTTCTGCCGCCGCCAAAGAAATCGCCGAATATATCACCAAATATATCACTGAAATCAGCACCGCTGAAATCATATCCGCCGTACCCGCCGCCGGCACCCTGTTCAAACGCAGAATGGCCAAACTGGTCATACTGTCTTCTTTTATCAGGGTCACTTAAAACAGCATACGCTTCTGATGCTTCCTTAAATTTCGCTTCTGCATTGGGGTCATCCGGATTCATATCGGGATGATATTTCTTTGCAAGTGCACGGTATGCTTTCTTAATTGCCGCATCATCTGCACCTTTCTCTACCCCTAATACCTCATAATAATCTCTTTTTTGATCAGCCATAACATTGCTCTCCAATTTTTATCACACTATGTTCGCATACCAAGCTTAAAAATGCCTTTTGCTTGATACTCAAAACTCCACGGAATGAAAAACCTTCATTCCGTGGGGTCATATTGATTCTATTCAATTCTTTGTCGGAAATATCCGTTCCCGACCGTTGCGGATTAAACTTCTCTGAAGTCTCCGTCTACAACATCATCTGCTGTAGCAGACTGGTCAGCACCCATATCGCCGCCCATGTCAGCGCCTGTGAACTGGCTCATGTCAGGACCTGCGCCACCTGCACCCTGCATGCCTTCATACATCTTTGTGAAGAGTGACTGGGATTTTTCCATCATCTTTTCTTTTGCAGCTTTCAATTCGGATACTTCATCTTCGCTCATTTCTCTATCCTTGGTTCTATCAAGAATATCTTTTACAGCTTTGATTTCGTCTTCCAAAGCAGCCTTATCAGATTCGGGAATCTTATCTCCTACTTCACCAAGTGCCTTCTCTACCTGGAATACCATGGAATCAGCATCGTTTCTGGTATCGATTGCATCTTTACGCTTCTTATCCTGTGCTTCGTACTCAGCAGCTTCTTTTACTGCCTTTTCGATATCTTCATCAGACATATTGGAACCTGCAGTAATTGTAATGTGCTGTTCTTTACCTGTTCCGAGATCCTTAGCGGATACGTTAACAATACCGTTTGCATCGATATCGAAGGTTACTTCGATCTGAGGCATACCTCTTCTTGCAGGAGGGATACCGTCAAGACGGAACTGGCCTAAGGACTTGTTGTCTCTTGCAAACTGTCTTTCACCCTGTACAACGTTAATGTCTACAGCGGTCTGGTTATCAGCAGCGGTAGAGAATACCTGGCTCTTCTTAACAGGGATTGTTGTATTTCTTTCAATCAATCTTGTAGCAACACCACCCATTGTTTCGATAGCGAGTGAAAGCGGTGTAACGTCAAGAAGAAGGATTTCACCTGCACCTGCATCACCTGCAAGCTTACCACCCTGGATGGATGCACCAAGTGCAACGCATTCGTCGGGATTCAATGTCTTGCTGGGTTCCTGGCCGGTTAACTGTTTCACCTTTTCCTGAACTGCAGGGATACGTGTAGAACCACCTACAAGTAATACCTTGCCGAGTTCACTTGCTTTCATACCTGCGTCGGTCAAAGCTCTCTGTACAGGGCCTGCTGTTCTTTCAACAAGGTCATGTGTTAATTCATCAAATTTTGCACGTGTTAAGGACATAACAAGGTGCTTAGGGCCTTCTGCAGTTGCTGTAAGGTAAGGAAGGTTAATTTCTGTTGTTGTTGCAGCAGAAAGTTCCTTCTTAGCATTTTCAGCAGCTTCTCTGATACGCTGAAGTGCCATGTTGTCATTTCTTAAATCCATACCTTCTTTTGCCTTGAATTCGTCAAGGATGTAGTCGGTAATCTTCTGATCAAAGTCATCACCACCAAGTCTGTTATCACCTGCTGTTGCACGTACTTCGATGATACCGTCACCGATTTCAATGATGGAAACGTCAAATGTACCGCCACCTAAGTCATATACCATGATGGTCTGTTCTTTCTCGTTATCAAGACCGTAAGCAAGCGCAGCTGCTGTCGGCTCATTGATGATACGCTTTACTTCAAGGCCTGCAATCTTACCTGCATCCTTGGTTGCCTGTCTCTGTGCATCGTTGAAGTATGCAGGAACAGTAATAACTGCTTCTGTTACGTTCTCACCAAGATAAGCTTCTGCATCTGCTTTCAATTTCTGAAGAATCATAGCAGAAATCTGCTGGGGAGAATATTTCTTTCCATCGATTGTTCTGCCGTGGTCTGTACCCATATCACGCTTGATGGATGAGATTGTCTTATCAGCGTTTGTTACCGCCTGACGCTTTGCAGGATCACCTACAAGTCTGTCTCCGTTCTTTGTAAAAGCTACTACGGAAGGAGTTGTTCTCATACCTTCCTTGTTGGTAATAACGGTGGGCTGTCCACCTTCCATTACAGCTACACAGCTGTTTGTTGTTCCTAAATCAATACCAATGATTTTTCCCATTTTTCATTTCCTCCTACTTTTATAAAAAATTAACTGACTACTGATACCATACTGTGACGGACAACCGAATCGCGGTATGTATACCCCTTCTGTAATTCCTGGGCTATGATGCCGCTCTCGTATTCGTCGCTTGCAACCTGCATAACTGCGTTGTGGAAATCCGGATCAAACGGTTCTCCCACCGCCGGAATGGGGCGGACCTCCATCTTCTCCATTTCAGTCATAAGCTGCTTATAAATCATATTCATGCCCTCCACATGGGGATTTGTTGCGTCCTCGGGAGAAACACTTGCAAGGCCTCGCTCGAAGTTATCTATGACCGGAAGAATCTTTTCGATTACACTCTTTGCACCTGCTTCGAACATGCCTGATTTTTCTTTCTCTGTTCTTTTGCGGAAGTTATCGAATTCCGCAAGCTGACGTTTTACCTTGTCTTCAAGTTCGTCAATTCGCTCCTGCTGCTTGTCGGCTTTGCCTTTTTTCTTATCTTTCTTTTCTTCTGCCGCACCTTCTTCGGCATCTACTGCTTCTTCAGCAACAGTTTCTTCTGTTTCTTCAACGATTTCTTCGTTTTCAACTTTGTTTACTTCCTGCTCCGTAGCTTTTGCTGCGGTGTTTTTTTTCTTTTTTGCGCCCAAAACGTTCTTTCCTTTCCTTACTCATTTATATTCAAAAGATATTATTTGTCAGAATCTCCCTTTTGATACAGGGTGTCGAGTTGAACTTTAATGGTCTTAAGCGTACCGACCACCTTCTCGTAATCCATTCGCTTCGGGCCGATGATACCGATGGTTCCCTTCATGCCCTCACCAAATTCGTAATTGGCGGTTACGATGCTGCAATCCTTCATGGTCTGAATCGGTGCTTCCTCTCCGATATAAACCTTGATGCCGTTGTTGTTCTCTTCCAGCTCCGTTTCAACGAGTCGCGAAAGCAGCTGCTTCTCTTCAAATGTATTAATCAACTCGCTTGCCTTATGCTGATCTGCCAGCTCGGGATATTTGAAAATGTTGTTTGTACCGCTTGTGTAAATCTCTAAATCTTCATCTTCCTTGATAGTCTCTGCCACAGCATCAATGACTTCGCCGATTAAGGAACCGTGTAATCCGGCCTGTGCTTTCAGCGCTGCAATCATTCCCAGATTGATTTCTTCAATTGCCAGTCCGTTCAAATGCGTATTTAACAAAATATTAAGCTTAAGCATTGTCTCATCATCCAAATGCTCGCTGACGGGAATCATGCTGTTCTTGATAACATTGCCTTCCGTCACAATAACCGCCAACAGCTGATCATCATCAATTCTTGATAACTGGATGAATTTCAACTTGTTCTTCTGGATTCTCGGGGCGGAAATCATTGTTGCATAATTGGTATTCACCGCCAGAACCTTGGCAACCTGCTTCAACAGGTGGTCCATCTTCTCATCTTTCTCAACAAGCATCTCCTTAAGTTCCTCAACCTGACGCTCATTCTCCTGCATCATGCTGTCCACATATAAGCGATATCCTTTGTCGGAAGGAATACGGCCTGCTGAAGTGTGAGGCTGGATGATATAGCCAAGTTCTTCCAAATCTGCCATTTCATTACGGATGGTTGCGGAACTTAAGTTGATATCCGCATACTTTGAAATGGTACGGCTGCCTACCGGCTCGCCTGTTTCAAGATAGTTGCGTATAATTGCCTGCAGTATTTTCATTTTACGATCATCTAATTGCATCCTACGCACCCCCATCTTTTTTATTTGTTAGCACTCGACCAGATAGAGTGCTAACATCTACATTTCATAATGTACCACCGTTTTTTTTCTTTGTCAACACTTTATTCAAAAAAAGCTGCGTACATTCCTGCACGCAGCACACTTTCTTTCTCTCTACCTATTTCTTATATACGAGGCAGATTTAACAATACCTGTCCGTTCATAATACTCCACAGACAATCTTTCTTCATGCGCATAAATAAAAACTCCGCTTTCCAGAATCTTCTTTTTCTGCAGATTCTTCGGCGGCTCATTCGCCAAAAGAAATTTTTGTTGTCTGTCTGTCACATTGACCGCCTTTGTTTCCTTTTCCCTGTTCAGAAAGACACAATTTCCCCCAATAGTATATAAATCCGTCTCTTCCTTTATCGTTCCGCCGGCCAAATCCGTCGCATACACAATGCCCAGAATTGTAGGAGCTATACAAAGTAAAAACAACAGTCCGGCAAGAAACAGATGAATTTTTTTGCGCGATTCTTTCTCATAGCAGAAAAAAAGTGAAACCGCATATCCGATTGCCGCCAAAATCATGAGAAGCGCCACTGCTGGTACAAGATAAAGCACGAAATGACCCAATACGCGCTCTCCTTTAGACACAAGCAAATGCAACAGATTTAACACGGCAAAAGCAATTAAAATTGTATTCGGAATTTTCTTTTTTTCCATGCCAGTTTTCTCCTTTTACTCTCTTTGCAAGATATGCCGGTGCAGATTTCTCCACACCGGCATATCTTTATAACGTAATCTGGTTCAAAAAATTAGATTAAGAAGCTTCCGTTCTCTTCTCCGTTAACAACAAAATATGCTCTGCTTTCTTCCGGCTTAACATAAATTTCAACGGACTTCATATCAGCTGCTTTCTTTCCAAGGTCATATACCCATACATCTTCAGCAATCTTTACAAGCTCATCCATGCTGTAGCTCTTGTCAGCGAACTGAACATAAAGAGTAGCTGCTTTCTTTGCTGTTGCCTTAGGAGCTGCTGCCTTCTTTGCAGGTGCTTTCTTTGCTGCTGCCTTAGGAGCCTCTGCCTTCTTTGCAGGTGCTTTCTTCGCTGCTTCCTTCTTAGGCGCTGCTGCTTTCTTTGCAGGTGCTTTCTTTTCTTCTTTAGCTGCAGGTGCTGCTTTCACTTCTTCTGCCTTTGCTGCTGCAGGTGCTGCCTTCACTTCTTCTGCCTTTGCTGCTACAGTCTTAGCAATAGGTTTAACAGTTGCTGTCTTCTTCTCTGTTGCCATGATTCGTTCTCCTTTCACACGACAGTCCGTATCCGGACATATACAATTCCTACTCTCCTCATACCGTACTTATCATTTGTTAAATTTTTATAAAAAGTACAGCAAAAAAAGTTTAAACCAAAAAATCACAATTGTCAATTATGTTCCCTTTTTTTATAATAAAAAACGTTGCTTTTCATAAAAAAGCAACGTTTTTCACACAATTCTTAAAACAAACTCACAATAAAAAATCCCAAAACCAGCACGCCTAAAGCAATTCGATACCAGCCAAATACCTTGAAATCATGCTTTTTAATGAATTTCAAGAGGAACTTAATAACAACCATGGATACGCCAAATGCGACCAACATGGACACAACCAACACACCTAATTCCGAAAAAGTAAAAACCTGACCTGACTCGATTAAATCCAATGAATATTTCGCGACTTTCAAGAAGCTCGCACCAAACATGACAGGAATCGCAAGGAAAAAGGTGAAATCAGCTGCTGCCGAACGGGAAACCCCCAACAATAACGCGCCTACAATGGTTGCACCCGAACGGGACGTTCCCGGAAATACCGCTGCAATTAACTGGAATACACCAATCAATAACGCCAGTTTATACGTAATATCAGAAACATTTTCAACCTTATAAGGTTTCGCACGATTGATTGTTTCGATTATGATAAAAGCAACACCAAAGACAATCAACGCAATTGCCACGGAAACTTCATTATAAAACAACGCTTCAAAAAAGTCATCAAAAAAGACACCAACAATCGCAGCAGGAACACATGCCACAATAATCTTGCCCCAAAGTCCGAGGACGCTCTTTTTTAAAGTGGGACGTTCTTTAAAATGGTGAAAGTCCACAAACCAAATCTGACTCCAGTAAATAATAACAACTGCCATAATGGCTCCAAGCTGGATTACCACACGGAACATATCCATAAATCCTTCCGAGAAATTCATCTTGATAAACTTTTCCAGAAGAATCAGATGTCCGGTACTGCTGACGGGAAGCCATTCCGTGATTCCTTCCACAATACCGTAAAAAATAGCTTTCAAAAACTCTAACATGCTCTAACTCCACTCTTTTTTCATTATTTTATGAACACTGCCTGCCTTTTCATGCAGGGAAATATCCTAATGCAGCTTTCGTTACATCCAAAACCTTTTATCTGTTCGGATACTCAGCATTCACAAATTTTCTCAATGCTTCAAGAGAACGGATTACTTTCTCGGTATCAATACAATATGCCATACGGAAATATCCTTCACAGCCGAAAGAATCACTGGGCACAAGCATCAAATCATATTTCTTTGCTTTTTCACTAAATTTCTTTGCATCCGCTTCCAATGCCTTCGGGAAGATGTAGAATGTTCCGCTCGGCTTCACACACTCAAATCCGAGTGCCGTCAACTCTTTATACAGAATATTCATGTTTGTTTCATATACAGACAAATCTGCAGTCAAATCAACCGTTTGGGCAACGGCAAGCTGGATAATGGAAGGAGGACAGTTATGTCCGATTCCTCTTGAAATCTGTCCGCACATGCCTACGATATATTCTGCATCCGTACAGGCGGGATTCGCTGCCACATAACCGATACGCTCTCCCGGAAGAGAAAGTGATTTGGAATAAGAATAGCAGCTTAAGGTGTTATTGTAGAATTTGGAAACATACGGAGAATCTGCGCCTTCGAATACAATCTCACGATACGGTTCGTCAGAAATCAGGAAAATATCATGTCCGTACTCCTTCTGCTTCGCTTCAAGAATATCCGCAAGCTTCTTTAATGTTGCAGACGAATATGCAACACCGGTCGGATTATTCGGCGTATTGATCAATACTGCCATTACCTTATCCGTAAGCATTTCCTCAAATGCATCAAAATTAATCTGGAAGTCCACCAGATTCGCCGGAACAACTTTTAATACTGCTCCGGTCTGGTTGATGTAATGCATATATTCCGGGAAAAAGGGAGCAAACGTCAACACTTCATCTCCCGGCTTGGTCACACAACGAACCGCATGCGCCACTGCACCTGCTGCGCCGGTAGCCATAAAAATATGATTTGCGGTATAGTTCATTCCGAATCTTTTATTCAGGGATTCTGCGATGGTTGCACGCACGGACGGAATACCCGGTGTCGGGCTGTAACCATGCAATGTCACAGGATTCTCTGTCTGTAACATCCGAATCATGGCATCCGTAAACTCCTTGGGTGCCGGTACGGAAGGATTGCCGAGACTGTAGTCAAACACATTCTCATAGCCGATCTCTTTTCCTCTCTCCGTTGCATACGTAAACAGCTCTCGAATCACGGAAGCCTGGTTTATCATTTCTTTGTAATCCTGTCTAATCATACTCTGTCCTCTTTTCTAAATTTATAAACACTTTGAAAGCACCGGAATCTCCCTTAACTTTCTGTTATTAATATGTAAATTTGCTCCGTTTGAAGCAATCACTTCTTTATACCAGTACGCGGAATCCTTCGGTGTACGCTCTAACGTCTCGAAATCCACATACACGATGCCGAAACGCCCGTGGTAACCGTGATCCCACTCAAAGTTATCCAAAAAGGTCCATAAAAAGTACCCTCTGATATCCATGCCCTCATCTGCCGCCTGCTGCAATGCGCTGATATAACGGTCCAGAAAATCCGTACGGTTCGGGTCATGTACCTTGCCATCCACAGCCACGCGGTCATGGCAAGCCATGCCGTTCTCCGTGATAAAAATAGGAAGTCCGTAACGCTCATATGCAAATTTCACGCCCCAGTAAAGGCACTCTTCCATTACAGGCCAGCCGACACTGTTCTCGGCATAACCATCCTTCATCGGCACGCCTTCCGGCTCGCCGTTGGCTCCGGCTTTGATATAGTACCCGTTATAAATATTCTGGCCCATAAAATCCAATGGCTGATGAATCAGCTCCATATCTTCTTTGGTAATTTCCGGAAGATATTCTTTGAATAATTCCAATCCTTCTGCCGGATACTCTCCAAGAAGTACCGGGTCGGAGAACCAGGAAACATTCCATGCCCAGTTATCTGCTGTATCTGAAAGCGAAAAGTACACTTTTCGTGCTGCTTCAATATCCGCTTCACTGTTTGTTGCGGGAATTGCCACCGTACAAGTCGGCGCATAACCTACCTGAATCGGCTGCTTGGCATATTTACGCAACATAATCGTTGCCTTACCGTGCGCTTTTAATACATTGTGCGCAATCAAAAAGGTCTCTTTTTTGCTCAATTTCTTGCCCGGAGCATGAACGCCCGTCACATAGGCAAGTCCGACGAAGCACTGCGGTTCGTTGATGGTAAAAAAGTACTCCACCAGGTCAGAGAAATTCTCCGCCACCACGCGGGCATATTCTCCGAAATACTCTACAATATCAGGATTCGTCCAACCGCCGATATCCTCAAGAGCCTGCGGAAACTCCCAGTGAAACAGCGTCAGATACGGTGTAATACCGTTTTTCTTCATCTCACAAATCATGTCGCGGTACATGCGAATGGCTTCCATATTGACTTCACCGCGTCCCTGCGGCAAAATACGCGGCCAACTCACGGAGAACCGGTATGCCTTGATCCCAAGCTCTTTCATCAACGCGAAATCCTCTTTATATCGGTGCATGTGATCACACGTAACCTGCGCATTCTGTCCTCTTGTCCCTGCCGCATCGCCTTCAGTAAAAGTATCCCATACACATATGCCTCTTCCGTCTTTCGGATCCGTTCCTTCTATCTGATATGAGCTGCTTGCAACTCCCCATACAAAATCATCACGAAACATATTACTAACTCCTTTTTTTCATCTTCGAAAAAGCTCCCACTTTTTCTATAATACGTAATCCTGTCTTACTTCGTCAAGAAAAAAAGCATTTTAAAAAAACTTAATTTATACATTTGACACAAATACCTAATTTATCGCACAAACTGCGCGCTGCGACATTCTGCGGATGACAAAATGCAACAATCTGAAAATAAGGATATTCCTCTTTCAAATATTTCAATAAAGCCTTCCCTGCTTCCAATGCGTATCCTTTCCTTCGTGCGTCCGGGCGAATCAGGAATCCAAAAGAGAGAACATCCTCTTCGTCCGTATTTTCAACCCCCATACGTCCGATCACTTCGCCTGTCGTCGTTTCCACAAGCCACATACCGTATTCAAAAATACCATACATATTCTGAATGTATCGTTTCAGGTATTCTTTTTCTTCTTCCCTGTTTTCCTGCAGCGGCGGTAAAAAAGGAAGGTGTTCGGGATGTTCATACAGTTCGTAAATTGCATCCAGATCTTTCACTGCCATTTCACGGATTTGCAAACGCAGTGTCTTGACAATTACCCACGGAATATCGTGGAAACGCTCAAAAATTCTGATAAAATAAGTTGCCCCGACATCTTCAAAACCTTCTATGAAATACGTACAACCTGAAAAATCCGTTCCGCTGTTATATTCATGCAGATAAACCACTACTTTTTTATCATGGAAAGCAGCCTGTTCCTTACAGTCCACCACCCATAGAATATCGTCTCCTGTTTCCCTTGTCTCATCTTCCTGTACAACAAAGGAAACCTCGATTCCGGCACATGCAAGTCTTTCAGTAAGGCTTTGACAAATTTCTTTTGACAGGGTTATATATCGAAGTAAAAATATCACTTTCTTCAGTTTCTTAACATTTCTCACTTTTCTACCCTCCCCGATTGTGATATGATAAATTCAAATTTGTTAAAAGAAAGGAAACTATTATGGCACAGAATCCTATTGTAACCATCACTATGGAAGATGGTAGCGTAATCAAAGCAGAGCTCTATCCTGAAATCGCTCCGCAGTCAGTTTACAATTTTATCTCATTGATTAAGAAGAATTTCTACGACGGTCTGATTTTTCACCGCATAATCAATGGTTTCATGATTCAGGGCGGATGTCCTGAAGGCGTTGGTACCGGCGGACCCGGTTATCACATCAAAGGCGAATTCGCACAGAATGGTTTTGAAAACAATTTAAAACATACCGAAGGTGTTCTTTCCATGGCTCGCTCCATGATGCCTAACTCTGCAGGAAGCCAGTTCTTCCTGATGCACAAAGCTGCTCCTCATCTCGATGGTGCTTATGCAGCATTCGGCAAAGTAACCGAAGGCATGGACGTTGTAAACCGCATCGCAGAAGTTGCAACAAATTACGCAGATAAACCGTTAGAGCCTCAGGTAATGAAAACCGTTACCGTTGAGACCTTTGGGGAGGAATATCCGGAACCTACACATTGTTAAAATGTTGTACAAAAAAAGTGCTGTTTTTCCGTGATTTTTTCAGTATTAACAATTTGTTCATATTTCTTTTACAATTT
Source organism: Lachnospiraceae bacterium (assembly GCA_015056945.1). GTDB lineage: Bacteria > Bacillota > Clostridia > Lachnospirales > Lachnospiraceae > UBA3766. The sequence continues at coordinate 18,129 of SVFH01000003.1, read as the reverse complement.
ATTGATTAACATAACATCTTTTTGTAAAAACTCTAACCTATACTGATAATCACAGAGAGGGAAACTCTCTTATTTCGAAACTCATTAAAACAAACACTTTTTTAAATAACTTTTTCAAAAACGAATGCCCAGAAGAGTAACTCTCCTGGGCATCCTCCCTTTTATAGGGTCTTTTTTTATGCTTTGTTGATAGAACCGAATAATTCCATCTTTTCTTTTACAGTAGCTTTGATTGCTTCAACGCCGGGAGCAAGAACCTTACGAGGGTCAAATCCCTTACCCTGTAAATCTTTACCTTCTTCGATGTACTTACGTGTTGCAGCAGAGAATGCTAACTGGCACTCTGTGTTAACGTTGATCTTTGCTACACCGAGAGAGATTGCCTTCTTAATCATGTCAGCAGGGATACCTGTACCGCCATGAAGAACGAGAGGCATATCACCTGTTAACTGCTGGATAGCATCAAGAGTTTCGAAGCTTAATCCTTCCCAGTTCTCAGGATATTTACCATGAATGTTACCGATACCTGCTGCAAGGAAGTCAATTCCGAGATCAGCAATCATCTTACATTCGTTAGGATCTGCGCATTCACCTTTACCGATAACGCCGTCTTCTTCGCCACCGATAGCACCAACTTCTGCTTCAAGGGAGATTCCCTTAGCTGCACAGTCAGCAACCAACTTCTTGGTCTTCTCTACGTTCTCGTCGATTGCATAGTGTGAACCATCGAACATAACTGATGAGAAACCTGCATCGATACATTTGTAGCAATGTTCAAATGAACCATGATCTAAGTGAAGAGCTACGGGAACAGTAATGTTCATTTCTTCGATCATACCGTTTACCATACCAACGATGGTCTTATAACCGCACATATACTTTCCTGCACCTTCGGATACACCAAGGATTACGGGAGAGTTATTCTCCTGAGCTGTCTGAAGAATAGCCTTTGTCCACTCAAGGTTGTTGATGTTGAACTGACCAACTGCATAGTGTCCGGCTTTTGCTTTCTGAAGCATTTCTTTTGCTGAAACTAACATTTTATCTACCTCCAAAAAAAATATGTATAAGTTCTTTAACGAAACAATTATAGCCCAAGTAAAAGAAAATAGCAAGTAATTCTCTGTTTCAAGGCCTTACCTTTTCAGTAATCTTCTGAATTTTCCTGCAAAACGTCGAAGCGGGTTCGCATTGCGTTTCCTTGCAATCAGTATTTCTTCCCGAATTTTATCGTATTCTCCTGAGGCTCCAAACGTCATTTTCTTTCTGCCGGAAGCTTCATTTTTTTTCAGATTGGCTTCGCGTTTTTCAAACTTCTGACTTTTCAGAATTTCCTCATAAGTACATTCCGTCTGTTCAAATGCATCTTTACAATGTTCATACACTGCCAATGCTCTTTCCGTTCTGATAACGACACTGTTCGAGCCAAGTTTTCCGTTTTCACCGGACACATAATTATCTCCGACAGAAAAATCAGCATACGGGTTCATTTTATCCATACAAAGCAGACAACTTTCTGCCATAAAATATTCTTTTACATACATTCTTTCCCTGCGCGAAACATCCACCCGCTTCCCGTCTTGGAGATATAATGCAACATCCCCCGGCCAGCCTCCGCTAACCTTAGAGCGGAACTCCATCTCCGCCATCGCATTATCTGCAAAAAAACGATTGAAATATTCCCACACGTGCGTCGTCATGGTTTTGTCGCAGAACAATCCTATTAACAGATAGTTCTCCCGATTCAGACAGTACTTTTCCACAACTTTCAAAAAGCCTCTGAAATAACACGGGGTTCCTACCAGAATATAGCGTTTCTCTTTATTGGCAAGGATATGTGCAACCTCATCTGTATGAACAACCTGAATATAGCGAGACTTCTGTGTCCCGGACAAATCCTCTCCCTTTGATACCTGCTCAGTCTGAACCATTGCTGCATAATTCTTTGTTTTGACCAGAAAGGCACCATCATAGTGCTCTTCTTCCAACAACCTCTTCAATAAGGTTGTAACGAAACCGCCCGATGTAGCATTGCGACGAATGTTTTCATCCTTTGATGCTGCATTGATACACAATTTCTGCACATCTTCCTCTGTACGTCCGCATTCTGAATTGCCGGAACAAACACTTAAGCACTTTCCGCATTGAATACACTCACTGCCGATCACAGGCTGCACTTCACCACTAGGTGTCACTTCCATGGAAATGGCATGCACCGGACAAACCGCTGCGCAGATGCCGCAGGCGCAACACATTCCGTTTTCTTTTATCTGAGAAACTGTATTCATTCCACGCACCCCTTATTTTTTCTTTCTTTTAAGAATCGCTTTGACCATACAAAGTGTTTCTCTAAACTCATCCATCTTAAAATAGCATAAAAGAAATACTATATTCGGAATAACAAGACAAAGCAAACCGCATAAAATCAAATGTCCGAATTCTCCCATACGGCCTTCGCCCACCGGAAGGAGATCACACAAAAAGCGGGTCAGGGTTCCTGCAACAATAGTCACAACCGCATAAAATCCTATACGAAAAAGCTGCTTTTTACTCGAAGTCTGAAACAGTGTGCGAAACAACGTTCTGCTAATCCACGGAATGGAAATTGCAAATGCTGCAAGAGATGAAAGAATCACTCCGTACACACTCCAGAATTGTACCAGAATCAAATTCAGTACAATATTTACAATCATACAAACATAAGGCCGAAACCGGTCCTCATACCAGATGCCTGCTGCATCTTTAAAAACAATAATTGCCCGTTGGATAGAAAACATAAAGAAATACATTACCATCCCCAGTTCAACGCCAAACGGATAGGTAAGCTCTTCACCTACCCAGATACGCATAAACGGGGTATACAGACAAATCATACAAACGGAGCACCATCCGGTAATCCATCCGTTTATAAAACCGATTTTAGAAAAAAGCTTCATATTTTTTTCTTTGGTTTCCGTAATCAGACTATTCCCCACACTTGCTGTCATGGATGAAAAAATCAATACCACAAAAGCATTCACCGCACTCATGATATAGTAATAATTACCATACATTGCCGTGTGCGTAAGTCCTAAAAATGCTGAAATTACAATCATGTCAGCAGCATGAACCACAATCGAATTCATCTTCGTTCCGACCAGACCGCTCAATCTCTTTTTGATCGCTTTGCGATCTTCCTTCGGCAATATGCCGGCGCATTTCAATTCCGGATACTTCTTCATGGTGACCCATGCATTCAGGCCGTTGGTAAGAAGTGTTCCGAGAATGGGAACAAAAGCATACACATAGAAATTCTTCGTCAGTACAAGTGCTGCAATCTGTCCTGCCTGCACAAAAATAGATACAAACATAACAATTTTACTTTTTATATCAGAACGCTGATGTGCCACAAGAATACTCTGTCTGTATCCTGCAAAAAAATAGCTGATAACTGCATCTACCAGATAGAGATAAAAAAGAATATACACATTCACCCCAACCGGTGGCTCTCCCTTAATCAAATAAGGAACTGCCGGCAGAAGAATGGTTCCGATTAACAGCATTGCACCGCCAATCCACCGATAAAGCATGCGATAATAAGAAAGGTATGCACAAATCTTTTCCTTATCATTTTCTTCAATCGGCTTATACATGGAATAGACAATCGCAGCGCCAACGCCAAGCTCCGTCAAATTTAAGAAACTTAATATAGAGGTAAACAAACTTCCCACCCCTACATACTCCTCTCCAAGAAGATGAAGCATAATCGTTCTCGCTATAAAAGGAAGTAAAATCGCAATTATTTTATTGGCAAAAGCAAATACAATATTTCTGGAAGCATTGCGGCTTCTTGAATCTGCCATACGTTTCTCCTTTTAAAGTAAAATCTTATCATAAACATTTTTTTCACGAATCTGAATCAGCCCGTTACGGATTTGTTCTTTACGTTCCGGATAAGTATCACACATATCTGCCACTGCTGCTGCAACCGCATCAGCATCAATTTGCGAACGTACATCAAACATATACGCACCTTGTCCGAACAAATCCAACAGTTCGCGATACTTTACCGCCCAGCCGGGAACAACTGCCGGCACAGCATTTCTGTATGCATGCACAACTGCATGGAAACGTGACGCAATCACAAAATCAAACTTCTTAACCAACGCATCAAAAGCAAGACAGCTCAACTCTTCCTCAATAATTTGGACATTACTTGTCGAACAACGTGACCTAATTTCTTTGCAGATTTCAAAATCTTCTGCAGAATGATAAATCAGCCAAAGCTTTCTTTGCCTCGCCTCTAAGGTTTCTGCAATTTTAATATACATTTCGTACAAGGCTTCAGGATTTCCGTATAACATTGCCTTCTGGTTCGGAATCAAGGCAACACTTCCTTCCGGAATCTCTTTTGTCCATAACACAGGAACATTTTTATATACATTTGCAGGAGCAATCTCCGCATTCTGCAACACCAGATCCGGCGCAAGTGTTGCATTGGTAATTCCATATTCATCATGTACAAGCTTGTATCCGTCCTGCTCACGACACATAACCTCTTTGGCATAACGGAGATTTTTGCGAATCATACTTTTTACAAAAGGAGCTGCAATACCCTTATAATGAAAAGGACCAAAGGATTGCGGCATCAGATATACAGGAATCTGATGGCGACGTGCTACTGCTATTCTCGTCAGATAAAAGATAGTCTTTTTATAGCCCCAGTTAGACCCAAGCGCATATCCGCTCACATCAATAACTGCTGCCGTTTCCTTCATCAATGCCTCGTAAGCTTTTGTCTCCGGTGCACCAATCCGACGCAAAACAGCTGCTGTCAGCTTATTTTTTAACAATAAAAGCTGTAATGCCCCCGGATATTTCTGAATCCTGAAAGTATACTGCTCGCGCTCTTCCTTGCCGCGTCTGGAATCCATATTAGAAAGAAGAACCACTTCCTTATCCGGATAACGTTTCGCCATTTCATCCGCAGTAATGAAAGTCATTGCCTGCGCACCTTTATTAAATAACTGTCCACCTGTTATTACAATGTATTTTTTCATAATGATTCGTATATCTCCTTATACTGTCGGCAAATATCCGACCAACGGAATCTCTCCGCGTTAATCAGTACCTGCGCCGTCAGCGCTTCATATCGTGAAACCGCCAGCTCTATTTTCTCTGCAATATCCTCCGGTTTGTCCGGCTCAATGGCATAACCAATCATCCCGTCCGGGAACTGCCCGTCAAAGCCCTGGCCTTTCGTATACAACACCGGAAGCCCTTGGCTCATTGCTTCACTGTACACAAGGCCAAAAGTTTCGGCATAAGAAGGCATGACAAACAAATCGCTTTCTCTATAGTAATCAATCAATTCTTCTTTCGGTTTCTGCTCCACGTATGTAGTATCCGGATAAGCACACATCTGCTCCTTCACATCATTATCTTTCACCCGTCCTACCGCAGTGAAGGATACTTTCCATCCTTTTTTGCGCAAAATCTGCAACGCTTCCTGCGTCGCAACCGGGTTCTTTCTTTTCATGATAGTACCCGCATAAACTACACGCAATTCTTTTGCCGCAAGACGTTTCATGATTTCTTTCTCATGTTCTTTTTTAGCGCTGTATAAATGCTCCAGCCAAAAATCATCAATTCCGTTTGGCATAATACAGCTTTTATCATAAATCTCCTGACGGTATTTCGCAGGAACATATTTCTCAAGTACAAGCTTCCTGTAACTCTCGGATAAAAAAAACACCTTTGCCGCATCCCGCAGAATTGCTACGCCGCGACGCCTTAGATACACTGCTTTTCGAAAGAAAGCATGAACATCCGTACTTCGCACTGCAACCACATAAGGAATCTTATGCTCCCTGCTTAACTCTCTTGCTGTGTTTCCGTCGGTAAAAAGAGTATACGCATGGATGCAGTCAAACTCTTTCACATCTATTTTACTTTTTAAATCGGTAATAATTTTATGTTGTTTGTAGTCAAATACATATCGGTCGCGCTTCCGGAAGCATTCCGATAAAATCACGCGGGCGCCCGATGTATCGACGGATACCCCTTTTGCATCATAAACCGGAACATACACACAGCTTTCTATCTCCAATGCATTCAGCTGCGTAATCATATTACGGTGTAATGCCGTTCCTGCATAATTACAATTGATATGCAATACCTTCATTCCGCTCTCCTAACGCTTTTTTCCCGTGTATATCTTCATTGCCTGCTTCATATTTTTCACAGCAATCGATTTATGTGCTCCGCCGTTTTCGCCGTCAAGTGTCCAAGGTACCTCTTCTTCAGCAATGAACTCTATTTCAGATGCCTTGAAATAGAAGAGATATTCCGGGTCCATTTCCTGCGCAAGCAAAGAGGTAATCATCTCATTTAATTCTCCGGGATTGCGCGGGCTCTTTACCAAAAGCACTTCGAATTCTCCGTCATTGAGAATCACATCCCCCTTCGGAAAAATCTTATAGCCTCCGATTGTACTGGAATTCGAAACCATTCCATAAATAAATTCATCCTTGATAATCGTGTCTCCTGCAACGATTTGCATGGGATACGACCGGATATTCCCGATACTTTTAATGCCTTCGAGCACATATGCCATATGACCGAATGCATTTTTAAATTTCTGGTCCGTTTCGTATGATACTTCCGTCCAGATTCCGAATGCTGCCACATAGATAAAAGGTCTGGTTCCGAACATCCCCATATCACAGGAAAAAATATCACCGTACAAAATATCTTTTGCTGCCTTTAAGGGATTCTTGGAAATACCGAGTCCTGAGGCAAAATCGTTTGTGCTTCCGGTCGGAATATACCCGATGGGAAGCTTACAATCTGCTTTCACAAGACCGTTCACCACCTCATCAAGGGTACCGTCACCTCCGCTGCAAATGATTCTTTCATATTCTGCTGCATGTTTTGCAATATATTCTGTCGCATCCCCTCGCGCCTGTGTCGGACGAACCGTCACAGTATAGCCTGCAGAAACGAAAAGATTCAGTATATCCGATAATTTACTTTTGATTTTTCCTTTGCCGGAATCTGCATGATATAAAAATAAAAGCTTTTTTTCTTCCATAATAAAAATCTCCGGATTATTCCTATGATAGAGAAAAAGAACACCTTTCGTGTTCTTTGGTCTCTTCTTATTCCGCTGTGCTTAAATACTTTTCAATATCTGCAAGCGCTTCCTTCTCATCTGTACCGTCAACAATAACTGTTACCTTCTCGCCGGCATCCAATCCAAGACTCATCATTCCCATGATGCTCTTCGCATTTACCTTACGGGTTCCGACCTGAAGATAAACCGTGCTGTCATACTGACTTGCAACCTGAACAAGTACTGCAATAGGTCTTGCTTCCATACCGCCTGTTAACTGAACTGTCATTTCTTTCTGAATCATTTCCGTTCCTCCTTATTATTCGACACAAACACTTCTTCGCCCCCAAAGATTATAGTTAGTCGAATGTCCTAAGTTTTTCTGCTATTTCACCTATTTTCCTTAATCTGTGATTGACTCCCGATTTCCCAATCGGCGGGTCAAAGAAAGCTCCCAACTCCTGATAAGACTCCTCAGGATGTTCCAATCTGATTTCTGCCATAATACGCAGATTTTCAGGAAGATAGTCAAGACCTTTTTTCTTGCTGATATATTCAATATCCGCAATTTGCTTGTTCGCTGTATTGACTGATTTAATAATGTTTGCTGCTTCAAAATTGGCCTTTCTGTTTATCTGATTGCCAATCTCCTTCAAAATACGGGTATTCTCATAATTCATTAGTCCCACATGTGCTTCCATAATATTGAGAAGTTCTGAAATTGCTTCACTCTCTTTTATATAGACAACATGATACTTTCTGCGCAACATTGTTCTTCCTTCAATACCGAATCCGGAAAGAATATCCACAATCTGCCCTGCAAATTCGGGATTGTTGCAAAGAAATTCCAAGTGATATCCTTTCTGCGGATCACTCATGGAACCGATACACAAATAACAACCGCGTAAAAAAGCTCTGCGGCAACATGAAGTTTTCAGTAACAGATTCGATACTTTCTTACCTGCCGCAAATTCTTCACGCTCATCATCCCACATTTTCAATGCCTGAAGCATCTCTTTATAGTTCTCCTGACCGACAATCCTTCCCTCGACAAGCGCATTGGTTCGCTCGCAAGGTTCACCGCCGTCAAAAAGTCCATTTTCTATATTAAAGGCTTTTTTCAATAATGTAAAGTACTTTCTTACGATTGTTTCATGTTCTGTCACAATCACAAGACTTTTGGTCCCGTCTGCAAGCACTTCTTCAGCTGCATAACAAAGTAAAATCGTAGCCAGTTCTGCCAGTCTGCAGTGCCTTGCCTGACCGGCCTGTTTCTCAAGTTCTTCTTTAATATCCCGTGAAAAGGACATGGCGATTCTCCTTTTACTAAACTATTTAACATCACGGTGCCAGATTTTCAGTCCATAGCTTCCCTTGTCCTTCATCTGGGCATACAGTTCGTTGGCAAGTGTCACACTTCTGTGTTTTCCGCCGGTGCAGCCGATTCCGATAATCAACTGGTTTTTACCTTCTTTTACATAGTTTGGTATCAGGAACTCAATCATATCCGTCAGTTTTTGCAGGAAAATTCCGGCATCTTCAAAGCCCATGACATAGTCCTGTACCTCTTTGTCATTTCCGGTCTTCTCCTTAAGTTCTTCAATATAAAAAGGATTCGGAAGAAATCTGACATCAAATATCAAATCCGCGTCGGTCGGTATCCCATGCTTAAAGCCGAACGACATAATATTGACCATCAGGCTGTTGTAACTTTCATTTTTCAGAAAGATGCGTTCAAGCTCTTCCTTCAACTCACCCGTATATAAATGAGACGTATCAATGACATAATCCGCCGACGATTTCATTTTTTCCAGAATCAGACGCTCTTTCTTGATTCCGTCTATCGCGCGTTCATCGGGTGATGCCAACGGATGGATACGTCTGGTTTCTTTATATCTTTTCTGCAGAACCGAGTCGGTAGCATTCATGAAAAGGACTTCGTAAGAAATGCCTTTTTCTTTCAGTCCCTGCAATGCTTCTTCCACATCCTCAAAGGGCTGATCAGCGCGTACGTCTATCCCCAAAACAACCTTTGTAACCTCGCGATTCGGTTCTAACATTAACTCCACAAATTTGGAAATCAGAGGGACAGGAAGATTGTCCACACAATAAAATCCCATATCTTCCAAAAACTTCTGTGCTGTCAGTTTACCTGCACCACTCATGCCTGTCACGATTACAAAACGCATCCGTTACTCCCTTCCGATATATATCACTTCCGGTTCCAAAAGGACACCGGAATTTTCTTTTACTTGTTTCCTTACATGTGCTATCAACGCACTGATATCCGCAGCCGTAGCATCTCCGGTATTAATAATGAAACCGTTATGCTTCTCAGATACTTTTGCACCGCCGATTGCATAACCGCTAAGTCCTGCTTCTCCTATCAATTTACCGGCGAAATGCCCTTCCGGCCTTTTAAAAGTACTTCCGGCGCTCGGATATTCCAAAGGCTGTTTCTCATTACGGCGTTTCGCAAAGGTATGCATCTTTTCCGCAATCTCTTCACGCGTACCTTGTTGCAGTTTAAACACTACTTCCGTCACAATCCAGGGATTACGTTTCAAAATACTGGTTCTGTAACCAAATTCCATTTGTTCGCAGGTAAGCGTCCGCTCTTTTCCGTTTTCGTCTAACAGGGTCACGCTCTCTACCACCTGTTTCATTTCTCCGTCATACGCACCTGCATTCATCACCATTGCTCCGCCGACACTTCCGGGGATTCCGGATGCAAATTCAAAACCTGCAAGCTCCTTCTGTAAAGCCACTGCAGCAACTTTAGCAAGACTGACACCTGCTCCGGCGCGAATCTTCTCTCCTTCATGGGAGATTTCACTCATGCCATCCCCTAACCGGATTACCACACCCTCGTATCCGGCATCAGATACCAAAACATTGCTTCCTTTTCCGAGAATCACGAACGGAATTTCTTTCTCCCGTAAAAGATTAAGCACTTCCTGCAACTGTGCCACAGAATCCGTCTGCACAAAAAACTGCGCCGGTCCGCCCACCTTAAAAGACGTGTGCAAAAAAAGTGGCTCGTCACAATGTATATTTTCTTTCTTTATAATTTTTAAAAGTGCTTCATATATTTGCTGCTTCACAGTATAGCTCCGTTCTTTTCCTTATCCGCTTGTATTATATGCGGCTAATTAATAATTATGTCTTTTCTCCTATGCAATCACAAGTCTTGCTGCACCATAAATACCTGCATCATTTCCAAGCGTTGCAAGCGCAAACTTGGTCTCTCTGCTGCCGCGGAATACATAGGGTTTGTAATTCTTGACAATATAATCAAGTAACACATCTCCCGCCTTACTTACACCGCCGCCGATTACAATAATCTCAGGATTTACAACACAGGCAATAGAGGCAAGAGCTTTGCCGAGGTATTCACCAAATTGCTCTGCAATCTCGATTGCGACCTCATCGCCTGCCTTTACTGCATCCCAAACACTCTTTGCGGAAAATTCCTCTCGTTCTCTTAACACGGTAGGCTTATTATCTTTCGCAAGACGCTTCTTTGCAATATATACAATACCGGTTGCGGATGCATACTGTTCAAGACATCCTTTGTTGCCGCAACCGCATACTTTCTCTTCGTTATCTTCCACATGAATATGACCGATTTCACCACCGGAACCATTATATCCGGCAAGCACATTTCCTTCAATGATAATGCCGCCGCCAACACCGGTTCCGAGCGTTACCGTCACCAGATTCTGATATCCGGCACCGCCGCCCTTCCACATCTCGCCCAAAGCAGCAACATTTGCATCATTGCCGGCTTTGACAGGAAGGTGAAGCATTTCGGAAAGTGTATCATTTACGTTAAAAACATCCCATCCGAGGTTTGCTGCCTTATAAATGACACCCTTTGTATCTACAGGCCCGGGCACACCGATTCCGACACCGATGATGTTCTCACGCTCCAATGCTTTTTCTTTGATTTTTTCACAAATACTTGCCGCAATATCCGGTAAAATCTTAGCTCCGTTATCTGCTTTATCCGTGGGAATTTCCCACTTATCCACAAGGATGGCATCTTCAGTAAAAAGACCCATTTTTACAGTTGTTCCGCCAAGATCCACACCAAAAACATACTTATTCATTATTCATCTTCCTCTTCTCTCTTTTTGGCAAGGGAATTCTGCACACGCTGGTACAATTCCTGTGCAGCATTGTAACCCATCTTCTTCTGACGATGATTTACGGCTGCTGATTCACAAATAATTGCAAGATTACGTCCGGGACGAATCGGAATATTGTGACAAACTACTTTCTTACCGAGATATTCCGTATATTCTTCTTCCAGACCGAGACGATCGTATTCAACGTCCTTATTCCAGTCTGCAAGCTTAATTACAAGGTCAATGTTCTGGGTTTCCTTAACACTCGAAACACCGAACAAAGTCTTCACATCGACAATACCGATACCGCGCAATTCGATAAAATGCTTGGTAATATCCGGTGCCGTACCAATCAGTGTATCATCACTTACTTTACGGATTTCAACAACGTCATCCGTAACCAGACGATGCCCTCTCTTAATCAGCTCAAGTGCAGCCTCGCTCTTACCGATACCGCTTTCTCCGACAATCAGAAGACCTTCGCCGTATACGTCAACCAATACACCATGCACGGAAATACAGGGAGCAAGCTTAACATTCAGCCAACGGATAATCTCCGCCATAAAAGCAGAGGTCGGTTTCTTGGTTGAAAACAACGGAACATTGTGTTCAATCGCCTTTTGTTTAAACAGTTCATCCGGCTGCAATTCACGGCAGAATACAATACACGGAATAGGATAACTGAGTAATTCAGAGTATATTTCCTCCTTCTTCTCATCAGAAAGGCTCATCATATATGTGTATTCCACAAAACCGATAACCTGCAGACGTGTTGCTTCAAAATGTTCAAAATAACCGGACATCTGAAGCGCCGGTCTGTTAATATCAGGCTGCTTAATTTTAACCCCTTTAATCTCAAGCTCCGGTGTGATGGGCTCTAACTTCATCTTTTCGACAATCTTACTTAAACTTACACTTGCCATAGTTTTTGCTCCTCTCCTGTATTGATGCTGTCATTTACGCAACTATTACTATTTTAACATAGAAAAAGTAGGCATTCAACCGCAGAAAAAACTTTTACGGGACATATATTTTCCCTTTATATTACATTTCTTTCTGCGTATCCTCCGAAGACTTATCGGAAAAGTACGCTGCAATTCCCTCTGAAACCGACAACGGTAATGCCGCACTCGTTGCAATCTCCTGCGCAGTTGCTTTTTTTAATTCGTCAATCGAAGCGAAGCTCTTCATCAATGCCTTTCGTCTTGCCGGACCAACGCCCGGTATTTCATCGAGTACGGAATGTACCTGTGCCTTCGTACGAAGAGAACGATGATACTCGATTGCGAATCTATGCGCCTCATCCTGAATTCTGGTAATAAGGTGAAAACCTTCCGAATGTGTATCTATCGGCATTTCCTCGCCGTTATAATATAAACCTCTTGTCCTATGGTTATCATCCTTTACCATACCGCAAACCGGGATGCGGATGCCCAACTCATCAAGCACCGACAGGGCAATGTTTACCTGCCCTTTTCCACCATCCATCAGCAACAAATCAGGAAATCTGGTAAAGCTTCCGAACGCTTCATCCGTCTCTTCCCGTTCTGCAAGACCATGTCGGAATCGTCTGGTGAGAACCTCTTTCATGCACGCATAATCGTCCGGTCCCGATACTGACTTAATATTAAACTTACGATAATCACTTTTTTTAGGCTTTCCTTTTTCAAAAACAACCATGGAGCCGACATTCGCAAATCCGCTGATATTTGAGATATCAAATGCTTCCATACGCACCAGATTGCCAAGTCTTAAAAGTTGTTCCAATTCTTTCACGGCGCCGGTCGTCCGCATCTCTTCACGCTTCAACTTCTCAGCATCCTTACTAAGAATCATTTCCGCATTGCGGATTGCCAGGTCAAGCATCTTTTCTTTCTGACCTTTCATCGGCACTCTCAGATGAACAACTGTGTCATTCTTCTGACTAAGCCACTTTTCAATCAGCAAGGCTTCCTCTATCGTCTCTTGCAGATAAATCTCTTTCGGGATAAAAGGAGTTCCGGCATAAAACTGTTTCAAAAAGCTCTGCAAAATCTCTGCGTCTTTTTCTTCCTGTGCCTGCTTCATATAAAAGTGTTCACGCCCGATTAACTTTCCTTCCCGGACAAAAAATACCTGAATCACGACATCACGTTCATTACGCGCCAAACCGACAAAGTCTTTATTTTCCCCGTCACTGTTTGTTATTTTCTGTTTTTGCGCCACACTTCTGACACTAAAAAGAAGTTCTCTGTATTTGGCAGCTTCCTCAAACGCCAGATTTTCCGATGCCGCAAGCATCTTCTCCTCTAATTCTTTGAGTACCGGCCCGTAATTTCCGTTCAAAAACTCCAGCGCTTTATTTACACGAAGCCTGTATTCCTCCTGAGTTTCCTTCCCTACGCACGGCGCAGTACAGGCTTTGATATGGAAATTCAGACACGGACGTCCCTGACCGATATCTCGCGGCAAATTTCTGTTACAGGTTCTCAAGCAATACAATTTATTCATCAAATCAATCGTATCCTTTACCGAAACTGCACTCGTATATGGTCCGTAATAACGGCTTTTATCCTTCTTCATCTGTCTGGAGAAAAGGATTCGCGGAAAAGCTTCCCCTACCGTAACTTTTATGTAAGGATACGTTTTATCATCTTTGAGCATGGTGTTATATTTCGGGGAATGCTCTTTGATTAAGTTATTCTCAAGCACCAGCGCCTCAAGTTCCGAATCCGTTACAATATACTCGAAACGAGAAATAAAAGATACCATTCTCTCAATTTTCGGGCTTTTCTTTGTACTTTCCCGAAAATAGGAACGAACGCGGTTTTTAAGATTTACCGCCTTTCCTACATAGATAATGGTATCTTTTGCATCGTGCATGATATAAACTCCCGGTTTTCCCGGGAGTTTTTTTAATTCTTCCTGTACATCAAAAGGTTCAACGTTCATACAACATCCTATTCTTCGTCCTGTTCCGTTCTTTGGTATCGACGATTGCGAAGTGCCTCTTCCATCTCATTCAAAGGTTTTGTTTCGTCCACTGACTCTGTCCCTTTTACTGCTTCTTCGGAAGCTTCCTCTGTTGTTTTGGTATCATCGCCTACCGTTACATCAATAACAGATTCTTCTTTTTTCCCTTTTAACTGTGAAGGTTTCTTCGGTTCCGGCACGGGAATTCCTTTTTCAGCACAATAGATTTCCATAAATTCCTTACCGGTAATCGTTTCTTTTTCAATTAGATATGCGGAAAGCTTATCCATGATTTCACGATTTTCTTTCAGAAGTCTGAGTGCCTCTTCGTAGCTTTCCTTCAAAATCTTCATCACTTCTTCATCAACTGCTGCTGCAGTATCATCTGCACAGTTCATAACAACACGGCCGTCCAGATAACGGCTTTCTACAGTTTCAAGCCCGATAAGACCGAATTTCTTACTCATACCGTATTGTGTTACCATGGATCTTGCAATATTGGTCGCTTTCTCAATATCATTTGCAGCACCGGTTGTCACAGTATCAAAAACAATTTCCTCCGCTGCACGGCCTGCCACAAGTCCAACAAGCATATCCCTAAGTTCTGCTTCGGAATTCAGGTACTTCTCTTCTTCAGGAACATGCATCACATAGCCAAGTGCACCCATTGTTCTGGGGACAATCGTAATCTTCTGCACAGGTTCGGCATTCTTCTGTAAAGCGCTTACAAGCGCATGTCCGACTTCATGATAAGATACAATCTTTCTTTCCTGTTCGGATAAAATACGGTCTTTCTTTTCTTTACCGACAAGGACAATTTCAACTGCATTGAATAAATCCTTCTGGCTGACAAATTCACGTTTATCTTTCACCGCACTGATGGCTGCTTCATTAATCATATTGGCCAGATCCGAACCAACTGCACCACTGGTTGCCAAAGCAATCTCATCCAAATCAACCGTTTCATCCATTAATACATTCTTGGAATGCACCTTAAGAATTTCAACTCTTCCCTTTAAATCAGGCTTTTCAACAATAACGCGTCTGTCAAAACGTCCGGGACGTAAAAGCGCCTTATCAAGAATTTCAGGTCTGTTCGTTGCTGCAAGAATAATAATTCCCTTCTTGCCGTCAAATCCATCCATCTCTGCCAACAACTGATTTAAAGTCTGTTCGCGTTCTTCATTCCCTCCACCGTATTTAGAATCACGACTGCGTCCGATTGCGTCAATTTCATCGATAAAAATAATACAGGGCGCATTTTTCTCTGCCTCTTTAAACAAATCTCTTACACGGGAAGCACCAACACCGACATAAAGTTCAACAAAATCAGACCCTGTCAGTGAAAAGAACGGAACTTTGGCCTCACCCGCAACAGCCTTTGCGAGAAGTGTTTTACCTGTACCGGGAGGTCCTACCAAAAGGCAACCCTTAGGAAGACGCGCACCGATTTTAACATATTTATCCGGATTGTGAAGAAAATCCACCACTTCCTGTAATGATTCAATTGCTTCGTCTTCACCGGCAACATCCGCAAATGAAATACCGGTTTCTTTCTGCACATATACTTTGGCATTGGATTTCCCGACATTCATCACGCCGCCCATTCCGCCGCCTTTGCTGATTTTACGGAAAATGAATATTGTAAAACCTACCATCAGAAGAATCGGCACAACGTTAAACAAGATAAAATAGATAATCTGCCCTGAATTATTCGGGATTTCACCACTGACAGGAATACCGTTCGCAAGAAGCCTTGCTGTCAATGTATCATCTGTTTCAATCTTTGCCGTGTAATAATATTTCTCCGTTCTGGTCAAAGTTGCAAGATAATTCTTCGGATCGTTCTGGTCAATCTTGGGATAAACATAGATACGGTCCGCACCGATTACAACTTTTTCAATACTATGATTTCCAATCATAGCCATGAAATCGGTATACTTGATTTCATTCTCACCGCCATTTATAAATCCGCGCGTAATCCATACGATAAAAAAACTTATCAGAATCAGAAATAAAAACAACGTAAAGAACCCCTGCGGACGCGGAGTATTGTTGTTTTGATTTCTTCTGTCGTTCCCCCTGTCATTGTGCGGAGGCTCTTCATTATAATTTCTTTGATTGTTACTTTCGTAATTATTATTTTCCATATTTATCTCTTTCTGTTTATAATCTCATTTACTATTATAATGTCCCTATTCCTACAAATCAATATGGTAAAATGTGAAAAAAGTAAGGACTACTCTGCCGTAACCAATGAGATTTCACGCCACTTACCGCGCACAAACCTCAGAATCAGTACAGTTCCGCGACAAAGTTCATCTGCAGCTGTTGCAATCCAGATTCCTACAATTCCCAATCCCAAAAACATTCCAAGCACAATACCGAGTGTTACAGAAAGGCACCATGTGAAAATAATACTCATAATAACAGGATATTTCACATCACCTGCAGTCTGCAACGCACGTACCATTGTAATATTTACAGACCTTCCTATCTCCAGAAAAAGTTCTACAAACAACAGTTTTTTGGCAATCTCCAAAACCTCTGCATCCGCACTCGGAAAAATACCGATAATATAATCCGACCCTAAAAACAGAAGAAAGGTAACACAAAAACAAACAATGGTGGCGCTCCAAAGAGATTTGTAAACAACCTTGGCTGCTGCATCCTTATTTCCCGCACCAATCTGATATCCCTCTATAATCTGCATGGACTGACTAAGCGCCATGCAAAACAAATATGCAAACTGTACCACCAAAGAAACATACACTTTCGCATTTACGGCTGCAAGTCCCATTGTATTAATGCAGGACATCAAAACAAGCTGTGCCATATCATAAGACATATTCTCTCCAACCGAAGGAACTCCGATACCCAGAAGCTGTTTCAAAAGTTTCCATGGATTTGTATTTTTCATTGCTGAAAAATGAATCACACCTACTTTATGAAGGAACACGACCATTGTCAGAATCATACCAATCAATCTGCTTAATGTTGTAGAATATGCAACACCTGCAACACCAAGATCCAGAACGTACAAACCGACAGCATTTCCGATTACATTCAAAATATTAACAAAAATTGATATAAACATGGTTTCTTTCACAAAGCCGTTTGCCTTCAAAAAAGATCCAAAGCAATTGTTAATCGCCATAAAGAAAAAAGATATTCCTATAATTTGCATATACAGTTTCGCATATTCAAAAGAAAGTCCGGACTCAACATTCATCAGCTTAAAAATAAACCCAATTGCAAAAATAGAAACCAGGCTTATAAGAATACCAATAAAAGCATTTACAATTAACGTAACCGGATAAATTGCTTCTGCCTGCTTATCCTTCCCTGCTCCCTTATATTGCGTAATCAAAATCAAAGATGCCGTACCTAACACCTGAAAAAACAACATTAAAATCCATGATATTTGTCCCGAATTGCCAATTGCCGAAACAGCTTCCTGAGAATGTGTACTCAGCATTAACTGATCTATATTGCTTACAAGAATTGCCAAAAGCATCTCAAAAAAGAGAGGAATGGTTAATTTCACAATATTCAATTGTTTTCCGTTTACAACAGTTGCTGATGTATCATTTGTAGATTCGCTCATTTCAATTCTCTCCTTATTTTTTTGTTGATTTTTATCATGCCTTGCCGTAAGCAATATCTCCGGGAAATAATCTTTCCTTTAGCAAATTTTCCTGTAAAGTGAAGAAAAACACGTTATATAAAATAACGTGTTTTAAATAGAGGCGCCAACCAGATTTGAACTGGTGATCAGGGTGTTGCAGACCCACGCCTTACCGCTTGGCTATGGCGCCATATATAAGTGACTCCGACGGGAATCGAACCCGTGTTACCGCCGTGAAAGGGCGATGTCTTAACCGCTTGACCACGGAGCCATATTGTTGCACGGTTTTCTCTTCCGTCCAAGGGATTTCTCCCTAACTCCCCGAG